>CAYLLA010000094.1:0-1624 GCA_964384555.1 uncultured Ruminococcus sp. | reverse complement strand
CTGTTCTATACCGAATGCGAATAATTTAGCTCCGCAGGCTCCTTCCGCCCTCGCATTTGCTCGGGCACCTCCCTTCGGAGGGAGGCTTGGCAAGAGTCCAATCTCTTGCCTATAGACATTTAGAATATCTACATCGTTTTCGGCGAGCCGTCCCCCGCCCTACGTAATTGCGCGTAGCGCACATCATTGCGCGAAGCGCCTGCCCACGCCATACGGAGCAAAAAACAGGAAGACCTGTTCCCAAGTCTTCCTATTATATATTATTATATCAGATCAATCAAATCTCACCGATGCCGCCCACTCGGCGATGCTCGGCGCCCATTTTTCGGCATCCTCCGCCACAGTGGCAAATTGCAGCATCCAAAACGCATCGGCGGTCTTATAGATGTAGCACGCATAGCGGTATGTATGCCCCGCGGAGGTATCCTTAAAGTCATACCCGAACCGCACGGTGCCGCCGGTGGTGTCAAGGGAGGACCTGTCAAAGCCGTTTATATCGATCACCGCGTTGGCATACTCCTCGGCCGTGTAATCGCCCAGCCCCTCGGCGACCGAAAACAGCTCCTTTGAGGCCATCACCACCACGTCGCCGGATTCATACGCCGCGTCAAAGCCGTCCGCCGGGTATTTATCAAACGCATCGGTCAGGGTTATCGTCATCCCGCCGTCGGAAAAGGTCTTTGCCTGCGGCTCTTTTTCAAAAAGGCTGCCCATCGTCGGCAAAAGCCCGATGATCAAGCCCAAAACCACCGCGCCGATGAGTATCCACGCGCCGCGGCGCACACCGCGCCGCCGTCCCGCCAGCGCCTCCGCGCCGTCGTTGTCGGCAAACCTAAAGGCGTTACCGGACGCGGGATTGAATTTGTTCTGCCCCGAAAGGCGTATATCCTCGGTGCCCGCGGGCAGCTGATAAAGATCGTTGCAGTAGTTTTTGCTCATACCGTCCGCTATCGCAAACACACGCGCCGCGCCGTCGCCGATCTCAAAAGTGCGCTCCTCGCCGTTTTTCAGCTCGCCGAGCTTGCGGCAGATCACGCCGTTTATCACCATCTCCTCGGATGTCGGGTCCTCGATGTAGAGCTTGACCTTCATAAGACAGGCCACAAAGCTCCGCTCGCGCTTGATCGTCAGGTTTCTCATTTGCATCTCCTCAAATTGTAAAATAGTATCTGTAAAAAAGGATAAAACATCTCCCGCTCCCGCAAAGAGCCGCATTTATTGTACCATACCCGCAGGGATATGTCAATACTTTTTCAGCCGCCGCGGGGACTTAAAAATGCCCCGTAGGGCGGCGCTTCGCACAGTGAAATCCGCACTGCACGCGAAGTGAGATCTGCTGCGCGGGTGAAATGCATGCTTCGCATGCGTTTCGGAAGAAATTCGCCATGCGAATTTCAAATTGAATGAATTTGTTCTGTTTTTTTGCCGTAGGGGCGACCTGCGGTCGCCCGCAACGATGGATATCGCGATCTTTTACGTCTACGTACAAACTCCGTAGGGCGGGGACTTGCTCCTGCCGAAAACTATGGATGTAGATATCCTAAATGTCTATAGGCGAAAGAACGGTCCCTCGCCAAGGCTCCCTTGTGTAAAGGGAGCTGGCGCTTGCGCCTGAGGGATTGTA
>CAYLLA010000093.1:0-1625 GCA_964384555.1 uncultured Ruminococcus sp. | reverse complement strand
ATGACAGCCCGGTGGGCTGTCAGAGCCCGAGCGTGACCGAGCCGCAGCGAGAAGCCGAGCGACGCGAGTTTGGAGGGATTGTTCGATGCCTTTTGTAATGGTTAAATGTCTATAGGTAAAAGAATCGAATCTTTCGCCTATAGACATTTAAAATATCTACATCCATCGTCCCACAACCGCATGCACATCACGAACCGCTGTGCGGAACATATCACTCGCGCGAAGCGCAAAATATCACTCCTTACATCGTGCGGCGCATCACTGCGCAATATCACCAAATTTTATCCCGATCGTTCTTGCATTTTCTCCCTTTATGCGTTATAATATAAATAGGAAAAAAATTTGCGGGGAATGCCCCGCGAGGAGGTCGTATCGATGATGAAAAAAAGGATACTCACCGTAAGCTCGGCAAATATGGATCTTGTTATGAACACCCCGCGCGTGCCTGCAGCGGGCGAGACCCTGCCGTGTGACGGCACATTTCGCTTTTCCCCCGGCGGCAAGGGGGGCAACGCGGCGGCGGCTGTGGCTCGTCTTGGCGGCGACAGCGTTTTTTGCACCCGCCTTGGCAACGATCGCCACGGCACGGAGCTGCGCTCGGTCTACACGCGCGAGGGGATAGACACCCGCTTTATCGTTACCGACCCGGAGCGCGCCACCGGTTTTGCGGCGATAATGGTCGAGCCATCCGGGCAGAACCGGATAATGGTCTACCCCGGCGCCAACACCGCCGTCAACGCCGATGATATCGAAAGCGCCATGCTCAGCCGCCCGGATGCCCTCTTTTTGCAGCTGGAGATCTCCGCTGAGGCGGTCATCTTTGCCGCGCGCTTTGCCGCGGAGCGGGATATTCCGATTTTTATCGATGCCGGACCCGCCTCCCCCGACTTTCCGCTCGATCGCCTGCCCCGCCTTGAGGTGTTCTCACCCAACGAGAGCGAGTGCGAGTGCTTTACCGGCATCGCGCCCACCTCACCCGAGAGCTGCCTGCGTGCCGTGACCACGCTTGCGCGGATGGTGGATGCGCATTACTACGTGCTAAAGCTCGGCAACCGCGGCTGTTACATCTATGACGGCAAGTATTACATGTGCCTGCCCGCGTATGACGTCAAGGCGGTGGATACCACGGCGGCGGGCGATGCGTTTTCCGCCGCGCTGACACTTGAGTATCTCCGCACGGGGGATATCGAGCACTCCGGCCGCTATGCCAACCTTGTCGGAGCTATGACGGTGGGCCGCGCCGGCGCACTCCCCGCCATCCCCACCGCCGCCGAGGTAGAAAGATTCGCCCGCACCTACGGGCTTAAGATCTGAATTTTGCTTTTCCGCATTGACGTGATGTGCGGCACTGCGTGCCGAGTGATGCTGCGCTGCGCGCAATGATGTGCCGCGATGCACAATGAAGTGCGCTTCGCGCAATGAAGAGCGCTTCGCGCAATGAAGTGCGCTACGCGCAATGATGTGCGCTACGCGCAATGATGTGCGCTACGCGCAATGAAGAGCAGGGGCGACCTGTGGTCGCCCGCATCAAATGATATCGCAATTGTCTACGGTTATAGGTAAAAGAGCTGATTCTCGCCAAGCCTCCCTCCGAGAGGGAGGTGCCCGAGCAAATTGCGAGGGCG
>CAYLLA010000092.1:0-1868 GCA_964384555.1 uncultured Ruminococcus sp. | reverse complement strand
ACATATTGTCGGCAACTTCGTTTTCCACGGCGGTGCAGTTAATGGCGATCATACCGCCATCGCTGAACTTCAGCTCAACGCAGCCGCTATCCATATTGAACGCACAGGACAATAGCTTTTTCATCCGCTATACCTCCGCCTGTGTTAGTGTGTACACACATTATAGCATAGCTTTGATGTACTTTTCAACAGGTCTGGCGCGTTTTTGCAAAATAAAGTAACTATTTTATTAGCACGCATCGCTTGCCCGTTTTCACTGTGTTCTATGAGTTCTGTCATGCCGGATGCACCCTTGTTTGGTGCGAGATAATTGTCACATCCTGTATTTTTGCATACACTGTAACTGAGGGGCGGTGTTGTACGCCGCTGCAGCTCAACAAAATACGGAGGTAATACAAATGGCTGAAAACAGGTTTGGTTGTTCAGGCGGCGGGGGAGGGCGTGAGACCTGCTGCATTGAGACCGGGCGAATATTTGACAGCTGTCGCGATCGCGACTGCTACGAGAATGTGCGCGTCACCCTTACAGATTGCGGTTGCGACATCATAAACCGTACCGGCAATATCCGCGCAAAGGATGCAAGCATTGCGTGGACATATATCGGGATAGATCCCGTGCGTTTTAACCGCGGTTTTTATACCGTAAACATTAGATTTTTTGTTAAGATAACCTTTGAGGCCTGCACCGGCGGCTGTAAGCCGCAGGAATTCGAGGGCATCGCCGTGCTTGATAAGCGTGTAGTCCTTTACGGTGGCGAGAGCAACGTTAACATATTCCGTTCCGGTGACAATGCATATGACCTTTGCCGCGCCGATGAAAAGTGCGAGGCTGTAAGAAATATGCCGGAGGCAGTGGTAGAGGCTGTTGACCCGATAATTTTGAGCAGTGCCGTGTTTGAGCGCGCCCCGGGCAGTCCCTGCTGTTGTTGCTGTGAGATTCCCGCACAGGTCGCGGCACGCATGGAGGGCTCGATATCTCCGCGCGATGCGGAAAATGCAAGATATCTTACCGTATCGGTTGGCATCTTCTCGGTCATTCGCCTCGTGCGCCCGGCGCAGCTGCTTGTAAGCGCGACAGAATACGCAGTTCCCGATAAAGAATGCGTGGCACCAAAAGAGGAAAATCCATGCTCGATCTTTCGCTCCATGTCCTTCCCGGTGACAGAATTCAATCCGCCGGTAACGCCCGCCACGCCGTGCGAGCGCGGTGCAGGGCACTGCGGTGGTGCGGTATGATTGCTGTGACGGCTTATAACTGAGCAGGGAAGAGTGAAATAAACAAATATACAACACAGCATCCCCGGCTGACCTTTCGGTCACGTCGGGGATGCTGTGCGCTATGAGCAGCTATCATTCTTCGGTCGCCGCCGAGTCGTTGCTCGGTTCGGCGCTGTCGGAGTTGTTGTTTTTCCCTGTTTTCTTGTTTTTTAGCTTCAGTACCGCTTCGCCCTTGCCGCGCACAAAATCGGCAGTAATGGTCACGCCGCCCACATCATCACGTGATGGCAACTCGTACATAAGCCCGGTCATTAAGGATTCAAGTATCGAACGCAGGCCTCGAGCGCCTATATTGCGTTCAAGTGCCATTTGCGCTATCTCCTCAATAGCTCCGGGAGCAAAATCGAGCTTAATACCGTCAAGCTCAAACAGCTTTGCGTATTGCTTTATAAGAGCATTGCGCGGCTCGCTGATTATCCTGACCAGTGCGTTACGGTCAAGCTTTGTCAGCGGTACGATGACCGGCAAGCGTCCCACAAGCTCGGGGATAAGGCCGTACTTTACTATATCGTGAGGGTTTACATCCTCAAATATCTTTTCGCTGTCCTCGTGTGCGGACTCGCTGAGCTCGCTCTTAAAGCCGATCAGTTG
>CAYLLA010000091.1:0-1919 GCA_964384555.1 uncultured Ruminococcus sp. | reverse complement strand
GGAATATCAGATTCGTTTCTTTCTTTGTCAATTTAGTTGGGTGCGGAACATTATCACCTATCAAATATTGCTTTCTATCCGTCTGTAGGTGAAATCATATCCACTTGCCGTAGGGGCGACCTGTGGTCGCCCGCAACGATGGATGTCGCGATCGTTTACGGCTGTAGGCAAAAGAACGGACTCTTGCCTATAGCCATTAAAAACGCTTAAGTTTGAGAGGAATATTTCCGCTTGCTGAGATCTTTCTCAACCGCACGCGGCAAATGCCGCGTGCACATCACTCTGCGCGAAGCGCTCAGCTCTGCATTCTCACCGGCAGGAGGAAGTAGATCTCGTCCTCATCCGCCATATCATCCACCACCGGCATAACGTTAACGCTGGTCAGCGGTGTTGAGAGCTGCAGCTCCACGGTATCGCTCGTGCAGGATCTCACCGAATCGATAAGGTACTTATTATTAAACGCTATCACGATATCGCCGCCCTCATGCTCCACCGCGATCTCGTCATAGCTCGATCCCAGTGATGACTCTGCAGTAACCTTAAGCACTCCGCTCTCCAGTGTCAGCTTAACATACGCGCGGCCCGCGCCTATTATCTTTTCCTCTGTAACGATGGCGGCCTTTTCAAGCGCCATCATCAGCTCCTCGCGGGGGCATCTTACGATGATACGATGATTTTTAATGATTATCCTATCATAATCTATATATTCGCCCTCAATGAGTCTTGTAAAGAATATCAGCCCGTCTATCAGGTACACCATATGCTTACGGCCCATATAAACGGTAATATTCACGTCGTCATCCGGCAGCATACGATAAAGCTCGTTTACCGTTTTTTGCGGCACAACGAATGCAAAATGCAATGCCGAGTCATCCCCCTCGATATGGCCGAGGTCTATATGCCGCACGACCTTTGCCATTCTGAAGCTGTCGCAGGCAACGGCAAGCAGCTCGCCGTCATTGATCCTGAAATACGTGCCGTTGAATATTATCCTCTGGTCATTCACTGCCATGGCGTAGCCGACCTTATTTATCACCTCTCGCAATGTGCGCGAGGGCACGGTATAGCCCAATTCTGTTTTAAGCGGCGGCAGGGTAGGAAAATCCCCGGCGGGCAGTGCGGTCATACGGTAATTTGACTTACCGCTGGTGATAGACACCGCAAGCTTATCGCCAACGGTAAGGGTTATCTCATCGCCGTTCATGACCTTTACGGTCTGCAAAAACTTTTGGGCGTTTATAACACATCTGCCGCCCTCCAGTACCTTGGCCTCTATCGATGTGCGCACGCCCTTTTCAAGGTCGTATGTCGTCAGCACTACATCAGAGGGTGCCTCAGCCTCAAACAGAATACCCTCCACAGCCGCTATAGTTGACCGCGCGCCGGACGTGGCGCACATCAGCGGACTTACGCAGTTGATTATCTCCTGCCTATTAAACACTATCTTCATGATCTATCTCCTTTTTTAAGTCTCGGGTGAGCGAATGCGAACCCGAACTTCATACCCCGATGGTGTAGAATATCAGATTCGTAACTTTCTTTATCTTTTTAGTTGGGATCGGAACATTTAGTTTTTTGATCCTCGGGTGAGCGAATGCGAACCCGAGATTCACTCCCCGATGGTGTAGAATATCAGATTCGTAACTTTCTTTGTCAATTTAGTTGGGATCGGAACATTTAGTTTTTTGATTCTCGGGTGAGCGAATGCGAACCCGAGATTCACTCCCGATGGAGTAGAATATCAGATTCGTAACTTTCTTTATCTTTTTAGTTGGGTGCGGAACGTTATCACCTATCAAATCTTGCTTTCTAAACGTTTATAGGTGAGGCAGAGACTCTTGCCAAGCCTTCCCCGGGGGGAAGAGACTCGCCCCGCTTTGCGGGTCGAGTCATCAAAAACGACTCGGCGAATGAAATTC
>CAYLLA010000090.1:0-2358 GCA_964384555.1 uncultured Ruminococcus sp. | reverse complement strand
TTGCCAAGGCTCCCTTGTGTAAAGGGAGCTGGCGCTTGCGCCTGAGGGATTGTAAACTCTTGCTTTCTATATGTCTATAAACTAAATCTGTGATTCTTGCCAAGCCTTCTCATGTGTGAGAAGCGACTCGCCCCGCTTTGCGGGTCGAGTCATCAAAAACGACTCGGCGAGTGAGACTCGCCGTTTTGCAAGCAAAAACGTCGTTTTTGTGGGTCTCCAATGATCCTTGACGGATGAGGAGGTGAAAACGAGGATTTCCGCCGCGCGGAGATCTTCATTATACCGTATTCCGTTCTCTTATTAGGCGCACCACCGTGGTGTATGTCCCGCATACTGCCGCAAAAGACCCATTGCGTCCCGCAAAATTTATTCCCGCGCGAAAAAACCTAATTAATTAAATCATATTTTCAGTAGTAACAGTAGTAGGGCCTGTGGGAACTGTGGAAAAAAGCACGCGTGGTTTTGGGGTGTGCGTCGCGCATGCCTCAAAAATGCCGTTATTTGCCCTCATATCGCCAAAAACGCGAAGATGTCTCGCATCCGTCCCCCGGATGAGGGACATGTCCCGGGGTGCGGAATTTTCCACATTGCGGCTGTTGAGAGCCTGTGGAGAGGGACATAAGTTTTCCACACCCCGAATCATCACACCGAGAGCTTTGTGCCGTCCCCGGCGACCTCCTTGAGCATCGCGTTTATATCCGATGCCAGCGTGGCGTCTGTGCGCAAGCGTTTTTCAACCGCCTCGCAGGATGCCATTATGGTGGTATGATCCCGCCCAAACAGGCGGCCTATATTCGGCAGTGACATTTCCGTCACCTTGCGTATCATGTATATCGTGATATGCCTTGCCTGTGCCACATCGCGCGTGCGGCGAGTGCCCAGCAGCTCTTCCTTTGGTATGCCGTATTTGCGGAACACCGCGGCATAGATCTTATCTATCGTCACGCTTACCGGCTCATCGCCGCCCAGCAGCTCCGCAATACAGCCGCGCGCCATATCCATTGATATCTCCTTGCCGGAGATGAACGCCAGCGCGCCGAGCTTTTTGATCGCTCCCTCTATCTGCCGCACGTTTGAGCGCAGGTTTTCGGCAAGAAAGTTCAGCACCTCGTCCGGCAGTATGATATTGACCTGATCTGCCTTGTTTTTGATGATGGCTATGCGCAGCTCAAGATCCGGCGGCTGGATATCCGCCAAAAGACCCCACTCAAAGCGGGTCTTAAGCCGCTCCTCAAGTGTTTTTATCTCGCGCGGCGGGCGGTCGGAGGTAAGGATTATCTGCTTATGCTCCTCGTAGAGTGCATTAAAGGTATGGAAAAACTCTTCCTGCGTGGATTCCTTGCCCGCGATGAACTGGATATCGTCTATCAGCAGCATGTCGCAGGAGCGGTACTTGTTGCGAAACTCCGCCGGCTTTTGCTTTGATATCGAGGCTATCATCTGGTTTGTAAAATCCTCGCCCTTGATATAGATTATCTCGGCGCCTGGATTTTTCTTTTTCACCTCGTTGGTGATGGCGTACAGCAGGTGAGTTTTGCCCAGTCCCGAGGGACCGTAAATAAACAGCGGGTTATAGTTCATGGCGGGGGCGGCCGCGACTGCCGTTGCTGCCGCGTGCGCAAATTTATTGGAGTTGCCCACCATAAAGTTATCAAACGTATATTCAAAATTATACGGCGGCATCGTTGAGCCGATGTGACCTACCGGCGAGTGCTGCGGCTGCGGCACTTCCTCTATCGTTTTATTGGCGTAGGGATCGTCCAGTATCAGCTGTATATCTATCTCAAAGCCGAGTATATTTTGAAAACGTGATCTTATATCGTCTATGTATCTGCTTAAAATTACATCGCGCTTAAATGGCGATTGGATCGACAGCGTCAGCTCGCGCCCCACAAAGGAGACCACCTCGACCTTGCCGAACCATAAATTTATAGTTTCGGAGGAAAGCTTGTCGTGAAATGACTCGCGCACCAGCTCCCAGACCTCACTCATGTCGTCGTAATATGCCATTGAAGACCTCTGCTTTCTCTTATTTATATTATTATATCATATAATTAAGAAATATGCAAGAAAAAACGCTGAATTCCTTTGACATTCACAGAAAAAAATGATATAATAGAAAAGGCGCAAAGCACCGTGCTTTGCGGGGGTGATATACAAGCACCTGCGGCGCTTGATGATATGCACGCACTTCGCGCGTGATCATATGCATCGCCTGCGGCGATGATCGAGGAAGAAATCCGCAAGGCGGATTTCAAATTGAATAAATTTGTTCTGTATTTTTCGCCGTAGGGGCGACCTGCGGTCGCCCGCTTCAAAAAATATCGCATTTGTTTATGGCTGTAGGCAAAAGAACGG
>CAYLLA010000089.1:0-2468 GCA_964384555.1 uncultured Ruminococcus sp. | reverse complement strand
TCTCGCCGAAGCCGGTAAGTGGCTCGTTGAGGGCGGCATGATCGCTGCTCCCATCGCCGAAGGTACTGCCGTTTGGGCAGCTGACGGCGCAAAGGCTGTTAACGGCGACGTTTACAGCTTCTCCGTAAAGCTTGCTGAGGATGCAGTTCCCGGTAAGTACACCGTTGGTGTTAAGCTCGTTGTTGGCGATGAGAAGGTTGAGTACACCGAGACCGCTACCATCGTTGTTCCCGAAGAGGTTGTTGCTCCCTGCGAGCACGCTTGGGACGAGGGTAAGGTAACCAAAGAGGCTACCACCACCGAAGAAGGCGAAAAGACCTACACCTGCACAAAGTGCCAGGCTACTAAGACTGAAGTTCTCCCCAAGAAGGCTAACCCCTCCACCGGTGACAACGCAGTTGCAGTTGTTTTCCTCAGCACTCTTGCTCTCGTAGCAGCTTGCGGTGTTGTTGTTGCTTCCAAGAAGCGCGTCAACGACTAATTGTAATTTACAATTAACATAATGACCTGCCTATGGCGGTCAAAAAGGACTGTCGCACATGCGACAGTCCTTATTTTTCTTTTCAGCTGACATTACTCGCACTTGGTTCTTTGCATATACACCTCCGCCGTAAGTCATAAGCCGGCGGAGGTGTACATACTATTTAGTAATGATCAGTAATTGATCGGTCGAACTTGGAGGGATGGTAATAATGGATCTGTATGGATTTGATCGCGGGCAGCGCGAGGCGGGGCGGATACAATCGCCGCTGATGGCAAGAGCCGCGACGGCGGATGTGGCGTGCGAGCTTTTGGTGCCGGAATACAAGCCGGAGATACGGCGGGTGTTATCTGTCAGTACAACGCTGACCCCGCCGGCGCACTACATAAGCGGAGGACATGCCGAATTTGCGGGAAACATGGAGTTTTTGCTCTGCTACGAGGGGGCAGACGGCAGTATAGTCGGCATTGCGATGCCGCAGGATTACGAATTTGACCTTGTAATGGACAACGATCCCGCACTTGCGGCGGAGGATCTGACGGCCTATGCCGACGTGGTGTGCGAATCTGCCACGGCGCGTGTAACAGCTCCGCGGCGGGTAGCCTTGCGCGCGCGTTTAAACGCCGATGCGGTGGTGTTGGCCTCGCGTGCGATGGATGTGGAGATGACCTCCGATAGCGGCGGTGGATCCGGCGGCGGTGAGACTGACATTCGGCGGCGGGAGAGCAGTGTTCGCTGTGCGCAGATCCTGCGCCGTACCACCGATGCGATAGAATACAGTGAACTGATCACCCCGGAGGACGGCGGCGATGGGGAGTTGCGCGTCATCACATGTCGTGCACGCCCATTTGTAAGCGAATCGGCGGTAATGCCGGAGGGCGTTGCGGTGCGGGGGAATATCTGCATATCCCTGCTTTATTGCCGCATGGCCGAGGGGGCGCGGCCGATCCTTGCAACGGCGCGGATACCGTTTAGTGAGACGGTGAGCTTTGATTCCGTCCCGCCGCGCGGTGCGTTTTGCCGCGCGTGGGGCAGTGTTGGCGCGACCACAGCGGAGGTGACGGATAACGGCGGCGTGGATATCGGCGTGCGGTTGATCCTGACGGCGGAGCTGCTACTGCCGTGCGACTGCCGATACACGGCGGATGTCTATTCGCTGGCCAATGAGACGTCGCTCACCCGCCGCGATATCTATCCCGCCCTGCCGCTGCGCAGTATAAATTCAAATGTAACGATATCCGGCACGGCGGAGCTTGCCGCGCACGGGCTTGACAGCGGTATTCGCATCGTTTGGGCGGATGCCGAGCCGACGCCCGGCGGCACGCGCGAGGGGCGAGTACTCTCGGGGGACATTCGCGTGCGCATGCTGGCGGATAACGGTGCCGAGGTGCGGGCGGTCGAGACTCTGATACCTTATAAATATACCGCCGAGCAGACTTCCGGCGACGGTGCGGCGGTGGATATTGCATACGGCGGCGGATATTCCGAGTGTGATATCTCCTGCCCGACCTGTCGCGCGCGTGTAGACGGCGAGCGGATAGCCGTTGATTGCGAGCTTGCGCTGGCGGCACGCTATTGCGGGCGCGGCGAGATCGATCCCGTGTGCGAGGTTCGGATAGGCGACCCGCGTCCTGCCCGCGAGGGGGATCTCGTTGTGTGCTATCCTGCGGCGGAGGATACCCTTTGGAGCATCGGCCGCCGCTACGGCAGGGATGCGGCAAGCATTGCCGAGGGAAATAACATTCCCATGCCCGCCGACCCGGCGGCAGACCCGATAGGCGTTAAGTTTTTGCTGATCTGAAGAAAATAAAAGTTGCCCGAGACGGCCACAGCCGTCTCGGGCAATATTATATGTTTTGCCTGATTTATCAGTCTTCCCAAGGGAACTTGTACTGGGTGAGACCCAGCTCGTCGCGAACGGCGCTCATTTCCAGCTGAACAGACTCGTTGATCGGCACACCGTCCTTGCGGGCAAGACCGATCTCGT
>CAYLLA010000088.1:0-2662 GCA_964384555.1 uncultured Ruminococcus sp. | reverse complement strand
CCTTGCTTTCTGCATGTCTATAATCTAAAGCTCAAACTCTCGCCAAGCCTGCTCATGTGAGAAGGCAGTGAAGCGGCGCGAGCTTTTATGTTCCTTTTGCGCTTTTTAGCGTAATTTTTTCAAAATCTATTGCACACGGCGAGGTTTTATGATACAATAGACATGTATAGACTTATCCGAGCGGCGGCAATTTTATATGCGGCTGTTCTTTGGTGCGCTCGCGTGCGAAATGCCCCTCTCCGCGGGGATGCATATCCTTTTTTGATCCTTAACATTATTCTTATTACCCATAAACACATACTATCATAACCCCAAATGATGAACGACATAAATAAAAAAGAAAGGCGCATGGTCATGTCCATTCGATCGGCTTTGCCAAGCATTCGGCGCTTTTTGCTTTCGGGGCGTTATTTTGCCCTGCTGGCGACCCTTGGAGCTGTAATTTTTATCTCCGCATCGATCATGCTGGGGATACCTCCCTCCGAGGTCTACGATGCCCCGCGCGTGGCTCCCACGCAGGTCGCGGGCGTGATAATATTCGTTCTTATAATTTCCGCAACGCTGGTGATACACGACGATATTTTGGCCGTACTGCCGCCGTTTTTGGTGCTTTGCGTGTTTGCCTGCGATTGCTACAATTCGTTTTCCGTCTTTTCCCGCCTTTGGTGGCTCGGCATTCCCGCCGTGGCGGCGGTGGTGTTCCATTTTGTGCGCTACCGCATGCCGATAAAGATAGGCGCGACCCTGCCCGGCATTATTGCCGCGGGCACGGCGGTCCTGCTTGGCGGGCTGGGGTCTATCCCCGCCGCGGAATATTTTGCGCCCGGCACACTTTACTACACACTTGCGCTGAGCGTTGGTATGGTAGCGGTGTATCTTCTCCTGCGCCCGCAGGCGGAACGTACTGCGGAGTTTGACCGCAGCCGCAAGTTTGCCGAGATCATGTACATGATGGGCATTTTTGTGTGTGCGGAGATAGTTTGGAATATTTTGATCCGCATCGGTCCGATAATAGAGACAGGGCGCCTGCCGGAGATACAACAGCACAATAACTTTGCAACATTTTTGCTGTTTGCGCTCCCCTACCCCTTTTACTTTGCACGGCGTGACCGCAGACACCTGCTTGCAGGAGCGGCATTTTTGGCATGCCTTTTCATCTCCGATTCGCGCGGCGGAGTGCTTACCGCGGCGGTGCTGGTGCCGTTTTTGATCATTTATATAGTCTCCACCTCCGGTCGGGAGCACGGTCGGCGCCAAGTGCTTGCACTGGTCATCGGCTTTGCCGCGCTCGGCGTGGCGGGGCTTTGCGCCCTGCTTTGGCACAGCATAAGCACCGGTGCGGGGCTTATCTCTCCCAACGAGCCGCGCTATCGGCTGATGATACGCGCTATAGATGCATTTAAAAAGAACCCCATCTTTGGCGCGGGGCTGGGCGCGCGCGGGAACACGGATATCTATCAACCCAAGACCGGCGCATTTTATTGGTATCATTCACTGCCGTTGCAGTTGATCGGCAGTCTCGGCAGCGTGGGCATTCTCGCCTACGCATATCAGGCACTGGCACGTGCGGGGCTGGTGCTGCGGCATCTCACGCCCGCCACGGCGGCAATGGGATTATCCTATCTCGGCGTGTTTATAATGTCCTGCTTTAACCCCGGCGAGTTCGTGCCCGTGCCGTATGAGCTTATGGTGGTGGCGACCTTTGTCGTCATCGAGTGGGAGGTGGAGCGCACCGCCCGCAAGACAAAAGTATCGCCTGCCATCCGCGGTCGTTGATGGCAACAGCATCCCGAAAAACAAAAACACCCCCTGCGGCGGCGTGTGTGCGGTCACGGTGGGGGCACCACGCGCACAGCGCACAAAAAGAAAGCAAAAGTAACCGAAATGGAAGAAAAAAATATCAGAAATATCCCTTTTTCGCCCCCCGACATCACAGAGAGTGAGATCGCGGAGGTAGTTGCGGCCCTGCGTTCCGGCTGGATAACCACCGGCGAGCGCACCAAAAGATTTGAGGCGCGGCTGGCCGAATATATGGGCCGCTCGCGCGTTGCCTGCCTCAACTCGCAGACCGCGGCAGCGGAGCTGACGCTGCGCCTGCTCGGCATCGGCGAGGGGGACGAGGTAATAGTTCCCGCCTACACCTACACCGCAACGGCCGAGGTGGTGGCGCATGTCGGCGCAAAGATCGTGATGCTTGATTGCGCCCCCGACAGCTTTGAATTTGACTATGATGCCCTCCCCGCGGCGATAAACGAGCGCACAAAGGCGATAATTCCGGTCGATCTTGGCGGCAAGCTTTGCGATTATCGGCGGATATATGACGCGCTTGAATGCAAACAATCGCTCTACCGTCCCCGCGGAGAGCTGCAAGCGCTTTGGGTCCGCCCGATAGTCATTGCCGACTCGGCGCACGGGCTTGGCGCATCCCGCGGCGGCAGGATGAGCGGCGGCTTTGCCGATTTTACCACATTCTCCTTTCATGCCGTTAAGTGCCTGACCACCGGCGAGGGCGGAGCCGTGACTTGGCTTGACCGCGAGGGGCTGGATAACGACGAGATATACCGCCGCTTTATGCTGCTCTCACTGCACGGCCAAAGCAAGGACGCCCTCGCAAGCGAAGCATTGTACAAGGGAATAATAACCGATTGACTGTTAATAAGAA
>CAYLLA010000087.1:0-2663 GCA_964384555.1 uncultured Ruminococcus sp. | reverse complement strand
CTGCCAGATAAGTTGGGAGGGGTCCATGTTTGCGCCAAGCACCGGGCTGACCTCGGAGCGGAGCTTCAGGCAGGTCTCGGGATTATACACGCAAAAGCCGGGGTGCATCTCAAAGGCTATGTGGCTAACGCCGTGTGCCTCGGCAAACGCGGCAGTCTTTTTCCAGTAAGGAATAAGCTTTTCGCTCCACTGCCATTCAAGTATATGCAAAAAGTCCTCCGGCCACGGGCAGGTGACCCAGTTGGGGTACTTTGAGCCGTCACTGTCACCGGGACAGCCGGAAAAGCCCACGATGGTATCAATGCCCAGCTTTTCGGCAAGCAGAACGGCGTTTTTAAAGTCGCGGTCATAGGCCGCGGCAGTCGCCTCGTCGGGGTGCAGAGGGTTGCCGTGCGCCGCAAGCGCGCAGATCTCAACATCAAATTTTTTAAACGTGTCAACAAAGGCGTTGAATTTTGCACTGTCGGCAAGCAGCTCCTCGGGGTTGCAGTGAGCCTTGCCCGGGTATCCGCCCGCGCCCATCTCAACGGTGTGCACACCGAGGCCCGTGATTATCGACAGCGACTCCTCAAGCGTTTTGCCGGCATAAAGATTTTCAAGTACACTAAGTTTCATGGTGATCTCAGATCTCCTTTTTTATTTTATTTCGTAAATATCCTCGCGGGCGCGAAGCGCCGCGGCTATGTTCTTTATCTCGGCAAGAGCTGCCGCCTTGTTCTCGTAAGTGCCCACGGTTTGGCTCATATTGCCGTATTGGACCGAAATGCAGTAGGCCTCCTCGCCTTTTTTTCTGCGGAACGCCTGTGCGCTGCCAAAGGGCATAAGGCGCTTGCCGTCCTGAGAAATGATGTACATGACAGCACCCGCCCCATCGGCGGACATATTGCTCATGGCATCCTCCACCGCATCCGTAACAGCACCCTCCACCGCATCCGTGACGGCAACCTCTACAGTATCCTCTATCGAATCGCAGAGATCATCAAGACGTTCGGAAAGCCCGTCTATAAGATCTTTTAATTCTTCAAGTATTTCGTTGTCACACATGGTATTTTCTCTCTTTCTTCTGTTTATTTCAGCCGTTGCCAACGACCTTTTCATTATTTATTGTCAAACCTAAAGATATCGCCTGTCTTTGCGGAGGTATATATGCCCTCAAGAATGCGGGTAACGACTATTGCCTGCTCGGGCAGGACGAGCGGATCGTGATCGTTTATAATAGCATCCACCCACAGTCTTGCCTCGCGGTCGGCGGGGCTCTCGCCCTTGACTCCGTCAAAGAACGCCGCTCCCTTGGCATCCATATTGGGCTTTGTTACATACTGGATGTTTTGGTGAACGCCGTTTATGCGCACGCCGTCCAGCATATCCGCGCCCGCCTTGGTGCCGCAAACGGTGGTTATGGCCTCGCGCGTATCAAGCATGTTGATCGCCCAGGAGGATTCAAGGTTGATGGTGGCGCCGTTCTCCATAACGACAAAGCCGAATGCCGCATCCTCTACCGTGAACTTTGCGGGATCCCAGTTGCCCCACGCATTGCCCTGCTCTTTTGTATCGTTGAGAGCGTGATAGGTAGTACCAACGCAATATTTGGGTTTATAATTGTTCATCGTCCACAGGGTAAGGTCAAGCGCGTGTGTGCCGATATCGATCAGCGGACCGCCGCCCTGCTCGTATTCGTTAAGGAACACACCCCATGTGGGCACGGCGCGGCGGCGAAGCGCCGTAGCTTTGGCATAGTAGATATCGCCAAACGTGCCGGCATCCGCCTCGTTTTTGATGTATCTTGCATCGGCGCGGTGGCGGCTTTGGTAACCGATGGTCAGCTTTTTGCCGGTGCGCTTTGCCGCATCCAGCATCTTTTGAGCCTCAACAGAGTTGATGGCCATGGGCTTTTCGCACATTACATGCTTGCCGGCCTCAAGGGCATCCACCGTGATAAAGCTATGGCTGCGGTTGGGGGTGAGGACGTGCACGACGTCGATAGACTTATCCTCAAGCAGCTGCTTGTAATCTGTATACACGGCGCAGTCGGGTGTGCCGAATTTTTCACGCGCGCGAAGCGCCTTGGATTCAACGATATCGCAAAATGCGACCATTTTTACATTCTTAAGCTTTGCAAGGGAGGGCATGTGCTTGCCGTTGGCGATGCCGCCGCAACCTATAATGCCTACGCGAAGAATATCACTCATTTTTGTTTTTTCCTTTCAAAAAAGCCTTTGGGGGATACTCTGTATCATCCCACATATATAGTACCATATCCCACCCCTTTTTTCAAGTGTTTTTTCAAAAAAAATCGCGCTTTGGGCTGTCCTTATGGTAATAACGTACATATCGGCGGGCCCGGAGCGATCGTTTTTTATTTAACAATATCCGTTTATTTTTGATTTTCGTATTGCAAAAATTCCCCCTTTGTGGTATAATGGTTGTGTATGATGAGCGGGGGATCCCGCTCGCAGGAAAATCTTTTTATACCGGAAGGAATAAAACAATGGCAAGAAAAATTGTCGATTGGGAAACCATCACAAATTTTGTGATCGATAGCTTTGTAGGCTACGGCATCCCCCGCGAGGATGCAGAGATCTGCGCTGACGTTCTGCTGGCATCCGACAGACGAGGCATTGAATCTCACGGTGTTAACCGCTTTAAGCCCGTTTACCTTGACA
>CAYLLA010000086.1:0-2864 GCA_964384555.1 uncultured Ruminococcus sp. | reverse complement strand
AAAGAGATGATCTTCCAGATCGGTGAAAAGATCAACATTAGACGCTTTGTTGTTGTAAACGGTGTTACAAGCACATACGTACACGGCGGCGGTGTTGCAGGCGTTATCGTTGGCTTTGATACCACTGCCGAGGTCGCCGCTACCGAAAAGTTTGCCAAGATGGCAAAGAACGTAGCTCTCCAGATCGCATCCGGTAACCCTCCCACATACATCAACCGTGAGGATGTTCCCGCCAGCGTTCTCGAAGAGGAAAAGGCTATCCAGATCGCCGCTATGAAGAACGATCCCAAGAACGCCAACAAGCCCGAGAACATTCTTGAAAAGATCGTTGTCGGTAAACTTGGCAAGTACTACGAGCAGGTATGCCTTACCGAGCAGGAGTTCTTCCTTGATGATGGTATGTCTGTTGGCAAGTACATCGCCGAGACAGCAAAAGAGCTGGGTGCCGATATTAAGGTAAGAGAGTTCCACCTTTACGAAAAGGGTGAGGGCATCGAAAAGAGAGAGGATAACTTCGCCGACGAGATCGCGAAGCTCACTCACCAGAACTGATAATAATTTCCATGCGCGGCTGTCGGAGCATCCGACAGCCGCATTTTTAGCGCAGAAAAGTGCGTCTTTATACTCGATTCAAGGAAAATTAACGAAAAAAGTCGGGAAAAAGTGCAAAATTATCGTTTTGGGTGTTTACAAAAACGCGAAAATACGATAAAATATAAGTGTATGTGATCTTTATAAAGAAAGGGCATCGCAATGTTTGAACCTAAGTATAAAAGGATCCTCCTAAAGCTTTCGGGTGAAGCTATATCGGGGGATGACGGTATTATCGATTTTGATTTTCTTGATAGGATCGCCGCAACGCTCGTTGAGCTGACGGCATCCGGCGTTGAGACCGCAGTGGTCTTTGGCGCGGGCAATATATGGCGCGGCCGACAGGGCGGCGGTATGGATCGCGTTACCGCTGACCATATGGGAATGCTTGCCACGGTTATAAACGCGCTGGCGGCGGGAGATGCCGTAAGGCGTGCGGGCGGTCGTGCCGAGGTGCTTACCTCTACCGATATGATGCCGTATGCCGAGTATTACACCAAGGATCGTGCGCTGGCCGCAATGGCAGAGGGCAAGGTGGTCATATTCGGCGGAGGCACGGGATGCCCCTATTTCTCAACAGATACGGCGGGCATGCTCCGCGCCGTGGAGATAGAGGCTGATGCCTTCCTGCTTGCAAAGAATGTGGATGGCATATATGACCGCGACCCCAAAAAGGACCCCTCGGCCAAGCTCTTTGACGAGATCGGTTATGACGATATGATGAAGCGCGACCTGCGCGGCATCGACCTGACCGCTTCCGCCATGGGTGCGGAGTTCGGCCCGCCTGCGGTAGCATTTAAGCTTGAGGATGTGTCCGATATCCTGCGTGCCGTTGAGGGCAAGTGCGGCGGTACCGTCATCGTAAGAAAATAAAACTGCGATGCAACGCAGAAAAGGTATAAACAAACGCTGAAATAAACATAAAAAACACAATCATAAACGTATAACGTATAACAGGAGGAAATCCCATGAAACTCGATACCAAGTCATATGAGGAAAAAATGAAGAAATCCATCGCTTCTTTTGAGAGCGATCTGGAGGTCATTCGCGCAGGACAGGCAAATCCCCAGCTGGTAAACCGCGTTACATTTGAATACTACGGAGCCCCCACTCCCATAACCAACATGGCAGACGTTAAGGCCGCAGATGCCAAGACCGTCACCATCTCCCCCTACGACCCCTCGACTCTTAAGGCGATGGAGAAGGCGCTGCTTGCATCCGATATCGGCATTACACCGGTAAACGACGGCAAGATCATACGCCTGAGCTTCCCCCAGCCCACCGAGGAGAGACGTAAAGAGCTTGTAAAGCAGGTTCAAAAGATGGGCGAGGAGGCCAAGGTCGCCGTGCGCAATATCCGCCGTGATGCAAACGATCTTGCAAAGAAGATGAAAAAGGACTCCGAGATGACGGAGGATGAGCAGAAGGCCTCCGAAAAGTCCATCCAGGAGCTTACCGATAAGTATATCAAGGTCGTTGATGACGTTGTGACCAAAAAGTCCAAGGAGATCATGTCCATCTGATGGGCGCGCCCGATACATCAAACCTCCGTCATATCGCCTTTATTATGGACGGTAACGGGCGGTGGGCAAAAAAACGCGGTCTGCCTCGCAGTGCGGGGCATGCCGCGGGCGCCAAGACCTTCCGCAAGATCATTACCTATTGCGGTGATATAGGCATTAAGTGCGTAACCGTTTACGCCTTTTCTACCGAAAATCGCAACCGCCCGGAGGAAGAGGTAAGCTCTATCTTTAAGCTCTTTCGCGAGTATATAGGCGAGTGCGAGAAAAATGCCGATAAGTACGATATAAAGATGCGCTTTATCGGCGACCTCGGTTATCTTGACGATGAAACTCGCGTGAGGGCGGAGGCGCTTGAGGCTCGCACGGCGGGCGGTCATCTTATGCTCAACATTGCCATAAACTATGGTGGGCGGGATGAGATAGTCCACGCAGTGAACCGCCTGATATCAGAGGGGCGGGAGCATGTAGATGAGGATGATATCTCGGCGGCGCTCTATACGTCCGGCATACCCGACCCGGATCTTATCGTTCGCACGGCGGGTGAGATGCGGCTATCAAACTTTCTTTTGTGGCAGGCGGCATATGCCGAATATTATGCCACGCCTGTTTTGTGGCCGGATATGACACCGCAGGATGTTGACATGGCGGTGGAGGAATTTAATAAAAGAAAGAGAAGATTCGGCAAGGTCTGAATCCTCGTGATCTGTGATGTTAAAAAGAACTTTAACTGCGCTCGGCATGGGCATAGTT
>CAYLLA010000085.1:0-3131 GCA_964384555.1 uncultured Ruminococcus sp. | reverse complement strand
TGCCAAGGCTCCCTTGTGTAAAGGGAGCTGGCGCTTGCGCCTGAGGGATTGTAAGCTCTTGCTTTCTGCATGGCCACAAGTTAAAGCTCAAACTCTCGCCAAGCCTTTCCCGGTGGGGAAGAGACTCGCCGTTTTGCAAGCAAAAACGTCGTTTTTGCAGATCTATTGTGATTTGCGACGGATGAGGTGAGCTGTGCACTATGAACGTGCTATCTATATTGGGAGCACACTCCACGCGGGAGCTGGCACTACGCGCCTGAGGGGTCGTTCGGTATGATGACGCTGAAAAGTAAAGTGTTCGTTGTTCCAACGTACTACAATATCAGGTCATATATTTTGACGTGAGAGTAGGGATGATCTAAAAAAATTTGACAAGCCGGGCGGATGCGTGTATAATAGTATCAGACCAAAGAAAACGGAGACCCCCGAAATGGATAAAATAAGCACTCACTATATAGTTGATCTATCAAATGTCAGCACCCTGCACGAGCTGCACACGGCGTTTTGCAAGGCAATGAACTTTCCCGACTGGTACGGCTACAATCTTGATGCGCTTTGGGACTGCCTGACCGATCTTTACGGCGACCGTATACACATAGAGCTTATAGGCTTTGAGACGGCCATGGAGCATCTGGGCAAGGACACCCGCGAGACCCTGCTTGAGCTTTTGCATGACCTGAAGCATAGCTGCTTTGACCGTTACGCGGAGGATATTAGGATCGATCTGATAGACGGAGCGCAAAGGACCGAGATAGATTGACACCGCCATAGCCAAAAACCACCACCTGCCGCGTGCGGCAGGTGGTGGTTTTGTATTATGGGGTATAATCCGCCTCACGGTCGGCGGGGAAGTTTTTCTCCTGCGGCTCGTAGGGCAATGTGATGGTGCGCACCGAGTGACCTGCAAGTATTATCTCCTTCATATTAAGAGATGTATAGAAATACCTGTTCCAGCTCTCGCTCTTGCGACCGTGGCCGCCGAAATTGTAATAATCCCAAACGCCGAGAGGCCAGAGCGCGACCTTCATATCGATGTGCTGATAAAGCTCTACCGATCCGCCGGGAGCGCCGTGATGCGCCACCTGGACGATATCCGACTTAAGCGCATCGCCGTAGCAGCTGACGATCGTTGAGGTCATTTTGGCACTTGAATCCCCAAGGAACATTATCTTTTGCCCCTCGGCAGTGACCGAAAAGACTGCGCTGACGGTGTTGCCGGTATCGCAATCCGCGGGGGCTATCAGCTCGATGGTGGAATAAAACTCGATCTCCGCGCCGCCCATACGGAACACCTGACCCGGGTGCACCTTTATGCGTTTGGCATTCGGGAAAGCGTTAAGCGCCGTATAAAGTGAGGAGGGGTAGCCCTCTTTCATGGCGGTGTACTGCGACTCGCTTGGGAAATTAAACACGAACCGCTCGATCGACAGCGACCGCTTTGCGCTCTCCAGCTTTGAGAGGCGGCGGAACATTCCCACATGGTCGCCGTGCGAGTGGGTGAATATCCACGCCGCGATGGTTATGTTTTTCGGGTCGGGGGCAAGTGCGCGTATATTTGTAAGGAACAAATCAACTCCACGGTCTCTGTCAAATCCGCCGTCAATGACGATAAATCTGCCGTCCCGCAGGCGGATGATATAGAGCATGCCTATTTGGAATTCGGATATCTCCTTGCCCGCATCATAAAGATATTCAAGACCCACCTGTGTGACGGTAACAGGGCCGCAGATATCCTTATATTCATCGCTGATGGGCGGCAGATCCGTTTTTGACATAGGCTCAACGATAAGCCGCGCCCGCTTCTCGTATGCCGTATAAACGGTATTGAGTACGTACTTGCCGTCGGCACTCGTATAGGTGGCGTAAAGGTTATCCCCGATCTGATTTTCGGTATACTTTTGATAGCCCGCGGTGGCAAGATCCGCGTCGTAGGCCTTAAATTCATCGGCATTCGTATCGCGCATGATGTACATGCGGCAGCCGTCGCCGCAATCCCAAAGCCTTTCCTCGCGCCCCGCCGCGGTCTTATAGAGTGGCAGGGTGGCAAGCATTGCAGTGCCACTGCCGAGGTGAGAGAAATCGGCGGGCAGTACTATCTCACCCGACGTGCGGTCGGCATAGCTGTAGAGCTGATTTGAGAGCCAAGTAGCCGCCGCCGTGTAGCCGCTATCCTCCGCCGCATGGATCACCAGCTTGCGGCCGACGATATCTATCGAAAACTCGGTAAAATGCGCGGCGGTCAGCTCGCCAACGCTGCTCTCCGGACGGTTGGTGTTGCCGATAAGGATCTCATACGCCTCGGGATCGATGCTGTCCCCGGGCAGGAGGAAGTCCTCTTTTATATCCGGCAGGATGCCGCCTGCCTGCTCAATGCCGCGGCGAATGGCTACCGCCGCCTCTGTCAGCGCACTGCCGGCGGAGGAGGGGCGCACAACGCTTGCCACGGCCGCGCCGCCGCGCAGGATAACAAAATCCTCGTCCGCCGTTCCGCTATCGCCGCCTGTGGTCAGCGCGGGATCGAGGGTGGTTTCATCCGCGCCCGCCGGGGGCTGTGTGCCTCCCCCGCAGGAGGTGAGCAGTGTTGCGGCGAGCATTGCAAGGAGCAAAATAATTGCCGCCAAACGGCAGGTGGTGTATTTGCTTGTGTTCTTCATTTTATTTTTGTCTTACCTTTGCTGTGCTTATGTGCTTATGTGTTTGCTGTGCTTATGTGTTGCTGTTGTACCGCCATTTTGACCGCGTATGCGGCCACCCGGCCGATACAGCTGCACGCCGACCTTCGCCGGCGTGCAGAAAGTAAATTGATTGTCTCGATCGCTATCAGCCCGATATACTATCAGGCCCAGCTCATGGTGCGGGGCTTATCCTCTGTCATAACGATGGGACGGAGGAACTCTACCGCCTTGCGCAGACCCTCATCGATGGTCATTACGCTGTCCTCATGCTCGATGGAGAGGACACGGTCATAGCCGCACAGGCGCAGGTTGGAGACCAGATCGCGCCAGTAGCTCTCGCCGTTGCCAAAGCCGACGGTGCGGAAGACCCATGCGCGACCCAGCTCATCGCTGTAGTGCTTGGTATCCAGCACGCCGTTTTTGGCGGTGTGATATTTATCGATCTTGGTCTCCTTT
>CAYLLA010000084.1:0-3133 GCA_964384555.1 uncultured Ruminococcus sp. | reverse complement strand
TCTTGCGGCCGATACCGTAGATGTAGGTAAGGGCTATCTCAACGCGCTTCTGATTAGGAATATCAACACCAGCTATACGAGCCATTCTGTTTGATCCTTTCTTCTACTGTTTTTCGCTTAACCCTGACGCTGTTTGTGCTTGGGGTTTTCGCATATGACCATTACACGGCCATGTCTTTTTATGATCTTGCACTTTTCGCAGATCTTTTTTACGGATGGCTTTACTTTCATTTATCTGACCATACCTTTCTGATTTTTTACCAACGAACTAAATAATGATGGGATAGCGAGCTATCGATAACAAACGACCTTGTATTCGATCCCGGCTTGGATCCTTTAGGATTCAAATCAAGATCGCACCTGTGTTTATTATTTTGCTCTCCATGTGATGCGCCCCTTTGTAAGGTCGTACACCGAGACCTCGACCGTCACGCGGTCGCCGGGCAGTATCCTTATATAGTTCATCCGCAGCTTACCCGAAATATGCGCAGTCACTATATGACCGTTGGGGAGCTGCACCTTAAATACCGTATTCGGCAGAGCGTCGATAACGGTACCTTCAAACTCAATTACATCATCCTTCGGCAAGTTTCATTCCTCCTCTCGATATCAGACGACCGTAAGTATCCTCGGTCCGTCCTCGGTAAGTGCTACCGAGTTTTCATAATGCGCCGATAGCGTTCCGTCGGCGGTCTTGACCGTCCAACCGTCGCTAAGCTCACGCACCTCATAACGTCCCATGTTTACCATAGGCTCGATCGCAAGCGTCATGCCTGTGCAAAGCCGCACGCCTCGCCCGGCTACTCCAAAGTTTGGAACCTCCGGATCCTCATGCAGCTCATGCCCTACGCCGTGACCGATATATCTTCTCACTACCGAGAAGCCGGCCTCCTCGACGCAGCTTTGGATGGCGTGGGCGATATCCCCTATGCGATTGCCCTCGCGAAATTGTTCAACTCCGCAATAAAAGCTCCGCTCGGTAGTATCGATCAGCCTTTGAACATCCTCGCTCACCCGCCCGACGGGTATGGTGCGCGCCATATCGCCGGTAAAACCGTGATAGAACGCTCCCACATCTATCTTCACGATGTCACCCTCAAAAAGGATCTTCTTTTTGGAGGGAATGCCGTGAATGACCTCATCGTTCAGGCTTATGCATGCGCTTCCGGGGAATCCGCCGTATCCGAGAAAGGTAGGTTTAGCACCTCGACTCTCGATATATCGACGGATGACCCGGTCGATCTCCCATGTGCTGACGCCCTCGCGTATCACCTCTATCGCCTTGGCCATTGCCTCGGCGGTGATGCGGCAGGCATCGCTCATTTCGGCTATCTGTTCTTTACTTTTTAACGGGATCATTTCACTTGCCCACCGAAGCCAAGGCTTTTTCCACAAGAGCTGTAGTATCCTCTACGCGCTCCTGTCCCTCGACACGGATCAGTTTTCCGCGGCGATCGTAGAATTCAAGCAGCGGCTCGGTCTGTGCGTGATAGGTCTCAAGGCGTTTTGCAACAGTCTCTGCGGCATCGTCACTGCGTATCACGAGCTCCTTGCCGCACTTGTCGCATTTGCCCTCTTCCTTCGGGGGAAGATACTCGGTGTGATAGGACATTCCGCATTCGCAAACGCGGCGTCCGCTCATACGTTTGATGATCTTCTCGTCTCCGACCTCTATCGAGAGGACGGCATCGATGCGCACACCCATGTTTTCAAGTGCCTCAGCCTGAGCCAATGTGCGCGGGAAACCGTCAAGGATAAAGCCGCGGCGGCATTCATCGGAGAGCAGATACTCTCTGATGATACCGTTTACGACCTCATCGGGAACAAGACCGCCTGCATCCATAAAGGATTTCGCCTTCATGCCAAGCTCGGTCCCCGCCTTGATTGCACCGCGAAGGATCTGACCCGTAGATATTGCGGGGATCCCCTCTCTTTTAGAGATAAGCTCTGACTGTGTGCCCTTGCCTGCGCCGGGGGCTCCCATTATAATTAGATTCATAACGTTCCTCCGTATGCTTTTTGGGGTACACTCATCAACCGAAGATTCCTCTTGACTTTGAGCCGCCGTAGTTGCGAAGTGCGACCTGCGCCTCAAGGTCATGGACTGTCTCAATTGCAACGCCAACAATGATCAGCAGTGAGTTGCCGCCGAATGCCAGATTCGAGATCGGGAAGCCGGTCGTGATATGTGCATCCTGAAGCAAGCTGTTGATTATTGTAACGAGCATGGGAAGTCCCGCAACGATGCAAAGGAATATAGCACCGATGATGGTTACTCTGTTGAGTATTTTGCTGATATAGTTTACGGTAGGTCTGCCCGAGCGGATGCCGGGGATAGAACCGCCGTTTTGCTGAATGTTGTTTGCAACCTCAACTACATTGAAGGATATCATGATGTAGAAGAAGGAGAAAGCAACGGTGAGTACGAGATAGATGAGCAGGTAGAGCCAGGTATCATAGCTGAATATCTCGGAGACCTTTGTAAGGAACTTGCTGTTGGGGAAGAAGCCCGTAAGCGTTGCCGGGATAGATGCAATGGAGCTGGCGAAGATAACAGGCATAACGCCCGCCATGTTCATCTTAAGGGGAAGGCTGGAGGACTGTCCGCCGTACATCTTGCGGCCGACAACACGCTTTGCGTACTGCACGGGTATTCTTCTTTCGGATTCGGTGAACCAAACGATGAACACGATGATAGCAAAGGTGATGGCAACTGTAAGGATAGCGAAGATAAGTCCGAGCCAGTTGAAGCCGCTAAAGCCACCGGCTGTGAATATCATGGTCCAAAGCTCGCTGACAAGGCCGGGAACACCGGATACGATGTTGGCAAAGAGTATCATGGAGATACCGTTACCGATACCGTACTGGTTGACCTTTTCGGAGAGCCACATGATAAGGGATGCACCGCCGCAATAGCAGGCAACGATAACAGTCTTGCCGAACCAGTTGGTGCCTTCGACCAGCCAGCTGGAGCCTGTTCCGAAGCCGGAATCAAGCAGTGTCATATAACCGTAAGCGGTTATAAGTGCCAGACCCACTGTTGTGTAGCGGGTGATGGCTGTGATCTTTCTTTGTCCCTCATCTCCGTCCTGTGCCATGCGCTCGAGAGCGGGAATGGCAACGGTGAGCAGCT
>CAYLLA010000083.1:0-3440 GCA_964384555.1 uncultured Ruminococcus sp. | reverse complement strand
GAGGAGAACGAGCTGGATATAATCCTCGGCGCATCGATGATGGAGCCGGATATTCGCATTGAAACGAACAAGCTCGGCTTTTGCCGCATGCATTATGATATGATGTTCGTGCGCAAAAACAGGCTCGGCATGGCGCTGACACTTGAAAGCCACCTGGATCGGCTCCGCCGTGAGGTAGCCGACCTGCCGCTGACAGTCCCCGGCACACGTGCGCGGGCAAGGATATGCGAGCTTGGCGAGAGCTGCTACATCTGCGGCCGAGTGGAGCATAATTTTAAAAATCTGCTTGAAAATATCATCTACCTTTGGGATACCGAGGAGGAGATGCGGGAGATGTTTGCCACGCAGAGCTACATATGCCTGCCGCACTATGCCGATCTGCTGGGCACGGCCAAGGCAAAGCTCTCGGGCAAGCGATACCGCGAGTTTGCAAAAGCCGCCGAGGGAGTTGTGATGCCCTATTTTGATAAGCTTTGCGATGATGTGAGCTGGTTTTGCAAAAAATTTGACTACAGATATAACGATGAACCGTGGTATGACTCAAAGGATGCGGTTGAACGCGCAATAAAGTTTTTGCGCGCCGACCTGCATAACTCCCCCGAGGAAGCGGGAAAGAAATAAAAGATACACCACATATCGGAGACAAAGATCGGAGACCGAAAAATGATAGATCTGCTTTCACTGCACAAACAATTTATCCTGACCCACCTGCGCCCGGGCGATATTGCCGCCGATTTTACAATGGGCAACGGCTATGATACCGAATTTCTCTCCAAGGCCGTGGGGGATGCGGGGCATGTATACGCCTTTGACATCCAGCCGCAGGCACTGGAATGCACCGCCGCGCACCTGCTTAAGGCGGGCTGTCCCCAAAATTACACCCTGATACTTGATTCGCACAGCAACGCCCGCGAGCATATAAAGGAGCCTATCCGCGCGGGCATGTTCAACCTTGGCTGGCTGCCGGGATCTGATAAGACCGTAACGACCCGCCGCGAGACCACCCTGCCCGCAATTGCCGCGGCGATAGACCAGCTCTCCCCCGACGGAGTGCTGACCGTGGCGGTATACCCGGGTCACGCCGAGGGCGAGGCGGAGGGAGAGCTGATAGAGGAATACCTCTCCTCCCTCTCCCGCCACCGCGTTTGCGTGACCAAGATAAAGATAGTAAACTCCCCCACATCTCCGTTTTTCTTTTTGATAGAGACAAAAGAGGCAAAACAGCCTAAAGCATAAAGCACAAAAACGAAAGCATCGCCGCACGCGGCGGAAAGGAGGCAAAAATGGATGACGATCGCATAACGCGCGGTGAGGCAGGCACGGATCTTGAATACTTTGAACTGCTTGACGCCAGACGCCGCGAGCTTGCACGCCAAAAGAATGCCTCCCCCACCCCTGCGGCCGCGCGTGAGCCTGTCGCAGAACGCCATGACCCCGAAAAGCGCACCGACCGACCGCCGCAAACGCAATCGACACAGGCGCATCCCGCACAGCCTCAACCGAGACCAACACAGACGAGACCGCGACCCACACAGCCGCGACCCGCACAGTCGAACCCCACATCGATGCGCCGCGAGCCTAATCGCCCGGAGCAGGCTCGCCCCGCAAGACCCCAAAGACCCGCCCCGCAAGCCAACGTGCAAAGGGGAAGCTCCCCCGCGCCGCAAGGCTCTGCTCCCGCTCGGGTGCGACCTGACAGTTCGCATCCCGCCGTTGCCGCACCGCCGAGGGGCAGGGGCAACGCGCCCGCCGCGCAACGCGGACAGGCCACCGCACAGAGACAGATCGGCTCGCAAAGGCCGCCCCTCCCCCGCCGCCCGGATGATCCAATAGCTCGCGCGGAGGCCGAACGTCGCCGTGCAGAAGCCGAACACCGCCGCATAGAAGCGGCAAAAAGGCGGGAAGCGGAGGAGGCACGCCAGCGTGAGATCCGCCGCCGCATTAAAGAAAAAAGACGTGCCGAGTTTGCCGCACGCGCCGCCGCGGTGGGTGAGAACCTGTTGCTCTTTTTGATAGTTTTGATGATATCCGCCTCCCTGCTTGCCTCCGCCATGGCCATTCGCCTTGTTACCACAGCATCGGGCGAGGGGCGGGACACGCGCGGCTTTACCTACACTGTGTGCGGCAAAACGCGCCGTCTTGACCGCGATGAGGTAATGGTTGGGGATATCCCATACCTTGACCTGACAGAGATAGCCGAACTTTTGGAGATCGGCATCAGCGGCACGACGGAGGAGCTGATATTTGAAACACCGGACGGCGAGTGTGCCGCGATCACCCCGGGCAGTCTTACCGCTGTGGTAAACGGCAACCCCGTAATGCTTGAGGGTGCGCCGCGGCGAGATGAGGATACCTCTCACATATGGGTCCCGCTCTCCTTTGTATGCGACTACATTTTGGGGATAGATGCCTCACTTGAGGAGGTCGAACGGCGTGGCAGTAAGGCCCTGGTGATCACGATAGAGCGCGTGCCGGATCCCGATGCGTTTGGCGAGGCCGGTGTGCTCATGTCGCCCGCCTTTACGCTTAAAGCCGCGACCCCGGCGGAGCGCATATCGATATCCGATGCACCCGATACCTCCCTGCCGCCCGCCGAGAGCGCACCGAGCTATGAATTTTTGGCCGACCTTTCGGGATACGAGCGGTACATGTCCCCCACCATGCCGGAGCGGGATGAATATCTTTTGCAGGTGAATGACAGCGTGCGCCTTGGCTACAGCTACACGCCCGCCGCGCTGACGACCATATCCGCCTCCGCCGCGCAGGATACCGTCGCGCCGCCCCCCCTCTCGCTTTACGCCGCACGTGCGCTTGAGGCGATGATACTTGAGGGGCGCGCCGCGGGATACCCCGAGCTTGCCGCCGCACGCGGGTATACGTCCTATGAGGATGCCGCCGCGCGGTTTGACGGCTATCTTTCGACAGAGCGGAACTTTAGTTCCCTCTTTTACGCCGCCACCGGCAAACGCTTCAGCGACCGCGCATACGCCGCCCTCGGGCAGGAGTATCTGAACGAAAACTACATATCTAAAAATATATACACCCTCTCGCTTGCCGATGCCCGCCGCGTGGTGCTTACCTACGCTACCGAACCGGGCTGTGACGAGCACCAAAGCGGGCTGGCGGCAGATCTTTGCGACACCTCCCCCGCCGCCGCGGCATTTGCCGACAGCCGAGTATACAGCTGGCTTTGCGAGAATGCACACAAGTTTGGGTTTATCCTGCGCTATCCCGCAGACAAAACAGATAAGACGGGGCACGCCGCCGAGCCGTGGCACTTTAGATATGTTGGCAGATACCACGCCGAGCGCATGTACAGCTCGGGGCTTTGCCTTGAGGAATATCTCTCAGCCATGGCCGCCGACTGACCTTAGCGCCGCGACGTTGTACATTTGTCAATGATGTGAGACCAAAAAAGCAAGAAAAAGCAGCGAGTTTAG
>CAYLLA010000082.1:0-3701 GCA_964384555.1 uncultured Ruminococcus sp. | reverse complement strand
CTCCTTCCGCCCTCGCAATTTGCTCGGGCACCTCCCTCTCGGAGGGAGGCTTGGCAAGAGTCCGCTCTTTAGCCTACAGACATTTAGAATATCTACATCCCTCGTTTTCGGCTACAAGAATACATTTAGATTTGCGATCCGCCGCGCGGAGATCTTCCTTATTGCCGTCCTTTTTTCTCTTTCCCGCATATATATTAAATAGGAAGTCAACCGTCGCGGCGGTGTTCTTCCTCGTAGCGCGCGAGGCGGCATTTATACTCCACCAGCGCGGCCTCATCATCAAAAATGCGGGTGCTGGCCATATCCACCACGCAGGTGGTAGCCAAAAGATCATGTATTGCCGAGTGGGTTTTGGTTGCCGCCAGCAAAATGACCTCCAGCACCGCGATGCCGCCGAGCACCAAAATGCCCATCATTCCGCCCGACCCGAAAAAGATCATAAGCAGTATCAGCACCGGCACCATGGCCTCGATGGTGAATTTGCCCAGCAGTGTGCGAATGAGCATAACGACCGGCGTTACCCGCACGTGATCGGTGCGGCAAACGCAAAGACCGAATATCCGCTTGCCTATCGTTTGCCCGTTGCCGAGCAACAGCGGCAGGAGGAATTCAAACGTCATTATCGACACAAGCAGGGATACCGATATCATCATGACGGTAAGGTTCATCACCATCGAATAGAGCTGCATGGTGTGTGGATCCGAGTTAAGTTCGGCGGCCGCGGCATCATACCGCGCGCGCGCCTCCTCGTCCAGCGCAAAATATTCGCTCTCGCCGATCCCGAGGTCGGTATCAAACCTTGCCTCCGCATCGGCATAGATGGCCTCCATCTCGGTCGTGTAGCCGTCATAATCCACAATGACCGAGACTATGTACATCACCCCCGCCGCGAGTATCACAACGGTGATGAGATCAAGCAAAAAAGCCGCAAATCGCTTCATTAGATGTTTCTCCGGGCGTAATCTTCCACTTATATTATATCAATAATTGCGAGCAATTTCAATACCTTTTTTAATTATATGCGCAAAATTGTATGATTTTATTTGTTTTTTCGCCGAATCGAGGCGAAAGAGGAGACAGGGCACGCGTTGCGTGCGGTTGAGGAACAATGGATATCGCAATTGTTTATGGCTATAGGCAAATGATGCGACGCTTGCCAAGCCTTCCCCCACTGGGGAAGGCTTTACATCGTGCAGTGCGAACACATAAAAAAGCCGTGTGATAACGGTAGATATCAAAAACCTTGCTTTTTCCGTCCGTTGACGAAATTATATCTCCTTGCCGTGGGCGGGGGGCAGGCGCTGTGCGCAGGTCGCCCCTACGGGAAGGAATACAGAACAAATTCATTCAATTTGAAATCCGCCTTGCGGATTTCTTTCACGATCAGCGCAACGCGCTGCATATCATCCGTGCGGAGCGCATCGTCGCGCGGGGTGCATAGATCTTCACTACAAAAAACAGCCTGTCTTTTGGCAGGCTGTTTTTAATTATCTTACTTTTTTTGTTTTGTGAACACCAAAAGCTTACTGAGGATATAGTTAAGCACGGTAACGACGACGACGGACACGAGCGTTGCGACCATATCGGCATCGATGTTGATGATGAACCTGAACCCGGCAAAGCCGCAGGCGATAAGGAGCATGGGAACGAGCACGCCGATGCCCCACTCGACAAAATACGTGCCGAGCCTTGAGGCAACAAACTTAAAAAACTGCCTTGTGACCGCGCCCCTTTCACTGACCTCGTCACGAAAGACCCATTTTTTATTGGTAAAGTAGGCAAATATCACGCCGGCGACCCAGCCGATGCTTATTGCCACGGTGCGCAGCACGCTGACCCTGATATCTCCGTTATCCGAAAGATCGAGCGACATTGCGGTGGCCGCGGGGTAAAGCACGGCAAAGCGCACGCCGTATGCCACGATGGTAGTTAAAAGACCAACAAAAACATATACTATAAGCTCGCGGTACTTTTCAAATATTTTTTTCATTATCTTACTTTTTTATTTTACTGTCTGTGCCATGTCGGGCCGGCGGGGGTATCCACTATCACGATGCCGCGGGCTGTCAGCTCATCGCGAATGCGGTCAGCCTCGGCAAAATCCTTTGCCTTTTTGGCGGCGGTGCGGGCGGCCACAAGTGCCTCTATCTCCTGCGCCTCCGGATCTCCCGCGTGAGCGGCTGCGGCGGCCGCTGCGGCCTCCTCGCGGCGTTTTTGCTCCTCGGCAAGCTGTGCGCGCGCCGCATCTGTCAGCGAAAGAGAGAGCACGCGGTCAAAATCATCGATGGCGGCAAGCTTTGTGGCGGCGTTGGTTTTGGCCTTGAGCACGTCATACACCGCCGTGACGGCAAGCGATGTGTTAAGATCGTTATCCAGCGCATCGCAAAAACGCGTGCGCAGGGCGGCAAGTGCACCTGCATCCACCTCGGCGGGTGACTTTTCCTGCTCGGTAATGAGCGCGGCGATCTTTTGCACCAGCTTTTTGTATGCTACCGCGGCATTATCAAGATTTTCGTAGCTGAACACCAGCGACTTGCGGTAGTGCGATTGCAGGCAGAAGAAACGGTACGCCAGCGGGTCATAGCCCTTTTCACGCAGAAGCGAAACGGTCAAAAACTCGCCGCTCGACTTGCTCATCTTACCGCTTTTTGTATTAAGATGCAACACATGGAACCAATAATTGCACCATTTATGCCCAAGATATGCCTCGCTTTGCGCGATCTCGTTGGTGTGGTGGGGGAATGCGTTGTCGATGCCGCCGCAGTGGATGTCCATCCGCTCGCCCAGATACTTAACGGCGATGGCGGAGCACTCGATGTGCCAGCCGGGGTAACCGACGCCCCAAGGGCTATCCCATTTAAGCTCCTGTGAATCGAATTTTGATTTTGTGAACCACAAAACAAAATCCGCCTTGTTGCGCTTGTTGCCGTCGGCCTCCACGCCGTCACGCACGCCAACGGCCAGATCCTCCTCGGTAAAATCATGAAAAACATAGTATTTTTCAAGCTTTGAGGTATCAAAATAGATGTTTCCGCCCGCCTCGTAGGCATAGCCCTTTTCCATGAGCGACTTTATCATCTCAATAAACTCGGCAATGCAGCCGGTGGCAGGCTGAACGATGCCCGGCTTTTTGATGTTGAGCGCGCGGCAGTCCTCAAAAAACGCATCGGTGTAGAATTTTGCTATCTCCATTACCGTTTTGTGCTCGCGGCGCGCGCCCTTGAGCATCTTGTCATCGCCGGTGTCGCCGTCGCTGGTCAGGTGGCCGACGTCCGTGATGTTCATCACGCGGGTGACATTATATCCCGAATATTCAAGATATTTTTGCAGTATATCCTCCATGATGTAGGAGCGCAGGTTGCCGATGTGCGCGTAGTGATAAACGGTCGGGCCGCAGGTGTACATTTTGACCTGCCCCGGCTCGTTGGGAATAAATTCCTCGCGTTCGCGCGAAAGTGTGTTGTATAGTATCATTTTAAAGTCCCGGCCTTTCGTTTGGGCGAAAGTTCCTTTCTTTTGTGGTTTTATTGATTTTGGGTGAATAATTCAGAGTTTAACGCATGGGCGCTGTGCGCGAGTGATATTCCACGCGTGGCGCAGAGTGGTACCGGCGCCTTGCGCCGAGTGATGTTCCGCGCGGAGCGCAGAGTGATGTTTTGCGGCTCACGCCGCAAAGTGATGTTTGCGCACTGCGTGCGCGA
>CAYLLA010000081.1:0-4130 GCA_964384555.1 uncultured Ruminococcus sp. | reverse complement strand
GGAACGCGCTCGCCCTTATTGGGGCCGATCTTGAGTGTATCGAATTCGGATTCGATATAATCGGGGTGGAATTCGCGAAGGAGAGCATCCTTTTCCTCTGCCGTCATGCGGCGGGGCTCCATGCCAAGTCTTTCGGCACGGGTAGCTTCTACCTTCTTTATCGATTCAAGCATTTCCTGTGTGTAGATGGACATTATCTGATCCCCCTTATTTCTCGATGACTCTCTGGTTGTAGAGTTCCTTAAGCTCCTCGATAGGCTTGTTCATAAGCTTTTCGATAAGCTCCTTAAAGTCGCCGTTCTCGATCTCCTGAACGCGCTCTTCAAGGTGCGCGCTCTTGGGAGCAAGATACTTGCCCGTGAGGCGGCGTGCAAGCAGGCCTACCTGCGGGTGAGTGATGCCGGCGGGGCAACGGGAGGAGCATACGCCGCACATTACGCAGTCAAAGGACTCCTCGGCGCACTTTTCAAGCTCGCCGCGCTGTGCGTATGCTATGTACTGCATAACGTTAAGACCCTGTGTGCAGGCCTTGGTGCAGGCGTTGCAGCCTATGCAGCTGTAGATCTCGGGGTAGAGCTGCATCATTACCTGCTCTTCGGGGCTGACCTTTTCGATATCATAGACCTGCTTTACAAGCGGGAAGAAGGGCAGAGTGGCAATATACATATTGTCCTCTACCTTTGTTTGACATGCCAGGCAGACCTTAAGCTCACGGTCGCCCTTGATGCGGTAGATGGTGGCGCATGCGCCGCAGAAGCCGCAACGGCAACCGCAGCCGCGAACGAGCTGATAGCCCGCATATTCCATCGCGCCCATTATTGTGAGGCTGGACGGAACGGTGTATTTCTTACCGTAAAGGTATACGTTTACCATATTTTCCATTGTTATGGTCAATCCTTTCTTGCTGTATCCGTTTTGATCGGTGCGCGATCAATATTCGGGAGGAAGCTCATCAAGCTGATCAAAGCTGAAGACCGGGCCGTCCTTGCAGACGTACTTTGAGCCGATATTGCAGCGACCGCACTTGCCTATGCCGCACTTCATGCGCAGCTCCATGGTGGTCCAGACCTGGCGGGGGCTAAAGCCCTGCTCGTTAAGTCCCGCCAAAGTGAACTTGATCATAATGGGCGGGCCGCACATAACTACCGTTTTGGAGGTATCAAAGTTCAGCTCCTTGACATAGTTGGGAACAAATCCGACATGTCCGTCCCAGCCCTCCTGCGGGCGGTCGATGGTAAGATGAACGTTAAAGCCGGGCTCATTCATCCACTCGGAGATGATCTCGGGATAGTCCACAAGGTCATCCTTTGAGCGAGAACCGTAAACGATATCAACGGTGCCGTATTTATCGCGGTTATCGCGAATGTAGTTGATGACCGAGCGCAGAGGAGCAAGTCCTATACCGCCGGCAACGAACACAAGATCCTTGCCCGCAAATTCGGTATCAACGGGGAAGCCGTTGCCGTAAGGACCGCGGATGGTCAGCTCCTGACCCACCTCGATAAGGTGGAGCCATGAGGTAAGACAGCCGCACTTTTTAATGCTGAACTCCATATACTCGGTATTTGTGGGGGAGGAGGTGATGGAGAACATCGCCTCGCCCTTACCGGGGATGGAGAGCATGGCGCACTGGCCGGGCTTGTGCTCAAAGCACTTGCCGCCCTCCCTTGCGTTTACACGGAAGGTCTTAACGTCGGGTGTATCACGTCTTATATCGGTAACGATGCCGATATGCGGAAAAAGAAGATTTTGATCTGCCATTATTATTTAGACTCCTTTCCCAATGCGCGCATGACCTTAACGATGTTCAGTGCCTGCGGGCATTTGTTTACGCATCTGCCGCAGCCTACGCAGGAGAATACGCCCTCATTGTTTTCGGGGTAGTATACGAGCTTGTGCATAAATCTCTGGCGGAAGCGCTCGACCTGGGTCAGACGGGGCTGACCGGCAGACATGAGGGTAAAGCCCGAGTACATGCAGGAATCCCAGCAGCGATATCTCTGAATACCGCGGCCGGTATCATAATCGCGAATGTCGTAGCACTGGCAGGTGGGGCAGACGAAGGTGCATGTGCCGCAACCAAGGCAGGCCTCGGAGAGCTCTGCCCACTTGGGCGAATCAAAGAGCTCGGCGGTCTTGCCCGCGCCAAAGCCCTCGGTGGTAAGATCGTAAAGCGGTGTTTTTGCCATGTTGGCGCGCGCGGTATCACGTGCGCTCTCGGCGGCGGTTGCATCCGCCTCGGCGGCATCGGTCAGCTCGGGGAGAGCAAGAGATGCGATGAACGCCTCGCCCTTTTCGGTCTTGGCATCAAGATACAGCTCATCACCCGCGAAAATGCAGGATACATCACCTGCGGGCGCGGCATTATCGATACCAAAGGTGTGGCAGAAGCAGGAAGCATCCGGCTCGGAGCAGGCAACGCTTATCACCACTCCGGCCTCGCGGCGAGCCTTATAGTAGGCATCGGCGGGATCCGAAAGGAAGACGCGATCCAGCACCTCAAGGCTTGCGGCATCGCAGGCGCGAACGCCGAACACGGCAAATGCGCCGCCCTTGTAGCCGTTATCGATAAGCTCGATCTTGCGGCCGCCCTCCGCCGTTTTCATGGCGTAGAGGTCCTCGCTCTGCGGGAAGAAGAGTCCCTTGGGGGACTTTACCGTGTTGAGCGCATCGGCAGCGTACTGCACGCCCTCGCTCCACAGTGTATAGCTGACTTCCTTTTCATGGCGCACGGGCAGATAAAGCTCACGTGTGGCGGCGATGGCCGCAAAAAGGCTGTCAAGCGCGGAGGTCTTTATTTTCTTCATTTGTTTTATTCCCCTCCCTTTTATTACTTAAGATTTGAGCCGGGCTCGGCATCGCCCTCGGTAAAGGCGTTGAGCGGCCCGCGGGTCTCGGCATCGTTGCCCGCCTGGAATTCACCGTAAAGCGAGTCGATGTCCTTTATGAACTTGCGGTTGAGCAGGTGGAGCGGAATATGCTGGGGACATACGCGAGAGCACTCGCCGCAGTCGGTGCATCTGCCCGCAACGTGGAACGCGCGGATGATGTGGAACATATTCTCCTCAAAATCGGTAACGTTTGCCTTGGCGGCAATGCCCGAGTTATCGTTATCAAAGATGCACTTTTCGCAGGTGCATACCGGGCAAACATTGCGGCAGGCGTTGCAACGGATGCAACGGGAAAGCTCGCCGCGCCAGAATGCAAAGCGCTCGTCCGGCGTCATGGCCTCAAGCTGCTCTACCTCCGCCATGCGATCGAGAGCATCAGGGTTCGGGCCCTCATCTGCTACCACCTCATCGGCAATAACATGTGTGCGCTTGCCGTCGGTGAGGCACTTTGTAAGCTTTACATCCGCCTTTTTTACCGTCTTGTCGCCGTAAAGGGTGTGAACGGTCAGCTCATCGCCCTCTCCGTCCTCAACAGAGGTGATACCGCGGATGCCCATATCGCGGATCTTGTTTATATCCGCCTTGCCGCTGCAGCCGATGCCGAGCACGTATACCTTTTCGCGCGGCACGCGGTGCTCCTTTATGAGCATGTTGATGCCGTAGGTATCGCAGGGCTTGGCAATGATAAGAGTGGTGCCCTCAAGCTTGCAGGCATTTATAAGATATTTGCAGAGGTTAGCTCCGCAGAATTCATCATAGATGAAGTTCGCTTCAAATTCCTCCGGGGTCTCAAAGACAGCAGGGGTGCGTTCAAAATCAAACTCACCGCGGACCCAGCCGAGCACGCGCTGAGCCTTGCCCGCAGTCATCAGCTCGACGACCCGTTTCTTTATCAGTTCAGATTTTCCTTGCATCTCAGATCCCTCAACTTTTTATTTTCTCCAAGCTCTGTGACCGTCTTAACAAAGTCATTCATAACGGCGGCAAATCTTACGCCCTCGGCGGCGCTGACCCACTCAACGCGGGTACGCTCCTTTTCAATGCCGAGGTAATCCAGCATTGAGAAGAGCAGTGTCATGCGGCGACGCGCATAGTAGTTGCCGGTGGAATAGTGGCAGTCACCGGGGTGACAGCCGCAAAGGATAACACCGTCCGCTCCGCGCTCAAAGGCGCGAAGAATGAATGTGGGGTTAACACGGCAGGAGCAGGGTACGCGGATTATCTTTACGTTTGCGGGGT
>CAYLLA010000080.1:0-4221 GCA_964384555.1 uncultured Ruminococcus sp. | reverse complement strand
GTCACCCGTGCGCGGCACAGCTGCCGCCGCTCATTGTTTGCAAACGAGCAGATTTATCTTGCCCTCGATATCGCTGTAGAGCTTTAAGGGCAGAGTATAAGTTCCGTAGGCCTTGATGGGCTGATCAAGCTGCAGGCGGCGGCGATCAACGGTAATGCCGTGCTGCTCCTCAAGTGCCTCGGCAATATCCTTGGCGGTGATGGAGCCGTAAAGGCGGTCATCCGCGCCGGATGCGGCATATATCTTTACCTGCACACCCTGCAGGGCGGCGGCAATGCGGGTAGCCTCGGCGCGTTCCACCTCAATACGGTGACGCTCGGAGGCCTCGCGGTTTTTGATCTCGTTCATGGTCTTGGCATCCGCGGGGATGGCAAGCTTGTTGGGCAGCAGATAATTGCGGGCATAACCATCGGATACGTTTATCACCTGGTCCTTTTTGCCCTGTCCCTTTACATCCTTTGTAAGTACTACTTTCATTTAAATTCACCTATCTTCGCCGTGGCGAAGGCTTTCCTGTATTTCTTGTTTTAGTTTGTTCTTTTATTTATTCAGATGTCCCCGACATCAGCCGAGGTATTCGTCAATGCACGCCTTGAGTCTGCACAGCACATCCTTTATGCTGTCGCCGCTGACCTGCGCACCCGCGGCATCAAAATGCCCGCCGCCGCCAAGCTGCTCAAGCACCAGCTGAACGTTAAAGCTGCCATCCGAGCGTGCCGATATCATGACCTCGCCATCCGTTTCAAGCAAAACGAACGCCGCCGCCACGCCGCGCACGGTCAGCATCTTATCCGCGGCCTTTGAGGCAGTTACGCGATCGGCGCCGCGTGCCGCGGTCATTGCCGCAGTATCATCCGGGTCGATATCCGCCGCCGTGCCGCGCCCCACCGCTATCGCTATGCGCGAGCGGTAGATGCATATCTCGGCACCGAGGCGTGACTCGGTGATATAGCTCGTAAGATCCTCATAAAAGAATGTTCTGGCTATCTCCGAGCTTGCGCCGCACTCACGCAGATAAAGCGCCGCCGAGAAGGTGCGGGCTGTGGTTGAGCGGGTAAAGTCCTGCGTATCCACCATAATGCCGGCAAGCATTATATCCGCCTCGCGGCGGGAAAGACCGTCCTGACCCGCGCCGGGCTGTCCTATGGGAGAGAAACCGAGCATCTCCGCCACCAGCTCACACGCCGAGGAAGCAGACGGCTCGATATAAACAAGCTCAGGCTCGTTTTGGAACTCGCCCGCCTTGCGGTGGTGGTCTATCACCACGGTGCGGAAGGCGTTTGCGGCGATCTCGGGAGATTCGCTGATGGCAAAGTTGTTAACATCAGTAACTATCAAAACGGTATCCGAGCGGATCATCTCAAGGCCGTCCTCGGCATCGATAAACAGCTCGCACCCATCGTTGGCCAGCTCATGGCGAAGCCCCTCGGTACACACGGTAAAGTTGCGGTTGGCGCGGTCTGAGATTATCCTCACATCATCGGTAAATAGCGCGGCAATTCGCGCCAGACCCACCGATGCTCCTATACAGTCAAAATCCGGGTTTTTGTGACCCATTATCAAAACATTGCCGGCACTCGAGAGTATCTCGGCCAGTCGCTCGTATACCACGCGCGAATCCACCTTGGTGCTCTCGCGCACGCTCTTGGTGCGACCGCCGAAATATTCGTAGCCGCTCTGACCCGGTCCTGTGCGCCGCCGCAGTGCCACCTGGTCACCGCCGCGCTGAAGTGCCATCTCAAGCGCCACTGCCGCCTCGCGCTCGCGCTCGGCCAACGTTCCGCCGGAGGCTGATATGCCCATTGAAACGGTAAGCGACATACCGCTCTCACCGGCCTTGACCTCTCTTACATCGTCAAGCACCGAAAAACGGTCGCGAATAGCGTCCGCAAGCCGCTTTTGCGGCATTATAACAAGAAATTTATCCCTATCGTACTCGCGAATTATGGCATCCATGCGCTCCGCCCAGGTGCGGAGTATCTCCTCGGCGCGGTTGGCGGATTCGCGATAGGATACACGCGCGTACTTTGCAAGCTCCTCAAGATTATCAAGTGCCACATAAGCTACGACCGCCAGCTCGTCATCCGCCCTTGCCTCTGCCGCCTCGAGCGCGGCCACCGGCGAGAGAGTTAAAAGATAATAACGGCGATCCTGCGTTTCCATTGGGTAGGCATGTACGCGGTAGGGAGCTTCGCCAAGCAGAACGCGCAGCCCGTTACCCTCCAGCTCAGAGGTGATCTCCGCAAGAGATGCGCCCATAAGCTCGGAAAGCTCAAGTCCTATCGGTGACCCATGCTCCGCGGCGGCGGCATTTGCCCAAACTATCCTGCCCTCGGCGGAGGATATGACCATGGGGTCTGCCACATCGCGCAACGTGGAGGAAAGCATAACCCCGATCGAGGCACGCTCCCCCTCCCCGATATGAAAGCTGCCGCCCGCGCGAGAGATATGCGCGGATATCGCCACGGCGGCTATATAAATTACAAGGAAAATAAGCGTTGCGGGGAATGCAGGAATGTCGGTCAGGAGAGATATCACCGTAAGCGCGGCCAAAAACAGCCCCCCCACCGTGATGCATATGATAAGCGGCAAATTGTCGGGCGCGGGATCCTTTCGATCTGACATATGATGCACGACCTTTCTTTTAGAATTAGCAATTAGCAATTAGCAATTAGAAATTAGAAATTAGAAATTTGATAATTAAAATCAGAAAACATAAATCAGCAACGATTTACCGATCACTGTTTGCGGCGGGAGGCGAGCACCTCGGCTATCGGCAGGATGATGCAAAGGATGCACCCAAATGCGGCAAAGAGAGACAGCCCGCCAAAGCCGGAGGCCATGACAGAGATTATCGGCGCGATGATTATCAACGGAGCGACAAAACGCCAGCCGCCGCGCAGTGAGACACGCCTCAGCCAGGATACCGAAAACACGGTAAGCGGCAGGGCAAGCATCAGAATGATATTTTCGCATATCACGGCGGCCGTGCCGCCGCCCACGCTGCCGTCGCCGCCGGTCAGTGACAGATATACTATTATGGCGGCAAAATATACAACTCCGCAGATCGGGGAGAGCAGGTATCTTGAGGGTGCCTCGGTAAAGGCGTGCGGCTCGATATCCAGCGTGCGGAATATCGCCCCGCAAACAGCCACCGCCAAAAATGCGGCTATCTCCGCCACCGCGGCCGCCACTCCCGGAAGCATGCGCACAAGCGAGAGGGCGTACTGCCGCACAGCTCCCGCGCCAACCTCAACTCCCGCCTCGGCATATGCCGCCGCGGTGTAGTCGGCGATACGATCAAGCAACAGTCTGCCGATATCGGCCACGCCGGCAAGTCCCTCTTTGGATATATTCGGGGATGCGATAACAAAAAGCACGCCGAACACAACAGCCGAGAGCGCGGCGGTAAGAGCGGTAACACCCACTGCCTCGCCGACCGTAGTGCGCGGATAGGCCATTGACAAAACTATCTCCGCGGGGATAAAGGCGACACCCCAAAGGATGCCTGGCGCACCGCCAAACGCAAAGCCGATGGCGGCGGATGCGGCGGCGGCAAGCAAAAATGCCGCGCGGTTTATCCTAAACAAAAACGCGCCTATGCCTATTGCGGCCACGCACCCGAGCACGGGTGCAGGCAGAGCAAAGCTGCCTGACATAAAGGCTATGATGCAGGCGGGTACTACCAGAGCAAACAAGGTCATGCGCTCACGCGCAAAAAACACGATAAACAGCGCCGCCGCAAGCATGCAAAGCCCGGCCACGGTATCACGCGAGTACGCCGCCGCAAGCACAGAGCCAACACCTGCCGCCACAGCGCCCGCAGGCATCAGCGCCCACCAAAACGGCGCGTGAACATGAACGCCCACAGTGCCGCCGGCACCGTTTTCACCGCCGACCGTGTCGTTGCTCGGTATCTCTCTGTCAGCCATGGTATTCCCTCCTTTGCTTCTTTTAATTTTTTCGTCCCAAGGCAGGGCCGCGGCATCACTAAAAACGTGCCGTCTTATGCCCGCAAGACTCCGGAACTGTTGCTTTTTAGTTTACTTTAATAATATCTGTACGCGCTTTGTGTTTGTATGCGCTAAAGATAATTCTTCAGTATAATAGTATATCATAAAAAAGCGCAAAAGTAAATAACTTTGCGCAAAATCACCGCCGCGCGGCTGTAGTGTTACAATAGATGTGAGACTGGATATCAAAAAAGTATAGACAAAGTGA
>CAYLLA010000079.1:0-4628 GCA_964384555.1 uncultured Ruminococcus sp. | reverse complement strand
GGGAGAGCGCGGCACTAAAAAGTGCGCTGTTCTTCACCAAATGCGGATTTTTTAGCTCCGCAGGCTCCTTCCGCCCTCGCATTTGCTCGGGCACCTCCCTCTCGGAGGGAGGCTTGGCGAGAGTCGTCTCTCTCGCCTATAGACATAACCGATTGCGGCATCCATCGTTCCGTAATCGCACGCAACGCGTGCATATCACGTTCCGCTGTGCGGAACATATCACTCGCGCGGAGCGCCATGCTCCGCACTTGTGCGGAATTTCACTGCGCGAAGCGCATCGCTCTACGCTATCACATTTTATTTTTAGATCAAAATTTCATCGATCTTACATTTAAATTATAATTATAATTCTGATCACGCCGCGCGGCGGCGGAAAGGAGACTGAAATGACAGACAAATATACGCAAAAAAGCATGGAAGCGCTGCGTGCGGCTCAGACCGATGCCGCCGAGCGCGGAAATAACGCCATCGAGCCGGCGCACATCCTCTCGGCTCTGCTGACGGCGGAGGGCGGGCTGATCCCGGAGCTTATAAAAAAGCTTGGCGCCGATCTTCCCACTCTGCAAAAGGATACGGCGGAGGCACTTGATAAGCTGCCGCGCGTGAGCGGACCGGGGGCGGGGCAGATATACATCTCCCGCGCCGCGGAGGCTGTGCTCGCCTCGGCCGAAAAGACCGCCGAGGGCATGCATGACGAGTACATCTCGGTGGAGCATATAATGCTCGGCCTGATCGACAAGGGGGATGAGGCCACCCGCGGCATACTCTCCCGCGCGGGGGTAGATCGCTCCCGCTTTCTTGAGGCACTGCAAAGCGTGCGCGGCAATCGCCGCGTGACCGGGGATGATCCCGAATCGACCTATGATGCCCTCAAAAAGTACGGTCAGGATCTTGTGGAGCTTGCCCGTGCGCAAAAGCTGGATCCGGTCATCGGGCGTGACGAGGAGATAAGAAACGTTATTCGTATCCTCTCGCGCAAGACCAAAAACAACCCCTGCCTTATCGGCGAGCCGGGCGTTGGCAAGACCGCAATAGCGGAGGGGCTGGCGCAAAGGATAGTCAGGGGGGACGTGCCGGAGAACCTGCGCGGCCGCACCGTCTTTTCGCTTGATATGGGTGCGCTCATCGCGGGCGCAAAGTTCCGCGGCGAATTTGAGGAACGCCTTAAGGCGGTGCTTGGCGAGGTAAAGGCCAGCGAGGGGCGGGTCATTTTGTTCATCGATGAGGTCCACACCATCGTCGGCGCGGGCAAGACCGACGGCGCCATGGATGCCGGCAATATCCTAAAGCCGATGCTCGCCCGCGGCGAGATCCACTGCATCGGCGCGACCACTCTTGACGAGTACAGAAAATATATCGAAACGGATGCCGCGCTTGAGCGCCGTTTTCAGCCGGTCATGGTGCCTGAGCCGTCGGTGGAGGATACTATATCCATCCTGCGCGGACTTAAAGAGCGGTACGAGGTCTTTCACGGTGTAAAGATACATGACGGCGCACTTATCGCCGCCGCAACGCTTTCCAATAGATATATATCGGATAGATTCCTGCCCGACAAGGCGATAGACCTTGTTGACGAGGCCTGCGCCATGATCAAGACAGAGATGGAATCTATGCCGCAGGAGCTTGACGATGCCCGCCGCCGCATAATGCAGCTTGAGATAGAGGAGGCCGCGCTCTCCCGCGAGACGGACAAGCTATCTGTGGATCATCTTGCAAAGATACGCGAGGAGTTGGCGGAGCTGCGCGAGAGCTTTGGCGCGATGAAGGCAAAGCTTGATAACGAAAAAAGCTCGATCGAGCGTGTGCGCACCCTCCGTGCCGACATTGAAAAGACGAATGCGGATATTGAGCGTGCGCAAAACGAGTATGATCTGGGTCGCGCCGCCGAGCTTAAGTACGGTCGCCTGCCGGAGCTGCAAAAGGAGCTTGAGTCACTTGAGGCCAAGATAAAGGAGGCGGACGGCGAGAGCATTCTGCGTGACGAGGTAACGGACGATGAGATAGCCAGGATCGTGGCACGCTGGACGGGCATACCCGTCTCCAAGATCATGGAGAGCGAAAAAAAGAAGCTTTTGGGGCTGGACGGCGTGCTCCACCGCCGCGTGATCGGTCAGGATGAGGCTGTACAGCGGGTCAGCGAGGCGGTGCTCCGCTCTCGTGCCGGCATACAGGACCCCAACCGCCCGATAGGCTCGTTTTTGTTCCTCGGTCCCACGGGTGTTGGCAAAACAGAGCTTGCAAAGGCACTGGCGGAGGCCTTGTTTGATGACGAGCGCGCGCTGGTGCGTATCGACATGAGCGAATATATGGAGAAGCACTCGGTCTCGCGGCTTATCGGAGCGCCTCCCGGATATGTCGGCTATGACGAGGGTGGTCAGCTGACCGAGGCTGTGCGCCGCCGCCCCTACTCGGTGGTGCTGTTTGATGAGATAGAAAAAGCGCACCCGGATGTGTTCAACATCCTGCTTCAGGTGCTGGATGACGGACGTATCACCGACAGCCGCGGCCGCACGGTGGACTTTAAAAATACCATCATAATCCTAACCTCAAACCTCGGCTCGGATATCATCCTTGACGGTATCACGCCGGATGGGGATATATCGGAGGATGCCCGCCGCGGTGTGGCGGAGATACTGCGCCGCAGCTTCCGCCCCGAGTTTTTGAACCGTTTGGATGAGACGGTGTTCTATCGGCCGCTCACGCGCGAGAACATCGGTGCGATAGCCGAGCTGCAGCTGCGGGATCTTGACCGCCGCCTTGGCGAGCGCGGTCTGCACCTGCGCGTGAGCGATGCGGCACGCGAGCGGATAATGCAAAACGGGTTCGATCCGGTCTACGGCGCACGCCCGCTCAAGAGATATATCCAGTCGGCGGTAGAGACCGCCGTTGCCCGCGCCGTTATCGCCGACGATCCCGCGCCCGACAGCACCGCAGTGGTGGATGTGACGGATGACGGTTTTGCGGTCACGTTCCAAGCGGAGTGAGGGGCGCGCGCGGGCTCGCTCCGGCTCGCCTCAAAGGTGTTTTTTGGGCGGCAGAGTGCCGACTCCCCATTAAACAAAACAAACCACGGACAGCGCATGGCTGTCCGTGGTTTTATTCAGCTGACCTTTTCCGTTAAAAAGCCAAAATCAACATACACCGGGCAATGGTCGGAGGCGGTCGTCACCTTTGTGTCCCGCACGATGTAATGCTCCACAAAATCAATGGCGTTGCGGCCGAATATGTGGTCAATGCTGTCGCCGTTCTTTATGCCGGTGCCGTAGGAAAAATAGGTCTGGTAACCGCTCACCCTGCCAAGGCGGGCGGTGAATTCGGCATCGGTCATTCCGCCGTTTATAATAATATTGTAGGGTTCGGTATTGCGTTTAAAGTTGCAGTCGCCGTTCAGCATAACGGGGATCTTGCCAAACTGCGCCTCAATGCGGTCTATGATCTCAAGCACCTGCCGCGCGTTGCCAACTCTCCATGTCAGGGCCTGCGCCGCACGCTCGGCGGAGGTGAAGTTCTCAAAGCCCTTATAGGAGTTTGAGCACACCGCACCGTGAAAGTTCACATCGGCAAACAGCTGGCCGTCCGCATCCTCAAACACCGCCCAGGATGCGCTTTTGGTGTTTGTGCCGGTGTAGCGGTCGCGCAGCCACTCCACGCCGGAATCGCGCAGGGTAAACAGCTCGGTGTTGTAGATTATCGGGGTGTAAACATATGTCGATGTCCCGGGGTGATATTTGTTTGCCACCGCGTAGAACTCCGGCAGCTTTTCTATAACGTTTTTGTGTATCTTTGCGTTGCACTCCTGCAGGGCAACGATGTCCGGCAGATATTCGTTAATGATGTCAACCGCATCGGATGCCACGCCCACGGCACAGCCGAGGTTCCAAGTCATCAGGCGGTATTTTGCCTCGCGGTTAAGCGAAACATGCCGCAGTGAGGCCTCGCCCTTGATAGAAAGATCGGCGGGGATGACAAGTGTGGTACTGCCGTCCTTAAGATACTGCTCGGCAAACAGCTCTATGGCTTGGACGGTCGCATAGTCACTGCCGCCCGCCACAACTACCTTGTTGCCGACGGCCGTGATGATGTAATCATCCTTGCCGAGAGTCGCCGTCACCTCGCGGCTCTCGCGGCGGTTGGTAGAGCCAAGCAGGATCTCGGGCGCGGTGTTATCAACTATCGAGTCACGGTCAAGCCCCACGTCAAAGTCCTCGCTTACGATGCCGCTCCAGCTGCTGCCGTAAAGGTCGTAAATGCGGCGGCTGAGCTGTCTCACCGCATCGCAAACGGCGGAGGATGCGTAGGTATCGCGGTAAACGTTGTATGTTACATCCCCGCCAAACAGCACAAGCTCTGCGGGGGCAGGCTCTGTGGTCTCGGCGGGCGGGGTGGTCTCGTCACCGACCGACGGCGCACCGCAGGCGGTCAGCAGCAGGGTTAGAGTTAAAAGCATGATCAAAATGCGAAAATGCAGGGATCTCATGGTATCTTCCTTTCGATGTGCGGTTAAATTGTATATATTATATCACCAAATAGAGGGAATGTCAAGGTAAAATGACGAAAAAGGAGGGCGGGCGGGTGTAGTGTTACAATAGATGTGAGACTGGATATCAAAAAAGTATAGACAAAGTGAC
>CAYLLA010000078.1:0-4925 GCA_964384555.1 uncultured Ruminococcus sp. | reverse complement strand
CAATGCCGCCTGCATGGAGAGCGGAAACGATCTCACCGTTGTTTACACAGTTCTTGACTATAACAGCAGCAGAGCCGTTGTAGCCGTAGATACCGCCGGCGGCAAAGCCATTCTTTATTCCGGAGGGGTTGGTGATGTTGCCGTTGTTTACGCAACCGTCAAAGAGTGCATCGCCGTCGTAGCTGCCGCCAACGATACCGCCGACTTTACCGTGAGCGGTAACATTACCCTCGTTGGTGCAGTTGGTGATCATAGCAGCGTGGGGAGCTTCTTTGTGACCGTTAAGACGACCGGCAATACCGCCAACGTCAAATTCAAGGGATGTATCGGTGGTGGTAACTGTAATGTTGGCTTTGTTTGTTACATTTTCGAATGTGCCACCTTTGCAAGAACCGGCAACTGCACCGACTTGAGTATTGCTGGTGCTGTCGATTTTGATCTCGCCAACAGTGGTGAGGTTCTTAACAGTACCGTTCATCTGTCTGAACATAGGAGCGGAAACTGTTACTGTGTGACCGTTACCGTCAAGAGTGCCGGTAAATTCGGTATCAAAGGTTGCTGTGAGGGTGATGTCAGCATTGAGGTAGTATGTACCGTCGGCTGCCATTACCATGAATTCATCAGCAGTGTTGATGGCTGTTCCCTCTGCCGCGTTTACGCCGACAGCAAAGAGCGATGCGATCATAAGAACGCTGATAAGAATGGAGAGTGTTTTGCGCATGACTATAACCTCTTTCTTTTGATTTGGCGGCATTGCCGCCTTTATTTTGAGTCAAGATTATTATACATAAACTTTGGCCGCATGTCAATACTTTTTGGCATTTTTATATAAAAAGAATTTATATTTTTCTCATTTTTGCGGCCGATACAGCAAAGGCATTCTGCACTCACCCGTAAGATGCAAGGGGAAGTGCAGCCCATGATGAGCGATATGGCGAATAAAACTTTCGCTGTCGCCTTGCGTATCATCTTTATTTATGGTATAATTGAGTATCATATAATGGGTGCCGTGGGCATCCGTTGCGTATAATAAAAGATAAGAGGACGACATGCTGACATACACATATATATCAAAAGGAAGATTTGGCCGAGTGGAGAAGCCGCGGCCGACCATTCTGCAGGAGCGCGATGCCATCGTCATGGTCACGCTCGCGAGCATCTGCTCAAGCGACCTGCACATAAAACACGGCAGTGTGCCGCGCGCGGTCGAGGGGATCACTGTCGGTCATGAGATGGTCGGCATCGTAGAGGAGGTCGGCGCGGCGGTCACGCAGGTTCGCCCCGGCGACCGTGTGACGGTGAATGTTGAGACCTTTTGCGGCGAGTGCTTTTTCTGCCGGCGGGGCTTTGTCAACAACTGCACCGATCATAATGGCGGCTGGGCGCTCGGCTGTCGCATTGACGGCGGGCAGGCGGAGTATGTTCGCGTTCCGTTTGCCGACCGCGGGCTGAACAAGATCCCGGATGGCGTAGGCGACCGCCAAGCTCTGCTTGTTGGTGATGTGCTGGCCACAGGCTACTGGGCGGCAAAGATCTCCGAGATCACGGCGGATGATACCGTGTTGATCATCGGTGCGGGTCCCACGGGACTTTGTACGCTGCTTTGCGTGATGCTGAAAGGACCGCGGCGGATAATCGTTTGCGAGAGGGATGAGGGGCGCATAAAGTTTGTAAACGAGCATTACCCTGATGTGCTGACCGTCACGCCGGACAAATGCCGGAAGTTCGTCCGTGAGCATAGCGACCACGGCGGTGCGGATGTGGTGCTTGAGGTTGCTGGCGCAGAGGATACCTTTGAGCTTGCATGGCAGTGCGCCCGCCCCAATGCCGTAGTCACGGTGGTGGCGCTTTACGATAAGCCGCAAATATTGCCGCTGCCGAATATGTACGGTAAAAATCTGACCTTTAAGACCGGCGGTGTGGACGGATGTGACTGCGATGAGACCCTGCGCCTCATCGCCGCGGGCAAGCTTGATACCGAGCCGCTTATCACGCATACCTATCCGCTCTCAAGGATCGATGAGGCGTATGAGCTGTTTGAATCGAAGCGCGACGGGGTCATTAAGATCGCCATCCGCTGTGACGGATGAAAGGATGAAACAGTGATCGACGATGGATCCACCCGCGGTGTTTTAGATTTTACCATGGGCGCAGGAATCGTAACCTGCGGTTTGCGCGTCTGAAAATCAGATCTTGTTATTCACCTTTGCGCAAACCCATCCAACCCGCGATTCTCGCGGATTGGAAGCAGGTTCGATCGTAGATTACCGTATAACATCAAAAGGGTAGGCTTTTGCCTACCCTTTTGATGTTGGTGCGGGTAACAGGAATCGAACCTGCACGGTTGCCCACTGGATCCTAAATCCAGCGCGTCTGCCAGTTCCGCCATACCCGCGCGGATACTATTTTATCATTTCGCCGCCGATTTGTCAAGATGTTTGCATAATTTGCGGCGGTTTATTGTTGCTCGACCGCGGCGAGGGCCTCGATGTACACCTCCGCCGTTGCGGCGGCGCAGGCCTTTGCCGTGTAACTTTCAAGATATTCCGCGCGGGCGCTTGCGGCCAGCCGTGCGCGCAGTCCGTCCTCTCGGCAGAGCCTCAATATCGCCTTTGCCGTTGACTCCGCCGAGCGCGGCCGGGTCAGCAGACCGCACCTCGCTGTCATCCGCCTGTTGTCCGCGGTGTCCGCCATTATCTGCGGGATGCCAAGGCACATCCCCTCAATGGTCGCCAGGCTCGATGCCTCTCCCTCCGCGGTCGTGCTGACCATGGCGGTGCAAAGGCTCATATACGGCGCGGGATCGTCCAGCTGTCCGCAAAAAACAAAGCCCTGTCCTAACCCCATGCGTGCGGCCAGTGCTTCAAGCTCGCCGCGGCGAGAGCCGTCCCCGGCGATGAAAAAACGGATGGTCGGATCGATCTTGCGGCATATGGCGGCGGCGCGGATAAACACCTCCTGCGATTTGCAGGGCTCAAGCCGCGCAAAATTGCCTATTATCCTGCCGCCAACGCCTATATCAGCCGCGGCGCGGCGAAGCTCTGCCGGGCGGGGAGGTGAGATCTCGGGTGCGCCGTTTGCAATTATCCGTATCTTCTCCCGCGGCATGCCGCATGCCTCAAGCGCCGCGGCCGCGCCGCGGCTCACCGCAATGGCTCGGGTGCAGAGTGCGCCCTGCCAAAGCTTTGCCGCCGTGGTGCCGTGCGGTGTATCTGCCGTGTGCTTGGTCATAACGATGGCGGGCGTGCCCGCCGCGCGTGCGGCGATCCGTGCGGAGAGGGATGCGTTTGTGTGAACGATATCCGGTGATATCCGTTTTATCGCGCGAGCGAGGGGAGCTATCGCCGCCGCGTCAAAGCTGCGGTCGCCTTGTATTGGCAGATGAATGATGTCTGCCCCTGTGCCCACAAACAGCCTGCGTGCGCGACTGCCGCACGGCAGAATGACCGAGAACGTAAAACGTTCTCGGTCAAATGCTGAAATGATATTGCTCATGGCCCGCCCCGCGCCGCCGATGTTCATATCCGACAGCACCACGCAGACCCTTATCTTGCGGGCATGGCTCATTGTTTTTTCCTTATTTAATATTATCTAATATTATCCTGCTCGGCTTCAGTTTGCGCCATGGTCGGCAACGGCACGCGCACCGGGCGGCGTTTTAGCGGATCGTACATAAATCGGCGGCAGATGTGATCCTCGGCCACCACTCCGCGCTTGGCGCAAAGCACCATATTCGGCGAATCCTTAAGGAGCGTGGCGTACTCGCATACGGCACAGCAGGGTTCAATGTCCGGCACGGCAAGCCTTGGGCGGCGTGCTTTTGCTTCGTCCTCCCGCCCCGCGCCGATAAAGCAGAGAAAGTAGCCTATCATGTATATTATTGCCGCGGCGGCGGACAGGATATCAAGCGATATATCGCATTTAAGCGAGACTCCGAAATATTCAAACAGACCTGTGATGGTGGGCGGCGCAAGCGTATCGACCACTGCGGTGACGAGCAGATGCGCCATTATCGCCGCGGCCGCGCAAACAGCGGTAAAGAGCAGGGTGAGTATCAAGGAGCAGATATATCCCGCCTTTTTTTGCACTCCCGCGCCGCATATCATGGCGACTATGCCGAGGTATAGCACGCCAAAGCCGATGGCCAGCAAAAAGCCGACGGCTTCAGGCTGAAATATTTCAATTCCGAGCTTCAGCAAAAGCGGGCAAAGGACGTTTTGCGGCTCGCAAAGCAGAAAAACGCACACGCAGACGTATATGGGCATTGAAAGAAAATAGCCGAGTATCCGCCTGACCGTTCCCGCGCGGCGAAGACATAAAAATACGGCTACGGCAGCTATCAGCGGAAAGAACACCGCGCACGCCAGTGTGTAAAGTGAGTAGCCCCCACCCACAAGATCGATCAGACTCATTTTTATCTCCGTTCAGCCGCCCGCGGCGGCGTTATAATTAAGAATGAGATGCAAAGCCGACGGATACCCCGCGCGGCTTTTGTACCGGTGAGATAATTATATCAAATATGACACCCATTGTCAAGCATCGACAGACGAAGAATTCGCAAGGGAGCAAGCAAGATAACCGCGGGAGATCTCAAAGTGAATTGAATGAAATTATGCAATGCTACGCATGGCGCACAACAGCGCCGTGACGGAAATAATGGATATCGCAATTGTTTATGGCTATAGGTGAAAGAGAGAGCGCTTGCCAAGCCTTCTCACACATGAGAAGGCTTGGCAGGGATCGAATCTTTCGCCTATAGACATTTAAACATTACGAAATGTCATCGAACAATCCCTCCGTCACGCTTACGCGTGCCTCCTCCCTTTACACAAGGGAGGCTTTTTTGTTAGTGCTAACATAGTGCGTAGCCATGAGAAAACTGTAGACATTAAAACTCAAAAATCTTGTTTTCTATACAGCTGTAT
>CAYLLA010000077.1:0-5204 GCA_964384555.1 uncultured Ruminococcus sp. | reverse complement strand
GGTTACTACAAGGGCAAGAGCCTTTGCATCTGCAAGTCATTCACCCTTAACGTTAAGGACTACGGTCTCTCCTGCTTTGGCTTCGGTCTTGTCGGCAGCAACGGTTACTTTTCCGTCGGCAGCAAATGCGGTAACGCTCAGTCCGAGAACCATCAGAGCCACCAAGACTACTGATACTAGTTTTTTCATTTCTTCATAATCCTCTATTTAATTTTGATTTTGAAGCTTTGATCCGAGCAAACGAACGTCGGCTTAGCTCGCTCGCAGGTGCCAAAATGCAAATTCGTCAGCCAAATACTATAAGGATGGAGTAATTATATCACCCTTTTGCGGTATTGTCAATAGTTTTTTGAATATTTTTTATAAAAAGCGTGCAAAAAAACATCCAAAGTCCATCGGCGCCACCAAACAATTAGGGCTTTATAACTTCCAGTATCATTATACAACACTCAAACCAAAAAGTCAATAGATGTTTCGATTTTTTTTTGCACTATTTTTGTGACAATTACTGCCGCCGCATCATATTATCGCCAAGGAATATGTGAACACACTATATATATTATAATGAAGATTTCCGCATCACTTGTAAAATCTGAGCGTTTCGTTGTAGCTGCGCACGATATCGCGCAGAATATCGAATTGCGAAAAATCAGCGGGGTATGCTATATTTATCTCCCGCATCATGCTGAGGTTCTCCACCGGCAGGGCCACGATCTTGCCCTTTTTAAGCTCATCAAGACACACGCTTTTTGCAAGTATGGATACCCCAAAATCGCGCCGTATAAGATCCTTTATGGTGGCGATATTGTCCACCTCAAGGATAACGTTAAAATCGGTGATGCTCATATTATTGCTTTCAAGATGCGCCGCAAAAAGGTTTCGCGTACCGGAGTTAGGCAGGCGCAGGATCATTCTTTCTTTTTTCAGCTCCGCGAGCGTTACCATGCTCTTTTTGGCAAACGGATGGTCGGGGGAGACGGCCAAAATAAGATAGTCGGTATCCATCAACAGATATTTAATGCCGGGATCGTTTATCCGCCCCTCAACTATTGCTATATCTATATCGTAAGTTTTGAGCATGGTATAAAGATTACTTATGGTATCCGTAATCATTTTAATGTTTACCCTGTCATTTTGCGAGCAATATTTTGCAAGCGATTCGGCTATGGGATTGCTCTCCGCCGTGTGGGTAACGCCAACCGTCAGGTGAGTGGTAAGGCTTTGCCCATCGCTTAGGTTTTGCCGCAGGCTGTTATATATACCGACCATCTTAAGGGCATATTTCACCACCTCCGCGCCCTGTTTGGTCAAAACCGTCTTGCCGTTTGAGCGCTCAAATATGCGCACGCCCAGCTCCTCTTCAAGCGCTTTGATATGCTGGCTCACCGCCGGCTGTGTGATGGAGAGCTGCTTTGCCGCCGCGGCAAAGCCGCCGCACTCGTTTACTTTAAGCAGTGAATATACCTTGGGATCGATCATCTTTATTGCCTCTCATAAGTTTTATTTATCGGGATAGATCAAATCATAATTTGACATTATCGAAATCGCGATTATAATTATAATACGACCGGCCGAGAAAATCAAGTGGCTTTGCGAAAAAAGATCGCGGAGAGCTTTTTTATTTTACGCACACCGGCGATATTTAAGCTTTATTTCACTCGGCACAGCATCATTGCCCGCGCGGGTGATGGAAAGGAGGCAGGCATGTCCGGCGGTACACATTCTTTTTTAAGTTTCACATCCCCTGCCATGCAGGCGGCGCTTGGGATCTGGCGCGCACGCTCGGCAACGGCGGATGATTATGATGAATATGATCATGATTATGAAGAAGACAACGCTGACTACGAACGCAATGAAGAAGACCAAGCTAAAGCCGATGCCGATGCTCGGGACGGCAAGATGAACGAAAAAGACCGCGACAGGGGCCGCCCTGCCCATGTCCGCGAGAAAGACCGAAAGGAGGAGGGCGATGCTCGACCGCATACACTACGACCAAAGATATGATTCACTGCTTGAGGTCTACCGCCTTGGCTCCTTTACCGCCGCGGGCAACAAGCTGGGGCTGACGCCCTCCGCCATCGGTCAACAGGTAAGATCGGTAGAACAGGAGCTTGACACGCCGCTGTTTGAGCGAAGCGAGCGGCGGCTGATCCCCACCCGCGAATGCCGCGTGATAGTTAAATATATTGAAAAGATCCACACCATGTGCCGCCGCATGTCGGACGACGTGGAGCTTTCAAAGCACAATCTCGAGCGGCTGAATGTCGGCATCACGCCAAGTGCGGTCAGCGGTGCGCTCTCCGGCGTGATAGAGGAGCTATCCGCCCGCGTATTGCCGACCCGCATCACGGTAACGACGGATTCCGCCGCACGGCTTTGCGACATGCTTGAGAGCTACGCCATAGACCTTGCGATAATCGAGGGCGGCAGCTGCCAAAGCGAAACGCTTGCCGAGGTGATGCTTGACACCGATTATCTATCCGTCATACTGCCGCCGGACAGCGAGTACGCCGTGCGCGGCATGATAACCCCCGCCGAGCTGCAAAACGAGCCGCTTATTATGAAGCCGCCGGATTCAGGCACACGCCGCCTGTTTAATGCCAGCCTTGCGGGCGCCGGCCTCTCCCCCGAAAAATTTTCGGTGATCATGGAGGTCAGCTCGGTGGACACGATAATAAGGCTGGTGGCGGGACACTACGGGCTTTCCGTGCTGTCCAGCAAGGCCTGCGCCGCGGCGGCGGAGAGCGGCAGGATAGCTGCCGTTCCCCTTGGCGGCATAAACATGACCCGCAGTATACGCCTGGTATACCGAAAAAACCGCGACTGCAGTGAGCTTATCGGCAAGATAAGATCCTCATATGCCGCCGCGAACTGCCGCGATGGCGGCATACAGCAAAAATATACGACACCCGAAAGAGAGAGAAACATCCAATGAGATCCAAAGCAAAAGAAAAAGAACTATTTGAATCAACACCCATTATGAGGGCGATAGCAGAGCTTGCCTTCCCCTCGATAATGGGCCAGATAATCCTGGTCATTTACAATATGGCAGACACCTTTTTTGTAGGACTGACCCGCAGTGATGAAATGATAACCGCGGTGACGGTATGCATGCCCGCGTTTATGTTTTTATCCGCCATATCCAACCTGTTTGGAGTGGGCGGCGCCAGCGTGATATCCCGCTTCCTCGGGCTACATAACAAAAAGGATGCCTCCCGCGCCTCATCATTTGCCATTTGGGGCTGCACCGCAGTTTCTGCTCTGTACGCCTTTGGCGCGTGGCTGTTTATGGATACCTTTGTGGATCTCCTGGGCGGCGGCAACAATGCAACAGTCCACACCGAGGCCTGCCGTTACATGCTGATAGCCGTTGTTTCGGGCGGCGTGGTAACCGCACTTAATACCCTTTTCTCGCATCTGGTAAGAGCCGAGGGACGTTCCCTCCAAGCCAGCATAGGCATAGTCCTCGGCGGCGTGCTGAACATGGCGCTTGACCCGCTGTTTATGTTCGTTATCCTCCCCCGCGGCAACGAGGTGGTAGGTGCGGCACTGGCTACTATGCTCTCAAACGTTGCGGCCCTCATTTATTTTATCATAATAATCGCAAAAAATCGCCGCGAGCTTGTGCTGTCGGTAAAGCCGGAGGCGGCAATGTTTAAAAACAAGATCCCCTCCTCCGTCATCAGCATCGGCATACCCGCCTGCCTTATGACACTGTGCGAGAACATCTCCTACGCGATACTTGATAATCTCATGGGCGCGGCCGGCACGGCACAGCAGGCCGGCATCGGCGTTGCCAAAAAGGTAAACATGCTTGCACACTCGATAGTGCGCGGAATGTCACAGGGCGTTTTGCCGCTGATAGGCTACAACTTTGCCTCCGGTAACAAAAAGCGCATGCGCCGCACGGTATATATCTCCGCCGGCATCTCGATAGCCATCTCCGCCGTTTGCATGGTGGTATGCCTGCTCTTTGCACGCGAGCTGATAGGACTCTTTATCCCCGAGGCCTCCGAGTCTCACGAGTGGGGCAACAGCTTTTTGCGCATCCTTTGCATAGGCGCACCCTTCTCCGCCTGCGCGTATGCCGTTATCTCCTTCTTCCAGGCAACGGGACACGGCATAAGATCGCTGGTGCTTGCACTCCTGCGCAAGGGCGTGCTGGATATTCCGCTTATGTTTATACTCAACTCGGTCTACCCCACCTACGGGATCGTTTGGGCCACCCCCTCCGCCGATATCGTTTGCAGCATCTGCGCCATCATCCTGTTTGTTGCGTTTATGAAGCGCCACGGTCAGGATGCACCGCCCGCCGCCGATAAAGGCGTGAAGGAAACCGTCGGCGAGACAGTCTCCGCCAACGCTTGATACGGGATAGATCCACATCGACATTAAAAAATAACGCTTACACCCCTGCCGCGGCAGGGGTGTTTTCTTCCTATTTAATATATATAATAATCACGCGCCGAGGTGGGATGATTCCACTCGGCGAGAGCCTTGGCAAGAGTTCACAATTCCTCAGGCGCGGAGCGCCGGCTCCCGCATTGAGTGTGCTCCTAATATAGACAGCACGTTCATAGTGCACAGCCCACCTCATACGTCACAAATCACAATAAACCCGCAAAAACGACGTTTTTGCTTGCAAAACGGCGAGTCTCACTCGCCGAGTCGTTTTTGACGACTCGACCCGCAAAGCGGGGCTAGTCTCTTCCCCCACTGGAGAAGGCTTGGCAAGAGTCTGGACTTTTACTTGTAGCCATGTGGGAAGCAAGAGCTTACAATTCCTCAGGCGCGGAGCGCCGGCTCCCGCATTGAGTGTGCTCCTAATATAGACAGCACGTTCATAGTGCACAGCCCACCTCATACGTCACAAATCACAATAAACCCGCAAAAACGACGTTTTTGCTTGCAAAACGGCGAGTCTCACTCGCCGAGTCGTTTTTGACGACTCGACCCGCAAAGCGGGGCGAGTCTCTTCCCCCACTGGAGAAGGCTTGGCAAGAGTCCAAAGCTTAATTTATAGACATTTAGAAAGCAAGAGTTTGAAGTTCTAATATCTATAGTTTTCTCATGGCTACGAACAATGTTAGCACTAACAAAAAGCCTCCCAAGTGCCGTGGGAGGTGGCGAAGCGGCGCGAGGGGAGTGAATGACAGCCCGGTGGGCTGTCAGAGCCCGAGCGTGACCGAGCCGCAGCGAGAAGC
>CAYLLA010000076.1:0-5218 GCA_964384555.1 uncultured Ruminococcus sp. | reverse complement strand
ATAGCCCACCTCATCCGTCACAAATCACAATTAATCTGCAAAAACGACGTTTTTGTGGGTCGTCCCCTGATCCATGACGGATGAGGAGGTAAAACCGATTGTTGCTTGCGCAAAAATCTTCCTTATCTCACACATGCCCCGCCTGACGCCCACAAACCCGCCCTGTGTTTATCCCGTATTTATCAAAGATCCCCGAAAGGAGGCAAAATGGAATTTAACAAAAAGCCGCGGCCGAACATTTCGCGGTCGCGCGCGGTGCTGAAATACGGCATTTTTGCCGCCGCGATATTTGTTTTTGCCATACTGCAGACCTCCTTTTTCTCGCGGGTGCGGCTGTTTTCCGCCACGCCCGACATAACTTTGGCGCTGGTAATGGGCCTTGGCGTGTTTGATGACGAACGCACCGGCGCGGCGCTTGGCATTTGGGGCGGCGTGGCTGTGGATGCTTTGGGCGGCGCGCCGATATGGCTCTCCCCCATCTTTTACATGCTTGCGGGCTACCTTGCCGGCATAGCGGTAAAAACGCTTTTGGGGCCCAACCTCCCCTCATGGGCGGTGATATGCTTTGCGGGGTGCGCGGTGCGGTCCTTTTTGTCGCTCCTGCTTACCGCCATGACCTCCGGCGTCTCCGACCTCAGCTTTTCGGTGGCACTGCTGCGGATAGTCCTGCCCGAATTTGCAAGCTCCTACCCGCTGGCTTTGCTCATCTGCCTCCCCGCAAAACTGCTTTGCAAGCTGTTTCGCAAAACTACCGATCTATCATAGGGTCAAAAAGAATGAACACAAAACACGAAAACGAACAAAATACCGCCCCCGAGGATACAGCCCTGCGCACGGCGCGGCGCACTTTTTTGCGCTTGGGACTGGCCCTTTTTGTGATGGTTGCCCTGCAATACGCGCTGGGGTATGGAATGTCATACCTCTCGGCGCGATATTTCCCCGAATTTGCCGCCACGGAGGCTTATTATTGGCTCTCGCACTGCGTGATAATGTATCTTATCTCAATGCCGGCGGCGTGGCTGATCCTGCGCCCCGCGCCAAGAGCGCAGCTCGGCAACGGCGGCGCAAAGCTTGGCGGCTACGGCCTATTTGCGGCGGTGCTGATATCGATAGGCCTTATGCAGCTCGGCAACTATGTCGGCAACTTTGTAAACAACACCATCTCGATCATCTGCGGGCGCGCATCCTACTCGGGGCTTGACAGCACACTGATGGAATCAAACCCCTTGGTAGTCCTTTTGGTGGTGGTAGTGATAGGCCCCGTGGCGGAGGAGCTGATCTTTCGCCGCCTGCTGATAGACAGGCTGGCCGTGTTTGGCGCTCCCACCGCCGCGGTGATGTCCGCGCTGGCCTTTGCACTGGTGCACGGAAACCTGCAGCAGTATTTTTACGCTTTTGCGCTTGGGCTGTTTTTCGCATTTATCTATCTGCGCACAGGGAAGATCAAAAACAGCATTATTTTGCATATGATAATGAATTTTGTGGGCGGCTTTGTGCCTTTAATGCTCCTGCGCCTGCTTGGCGGTACGGATGGACTGTCAACTCTTGTGCAAAAGATAGCCGCATCCGGCACCGAGGAGGGCATGGCGGAGTACATGGCCTACGCCGGCGGGCTTTACGGGCCGCTGATGGCGATAATGGCGTGGAGCCTGACGCTGATGGCGCTCGGCGCGGTGGGGCTGGGGATGCTTATAGCCTCCCGCAAACGGCTGAATTTTGCTGATTGCCCGTCCGCCGAGGTGAAGATCCCGCGCGCCCGCCGCGGTGAGGTCATGTTTTTGAATCCGGGAATGCTCCTGTTTGTTGCCGCCATGGCCGCCGTGCTGGCAGTCAGCTTTTTTGCGTGAACCCACGCTGCGTGTGTGCTTCGCGCGGTGAGAAGGTAAAAACCGATTAAAATGCTATCCTTATAAAAAATAAAAAACTAAAGATAACGTAGAGCGCACAAACACTTTATGTTCGATCCCCCTCTAAACAACCCCGAAGAAAGGAGCCGAAAATGCTTGGAAAAACAGGGCGGTCGCCATCCGACGACCACCGCGGCGAGGACGATCGCCAAGGCACGCGCCGCCAATTTGGCAGCCGATATATAGTTATAGCCGTGGTCTTTACCCTGGTGATGCTGTTTTACATTTTTCAGATAGCGCGGCTCCAGCTGAATTACACCCCCGCCGCGGACGATGACGGCGACGGGAGCAAGAGCACCGAGCCGATAGCCGCCGTGCGCGGCGAGTTATACGACCGCAACGGCAAGCCGCTTGTAACGAATAAATATTCATATTCCCTGCTGCTGAACTACGGCAGCATGCCGGACACCTACACCGAGGGCAACCGCGTGATAATTGGTGTTATGGAGGCAATTGAGGCCACCGGCAGTCGCGACTGCCTTGCCGATGACAGCTGGGTGTTTGTCGGCAGCTACCCGAATATCAAATATGACGAGGAAAAACTCAAGGACGAGACCCTCCGCGCACGCTTGGCGCGTGTAAAAAAAGCGCTTGATATCGATTCCGATGCCACAGCATTTGAGCTTATCCAAGCGCTGGCCAAAAAGTGCCGCATACTTGATTCCAAGGGGCGGGTCAACACCGATGATGACGGCAAAGCAATGTATAATTATGCAGAAATAACCACCGTTTTGCGTATAAGATACGAAATGGAGGTCATTCGTTTTGCCAAGGCCGAGCCGCTTGTTATCGCCGAGGAGATAGGCGACGATCTGATAAACTACCTTGCCGAGCACGAGCTGCGCGGCGTGTACATTCGCACCGATACCGAGCGCGTGTACCACTACCCGGGCATTGCCTCGCACATACTCGGCCGCGTTGGGCGCATTCCCGCCTCAAAAGCCGAGGAATACGCCGCGGCGGGCTACTCGGCCAACGCGCGTGTGGGTGTTTCCGGCGCGGAGCTTGCATTTGAAGAATACCTGCGCGGCGTTGACGGTGAGCGCGTGACGGTGCGGGATGAGGACGGCAACGTTATCGATACCTATGTTTCGGTCGAGCCGCAGGCGGGGCGGGATGTTTGGCTGACGATAGACATTGACCTGCAGATAGCCACCGAGGCGGCCCTTTCCGAAAACATTGAATACATCAAGGCGGCGGAGGCGGGCAGCACCGACAGTGCCGTTCGCGCCGCCATTGAGCGCGGCATGCTGGCTCAAGCCGGCGCGATGACCGCGATAGACCCCAAGACCGGCGAGGTGCTGGCACTGGCCTCAAACCCGACCTATGATCTTTCCACCTTTAACGAGGACTATGCTACCCTTGTTACCAACACCGGCGCGCCGCTTATGAACCGCGCACTGGCGGGCAGCTACGCTCCCGGCTCTACATTTAAGGTCGGAATTGCCGTGGCGGCCTTGAGCGAGCGGATAATCACCACGCAAAATCAGGTCAACTGCACCGGAACCTACGAGTATTATTCCGACTATCAGCCAAAATGCTGGAACGTGTGGGGGCATGGCCTGCTTGACGTTACCCACGCGGTGGGGACCTCCTGCAACTGCTTTTTCTTTGAGATGGGCCGCCTTTTGACCATCGATAAGATAAACCGATACGCCGCACTTTACGGCTTTGGACAGCCCACCGGCATTGAGCTTACCGATGTTGAAAACACCGGCGTGCTGGCGGATCCCGATTGGGCACGCGATAACGGCGTTGAATGGACGGCCGGGCGCGTTATCGCTACCGCGATAGGCCAGGGCTACAACTCCTTTAACCCCCTGCAGATCTCCTGCTATATGTCGATGGTGGTCAATCGCGGAGTGCGCTACTCGGCGCATCTTTTAGGCTCTGTGCGCGAGTTCGGCAGCGGTGAGATCCTCTACACCCGCGATCCCGAGGTGGTAGCAAGCTTTGATATGAGTGCCGCCACCTACGATGCCGTGATGGAGGGCATGGGGCTGGTCGTCAGCAGTCGCACCTCAATGACCTCCCGCTTTTTGGCGGACTACCCGATAAAGGTTGGCGCCAAAACAGGTACGGCGCAGGTGGGTGACGGCTCGGCCGATAACTGCGTTTTTGCCGCCTTTGCGCCATTTGACGACCCGGAGATAGTATTTTCCTGCGTTATAGAGCACGGCGTTAACGGATATTACGCCGCACTTGGCGCACGCGCTGTGTTTAACAGCTATTTCGGCTTCACCGACGGCGATGCCGCAACATCACAAGGACAGTGATCTCATGAGCGATCAAACTTTTAAGACCTATCAAAAAAACGATGCGCGGGCAGTTCCGCGAGCGGCGGCACTGCATGATCTTTCCTGCTTTGGCAGGTGCGCACTGACGGTGATAGCACCTGTGCTGTCGTCAATGGGAGTGCAGTGCGTGCCGATACCCACCGCCCTGCTCTCCACCCACACAGGCGGCTTTAGCGATATGTATTTTTGCGAGCTTGACAGCGCTATACCGCAAATTGCCGATCATTTTGAGGAGCTGGGGCTGAAATTTGATGCCGTTTACACCGGATTTTTGGGTAGTGCGCGGCAGGTTGAGATGATACGCGACTTTATTTGTCGGTTTGGCGAGGATGACGGCCGCGGCGGCGTGCCTCTGGTGCTGGTGGATCCGGTACTGGGGGATGACGGCGAGCTTTATCACACCTGCACCCCCGAGCTTGCCGCCGCCATGCGCGGGCTTTGCGCGCACGCGGACGTGATCACTCCCAACCTTACCGAGGCATGCATGATGGTGGGGGAGGATTACACCCGCGCCGTCTCGCGTGCCGCCGAGGATGCCGCAGGGCTTTGCCGCGAGCTGACAGATCGGATCTTTGCCGCAGTCGGCGGTGACCGCCTGCGCGGTGTGGTGATAACCGGCCTCCCGACGATGGACGGCGGTGTGATGACCTCGGCCGGCGAGCGCGATGGCGAGGTGGCCATCACCTCACAGCGGCGGGTGGCACGGGATTACCCGGGCACCGGCGATATTTTTGCATCGGTACTGCTTGCCCGCCTGCTTGGCGGCAAAAAACTGGCGGCCGCGGCCGCGGATGCCTCTCACTTTGCCGCAAAATGCGCCGAGGTGACCCTTGCCGCCGCCCCCGACGAGCCAACCCGCAACGGCGTGGCACTGGAGCTGGTGCTGGAGAAGCACGAGGAGTGAAATACACGCGCTCCGCGCGTGATTATATGCAGCACTTCGTGCTGATCGCGGAAGTAATTCGCCACGCGAATTTCAAATTAAATGTATTTTTTCTGATCTTCCCCGTAGTG
>CAYLLA010000075.1:0-5409 GCA_964384555.1 uncultured Ruminococcus sp. | reverse complement strand
TCGGTATAGAACAGCGCACTCTTTAGTGCCGCGCTCTCCTTCAGTCGCGGACGAGCAGCACCTTAGGATTGTAGATCCTTGCTTTCTGCATGTTTATAATCTAAAAGTGTGTATCTATAAACAAACGCGATATCTTTTGTCGCGGATGAAGATCAGCAAAATGCATTCAATTTGAAATCCGCCCCGCGGATTTCTTCCTCAACCGCATGCGAAGCATGCACATCACTTTGCGGCGCGAGCCGCAAAATATCACTCGCACGCAGTGCCAACATCACTCCGCGCCATGCGCGGTACATCACTCGGAACGCAGCGCAACACATTTCCCCATCATATCGCATCTCGCTATTGACTTTTTGTTATTTTACGGCTATAATTATATTGAAAAGGTATAGCCGCGCGGGCGCGGCAGAGCTTAAAGGAAAAAAGGACATGAAATTTTTTATTGGAAAGAGCAACAAAAAAGCGGTGTCGGCAAAGGCCTCGGCACGCGACCCCGAACGTCTTTTGCTGATAATAAATCCGGTATCCGGGCGTTTGCGCGCGCGTGCCTCCATGTTTGACATCTTAGAGGGTATCTGCGCCGAGGGGTATCATCCCACCGTGGTGCTTACCGAATATCGCGGCCACGCAAGGCGTCTTGCCGCATCGGCCGCCGCCGAGGGGTATTCCCGCATCATTTGCTGTGGCGGGGACGGCACTCTCAACGAGGTGATATCCGGCCTTATCGAGTCGGGGGCGGGGCAGAGCATCCCCATTGGGTATATTCCCGCGGGCAGTACAAATGATTTTGCCGCAAGTCTGGGCATTCCCACAGCCGATCTCGCCGCCGCGGCCAAAACAGCGGCAAGCGGAGAGGATCTTACGCTGGATATCGGCCGCTTTGGTGAGGATAGATATTTTACCTATATCGCATCCTTTGGTGCGTTTACGGCGGCATCCTACGCCACTCCGCAAAATGTTAAAAACAATGTGGGGCACGCCGCATATGTGATAGAGGGAATAAAAGAATTCTTTCGCATAAAGCCGATAAAGGTCATCTGCGATGACGGCGAGCGCGTACTGCGAGGGGATTATGTATTTGGCGGTGTTGCAAACTCGCGCTCGGTGGGCGGACTTGTAAAGCTGCGCCCCGAGCTTGTGGGGCTGAACGACGGCGTTTTTGAGGTGATACTCATCAAGCGCCCCAAAAATGTGGACGAGCTTAATCAGATAGTTCAAGCACTGCTCACATCAAACCTAAATTGCAAAATGATCGATTTCTTCCGCGCCTCCACGGTGCGCTTTAAGCTGCCGGGGGATACCGTTTGGACGCTTGACGGTGAGCGCGCCGAGTGCGGCGGCAAGGTTGAGATATCGGTCATCGGCAACGCGATAAAGATAAAAAAATAAAGGAGATCTGTCAAATTGAAAGACGAGAATAAGGCGGGGGTCATACCCGCCGAGGTAGATAAAAATATGGTCTCGGGTGCTCCCGATTCCGATGGTCTTGTATGGCACAATATAAAATGTGCGCCGTTTGAGATCTACGGTCTTTATGATCCGTGCGCGGAGGGTGATTTTTGCCGTATGCCGGATGATGTGGCCGCAAAGGTCAACGCAGGCGTTCACCGCAACGCACGCCACACCGCGGGCGGGCGGGTGCGCTTTTGCACCGATTCCGGGCGGCTGGCACTGCGCGTGCGCATGCCCTATGTAACAAAATACGCACATATGGCGCTGACAGGCTCATCCTCCTTTGATGTGTATGAGGATACCGACGTCGGGTCGGAGTTTGTGGGCGTGTTCAAGCCCTCGCCCGCCATTACCGACGGCTTTGAGCTGACAATGACTCTCCCCTCCCGCCGCCGTCGTGCGCTGACTCTAAACTTCCCGCTCTACTCCCCGGTCTCCGAGGTCATGGTGGGGCTGGATGCCGATGCCGTGCTTGAGGGCGGGCGCAAATACTGCGGCACACGTCTGCCGGTGGTCTTTTACGGTTCATCCATCACGCAGGGCGCGTGCGCCTCACGCCCGGGGCTTGCCTACCAGGCGGTGATAAGCCGCCGCCTTGATATCGATTTTATAAACCTCGGTTTTTCCGGCAATGCCCGCGCCGAGGATACGATGGTGGATTACATGGCATCCCTTGAGATGAGCGCGTTTGTCAGCGATTACGATCATAATGCGCCAACGGTAGAGCATCTCCGCGCCACACACTATCGCATGTATCAAAAAATACGTGCCGCGCACCCGAATATTCCCTATATAATGCTCTCGCGCCCGGATTTTGCCACGCATGCCGAGGCGGACTCCGAGCAGCGCCGCCGCGTGGTTGAGGATAGCTTCCGCGCTGCACGCGAGGCAGGGGACAAACTTATTTGGTATATCGACGGCGAGGGCATATACCGCGGCGCCGAGCTTGATGCTTGCACGGTGGATGCCGCGCATCCTACCGATCTCGGCTTTATGAAGATGGCGGATGCCATCGGCCGCATACTGCGCCGTGCAATAAGACGTGATATATAAGGAGGGACAGCTCATGTCGGAAGAGATAAAAAAAGAAAAATATGTTGAGGTAGATAAAAACCTTGCCATTGAGACCTCCTTTCCGGAGACCGATGTTTGCTTTCACAGCGTAAGGGAGGATCCCTTTGAGCTGTATAACTTTTACGATCCGCGCGGCGAGGCGATCTTTCGCCGTCTGCCGGAGGATGTGGCACGCGCTACCTCGGAGGGCGTTTTTAAGCTCTCGCGCGAGAGCGCTGGCGGTAGGGTGCGCTTTTCCACCGATTCGCCCTATATTCTCATCAAGGCCGTGATGCCTGTGGTCGGGCGCAACTCGCACATGACGCTTGCCATGAGCGCGGGCTTTGATCTTTACGAGGATTATAAAAGCGGCGAATCGCGCTATCACCGCGTTTTTATGCCGCCGTATAATATGGACGGCGGGTATGAGCAGATAATCCGCTTCGGCAGTCGCAAAATGCGGCATTTTACCATCAATTTCCCCATCCACTCGGTGGTATCCGATCTTTATGTGGGGCTGGCCGAGGGCTCCGCTCTCGGCGCGGGCCTGCCCTATCGTTCAAAAAAGCCGATAATCATCTACGGCTCCTCGATAGTCCACGGCACGGCGGCCACAAGACCCGGTCTGGTATATACGAATATACTGTCAAGATACCTCAATATGAACGTCATAAACCTCGGCTTTTCCGGCAAGGCACTGGCGGAGGATGCCATCATCGACTATATATCAAAGCAGGAGATGCTGCTTTTCGTCCTTGATTACGATCACAACGCGCCCACCCCGGAATATCTGCGCGATACCCACCTGCCGACATATAAAAAGATACGCGCGGCACAGCCGGATCTGCCCATCATCATGGTCACCCGTCCCAACGTTGCCACAAACGGCGCGGGAGCCATGGCGCGCAAGGATGTTGTCATCGATACCTATCGCGCGGCGCGTGATGCGGGGGACGAGCGGGTCTACTACGTGGACGGAGAGAGCTTTTTCCTCGGCAAATTTGAAAATGAATGCACAATGGACGGCGTGCATCCCAACGACCTCGGCTTTACCCTGATGGCGGATGGGATAGAATCTGAGATCCGCCGCGCCATGCGTCAGTGCGGGGTGCAAATTGATTGACCCGCGTGATGAACTTACGGCGGCGGCACTGGCGTATCTCGGCGACAGTGTGATAGAGATACTGGCGCGTGAGCGGCTGGTGAGAGAGGGCCGCTCAAGCTCCGCATCCCTCAACGCGGCGGCGGCAAGATATGTTCGCGCCACAGCGCAATCTGCGGCGGCGGAGCGGGTGCTGCCAATGCTCACCGAGCGTGAGGCGGCCGCCTACAGGCGTGGGCGGAATATCGGCCACACCAACACTCCGCGCTCGGCCACACCTGCGGAGTACAGGCGAGCCACAGGGCTTGAGGCACTGTTTGGCTGGCTGTGGCTCGGCGGCGAGGAGGGAGCCTCCCGCGCCCGCGAGCTCTTTTGCGCGGCGTATGATGATCCGCCGAAAGCCGAAACGCAAGAGACGAGCGAAGAATAAGAAATCCAAGAAATAAATACAGAAATAAAGAAAGGACTGCCGCGGCGGCATCGCGGCAGGGACGAAGAAATGAAAAACCCCATCATTGAGATCCGCGTGCGTGACTTTGGAGTCATCCGCGCCGAGCTTTACCCCCAAAACGCACCCAAAACGGTTGCAAACTTCCTCTCACTCATCGATAAGAACTTTTTTGACGGGCTTATCTTCCACCGCATCATAAAGGGCTTTATGCTTCAGGGCGGCGGCTATGACGAGGAGTTTGAGCCGCGCGAGACCTCCCCCATCAAGGGCGAATTTGCCGCCAACGGTTGGATGTACAATACGCAAAAGCACACCCGCGGCGCGCTTTCCATGGCTCGCACATCGGATCCGGATTCCGCATCCTCGCAGTTCTTCATCATGCATCGCGATGCGCCGCACCTTGATGCGCAGTACGCCGCCTTTGGCATGGTCACCGAGGGACTTGACGTTGTGGATAAGATCGCCGATGTAAAGACCGGGCGGCTTGGATATTTCTCTGATGTTCCGCGCGAGCCGGTGGTCATTGAGACCATCTGCCGAGTCGAGGAGGAGTAAGCCGTGGAAGATAAGGATAACGTTCAGCTCACCCCCGAGGCGGATCCGACACCTGTCGAGGCCGCACCGGCGGATGCCGCCGAGATGGCCAAAAAGGCCGAGCGGATCGAGCTTCTCTCAAAGCTCACCCGCCGCGCCACCTCCGCGCGCATGGATCTGATACTCATCGTCGCGCTGACGGTGCTCAACATCGTAATGATATTTGCGGGGACCGACAGATATTTTCTTTTCTCCGCATCGCTCCCCTATTATCTCACCTTTTTTGCGATGCTCTACACAGGCAACATGTCCGAGGGGATCATCGATTATGCCGCAAACGGCTGGACCGAGGCGGATTTCCTGCCCGGCGGCTTTTTGTGGGCGGCCATCATCTTCTCTCTGATCGTTGTAGGGCTCTACACTGTCTGCTTTTTCGCTTCCAAAAGCAAAAAAAAGCTGCCTGACGGCACGGCGGAGGAGCACTTCTTCGGCGGCTGGATAATTACCGCCACCGTGCTGTTTGCAATAGATACTTTGGTGTATATCGCCGCCATGGTCCTGCTTTTTGGGTTTGAAGCATCTCTGCTTTGGGACCTTGCAATACATATCTACGTTTTTGTCACCCTTATCATGGGCGCCGTTGCCGCCATAAAGCTTGAAAAGCTGAAAAAGGAATGAGGCAAGAATCATATGCACGCTGCGCGTGATGAGATGCACGCGCTCCGCGCATGATTATATGCAGCGCTTTGCGCTGATGATATGCACGCTGCGCGTGATGATATACAAGCGCCTTTGGCGCTTGATGATATGCCGCGCT
>CAYLLA010000074.1:0-5444 GCA_964384555.1 uncultured Ruminococcus sp. | reverse complement strand
GCAGGCTCCTTCCGCCCTCGCATATGATGCTCGGGCACCTCCCTCTCGGAGGGAGCCTTGGCAAGAATCCAATTTTCACCTATAGACATTTAGAATATCTACATCCATCGTTTCGGCTACAATAATACATCTAATTTGAAATCCGCGCTGCGGATTTCTTCCGCAACGCACGCGGAGCGTGCATTTCACGTACCGCGCAGCGGTACATTTCACTTTGCAACGCAAGCCGCAAAATTTCACTCCGCACGCAGTGCGGAATTTCACTGCGCTTCGCGCAAGGCGCGAAGCGCCATGCGCTGCCTCACTTCCTTCCCAGCACGCTCATAACGTCCTCGGATCTCGGTATCACGCCGCGATTAAAGAGGCACTTGGTCGATCCGGCGGCAACGGCAAACAGCAATGATTCTCGCTCGTGCCACCATTCATTTAAATAAGATCTTTCAAAAAATGCGTGAATGTACGCGCCCAAAAAGCAGTCTCCCGCGCCGGATTGTCCCCATGCCTTTTCAACCTTTGGGGCAGGGCAATAAAGCACGGTATCCTCCCCGGGTCTGGCGCACATCGCGCCGTCCTTTCCTACCGTGCAAAGCACACGGGCGGAGGTCACGTCCGCAATTTTTCCACACCTTTTTGCAAGCTCCAGAGCACCGTCCGGTGGATTACCCCCGGGTTTTACACAGTTTTTCCACGGGTTATTAACAATCTCAAGATCCACGTCCTTGAACTCTTTTATCTCTAAATTTCGGCAGATCTCGTAAAGTTCGGTGTGATTCGGCTTGATTATATCGGGTTTTGCCATCAAAGCGTACTTCATGGCCTCGCCATCGCAGTCAACAACGCAAATTTTCTTCTTTTTGTGCAATCGCGGGATGAGATAGTTATACACAGACTTTTCCACACCCTGTGGAATACTTCCCAACAATCCCACAACCCTTGCCTCGGTCTCAAAAAGGCGGTCAATGAGGTCGTCCTCCTCATTGTCAAACACCGGCCCGCCGGGCAGGTTTATCTCGGTCAGCTGACCGAAAGGGTCCATCGTTTTTATGTTTTCGCGCATGGGGCAGGCAACTTTTCTAAAGTAAGTTTTTGAAAAATTCGCCTCTGCCTCCTTTACGTGAACGTCGTCGGTGCGGCCGTCGGTAAAGGAGAGATATTCCACCGCCGTGCCCAGCTTTTCAAGCATTGCGGCGGCGTTATAGCCCTTTGATCCGGGCGAGGTGTGCGAATATTTTGCGCGCACCATTCTTCCGGGTACCAATGGTTCGCCAAGCACCAGCAGCTTGTCAAGCGACGGGTTGAGCGAAACTATTGCAACTTTTGGGGTGATCTTTTCATTATTTTCGTTCATTTTTTGCCTCCCGAGAGGTTATTTTGGAGCTTGCGGGGTAGGCGTTTCGCGCAGTGATCTGATATTTCTCACTGTGCGAGGGGTGATATTTACATCAAATATCAAGATTTTGTGCGTATTTTGCGTTTTGCTCAATAAATTCGCGGCGGGGTTCGACCTTATCGCCCATCAATAGTGTAAACAGCTCGTCGCACATCACGGCGTCCTCCACCGTGACCTTAAGCAATGTGCGGGTCTTGGGGTCCATTGTGGTATCCCGCAGCTGGTCATAGTCCATCTCACCAAGACCTTTATATCTGTCCGCCTCAACACCAACGGTGCCAAGCTCTGCAATATAGCGGTCGCGCTCCTCATCCGAGTAGGCGTACTTTTCACTGCCGCCGCGCCCTCGCTTGTAGACCTTATAAAGCGGCGGCTGTGCAAGGTAGACATGTCCGTCATCGATGAGCTGCCTCATATGCCTGAAGAAGAATGTCAGCAGCAGTATCTGGATATGCGCGCCGTCAACATCGGCATCGCTCATTATAACTATCTTGCCGTAGCGGAGCTTTTTAATGTCAAACTCCTCGCCGATGCCGCAGCCGAGGGCTTGGATTATCGGTATCAGCGACTGGTTTGAATATACCTTATCAAGGCGGCTCTTTTCAACGTTAAGGACCTTACCTCTCAAGGGGAGTATGGCCTGAAACATGGGATCGCGCCCCTGCTTGGCCGAGCCGCCTGCGGAGTCTCCCTCCACCAAAAACAGCTCTGTAAGGCTTGCATCCCGCTCCTGACAGTCGGCAAGCTTGCCGGGGAGTGTGGATATCTCAAGCAGGCCCTTGCGGCGTGTGTTCTCTCTGGCGCGGCGTGCGGCCTCTCTGGCCGTGGCGGCGGCAATCGTTTTTTCAACTATCGCGCGTGCGGTCGAGGGATTCTCCTCAAAATATTCGGAGAGTCTGGCCGATACGGTGTTGTTCACCAGTGTGCGCATCTCGGAGTTGCCGAGCTTGGCCTTTGTTTGGCTCTCAAACTGGGCATCCTCAAGCTTTACGCTTACAATGGCGCAAATACCCTCGCGCACATCGTCGCCTGTCAGCTGTTTATCCGCATTCTTCAGCATGCCGCTCTTGCGGGCGTAGTCGTTTATCACCCTGGTAAGTGCGGTACGGAAGCCCGTTTCGTGCGTTCCGCCCTCAATGGTATTCATGTTGTTGGCGAATGTAAGCACGGTGGATTGATATGAATCGTTATATTGCAGTGCTACCTCGGCAAATGACGTGCCGCGCTCACCGCGCATGTATATCACCTCGGGGTGGATGAGCTGATTATGCCGCTGTGCGTTAAGATAGCTTACAAAGTTGCGTATACCGCCGTCAAATTTAAGGTCTGCCTCTATCGGCTCGCCGCCGTCGAGGCACCGCTCGTCCCGCAAAACAATGCGTACACCTGCGTTCAAAAACGCCTGCTCACGCATGCGGTTGAGCAATATGTCATATTCAAACACGGTGGTCTCAAATATCGTAGGGTCGGGCTTAAATGTTACCCGCAGGCCATGCTCCTTGTCGGCGGCAGGTCCTTTGTTTTCAAAGGGGCGAGCCACACGGCCGCGCTCAAAGCGCTCGGTGTATCTTATGCCGTCATAAACGTTGTCCATCTCCAGCCATTCGGAGAGCGCGTTAACAACGGATGCACCAACGCCGTGCAAGCCGCCGGCGATCTTATAGCCGTCGCCGCCGAATTTTCCGCCCGCGTGCAGGATGGTATACACCACCTCGGGGGTGGGAATGCCCTGTGTGGGGTGCATGCCGGCGGGAATGCCGCGGCCGTTATCCTCAACGGTAATGCTCTCGCCGGGGTTTATCGTGACCTTAATCAGGTCGCAGTGGCCGGCCAGTGCCTCGTCTATCGAGTTGTCAACTATCTCGTTTACCAGGTGATGCAAGCCGCGCACCGAGGTAGTACCAATGTACATGCCGGGGCGTTTGCGCACGGCATCCAGTCCCTCCAGCACTTGGATCTGATTTTCGGTGTAGGCCTCATCGGCCACAACGGTATCCGGCACCGCATCCTCCGGGTCGAGCGCGGCCAGTGCGGCGGCAACGTCAAGCTCGCCCTCGTTTTCCTCGGTGTCGATGTCAACCGTCTCAAGCTCCGCCGTCTCATCGGCGGTCGGGGTCTTTTTTTCTTCGATCATTGTGATTTTTATCTCCGTATCTGTTGTATCTTTTTATATTAAAATCAATTGTGAATGATATCCGCCGGGCGGATCTCTTCCTCAACCGCATGCAAAGCATGCGATTTCACCTGCGGAGCAGATTTCACTCTGCACGCAGTGCGGAATTTCACTGCGCGAAGCGCACATCACTGCGCGAAGCGCACATCATTGCGCGTAGCGCACATCACTGCGCGGTGCGCACCTGCTCACCCTCCGCCTCATCTATCCTCTTCTGCAATGATGCCGCAGAGAACTGCGAAAAGCACACGCACATTCCGTGACGGTCGCGATATACCACAAAGGATTTGGGTATCTCCTCTCCGGCCGATCTCACCGCGCCCCGCCGCTCCGCCGCGGCAAGGTACTGCCTTGTTACCGGTGAAACGGTCGTGGCATCGGCATCAAATATGCCGAATATATTTTTTATTCTGATATTTTTGTTATTGCCTATATTTAAATACATGTCCCCTCGCTCTGCAGTTCAAACCTGCCGCCGCTGACTCTGATGATCCGCGCGCCGTTATACTCCGCGCCGCCGTCACCGAGCCGCTCGGTACAGGTGGTCAGTATCAGCTGCCCGCGGCGCATCCGCTCGGCAAGGTAGGCACGCCGCCCGGCATCCAGCTCCGAGAACACATCATCCAGCAAAAACACCGGCTCCTCACCGCTGTCGCGGCAGGATATCGCGCCCTCGGCCAGCTTTAGGGCAAGCGCCAGCGACCGCTGCTGCCCCTGCGATGCAAACTGCCTTGCCGCTCGGCCGTTTATCGTTATCTCTATATCGTCCTTATGCACGCCGATGAGTGTTGACCCCATCGCTATCTCCCTCTCCGGGTCTCGGCCGAGCGCCTCAAGATACGCCGCCTCGCAGGCCGCGCTGTCACGCAGCACATCCTCGCCGAGCTTTGCGGAGGATACATACCTGACTCCGGGCGTCTCACGTCCGTCCGTCATCTCCGAAAAGCAGGCTGCAAGCTCAACACCGACCGCATCAAGGTATTTTATCCTCGATGCTGTCAGCACTGCGGCCTCGTGAGCCAGCGAGCGCGACCACATCTCAACCGTGGCATCGTATATATCCCGCCCGCCGGGCATCTGTGCGCCGCGCACCAACTTATTGCGCTGTGCGAGGATATGATTATATCTTTGCAGTGAGTGCATATACATTGGCCGCAGCTGTGATATTGCAACGTCAAGGTACTGCCGCCGCAGTGCCGGGCCCTCTTTTATTATATTTAAATGCTCGGGGCAAAACAGCACCGCGCGAAACGAGCCTATAAGCTCGCTCATTCTGGTTATCTTAACACCGTTTTTGCACACGCGGCGGCTCTTATCGCGGGAAAATTCCATTTCTATCCGCTGTGAGCGCAGCGAGTCGGCAAAGCCTATCTCTACCCGTGCGCTCTTTGAATCAAATCGCAAAAAATCCGATTCATGTGCGCCGCGAAAGGACTTACCTATCGCCGCAAAATACACGGCCTCCAGCAGGTTGGTCTTGCCCTGCGCGTTGTCGCCCAGCAGTATGTTGACCCCGGGCGAAAATTCGACCCGACAGGCCTCTATATTCCTAAAATTCTCTGTCGAGACAAATTCACATTTCATTTTTTTGGTTTTCGGGTGGCGTTATTGCGTTATCTGAACTTCATACCCCGATGGTTGGGAATATCAGATTCGTTTCTTTCTTTGTCAATTTAGTTGGGTGCGAAACATTTAGTTCTTTAATTCTCGGGTAGCGTTATTGCGTTATCTGAACTTCATACCCCGATGGTTGGGAATATCAGATTCGTTTCTTTCTTTGTCAATTTAGTTGGGTGCGAAACATTTAGTTCTTTAATTCTCGGGTAGCGTTATTGCGTTATCTGAACTTCATACCCCGATGGTTGGGAATATCAGATTCGT
>CAYLLA010000073.1:0-5532 GCA_964384555.1 uncultured Ruminococcus sp. | reverse complement strand
AACTCGCTGCTTTTTCTTGCTTTTTTGGTCTCACATCATTGACAAATGTACATTTTTACCGCGCGGGACATTTTTTATTTGTAGATCTCACACAAAAGCCCATGTCGCCCCCGCTGGGCAAAAAAAACAAATTCACAAACTCCTCAAACTTATATCAATCACTTGACACGCAAAGGGTTTATAAATATAATAGATATACGTAAATACACGACCCCAATAATTACCGGAGGTAAGCGCTTTGATAGAAGTTCGCGATCTAACAAAAAAATACGGCGACCATTTGGCGGTGCGCGGTCTTTCCTTTACCATTGAAAAGGGAAAGATATACGGCCTGCTGGGTCCCAACGGTGCGGGTAAATCCACCACCATGAATATTATGACCGGTTGCCTTGCGGCAACATCGGGCACTGTGCTGATAGACGGCCACGATATATTTGAAGAGCCGCTTGAAGCCAAGCGGCATATAGGATATCTGCCCGAACAGCCGCCGCTTTACACCGACATGACCGCCGCCGAGTACCTTGGCTTTGTGGCCAGTGCAAAGGGCGTGCCCTACGAGGCATCGATAAGGCAGATAAAAGAGGTAATGACCCTGACCGGCATTTTGGATGTTTCGGACAGGCTGCTTAAAAACCTCTCCAAGGGCTACCGTCAGCGCGTGGGCATTGCGCAGGCGATGATAGGCGACCCGGATGTTATTATCCTTGACGAGCCTACAGTAGGTCTTGACCCCAAGCAGATAATTGAGATACGCGAGCTTATAAAAAAGCTCGGCACTATAAAAACGGTCATCATAAGCAGTCACATTTTGGCGGAGATAAGCGCCGTTTGCGACCATGTTATGATAATCTCCCGCGGCCGCTTGGTGGCAAACGCGCCGATAGGCGAGCTTGAGGATACCGTTGAGCGCGCAAACGACCTGCACCTTAAGGTCCGCGGCAGTCGCGCCGCCACCGAACGGATACTCGGCGGCATTCGCGGCATACTCTCCTCCAAACTCACCGAGGAGGCCGGCATCACCTCCGCCTCGATCAAGACCGCAAAGAACACCGATGCCCGCGATGATATATTCTTTGCATTTGCCGAGGCACATATGCCGGTCATTGAGATGGTATATCATGTGCTGACGCTTGAGGATATATTCCTGGCACTGACGAGCGATAATGACACGGGCGACGATGCGCCGCACGCCGCCGCGGCCGCAAAGCTTGCGGGGACAGTCGGGGCAGGTACTCTCCCGAACGCGGCAACCGAGGAAGGCGAGCGCGCAGACGACAGCGCCAAGCCCGCGCGGCGACTATTCTCCAAAAAAACACGCCGAGAGGCGGCGGACGAGAGCTACACGCCGCAGTTTGGCGGACAGCAGGATGAAAGCGAGGATAACAGATAATGGGTGCAATATTCAGACGTGAGATGCGATCCCACTTTAACAGCATGACGGGCTGGATCTTTCTTGCCGTTATATTCGTTTTTACCGGGATATTTACCACAGCAATAAATCTGCGTTCCCTCTCCGCCAATTTTGAATATGTTTTAAGCAACATAACCATCATATTTATGCTGATAGTGCCGGTACTGGCCATGCGCTCGATAGCAGAGGAGAGGCGGACAAAGACCGACCAGCTGCTTTATTCACTGCCGCTTCGCACATCGGATATCGTTATAGGCAAGTACCTTGCCATGGCGGCGGTGCTCCTTATCGCCTGCGTGGGCATGGGCATGGTACCGGTGATACTCAGCCTTTTCGGCATTATGGAATACACCACCTGCTACGCCGCACTGCTTGGATTTTTCCTGCTCGGCGCGGCACTGATAGCCATATGCACATTTATGTCCTCGCTGACCGAAAGCCAGATAATTGCCGCGGTAACGAGCTTTGGCGTGGTACTGGCGTTTTATCTGATGACGGGGCTTGCATCCCTCATTCCCACCACCGCAGTGGCATCATTTATTGCATTTTTGCTGGTTGGGGTAGTGTTTGGCGCTCTGCTTGGTGTGCTCACTCACAATAACATAGCATGGGCGGCAGGCACGGCGGTTGTCGTGATACCCACATGTGTTTTGTACATGGTAAAGAGCACCCTCTTTGAGGGGCTGTTTCCCAAGATAATATCCTACCTTGCGGTGTTTGACCGTTTTGATGTATTCGTATCCGGCATTTTTGACCTTACCGCCGTGGTATACTACATCTCCATTATCATTTTCTTTTTGTTTTTGACCATCCAGTCGCTTGAAAAGCGCCGCTGGAGCTGAGATAGGAGGCAGGAATAATGAACACGAACGCACAAAAAGACGGTCGCGATGCTCGCCGCCTCGGCGGTGCCAAGAGCGTTAAGGCCGGCAGTTATACAGTTGCCGTCACGGTGATCCTTTTGGCGGTTCTGATCGTTGTCAATCTGATCGTAAACGCCATACCCTCCAAGTATACAAAGCTTGATCTCAGCGCCTCCAAGATGTACACCATCTCCGAAACGACGGAAAAATATCTCTCCGGGCTTGTGGAGGATGTGACCATATGGGTGCTTTGCCCGGGCGGACAGGAAAACGCACAACAGATGACCTTTCTCACCCGCTATGCCGAGCTTTCGAGCCACCTGACCCTCAAGACCGCCGACCCGATTGCCGACCCGGATTTTATCTCCAAATATACCTCCGCGCAGACCTCCGAGTACAGCGTGATAGTTGAGAGCGCACGCCGCTCCAAGGTGATAGACTACGCAGATATGTACTATTACTACAGTGACACCTACGGCAAGATATCGCTGACCGATTACAGCATCTACAGCAGTTACTACGGCATTACTGCCGATCCGTATTTTGACGGCGATAATCAGCTCAGCTCTGCCATCGAATACGTCACCGCCGAGGCCCTGCCCACCCTTTACACCCTGACAGGTCACGGTGAGCAGGAGCTGTCCGAAACGCTCTCCTACTACATCGATCTTGCCGGATTCAGCACCGCAGAGCTTAATATTGCACTCGACGGGGCAAATATCCCGGATGACTGCTCCTGCATATTCATATACGCACCCACCCTTGACCTGACGGAGAGCGAGCTTGCAAAGCTCCGTTCCTATATTTCGGACGGCGGGCATGTATTTATGATAAGCGGCAACACATCCACCGAGCTTGCGGGCTTTTCGCAGCTTGCCGCAGAATGCGGCCTCGGTGCGACCATGGGCACGGTATACGAGGGCAGTGCCGGCAGTTATTACCCCTCCATGCCCTATTATTTCTATCCCACCGTTAATTCCGATCACACTGCCGTGACAATGGTATCCCAAAGCAGCTACACACTGCTCAGCGGCGCATCTCACGCGGTGGGCGCAACGGCCACGATCCCCGAGGGCTTTACCGTTACCGATCTTTTGACCACAAGCTCAAAGGGCTATATAAAGAGCAGTGACGGCTCGCAGACCGACCCCGCGGTGATAAGCATAGCCTCCGCCGCCGAGAACGAAACGAGCGGCGCACGTATGATATGGCTTGCCGCACCGCAGTTACCTGACGATACCTTTATAAACGCCACCAACGGCGGCAACCTTTATTGCATGCTCAACATGCTTACATGGCTGTGCGACAGCTTTATCTCCTCCCTGCCCACCATCTCCGCCGTGGATATCTCCTCCCCCACCCTAACGGTCTCCGAGTCCGCCGCGGGAGTTTGGGGCTTTATACTGATATTCATAATACCGATAGCCGTAGCGGCAGTGGGACTTTTGCGCTGGAACCGCAGGCGCAAAAAATAAGCACGGCGGGTAAAAAGATCCAAGATAAAAATTAAAGAGTAAAATGAAAAAGAAAGCCAAAAATCTAATAGCACTTACCGTGGCACTGCTTTTGCTTTGCGGCGTGTACCTTGTATTTCGGCCAAACAGCGAGGCAGACGCGGGCGATGACTCCACCGAGGGCGGCAACGCCTATTCGATAACCGCGGTGGATCACAATACCCTTACCGCCATCACCGTCAGCCGCCAAGTTAGCGAGGCAGACGGCACCGAGGCCGCCGCGGGCACGGTTGAATTCAGCTTTACGCTGAACGATGATGCCACGGGCTGGGACTGGTCGGAGGATCCGGCTGTCCCGCTTGATAACACCGTATTTGCCGCCATGGCCACGGCGGTGAGCGAGGTCACCTCCCCATATAAGCTTGAGGGGGTAGCCGAGGCGGATCTTGCAAAATACGGGCTTGACTCGCCAAAGATATCTCTCTCCTTTACCGACGGCACCGGCACTCACCGCCTGTATATCGGCGACGCCAACAGCTTTAACGGCCAAAATTATCTTTGCACCGAGGATCGCACGGTTGTATATACGGTTGATGCTACACTTGCCGAGGAGTTTAGATTTGATATCTTTGAGCTGATAGCCGAGGACAGCGCGCCAAGCTTTGATGCCTCGGATATCACATCCCTTGAGTACACCAAAGGCGAGGCATCACGCAGCTTCACTTACTATCCAAACGGAAACGACGACTGCTACAGCGGCAGTTACAATTGGTTCTTTGCGGATGGTGACGGCACGCCGCAACCGCTGGCCTATGATATCGGCGAATCACTGACAAATATCCTCACCACGCTCGATCTTTCAAACTGCGTTGCCTACGATACCTCGCGCGACGGCGAGCTGGGGCTGGACGCGAGTGCCAAGCTTACGCTTAAATATCAAAAGACCACCAAGGTGACCGATTCCAATACAAGTATCGAAAAAGAGGTAAAAACGCCTGCCGAATATGTGGTGTACATTGGGGTCAGCGAGAGCGGGGCGATTTATCTTCGCCCGGAGGGCTCTGTGCTGACGGCCAAGATACTCACTCCCGGCGCACTTGCCGATATAGTGACGGATAACCCGCGCACGCTTGCCGCAAACGAGCTTGTATTGATAGATACCGACCGCACGGACAGCATAGTCTTCAGAGCGGGCGAGGCCGTGCTTGAGCTGGCACTTACACACGGCGATGACGGCTCGGTAAGCTACGGCAGAGTGGACGGCGGCACGCTTGACAACGAAAAGCTTGAGGCTCTGCTTACATCCCTTACCGAGGCGAGAACGAGCGCGTTTGCCGCAGATCTTTCGCCAACCGAGGGTGCGGGCGCTGAGCTGTTCACAGCAGAATTTGCGTTTAACAGCGGCTCGGCCTCATCCGGGATGCTGACGATAACAAGCTACAGCGAAAGCTATTGCCTGGTCTCCTTTATGGGCGACTCGTCAAGGCTGATGACGATCGATGCCGCAAACGAGCTTGTGCAAAAGCTTGCGGACCTTGTATAATAACTATCCCCCTGCCGGCGGCAGGGGGATAGTTATTTGTAAATACAGTGTTACTGCATGTGTTTTTTGCGCCGAAGCTCCACAAAGCCTATCACCGCCGGTATCAGTGCGGCGAGTGCCGCCGTGCCGACGGCCACGACCGCGCGGCGGGCATCGTCACCGGTAGCCGGGCTTTTTCCGACTCGCTCGGCATATATCTCAAGCCTGCGGTCAAGTTCGGCATATTCGGGGGAGTCACTTTTGAAACAAGAGTTCATGCCA
>CAYLLA010000072.1:0-5639 GCA_964384555.1 uncultured Ruminococcus sp. | reverse complement strand
TACCACTCCACTCCCCTTTTGTCAACCCCTTTTTTGATCTTTTTTCGGGTTTTTTAAAAGTTTTTTTGGACTTTTTCAGAGGTTTGACGGCATATTGTACCATTTATACCAATATATTTCCATTTGCGGCCTTGTGTGCGTCCTTAAATTTTTTTTCGTTTTTCTTAAGTTTTGCCGCTTTGATGAAAAATGGGAGATAAAAAAGCCCGATGAGCACCACGGCGAGTGCAACGATGATAGCCATATACAGGTACCATTGCCACTTTTCGTACAGCTCGATACCGATCGGTGTATCCTGCGTAAAGAAGAAATTCGGCGAATAATCCACGCTGACTAACTCACCATTGACATATGTAGTTTCCGCAAAGATGGAATTCAAGTACAGCGAAAGGAAAGCCAACCCCGCCAAAATGCCGAGCGTTGATAAATAATGCCGCGGGCGGATATCGACCTCACCCGACAGAGCGATGTATGTTCCGAGTATCACGAGCATGGTATGGAACAAAAAGAACTGATATGCCAGCGGGTGCGTGAATGCCTGCGAGACTTTAATGCTCGCCGAGAAGATGGACGGCAGTGCGAGCGCAAAAAGCGCGCCGAGCGTGCAGGTTGGGTACATAAACGCAAGGATCGTCTCGACAGTTTTTTTGTTGTGCGCAAACCTTGCCATAAAGATAAATATTATTTGTATTGAACAGAGGTGCAAGGGCAGGTGTTGCATCTCAAGTATAAGATGCATCGAGCTGCCATCCGCCGACGGCACCATTTTAAGGACACTGAAGGTCTTTATGACCTCCGATATGATGCACCCAACACAGGCAACGCTGAGCACGGTGCGCAGCGAAGGTCTGTATTTTCTTAAATACGCGGCAGAGATAACGCCGACCAAAAGACATACTGCCAGCCAAATAAAATGGTTTAGAGTAAACATGATGCGTCCAACACACGCCGTGGCGGTGTTTTTCCTTCCAATTAATATATATATAAGAAAGCGCGAATCGTGATATTCGTTCACACTCCGCAAAATGCGGCGTGCAGGTGGGCAATAAAGAGACCTCCCCGCCCGACTTTTTAGTGCTTAAAGCTAAGCATTGACCAGAGCAGGATTATCATCTGCCCGGGTATGCCGGGCGTGAAGATGAGCCAGATATTATGATGATATGTAAGCACCGTGATGTGCACCGCTACCAACAGTGACCACATTAAAAGCGAGATGATAAGATAATTGCGGCGCCTGTTGAACCATATAGAGTTAAAAACGAGCCAAACGATCATAGATGCCGCAACACACCACACAAACACCAGCCAGTGGCGGCGCACATTCCGAAATGAGATATCGATAGCCACGAACACGAGCGCGGCAACGAACCAACAAAGCAGTACGCTGATAGCGGTCACGAGCGCGTGGTTCTTCTTTTTCCGTGCGACACGCTCGGCCTCGGCATTGGCGGCGGAGCTGTCACCCGCATTGTCCATGCAGGCGGCACCGGCTGCATCAGTTGCCGGCGCATCATGCTCGGCGCGAACAAGATAATCAAGCGGCACTCCGAAAAGATCGGCAATGGCGGTGAGCGTGCCTATCTCCGGAACCGACTCGCCGCGCTCCCATTTTGAGACCGATTTATCCGAGTAGTGCAGCTTTTCAGCCAGCTCAAGCTGAGTCATGCCTCCCGCGGCGCGCAAAGCCGTTATATTTGATGCGATTATAGATTTTATGTCTTCCATGTCAAGATTCACCGTGATTCTACCGCTGATTCTACCATCAGTAGAGCCGAGGAGAGATGACTCTACCGGTAGAGTTGCGATGCGTTACCGTAGAGCGGCCATAGTAGGTTGCAATATCGGCGACCGCTTGGTATAATTATACCGCAAATCGCCGCCAAGGTCAATTACGGGGCGGTAGTATAATGTGTTTTTTGTGTTACATTTGTATTAATAATGTGGTAACGTAAGATAACACTGTCAGTTTACGCGACAAAAAAGGAGCAAACAGCAAAAATGAACATTCTTTTTTGCGGTGACCGCAACATAGCCACCGGCACGGCGATGGCATCCCTCTCGCTGGCCCGCAGGATAAGCGAGAGCGAACCGCTTGATATCTACATTCTTACCGCCGCGCCGACAGTAAACGGTAATCGGCTAAAGCCGCTAAAGCCGCTAAAGCCGCTGGACGGCGACTTTTGCCTGCGGCTTGAGGCGGCGCTGGCGGATATCCACCGTGACACCCGCGTGCGGCTTTTTGACGTAACGGAGCTGTTTGAAGCCAACCCGCCCAAGGCCAACCTTGCCACACACTTTACACCCTGCTGCATGCTGCGGCTTTACGCCGACCTGGTTCCCGAGCTGCCAGAGCGGATACTGTACGTTGACAATGACGTGATCTTTTGCGCATCCCCGGATGAGCTTTACCGAGCCGAGCTTGACGGCGCGGAGGTTGGCGGCGTGCTTGACTATTACGGGCGTTGGTTTTACCATCGACCGGCGATAAATATCTTTCGCCATGACTACCTAAACTCCGGCGTTTTGCTGTTGGACCTTGGCGCGATACGCCGCGGCGGGCTTTTTGCCGGGGCGCGCGAGCTTTGCGCCGAGCGGCGGATGAAGTTCCCCGACCAGGATGCCATAAACAGGCTGGCCAAGAAAAAGATATTCCCGCGCCGCTTCAACGAGCAGAGGGAGACCCGCCCCGACACGGTGATACGCCATTTTTCAACCACCTTCAGGCTGTTCCCCGTACTTCACACAGTGACCGCCAAGCCGTGGCAGACCGAGCGCATGCACCACCTGCTGCACATTTTTGAATATGACGAGGCGGCAGCGTTTGCCGCACAGCTGGCTGATCCCGCCGGCGACACGAAAAAATGAGAGGACAAAAAACATGAACCACCGGACCATTCACTCCATCCCGAACAAAAATGACATCATACCGATATTTTTTACGATAGATGACAGCTACGCGCCCTACCTTGCCGCGGCGCTGGCCTCTGCCATTGACCACAGCAGTGCCGCCCGCCGCTACCGCGCGATAGTTTTGCACCAAGAGCTGAGCGACGACAATCGCCGCCGCCTGACCGCCTTAGCCAAGGATAACTTTGCCGTGGATCTTATTCCCATGGGCGAGGGGCTGGAATCGATAACCGACCGCATGTCCAACCGCCTGCGCTGTGATTATTTCACCCTCACCATCTATTTCAGGCTTTTTATCCCCACCATGTTCCCGGAATACGACCGCGGGATATACATTGACAGCGATGTGATACTGAACTCCGACATTGCCGAGCTGTTTGACACCGACATTGGAGAGAACTTTATCGGCGCGTGCGCGGATCTTTCGGTCTCTGATGTTCCCGAGCTGGCCGCATACATGGAGCGCGCCGTTGGCGTGGATCGCCACAGCTATATAAACTCCGGCGTTTTGCTTATGAACCTGCGCCTTTTGCGGGAGGCGAAGCTTGATGGGCACTTCCTCTCCCTGCTGAACCGATACCATTTTGACTGCATCGCCCCCGACCAGGACTACCTCAACGCCATGTGCCACGGCAGGATCTTTTATCTTGATGAGCGTTGGGACGCCATGCCCAACGACCGCCGCCCGCCGCTTGAGGATGCCAAGCTGATACATTACAATCTTTTCTCCAAGCCTTGGTGCTATGACGGCATTCAGTACGGCGAGCTGTTTTGGAAGTACGCCGAAGTGAGCGGATATATTGACGAGATCCGCGCATTCAAGGCGGGCTACGGTGAAGAACAAAAGCAGTCGGACGCAAAATGCCTTGAGCTGTTGATCCGCCGCGGTGCGGAGATAGCCGAGAGCCGCCCAACATTCCGCTCGGAATTTGAAAACGGAGTAAAGATAAGACTATGATAATAGGAAGCGACCGCAATGCGGTGATAGAAAACATCCGCCGATCGGCGGAGAGCGGCGATTTTTTTGCCAAGGTGGAGACCGGCGACCCGATACTAACCACCGCGGAGAGCAACGCGATAGTCAGCGGTTACCTGCGCCGCCGCACAACTCTTTCATACAGATTAAAATCGATGACGGCGCGGAGCATCGCCAACATCATGACCTACGCCATCAACAGGGATACCGAAATATGTGGGCTTGAGCTGGTTCGGGGGCTTGAGGGCGGTGCAATAATCACCAGCAACCACTTCAGCCCGGTGGAGAACACAGGCATCCGCCACTTAGTCCACAAGCTCGGCAAACGGCGGATAAACATTGTAAGCCAGGAGACCAACCTTGCCATGCCAGGCATGATAGGCTTTTTGATGAACTATGCGGACGTTATCCCGATATCCGGCAACGTTCACTACACACAGCGCGAGTTCGTTGACCTGCTTCGCGAATGCTTTGAGCGGGATGAGTATGTGCTTATATACCCGGAGGAGGAGATGTGGTTCAACTATCGCAAGCCGCGCCCGCCCAAGCCCGGCGCGTATTACTACGCCGCGCGGCTCGGAGTGCCGATAATCTCCTGCTTTATCGAGCAACAGGACATGCCGCGCATGGACAATGACGAATTCCGCAAGGTGCGCTTTGTGGTACACGTGCTTGGTGTCATAAGTCCGCGGGCAGAGCTATCCGTCCGCGAGAACTGCGCCGCCATGAGCGCCGCCGACTACGCGCTGAAAAAGGAGATCTACGAAAAGGTCTACGGCAAGCCGCTTGATTACAGCTTTGATGCCTCGGATATCGCAGGCTGGAGGGGACCGGGCGCGGACAGAGGGACATCCGCATGAGATCCGAGGAGCGCGTAAGATATTATTCCTCATATGACGAGGACATGATAGAAAGCGCGGATCAGTCCAAGACCGTCCCGCAGGGCTACAGGTGGGTGCGCCGCGACCCGGGATACAAAATACTCGCCGCGCTCAGCTACGGCACGGCGCTTGTGCTGTCATCGGTTTGGTGCCGACTTTTTTTGCACCTGCGCATTCGCGGCAGAAAAACACTGCGCACGGCGGATACCTCGCGCGGGGCGTTCATCTTTGGCAATCATACACAGCCGGTGGGGGATGTTTTCATCCCCGCGCTTGCCGCGATGCCGCGCCGCATCTACACGATAGTCAGCCCCGCAAACCTCGGCATTCCGATAATAGGCAGGATACTGCCATATCTCGGCGCGTTGCCCATCCCATCGGGCATTGCCGATATGCGCAGCTTTACCGCGGCGGTTGGGGAGCGTGCGGCGGATGGGAATTTTATCGTCGTCTACCCGGAGGCGCATGTTTGGGAATACTGCACTGAGATACGGCCGATGGCCGAGAGCTCGTTTTCCTTTCCGATAAAGGAGGGATTGCCCTCCTTTGCCATGACGACCACCTATCAAACGCGCCGCCACGGCAAACGCCCCGCGGCGGTGGTGTATATTGATGGGCCTTTTTATCCCAATAACGACCTGCCGCCGAGACAGCGCGCCCGCGAGCTTGGCGAGCGAATACAAAGCGCAATGAGGGCGCGCGCCGCCCTGTCGGATGCGCAGTACATCAGATATATAAAAAAAGAACCCACCGATGAAATTCTGCAATCGCTCCGCCCGTAGGAGAGAGTTGTGCCTTTTGATTATAGACATGTAGAAAGCAAGAGTTTATTTTTTTGATATCTATCGTTATATATACGGCTTCGCTGTATGTAA
>CAYLLA010000071.1:0-5794 GCA_964384555.1 uncultured Ruminococcus sp. | reverse complement strand
GCATCATAACGAAGTTGAGCCCACAACAACGATCGCTGTGTTGGTTCAAGCGGCAGATGACAAATAGGCAGCACGCCCCGGCGCGCGCCGTGAGGATCTTGAAAATTACATTAAACGGCTTGAAAAGCTGGAGGAGATCGCCCTCAGCTTTCAGGGAGTTGAAAAGGCCTACGCCATACAGGCCGGACGCGAGATCCGCGTGATGGTGCGTCCCGAAGAGGTAAACGATGCGGGAATGAAGATAATAGCCCGCGATATGGCAAAAAAGATCAAGGAAGAGGTAAAATACCCCGGCCAGATCAAGGTAAATCTTATCCGCGAGAGCCGCGCGGTGGATTATGCGAAATAAGGCTCATCGCTATTGTGTTTTTACTCACCATCCCGTCCGGGATCTTATATAGATAAATACCCCCTTGGGCTGCAAGCGGACGCGTCCGCATGAGTATAAATGATAGTCTTAGGCTGCTGCAATTACTTGCAGCAGCCTTTTTTGCGCGGAAAATGGGGTGCGCACCGCGCCGAGTGATATGTTCCGCTCCGCGGTACGTGATATGCATGCTTCGCATGCGGTTGAGGAACGATGGATGTAGATATTCTAAATGTCTATAGGCGAAAGAGTGGACTCTTGCCAAGCCTCCCTCCGAGAGGGAGGGGGGACCGCAAAGCGGTGGTGGGAGCCTAAATAAAGTCGTATCTTTCACCTACAGCCGTAAACAAAAGCATCATTTCTTTCGCCGGTATCCCTCATTTTTTGCATTTTTGCGCCCATCGGCCCAATCTTAATAAAATCTTAAGAATTTTGCATATTGCATCTTAAACAAAAATATGCGATAATATTACTGTAAGGCGGCGTGGCCGCCAAAATGACCGTCCGATGGCGGTGATGGGAGCGTAAAATGATAAGGATCTTGGTTTGTGACGACGAGCGCGACATTGTTTCGGCGCTGGCGATATTTCTTGGAGGTCAGGGCTACGACGTGGTGCGGGCCTATGACGGCGACGAGGCCGTGCGCATGGTCCTGCGCGGCGGGATAAGCCTGTGCCTGCTTGATATAATGATGCCCGGCAAGGACGGCATCACCGCGCTGACCGAGATACGGCAGATGTCGAATATTCCGGTGATCATGCTGACCGCCAAGAGCGAGGACGGCGACAAGATACTGGGGCTGGATCTGGGCGCTGACGACTATATCACCAAGCCCTTTAATCCCTCCGAGGTGATAGCCAGAGTGCGCTCACAGCTGCGGCGATATATTCAGCTTGGCGGCGGCGCGCCCGACCCTGACATTTTGCGCGTTGGTGGGCTTGAGCTTAACATCGCGCGCCGTGAGGTCACCATTGACGGCGATCCGGTCACCCTCACGCCGACAGAATATGATATAATGCGGCTGTTTTTTGAGCACCCGGGGCAGGTGTTTTCGCTAAAGGACATCTACCGCCGCGTGTGGGGAGACAGCTACGGCGATGAGCGCACCGTGGCCGTGCATATAAGACACCTGCGCGAAAAGCTGGAGATAGACCCCTCTGCCCCGCGGTATCTGACCGTGGTCTGGGGTCAGGGATATAAATTGGCTGATAAATGAGAAGAGCGCCGTAGGGCACGCACCACGGTGTCGTGCCGCCGACTAATGTTCCCCCATATTAATTTAAATCTCACCCCATTAAAATAAATAAACAAACAGAAAGGATTTTCACCATGAAGACGTTTTCAAGATCCGCCCTCACCAAGACCTGCGCCGCACTGCTTTGCTTTGTGCTGCTGCTGACACTTATAGTCGAGTCGGTCGGCATTGCGTTTTTGTGCATGGCAGATGCCTACTCAACGACGGAAGAGGACTACTACCGCACCTTTTACCGCCCCATTGCCTACTCATACGGCCTTATCGCCCTGCGCGAGCAGCTGATGCCGGCCGATTCCCCGATCACCGATGATATTTTGCGCCACAAGGTGGATAACCTCACCTATGGCGTTGGCCGCTTCTCCTCCTTTTATGATGTCTCGCTGGTAGATCACAAGCTTTTCGTCTTTGAGCCGGAGGCTGCCATCACCCTCCCCGCCGCGCCGGCGGACGGCATCTACACCCTGACGATCGACATCGACAGACTCGGCCGCTCCCGCGTTGGCGACACCACCGACCCGTTGCGCGCATACGACCCGGAGCAATCCCACGCGGTGATGATCGTTACCCTGCGTGACTGCGAGGCTCGCGACATTGCAAGCCTTGGCATTCTTGCCGTGCGCGCGGCGTGGGAGATGCGCTACGCCATCTACGCCGTGGCACTTGTAAACCTTGTGCTGATAATCCTGCTTTGGGTCTACCTTTGCTCGGTGGCGGGTCTGCGCCCCGGGGATGATACCGTTCACCTGCGCCTGCCCGCGCGCATCCCGCTGGATATCGAGCTTGCCGTCCTCATCGCCGCGGCCGCGGTCGCGCTGGCGTTCCTGCCCGGTATGATAGACGATCCCGTGGCATGGCCGCTCGGTGTTGTTCTGCTTGCCATCTGCGGACTGGTCGCCGCAGTGGTGGTGGAATGGCTGCCCATCTCGCTGTCTGCAAGATTTAAGGTGCGCGGCTGGTGGCGCAACACCCTGATATTCTTTGTTTTGCACCTGATCTGGCGCGGCGCCTGTGCCGTGTGGCGCGGCTGTGCCAAGCTGTGGCACCACCTGCCCTTTATGTGGCGTACGGTCATTGTTGTGGTCGCGGCATTCATAATTGAGGCGTTTTTGGCACTTACCGAGCTGTTTTTGCCGCTTTGGTGCTTTAATGTTCTGCTTGCCGTCGCCGCAATATGGTACGCGGTGTCGGTGGTAAGGCTCAAAAACCGCGCCTCCGCACTGGCGGCGGGTGATATCCGCGAGCGCCCTGCCGACTCGTCAAAATTCATGCCGCACGAGCTTTCCCTGCTTGGCGAAACGATAGACAATATCGGCTGTGGACTTTCCCGCGCGGTTGAAGAAAAAATGCGCAGTGAGCGGATGAAAACAGAGCTGATCACCAACGTTTCGCATGACATAAAGACCCCGCTGACCTCTATCGTAAACTATGTTGAGCTTTTGTCCCGCGAGCCGCTGGACGGCAAGGCCGCCGAGTACGTTGAGGTGCTTGGGCGGCAGTCCGGGCGCATGAAAAAGCTGATAGATGACCTTGTTGAGGCCTCAAAGGCCACAAGCGGAAGCATAGAATCCCACCCCGCCCCGCTGGATCTTTCGGTAATGGCGGGACAGACCGGCGGCGAATACGCCGAGCGGATAGCCGAGCGCGGCCTGCGCCTTGTTGTCAGCGGCGCCGATGAGCCGGCAATGGTAACGGCGGACGGTCGCCTTGTGTGGCGCATTTGGGATAACCTGCTTGGCAATATCTGCAAATACGCAATGCCCGGCACGCGCGTGTACATCGATATCGAGCGCCGCGGCGCCATGATGGCAACGGTGTTCCGCAATATCTCAGAGCGGCCGCTCACCAAGTGCGGCGGCGAGCTGACCGAACGCTTTGTGCGCGGCGATGATTCGCGCTCCGGCGAGGGCAGCGGACTGGGGCTTTCCATCGCCGCGGGACTTGCCGCAGTGCAGGGCGGCTCGCTGACCGTTACCGCCGACGGCGACCTCTTTAAGGCGGAGGTGCTCCTCCCCGCCATCTCTGACGAAGCGCTTAAAAGCACCCCGCCCACCCAAAGACACCCCGTGGCAGCTCCCGCCCCTGCCCCTGCCTATTCCCCTGCACCCGCGCCCGCGCCTGTGATCGATCCTACCCCCACTCCCGACCCCGCTCCTGCGCCTGCGGCCGATCCTGCTCCTGCCCCTGTCGATCCCGCCGAGCCTGCCGCTCCTCCAACGGATGAACAGCCGAGCGAGGATGAATAACGAAAAACTAAAAAAATGCCGTCCCTTTCGGGACGGCATTTGATTTTAATATTTGATCTTTATCCGCAAGCTTTATCTTGCAAGGTTTGCGTTCTTTTCAAGGTCATCAACGATACCGGCGCAAGCGTTGTTGAGGATGTTGATCTTGGATTTAAGTCCGGAGCTCCAGGAAGAGCCGGCGCAAGCTGCCTTGGAGGGCATCTCGCTCATGAGGTTGAGCGGATCCGAGTAGATTCGGCCAAGGTCATAGCGGACGGTGGAGCGGATGATATCAAACATCTGCGCATCAACGTTTTCCTTGGAGTATTTGAGCTTCATGTTGATCTCAAATATCGCGGGAGTGGTGCGGCGGTAAGCCTCGGATGCCCAGCACTCGATGACGGCGGTCGCCATGGAGGGGTCTGCGCTGCCGTTGCCAACGCTGTAGAGGGTAAAGGGGTTACCCATAACGGTTATGTAGTTCTCCTGGTCTGTATCATGCTTCGGCACGGGAACGATACCGTACTTCCAGGTAACGGCGTTAAGGCCGCAGGAATCCATTGCATCAGCCATCTTAACACGGTTGAGCACGAAGAGACCCTGGCCTGCCACGAACGGCTTTTGATAGTCGGCAGTGGTGAGGATGCAATCATTGGTGGGCAGCCATGTACCAAGCTTTGCAACAAGGTCAACAGCCTTTTCACCGCTGAAATCGGGGGAGATGATAAGCACCTTGTCGGGATCCTGCTCAACAAGCATAAGATCCGAGCCGGTGTAGAAGGCATCACAGTGATAGTTTACGGTACCAAAGGGGATAAAATCGTCCTTATCCTGCTTATCGTTGCTGTTAAGGTCCTGATATTTATCCTTTGTCATGGACATGAGCTTGTCGATGGTCCATGTGCCGGCGGTGGTGAGGGCCTGGGGATCCTCAAGCTCGTAGTCGGCAATAAGCTCTTTGTTGTAGTAAACACCGTACATGAAGTGCAGTGTGTTGGTGGAAGCGTCGCCGGAGATGAAGTACAGCGATTTGCCGATGGTGCAGGTGTCAACAAGGGACTCAGGCCACCAGGGCTGGCTGAGGTTGATGTGGCTCTCGTCGATGGTGTTGAGGTCGGCAAGGAAGCCACGGGTGGAAAGCATGCCGGAGGTACGGCTGTAGGTAGCAATAACATCGTAGTAGTTGCTGGTAGAGAACTGGGTCTCAACATACTTTGTAAAGTTGGCGCGCTCGCCGGCGTCGCCGTCCTTGCTGTCCCACTCAAAAGTTACGCCAAGTCTTTCCTGAACAACGGCGTTACGTGCCTTGATGGCGGAAATAATACGGTCTGCGTCGTCTGCATCCTCCGCAACCTCAAACTCGGGGCGCTCGCTGTCGCTCCAGTAGAGGACCTTAACGGTGGTGCCGCCGTAATTGAGAGTTTCGGGAATGTCGTCTTTCTTGTAGCCGAGGTAAAGCTCTTCGGTCACTTCTCCAACGTCGGGGGATGCGGTGGTTTCTGCCGAAGAGTCGCCGCCCTGACCCGGCTGGGCGCAGGCAACAAGACCGATCAGCATCAGCCCGGCAAGGATAAATGCCGGTAGTCTTTTTGCGATGGACATGTGTTTCTCCTTAAAAATTTTTTTGCCGATGTCTATCGGCACTATTTCTATTTTATTATACCGCAGTGATAAAAGTTTGTCAAGCGAGAGTTTGTATATTTTATATACTAAAATGTGACTTTTTATTATTTTGAGATGGATCTGCCGCAAATTTTGAGCAAAAACACGCCCGCGCGGATCACTGTGGGCAAAAAACGCGACCCGAACGAAATTTTTTTAAAATAAAGGCAAAAAAGGGGTTGACAAAACGGGTGGGATATGATATAATAAAGCTCGTCCGACCGGGAAGCGACAAAACGCTGGTGTGGCTCAATGGCAGAGCAGCTGATTTGTAATCAGCAGGTTGAT
>CAYLLA010000070.1:0-6053 GCA_964384555.1 uncultured Ruminococcus sp. | reverse complement strand
ATCCGTCAGCCTGCGGCTGACACCTTCTCCCACTGGAGAAGGCTTGACAAGAGTCGCATCTTTCACCTACAGCTGTAAACGATTGCGATATCCATCGTTGCGGGCGACCACAGGTCGCCCCTACGTCAAGAGGATAATATTTCGCCTACAGACATATAGAAAGCAAAATTTGATAGGTGATAATGTTCCGATCCCAACTAAATTAACAAAGAAAGTTATAAATCTGATATTCTCCACCATCGGGGTATAAAGCTCGGATGACGAAACAGCGCTACCCGAGAAATAAAAAACTAAATGTTCCGCACCCAATTAATTTGACATAGAAAGAAACGAATCAGCAATTCCCCACCATTGGGGGATGAGGCTCGGGCTCGCAGTCGCTCACCCGAGCTTTAAAGAAGGAGAAAAAAGTGGAAAAACAAAAGCCGGATCTTACATTTAAGGATCAAAAAATACTCAACATAGACATGGAGCACGAGCTGAAGCAATCCTTTATCGAGTACTCGATGTCGGTCATCACCTCCCGTGCGTTGCCGGACGTGCGCGACGGCATGAAGCCGGGTCAGCGCCGCGTGCTTTGGGCAATGTATGAGGACCACCTGACGCATGACAAGGCGTTCCGCAAATCCGCAACGACGGTAGGTAACGTGCTTGGCCGCTACCATCCGCACGGAGATGCATCGGTATACGGCACGATGGTGCGTATGGCGCAGGATTTTTCCCTCCGTTGCCCGCTGATAGAGGGCCACGGTAACTTTGGATCTGTTGACGGCGACCCGCCCGCGGCCTACCGTTATACCGAGGCGAGACTCTCAAAGATCGCCGACGAGATGATGCGCGACATAGACAAAAACGTTGTCCCCATGATGCGCAACTTTGATAACCGCCTTGACGAGCCGACCGTTCTGCCCACCCGCTTCCACAACCTGCTTGTAAACGGCACGGTGGGTATTGCCGTGGGTATGGCAACGAACATTCCCCCGCATAACCTTGGCGAGGTGATAGATGCCACGATATACAGAATGGAAAATCCCGAATGCACGGTGGCGGACCTGATGCAGTATGTAAAAGGACCGGACTTTCCCACCGCCGCCACGATATACGGCGTAAACGGCATTCGCGAGGCCTATACCACCGGCCACGGCCGCATAATGGTGAGAGCCAAGGCACATATTGAGGATGAAAAGCACAGAATAATTGTTACCGAGATCCCCTACGGCGTAAACAAGAGCCTGCTTTGCGAATCGATAGCACAGCTGGTAAGGGAAAAACGCATTGAGGGCATAACCGAGCTGCGCGATGAATCCGGCGGACGTAACGGCATGCGCATAGTTATAGGCTACAGGCGGGATGCAAACGGGCAGGTGATACTCAATCAGCTGTATAAATATACCCAGCTGCAGGATACCTGCGCCGTTAATATGCTGGCATTGCTTAACGGCGAGCCTAAAGTTCTTTCCCTGCCGCAGATACTGGATGCCTATATCGCGCACCAGGAATCGGTAATAATCAACCGCACAAGATTTGATCTTGATAAGGCACGCCAGCGCGCGCATATATTTGAGGGCTACAAGGTCGCCATCGATAATATCGATGAGGTGGTGGCCATCATGAAATCCTCGGCATCGATCCCCGAATCAAAGCAAAAGCTTATCGAACGCTTTGAGCTGACCGACCCGCAGGCGCAGGCGATAGTTGAAATGACGCTTGGCCGACTTACCGGCATGGAGCGCGATAAGGTGGAGGCCGAGCTTGCCCGCCTTTACGCCCTCATTACCGAGCTTGAGGGGATACTGGGCGATATGTCAAAGATCAAGGAGATCATCCGCGATGAGATGACCGAGATCAAGGATCGCTACTCGGATCCCCGCCGCACCGAGATAATCGAGGCCGCGGACGATATTGTGATAGAGGATCTTATCGAGCGCCATGACTGCGTTATCACCATAACCCACTCGGGCTATATCAAACGCCAGCCCGCCGACACATATCAGGCTCAGCGCCGCGGCGGCAAGGGCATTATCGGTATGTCCACAAAGGATGAGGACTTTATCGAGCGCGTGCTGGTAATGCACAGCCATTCCTATCTTATGATGTTTACCAACACCGGCAAGGTGCATATGCGCAAGGCGTATATGATACCCGAGGCGGGAAGAACAGCCAAGGGCTCGAATATAGTCAACATTTTGGAGCTGACACCCGGCGAGAAGATAACCGCGGTCATCGCCATTGACAGCTTTGACGGCAGTGACGAGATGTACCTGACAATGGTCACCCGCGCCGGCGTTATAAAGCGCACGATGCTCTCCGAGTATGAATATCAGCGCCGCGGCGGCAAGATAGCAATAGGTCTTGACGAGGGCGACGAGCTGGTATCCGTTATGCTGACAGAGGGCATGAGCGATATAATCATTGCCACCGCCGACGGCTGCGCCGTTAGATTCAGCGAGCGCGGTGCGCGCACCATGGGACGTACCGCACGCGGCGTTATAGGCATCAGACTGCGCGAGGGCGACTATGTTTGCGGCGTTGTCGCAGTTGAGGAGGGCAAAAAGCTGGTGACGGTCACCGAGCGCGGCTTTGGTAAACGCACCGAGTTTGATGACTTCCGTTTGATGAAGAATCGCGGCGGCTTTGGCGTGGTGTGCCATAATATCTCAGAGCGCACAGGACGCCTTGCCGGCATTGCAACGGCATCGGATGATGATGACCTTATGCTGATAACCGACTCGGGCACGATAATCCGTACCCCGGTCAGGGATATACCCGTGTATTCCCGCTCCGCCGCCGGCGTTATCGTTATGAGAATGGCGGAGGGTCAGGCACTCGTCAGCTGCACTACCCTGCCCACCGAGCCGGAGATAGATGAGAGCGCCGAGGCACTCCCCGAGGATGAGACCCTCCCCACCGATGAGACGGAAGAGGAAGATGGATCCGGCGAGACCGAGCAGGAGACCGAGGAAGAGATCTGATGTAGGGCGGGCGCTACGCGCAATGAAATTCCGCACTGCGTGCGGTTGCGGAAGAAAATCGCCATGCGAATTTCAAATTGAATAAATATGTTCTGTATATTTCGCCGTATGGGCGACCGCAGGTCGCCCATACGGGAGAAAGCATTAAATTTGAGATCCGCCGCGCGAAATTTACCGCTCCAAAAAAAGGAACCGATCAAAATGAAAAAAACACCGTTAATTTTTGTACTTCTCAGCCTTATTCTGTCGCTCTTTTGCGGCTGTGCCGGGCAGGCGCCGGACATTGAGGAGGTGCGCGAGGATTTTTGCGCCCTCATTGATGCATCCTGCGAGATAAACGACATCTTTTTTGGCGAGGGTCTGCCCACCTACGAGCGCACGACCCTTGGCGGCAGCATGCTCTATGATGCCGAAAACGCTACCTATTATATATATTATGACGATCCCGCCGCCGGCAGGATACTGAAATATTATGATAACGAAGCCAAGGCGTACAAATATCTTTCGGTGCGCGCGGAGGCCGCGGACGGCTACGTTTACAAAAAGGGCGAGGAATATTACTATCCCATCGATTATACCGAGCCGGACGGCGCCGGCATGTATGATGATTCCGCCCCGCTGTTTTACGACTACGTGCGGGATGACTGCAAATACAGGAGCGTGGACGATATCAAGGCGGCGGCGGAGCTTGTATACTCCGGGGCTTATCTTGAATCGATATACCCCGCAATGTTTGACGGCGTTGCCGAGGAGGGGATAGGACTTTCCCGCGCCAGATATATGGCCGACGAGGGCGGCGAGGGGCATTTTTTAAAGTCAAATGAGTACGAGCCGCTCTATACCGAGGAGACCAGAACAAAATATGATACCTCGACCATGCGCGTGCTCTCGTCAAGCTCGCGCACCCGCGTGACGGTGGAGATAGAGGCCACCGGGCGCTACCTTGATTATGATACACTTGAGGTCAAAATGAAGACCAAAAAGAAACAGCTGACGTTCGTTTTGCAGGACGGCGAGTGGCGGCTGGATACACCGACGTATTGATCGTGTAAAATAACGGAAGCACTCCGCCCCGAGCCGAAAGCTCCAAGCGCCCACCCTGTGCCGTAAGGCACAGGGTGGGCGCTTTGCGCAAGCAAAAATTTCATTATTTCGATTCCAACTAAATTGACCAACTAAATTAACAAAGAAAGAAACGAATCTGAATATCTACACCCGCATGGCAGTAAATGTTCTGATGTCCTATCCGTCTTAGAAAGATACGACTCTGAAATTCCTCACCGTCGGGGTATAAATATCAGATAACGCAATAACGCCACCCGAGGATCCAAAAACTAAATGTTCCGCACCCAACTGAATTGGCCAAGAAAGATACGACTCTGAAATTCCCCACCATCGGGGTATAAAGTTTATCTTACGCAATAACGCCACCCGAGGATCCAAAAACTAAATGTTCCGCACCCAACCGAATTGGCCAAGAAAGATATGACTCTGAAATTCCCCACCATCGGGGTATAAAGTTTATCTTACGCAATAACGCCACCCGAGACTTAAAAAATATCGGGTTCGCATTCGCTCACCCGATATTTAAAAAACCCTTGACATTGGGCGGGGTTTGTGGTACAATATCATGTGTAAAAATATATATATCGGGCGGTGGTGCGTCCGTGGTATGTTTTTTATATGAATTTTAACCAAAAAGCAAAAACAACAAAGGAGGTGCAATATGGAAAGCAAAACGATAATAATTTTAGTTATCGCGGCAGTGGCGGCATTAGCCGTTGGACTGGGGCTGGGCATACTGATAGGCATTCTCATACGCAAGAGAGTGGCCGAAAAGAAGATAGGCTCCGCCGAGGAAGCGGCCAAAAAGATAGAGGCCGACGCCAAAATGGCCGCGACCTACGAGACCAACCGCATGATCGTTGCCGCGCAAAAGGAGATAAACCAGCAGCGCAACGAATCCGAGCGGGAGATCAAGGAGCGCCGCGCCGAGGTAACACGCTCCGAGCGCCGTCTTGCCTCAAAGGAGGAAGCGCTGGACCGAAAGACCGAGCAGCTTGACCGCAAAAACGAGACCCTTGACCGAAAGATCAAGGAGAACGATGCCGCCCGCGCGGAGATAGGTCAGCTGGTAGCCGAACAGCAGAAAAAGCTGGAGACTATAGCGGGTCTTACCACAGCCGAGGCCAAGAGCGAGCTGATGGCAAGCCTTGAATCGGAGGCGAAATACGATTTTGCCCAGAGAATGGATGAGCTTGAGGCGCAGTTTAAGGACGAGGCCGAAACACGTGCGCGCGGTATAATCTCGCTGGCGATCCAGCGTTGCGCGGCAGACCAGGTGGCAGAGACCACGGTGACCGCAGTCCCGTTGCCCGGCGAGGACATGAAAGGCCGCATAATCGGCCGCGAGGGCAGAAATATTCAAAAGCTTGAAACGCTGACCGGCGTTGAGCTGATAATCGATGACACACCCGAGGCCATTACCCTTTCGGGCTTTGATCCCGTAAGACGTGAGGTGGCAAGGCTGGCCATTGAAAAGCTTATTGCCGACGGCCGCATCCATCCCGCCCGCATTGAGGAGATGGTGGAAAAGGCCAAGCGCGAGGTTGAGGCAAGCATTAAGCAGGCCGGCGAACGCGCAACATTTGAGGTTGGAGTGCACGGCCTCAATCCCGAGCTTGTAAAGCTGCTGGGCAGACTGCGCTACCGCACAAGCTACGGTCAAAACGTGCTGCGCCACTCGGTGGAGGTTGCATTCCTTGCCGGAATGATGGCGGAGGAGCTTGGCGAGGATGCCGCAACGGCACGCAGAGCCGGACTTTTGCATGATATCGGTAAGGCGTTCCCGCATGATGTTGAGGGCACGCATGTGCAGATCGGCGTAAACGCCGCAAAGAAATTCAAGGAGAGCCGCGAGGTCATTCACGCAATAGAGGCGCATCATAACGATGTTGAGCCCACCCACAAGATCGCTGTGTTTGTTCAAGCGGCAGATGCCATATCGGAAGCACGCCCCGGCGCGCTCCGTGAGGATCTTGAAAATTACATTAAACGGCTTGAAAAGCTGGAGGAGATCGC
>CAYLLA010000069.1:0-6505 GCA_964384555.1 uncultured Ruminococcus sp. | reverse complement strand
AAGGGAGCTGGCGCTTGCGCCTGAGGGATCGTAAACTCTTGCTTTCTGCATGTCTGTTGCGTAAATCTATCCGACAAAACTTAAAATAATTTAATTTTGTCGGATGGGTCTCTATGTGATATCATGATGCAAAAAACGGTGCGACCCGCTGTGGGTCGCACCGTTTTTTAAATTCTTACTTTTCCGCCGCGGCGGGGTGCGCGGGGGAGTGTAAGCTTAGGGTCAGTCAACTATCCGCGATACCATATATCTGCCAAGCGTGCAGGCAAATTTAAGGGCGGCGGGGGTAGTTTCGCTCGGGAATTTATCGATATAGTGCAATATCTCAAAGGAGAAATCCCCCTCGTAGCCTATCTCGCGCAGGGCGGCGCAAACGGCATCCCAGTTCTGCTTACCCTGGTAGGGCAAAAAGTGGCGGTCGCCGCGGTAGTCGGTATCCTGCACGTGCAGTGAGCGCAACAGTGACTTATCCATGCCGCGTATGTAGTCCTGCGGCTCGGTGCCGGTGATGGCGGCGTGGCCAAGGTCACAGCACACCACAAAGCAGTCCGCCACGGCGTTAAGGGCGGTCACAAACTCGGTCATCTCGGCGGGCGTGGGGAAGAGGCCAAAGTAGCACTCGCGCAGTTTATCATGCCAAAAGAGGTTCTCAACGGCGATCTTAACACCGTACTTTTGGCAATAGGGAACCAGCGAGAGGTAAAAACGGCGGTTGTACTCCTTGTAATCAACGCCTGTGTCCTCGCGCGGGGTCTTGACAGCGTGCACGATCACGTGCGGCGTGCCGAGTATGCCGCCTATCTCAAGCGCGGCAACGATATCGGCGTAGGCGGGGTGAGAGAGGTCAAACGGGTCGCCGTACTTCATGGCAAAGGGCGCGTGCGCCTGTGTAAATACCATGCCAAGGCTATCCGAATATTCGCGCAGCTTTTGCGCAAACTCGGCGCGGTCAGGGCGGTGAAGCATGTCGTCGGTGGGATTGATCTTGTCAAGCGTAAGGTCTGCGCCGTCAAAGCCCGCCTCCTGCAGCATGCGCACGCCCTCAAAAATGCCAAATCGCAGACCCAGCTCGCGGGTCTCCATTGAAAGTTTCATTTAAATATCTCCTTATATCTTTATTATTTTAGCCGATCGTAAAACGAAGTTTAACTGTCGTGTTGTTATGAAAGCGCCGAAAGCTCGGCAATGCCCTCTTTTTTGCCTGCAACTATCAAAATGTCGCCTGCAAAGAACTGCGTGTCCGGGCGAATGAGGTCGCAAACCTCGCCGCCGTGCTCAATGGCAACAATGTTCACGCCAAAGCGGCCGCGCAGGTCACATTCAATTACCGTTTTGCCCGCAAGTGGGGAGGGCAGCTCAAGCTTTGATATGTTCAGCTGTTCGTTCAGCTGCATGTAGTCCAGCACGCGGGAGGTCTCAAGCCGCGTGGCCAAGCGCAGTGCCATATCATGCTCGGGGTACACCACCTCCGCGCCCAGCTTTTCAAGTATCTCGCCGTGCTCGGCACTGCGAGCCTTGGCAATGACCTTGCGCACGCCGAGGGTTATGAGGTTGAGGGTCGTCAGGATCGAAACATCCATCTGCTCGCCAATGCAGACCACGGCAATGTCGCACCCGGCAATGCCTGTCTCCGCCAGCGATTTTTTATCAAGCGATTGCACAACGTAGGCGTTTTCTGTCAGCTCGCGCATCTCGCGCACCTTGCCCTCATCGTTATCAAGAACTATCAGCTCCGCGCCGCTCTCCGCCAAAGTCACGGCCAGAGCCATGCCAAAACGACCGAGGCCGATAATGCCGTACACGGTCTTGTCTTTTCCTGTGCGTTTTGATCTTTTCATTTTATTTTTATTCCGTTCTGCCGCCGCGGCGGCGATTTTTCAGCCCAAAATGAGCCAATGTTTAGCCAATGGTAAGGTTGCCCTCGGGGTAGCGCACGCGCTCACCGAGCGAGAAGTACCAAAGTGTTACGATCGTCATGGGGCCAAGGCGGCCGATGTACATGATCAGTATCGATACAAGCTTTGAGGGGACAGACAGCGCGGGGGTAATGCCGGTAGAAAGCCCCACTGTGGCAAACGCGCTGACCACCTCGGTCAGCAGGTCGCGCAGGGGAATGCTCGGCTCAAGCAGTGCAAGCGTCACCGTGCCGCCGCAGATGATGGCCACTCCTATCAGCGCGATCATTGCCGCTTTTTTAAAGGCCTCGCGCGGCAGGGAGTAGTGAAATGCCTTTTCGCTTTGGTTGGTCGCGGCGGCGCGAATGCCCACTAAAATGGCAAAAAAGGTGCTGGTCTTAATGCCGCCGCCGGTCGAGCCGGGGGAGGCGCCTATAAACATTAAAATATTGAGTATCATCAGCCCGCCGTTTGAAAATTCGGCCAGCGGAACGGTAGAAAAGCCCGCCGTGCGCGCCGATTGGCTGAAAAACAGGGCATCCAGAAAGCCGAGCCGCCCGCCCTCGGAGAGCATGAGCAGTAATGCGCCGACGATCAGCAGTATCCCGCTCATCAACAGCACCACACGCGCATGCATTGAAAGCTTTTTTCTGCCCGGGTGGCGCAGCCACTCGGTGACCTCGCGTATCACCAAAAAGCCTATGCCGCCAAAAAACACCAGCGCGATGGTCACAAGGTTCAACAGCACGCTTTGGCGGTAGGGGATAAGATTGCGCCCGCCGCCGAGGTTATCAAAGCCCGCGTTGTTGAATGCGGCTATCGAGTGGAATATACTGATGCCCAGGGCGTGAAGCGGCGCATGATCCCGCAAAAATACGGGAAAGGAGAGTGCCGCGCCCGCCAGCTCGATCACCGCGGTGGTAATAAACACGCTCCGCACCAGTCGGCGCACGCCGCTGCCCGAATCGTAGTTCAGCGCCTCGCGCACCACGCGGCGCTCTTTAAGATCCATCCTGCGGCCGCTGGCAAGAATAATGCCCGCGCCGATGGAGGTCACGCCAAGCCCGCCTATTTGTATCATCAGGGCAATTATCGCCTGCCCGGCGGCGTTAAAATGGTCGGCGGCGTCAATGGCGATAAGCCCCGTCACGCACACGGCGCTCGTTGAGGTGTAAAGCGCATCGATGTAGCGCACCTCCGCGCCCGCCTTTTGACAGCAGGGCAGGCTGAGGAGCAGTGAGCCGAGGAGTATCACCGCCGCAAAGCCGAGCGCTATCAGCCGCGCCGGGGATTGCCGCTTTAGTGCATCGGCGATCATTCCTCTGCCTCTCCGCCGTCGGCGGACAACCGCTCAATGACCGCGCGGTAGCCTCCGCTGCCGTAGCAAAGACAGCGATTTACCCGCCCGATGGTTGCCGAGCTGACGCCGGTCTGCTCGCCTATCTTTTGATAGGAAACCCCGCGGGAGAGCATCTCCGCCACCTGTAGCCGCTGTGCCATGTCGGCAAGCTCCTTCATGGTGCAAAGATCCTCAAAATATGCATAGCAATCGTCAAGATCGCGAAGCTTCAAAATGCTCTCAAATAAACGGTCACAGACCGCGTTTCTTTCCATGTTGACCTCCTTTGGGGTAGTGATTTGGGTAGTAATTAGATCTGTTTTGTGGGGCACGCACTACACGTGTTGTGCTGAAACGATGGATGATGCATTTCTTGCTGTCTATAGGTGCGGCGGCGACTTTTGCCTATAGCCGTAACCGATTGCGATATCCGTCGTGCCGCAACCGCATGCGAAGCAGATTTCACTCGCGAAGCGAATTTCACTGCGCGCCGCCTGCCTCACTGCCCGCTGCCGCTCAGCTTCTCAATAGCATCGGTTATCATTCCGCCGCAACTGTCCAGCGTTGCCTCGGCGGTGGCGGGATCGGCTCCCGTCTCGGCGCATATCATCCTTACGGCGCGGGCGCGCAGCTTTTTGTTGCTGGGCTTCATGCACACCATAAAATTATCGTAAACGCGGCCAAGCTTTATCATAACGCCGGTGGATATCATATTCAGCACCAGCTTTTGCGCCGTGCCGGCTTTCATGCGGGTAGAGCCGCTGACTACCTCGGGACCCACCACCACGGCAATGGATATATCGGCCAGTGCATTCATGGCTCCGTTTTTGTTGCAGGAGAGCGCAACCGTTCCCGCGCCGAGCGAGCGTGCGTATTCAAGCGCGCCACGGCAATATGCGGCACTGCCGCTGGCGGATATCGCCATGCAAACGTCGGCGGCACAAAAGCCCACGGCATCAAGATCGGCGGCGGCGTTTTCGGCATGATCCTCCATGCCCTCGGAGGAGCGGAACATCGCATCCCGCCCGCCGGCCAGCACGCCCTGTATCAGCTCGGGCGAGACGCCGTAGGTTGGCGGGCATTCGGTGGCATCGATAACGCCAAGCCGCCCGGATGTGCCAGCGCCGATGTATATCAGCCGTCCACCGGCCTTTATGCGCTCGGTTATCATGTCTACCGCGCGGCCGATGTCCGAAAGCTCGCGCTCGATGGCCATGGGAACCGTCTTGTCCTCCTCGTTGATCACGCGCATTATCTCGGCGGTGGACATCCGCTCAAGGTGGCGACTGCGCTCGTTGCTCTGCTCTGTTGTAAGTTCGCTGTAGTTCATAAATCAGCCCTCGCAGGTCCCACGGGGGACCTCATCATATGTTTTTTTAAAGTTTTCTATGGCAAATTGGGGAATGTCCTCGCCCGCGGCCGCGCAAAATGCTCCCCAAATGTTGGGCATGCCGGTGCGGATAAGCTCAATATTTTTGGGCGTGCGCTCGCAAAGCAGGGAGAGGATGTCATCCCGCCGCGTCAGCAGACTGCCGCCAACCACGGCGCGACAGCTGTCCCCCTCCATCAGATCGGCTGCACGGCGGGTGAGGGTGGCAAGGCTCTCGGCACAGCGCAAAATAATCTCGCGGGCGGCCGCATCGCCCTCGTCCGCCGCCTCAAATACCGCGGGGGCGAGGGAGGCTATCAAGGCCTTGCCGCCGTTGTATATCAGGGGAATGGCATCCTCAACATTCGCGCCGAGTGCCGCCGCCAGTTTTTTTGTAAGCAGGGTGGGGGCGGCGCGGCCGTCATGTGCTTGCAGAGCGGCGGATAGGGCATCCCGCCCAATATCGTAGCCACTGCCGCCGCCGTCGATGAGGTATCCCCAGCCGCCTATCCGATGTACGCGGCCGCCGCGGCGCAGATAGCAGATCGAGCCTGTACCCGAAATAAGGCACGCGGCATCCCCCGCGCCGGCTTGCTCAAGCAGCAGCATGGCATCGGTCATTATCAAAACGCGGGTGGAAAGCTCGGCCAGCGCCGCGCAAAGCTCCTCGCGGTGGCCGGTCGCGCCCGCAATGCCCGCGGAGATGGCTTTTGGTGGGTCGCCCGCGCCCGCAGTCAGCTCCTGCACCGCCTCGCGCAAAAGCTTGCATGCTGCGGTACAGCCTATGTCGTTGGGGTTGGATGGACCCGCCACCAGCCGCCGCTCAATGCGGCCGTCGGTGCGGCAGAGCAGCAGCTCGGTCTTTGTCCCGCCGCCGTCAATTAGAATATAATGCTCGGCCAAGTCATCACCCCCAGTTTACACTTTACTATGATAACATTATATCACAAGCACCGCGCAGAGTCAAGACGCGCCGCGGAATAAATCCGCCGCGCGGATTTTTAATTGAATGTGAGCTTGTTTGGTGATGTTTGTACGTTCGCCGATTATTTATCTATTAAATATCGTTTGCATTTTAATATGAAATTTTTGCTTACGCAAAAATTGTTTTTTTCCTCCTCATCCGTCACGCTTCGCGTGACACCTTCTCACACATGAGAAGGCTTGGCGAGAACCTGAACCTCAATTTATTGACATATAGAAAGCAAGATTTTATTGTTTTGATATCTACAGTTGTCTATATGGCTTTGCACTACGTTAGCACTAACAAAAAGCCTCCCAAGTGTCGTGGGAGGTTGCGAAGCGGCGCGAGGGAGTGAATGACAGCCCGGTGGGCTGTCGACCGAGCCGCAGCGAGAAGCCGAGCAACGCGAGGTCGGAGGGATCGTTCGATGACTTTTCGTAATGTTTAATGGCTGTAGGCAAAAGAATGGACTTTTGCCAAGCCTCCCTCCGAGAGGGAGGTGCCCGAGCATCATATGCGAGGGCGGAAGGTGCCTGCGGAGCTTGAAAATCTGCTCTCGGTATAGAATAGCGCACTCTTTAGTGACGCGTTCTCTTTCAGTCGCGGTCAGGCCGCGACAGCTCCGCTCGGTGGGAGCCTAAATAAGGTCGCACCTTTAACCTACAGCCGTAAACAAAATCGACATCTTTTGTTGCGGCGGGAGCAAGACCGCCATACGGCAAGAATTGTTTCTTTAGCCTATAGCCATATTATACACCCCCGCCGCGGAAGCGGCGGGGGTGTATTAAGATATATTATAATGTCACGCAATGCCACATCATAATATCACGCAAGCGGGTATGTCTCCGGGAAGAATACATGTCTTAAGAGATAAATTGCATCTTCTGATGTGACCTTGCCGTCTTTATTGAGATCGGCGGGTTGGTTTGCGGGGTACT
>CAYLLA010000068.1:0-6607 GCA_964384555.1 uncultured Ruminococcus sp. | reverse complement strand
AGGTCGGCGGTGCAGGCGATATTCGCTTTTGCACACAATACGACTCGCGGCCGCGGCTTTTAAAGTATACCACAATATATTGTGTTTGTCAAGGAGAAATCACTCAAGATATTGTGAGAAAAAGCAAATTCGGCAGTGTGTATAAAAACACACCGCCGAGTTTGTACAGTTTTTACACTAAGCACTTTTGACCCCCGAAATTGTTTAGACCGCCGTCTTACGGTCACAGCGGGAGCATTTGAAAAGCATCAAAAAGCATTTAAAATATCACACGCCGCGCGTTTCCGCCGTTACAACATACCCTGCGGCGATCGAGCGATACTCCTCCATCTGCTCTCGCGTTGCGGCATGAAGCCCCGGGCAGATGAGCGCACCCGAATCCACAAAGCCCTGCAGATAGTATCTCTTCGCCCCGCCGATGAGACGGCCGATGCCGTGAAAGCTCTCGGCATCATGCAGCTCCGCCACCACGGTTGTGCGGAACTCGTATTCGGGCGCACGTTTCATTATAAGCTCCACGCTCTCGCGTATCGGCGAGACATCAAAGCCCGCAATGCCTACGGTTGCGGGATAACGCTCGGGCGAGTTTTTTATATCCATCGCGACAAAATCCACAAGTCCGCCGTCAAACAGCTCGGCCAACCGCGCGGGGTGGGTGCCGTTGGTATCAAGCTTTACCGCAAAGCCAAGCTCACGCACGCGCAGGATAAAATCACGCAAGTCAGGCTGCAACAGCGGCTCACCACCGGTTATGGCCACCCCCTCAAGCACGCCACGGCGACGGGAGAGCATTTTAAATACCTCCTCCGCATCGATCGGTGTCAGCCCCGGGGATAGCACCAGCTGCGAGTTGTGGCAAAACGGACAGCGCAGGTCGCACCCGCCGGTAAACACCGTACACGCCACGCGCCCCGGAAAATCAAGGAGCGTGACCTTGTTAAGTCCCTCAATATTCATTATCATTCACAGCGGACGGATGCCGCTTCCTTTGCTTGTTTATTTTTTATTTTCATATTTTTATAGTCGAGCCGCCACGGATCGTCCGCATCATGTATAGCGCGGGTCAAAGATGCGGGCCTTGTAAAACGCACGAGAGGGGAAGATGCAGGTGCTCACGATATTTCCATCCGCATCATACACTATAAACCTATCGGTATTATGCGCCGCGTAAACATTTGTTGCCTTTGTTCTGATAATGCGACCGTCCCAAAGACTGCCGATGCACTTGATCCCGCCGGAGCTGACACTGCCCGGGGCTGCCGTAAAGCGGCCGCCGCTCTTGTTGAACAAAACTATATTCGCGCCGCCGATCCACAGGGTGTCCGGGTCGCCGTACACGGCGGAGATATCATGCCCGCCCGCCTTTGGGAGCACAGCACCGTAGTCGGATATCTCACATATCTCCGCCTCACGCCCCTCGCCGCGGACCTCAAAGGCTACTATCTCCTTTGTTCCGACCGTCCACAGCACCTCGCGCACATCGTCCCATATAACACCGTGCGCACCCTCAAGGGCAAAGGTCTTGGCATTGCGGCTGATAACACCCTCGCCGTCCGCGGGATAGAATCTTATCATCGCCCGCGCCTCGTTACCGTTACCGGAGCAGGCAACCGCCACTGCGCCGCTCGGCAGATACTCTATCGAGTGCGGTCCAAAGCCGCTGAGCACCACCTCAAAAACGCGGTCACCGGATGGATATTTTGCCACGTTGACCATGCCGGATGACGATGTACAGCAGAGAATATATTCCCCCAGCACCTCGCTGTAGCGCAGGCGGCACTCGTCAATGCGATTGCCGATGGGAACGCTAAAGCCTTGATCCATGCCGCCGCTAAAGCTCCAAAGTGGCGCGCTGTTGCCGCCGTTTGCAAGATCCACCACCACGCAGGCGGCGTTAAGCTGGTCGGCAAGTGCTATGCGCGTGCCGCCGACTATCCCCGAGGGGTCTGCGGGATACACAGCCGCCTCAAAGCTCTCCGTCACCGAGGGAGCTGTGGCCACTGCCGCGCCAAGCTCAAGCTTTTCTATATACAGAGAGATGAACCGCCTCGCCGCGGCAACTATATAGCCGCCCTGCCCCGCTACCGTGATATGCGCGGGGCTATCGCCAAACGCGCCCATCTTCATCTCACGCTCGCCTACCGCGACACCGAACACATCGCCTATCATTATGACCGCATCTGCGGCGGCCGCCTCCTCTGCGGCATTCAGACCGGAGATGGGTTGGGGCTTGATCTCCACACCGGTGCGCTCCTCGATAGCGCGGGATATGATTGCTGCGGCATATTTTTCGTCACGATCAGCTCTCTTTGGCAGAAGGATAGTAAAATCGGCGATATCACGCCCGCCGAGCGTGTAGCCGTCCGGCTGTGCCGCAGTCCCCTCGGTGTCGCTCGCACTGGGAGCGGCGGTAGCTTCACCCTCCACGCTGCTGACCTCAGTCCCGCTTGACGGTGCCCCCGAGTTGCAGGCCGAAAAAGCGCCGAGCGCGACAAAGGATAGCACAAGAAGAAGCATCGCGCCAAAAGCTAAGCGCGGCACACCGCCCCCTGCCTGCTTATGTATACCCCGCCCCTCATTTACATATCTTTTCATATCAGCTTTACCTTTCAATACCCATGATGTCAGAGTAATATAAATATTGTAACCCTTTCCCGCCAAAATGTCAAGTGGCGACGACCTCTTTTGGATATTTCACAAAAAATCTCGGCGCGGCGCAATTTTTTTTGATATTTTTGTTGCATTTTTTCGCGATATGTGATACAATAATGCTAAAGTTTAATTTTCACAAGTACACAAGGAGGACTCGGTACAATCAATGAAAAAAATGACATTTAAGCACATCATAGCAATGATCAGCGCACTGTTTATCCTGCTGACAGCCATGACAGGATGTGCCAACACACCCACAAACGATCCTGAGGATTCCACCACGGCTCCCGCCACCACAGATCCCAATGATGAGCAGGAACCCTTTGATCCGTTTGCGCATCTTGGCGATACCGACGAGTACCGCGACAGCGAATTTTGCATTCTTAACGGATGCACCGCATCTTGGTTTACCCGCAACTCGGTGATCTCCGATGATGTTGACGGCGAGCCGATAAGCTACGCAATTGCAAGGCGTAACGCCCGCGTGCTTGAAAAGTACGGTGTAAAGCTTACAGAGATCTCCGATCCCGATTATCAAAACTCGGTAGACAAGGCTGTTTCCACCAGCACGCTTTACTTTGACGTTGCCATGATCACCCTCATGCACGTTTACCCGATGGCACAGCGCCACCTGTTTTTTGACTACAACCAGATAGAGAGCGTTGATCTTACCCAGCCTTGGTGGGATCAAAACGCTGTTAATGACCTCTCTGTTGCCGGCAAGCTTTATTTCTGCACAGGCTCCTTTGATATCACCCGCTTTGACAGCATTCGCTGCTTGGCGTTTAACAAGGATCTGCTCAACACCCTGGGCCTTGAAAGTCCCTACAATCTTGTTGACAACGGCAATTGGACAATCGATAAGTTTATCGAGCTTGCCAGCGCAGCAAAGGTAGACTACGGCAATGACAGCAGATTCACCGATGAGGATACATACGGTCTTGCATCCTACGACGATGTTATAAGCGATATCTTTATGGCCGGCTGCGGTATCAAGTACCTTGACAAGAACGCAGATGACGAGATAGTTTACGACCTTAACATGGAGCTGGTCGATGATATTGCCGCCAAGGTGCGCAAGATCATGCACGAGCCCGGCTTTACCTTCAACACCCGCGACGACTTCCAAAAGAACTACTGCCGCGGCAAGGGTACGAGAGTACTTGAGGATCTTTTGGTCGAGGGCAGAGCGCTCTTCTACTCCGAGTGCCTTGCAAATACCCGCTACTTCCGCGAGTCCAGCATCAACTACGGTATAGTTCCCCCGCCCAAGTATGACGAAACACAGCAGCGCTACTACTCCATCATGATCAACCCCTTTGTATACTGCATACCCTCCTGCATCGCCGATGCAGAGCGCGCAGGCTTTTTGATGGATGCCTACATGGCCGCATCTCATGACACTGTTGTTCCCGCTTACTATGACATCACACTGGTTGGCAAGATCGCACGTGACCCCGAGACGGTAAGAATGCTTGGTATCGTTTTTGATAGCCTTTCTTACAACATCCACATCTCCAACGTCACTGTCCGTTCCACCATCCTTACATCTATTAAGAATGATGTTGCAAGCGTTTCCACAGCACTTAAGCGCGTTAAAAATGTCGTTCCCACCAACCTGAAAAAGGTCAACGACGATATAAAAGGCTAAGCCTGTATTAAATTAAAAGCTCCCGCCACCTGATAGCCCGGCTATCAGGTGGCGGGAGCTTTTTAAAAAGACCCACGGTGTGTCGCCAAATGAGCAACATACCGTGGGTCAAGTTTATATATTATATTGTAAGCTTAAAAGCTTATCCTGCCTGCTTTTCCTGAAGCTTGCGGATATCACTCTGAAGCTTTTCAAGCGAGGCGGTCACAGGCCTTGCCATGGATCTAAACTTGGAGGCTGTATTGTCTATCTGGCCGGTAACGATATTTCTGGGTGTCTGGTGTACGCTGTTAAGGCTCTTGGTATAGATAACACCGGCATCGATATAAATGCCATCGTAGATCTTATCAAGCATATCCCAAGATGCGCTGTCCTGCATGTACTTGGACTTGAGCGCCACGTTGTAGTACACGGGAACAACGATCTGTGAGCTTGCCCACGCCATATACTCAAGCACTGCGCCAAGCATTTCGGCACGCGCGTCATCAACGGGTGTGCAGATGCCGAATGCGGTAAACTGGTCGTGCAGGAAGGTGTAGTAATCGGTCTGGTTCTCGTCAAGCTTGGGCATGGGGATAACGCCGTACTTGCTGGTCATATCGCGCAGATACTCATTTTCGGAGGCACAAAGACGGATGGTAGCGGTGAGTGCCATATCACTTGCAAAGTACTTTGATATCGCATCGTGACGTGCGGTATCTCCGCCGGAGTCGATAACATAGGAATTTGCATCATAGAATAGGGAGGTCACCTTGCGCAATGTGGTTGCAAGTCTATCAACATCAACAGAGTAGACATACCAGTTATCGGCATCCTTTGTAAGGATGGGGTTCTTGCAGCTGGACCAATAGGGATCGATATATGCGAGCGTAGCAGTGATAAGTCCCACAGTATCGCCATTGTTAACGGTGGTGCTTGCATCGTTATCGCTGTAGTAATCCTTGCCAAGGCGGATCTGATAATCAAGGGTCCACTGGCCGTCGTTTACAACATCAAAGAGCGACTTCTCTTTGTAGGTCTCAAGCAGGTCGCGGTTAAAGAAGGTAACGAACATGAGCCTGTAGAGAGCCAAAGATGCCGCACCGGTGCACATATACTGCGCGTTGCCGATGGATGCCGCATCGTTAAAGCCCTGTGACCAATAGGGCTGAGAAAGGTCAAGGTGCTCAAGATCGGTAAGATTGCGGAGTATACCCTCGGCGGTATACATGATGGTGGAATAGCAGCTGTTTGCGATTATATCATAGCGGTGCTCGCTGGTGGAAACGGCGGCCTGGAGTGCCTTTGTTACCGCGTACTGGTCACCGGATATCTTTTCGCTTACCAGCTTTATGTCAAGTCTTTCCTCCATGGCGCTGTTGCGGCGGGAGATGGCAGAATGAAGCACATCGCCGTCATCTTCATCTACGCTTATCTCGTCCTTCAAGTAGTCATAATCACGGCTTACAATGACCACGCTCTCACCGTGATAGGAAAGATCCTGCGGGAGGCCGTCTGTTACAGGTGCCTCGGTGCTCTCGACCGTACCGCCAAGCGTTGTGTCGGCAGCAGGGGGGACGGTGGTATCATCACCGTTGCCACTTTGCACACAGGCGGAAAGTGAGAGGATAAGCATCAACAGGGCACATACTAAACTGATAATTCTCTTCATTTTTCGTGTTAACTTTGTTTTACAAAGTTCCTTTCTGTGAGATGGTCTTATTATACCACACTTTAGTCCAAAAAGCAATAGCAAAAAGCAAAGAAGCGCGAAAGTAAACAAAAGTTTACACGCTACCGAGTGATGGCGAAAAATGCACTGCAAAACGGCAGAAAAAAAGGATGCCGCCCTCGGGGCGCGCATCCTTTTTGATCTTTGATCTTTGATCTTTTATCTTTTGATCCTTTGATCTTTCGCTTTTTATTTTGTCCCAGCAAGCTCGGGGCTGTTCAGCGCGGCGCGCAGAACTATACGATCGTTTTCATGCACCAAGCAACGCTCGGCGCGGTCAAGACGTATCCACTCAACATCGGCTATCTCTCCCTCGCGGGCGGAGACGGTCTCGCAATCGGTAAACGCCAAAAAGTACACGACCTCTTTATCCACGCCGGGGGCGGGACGGTAGTTTACCGTTTTGCGGAAAGCGGAGGTTATCTTGATCCTGACCGAGGTCTCCTCAAAGACCTCGCGCTCGGCGGTCATCAGCTCGGTCTCCCCCACCTCAACGTGACCCTTGGGAAAGGAGCGATTGCCGCCGTGCCGCTGACGGATCATTAAGATATATCGTTTTCCATCCTTGGCGCGGCGTACCACAAGTGCGCCGC
>CAYLLA010000067.1:0-6833 GCA_964384555.1 uncultured Ruminococcus sp. | reverse complement strand
GCCGGCGACGTTAGTAATTATACCACATGTCTTGCCGTTTGTCAATACCTTTTTTCGCACAAATTTATATTTTTCTCGATTTTTCTTTTACTTGCGGCCCCACACTGTCGCGGCGATCATTTTATCGCCACGGCAGCTATATGCAGCTTTGTTGTGTGCTCGCCCACGGCCGCATTCCAGTCAAGCCCCGCGGGCAGTACGGCATCCTCATCCGCGCCCGCGACCGCCTCCAACCGAAAGCCCGCACACTCCAGCGCCGCGCTTATCTCCTCGAGCGAATAATACCTCTCCGACCACTCGTCATCCGCCCGCAGGTAGATTCCCGCACCCGCCTCTGTCTCATAAAACACGGTAATACCGAAGTCGCAGATCCCGCTCTCGGCATCATAGCAGTTTTGCCAAGCGCAAAAGCTCTCGCGCCCGTCTGCATCCACTCCCGGGAAAAGATACGCCAGCTCGCCGTAATATTCCTCAAACTTTTTTTGCGTATTTACATCAAATATAAACACTCCGCCCGGCACGAGATAATTATGCACATGCGCAAAGCATTCGTCTATATCGCCGTCATCAATGAGATGATTGACCGAATCAAGACAGCACACCACCGCGCCGACAGTGCCGTAAAGCTCAAAATCGCGCATATCCTGGCAGAGCAGGAGCGCACCGTCCGCCGCGCACCGCTCCCTTGCTATCTCAAGCATCTCAGGGGAGATATCCACCCCCGTCATATCATAGCCGCGTGCAGCCAGAGCGTGTGTGAGCTGACCCGTGCCGCAGGCAAGATCCAGCACCAGCTCTTCCTCGGCGCGCCCTGAGCCAAAAAGGTGCAGACCGCGGTCGATAAACTCCGCCCACGCGTTATGATCTATATCCGCATTCACGGCATCGTATATACGCGCCGCGCCCATGTATCCGCTCATTCCGAAAGTCCTATCAGCGGGTAGAGCTTATATATATCCCCCGCTCCCATCACGACCAGGGTGTCCCCCTCGCCTATCTCACCGCGAAGTAGATCGGCGATATTCTCAAAGCTGCCGCCGCCAACGGCACTGCCGCCCATGTTTTCTATCTCACGCGCAAGCGTATCACAGCTGACTCCCATGGTATCCGTCTCGCGTGCGGCATAGATATCCGCAACTATAACACGGTCGGCAAGGCAAAGCGCCGAGGCAAAATCCTCAAACAGCTTTGCGGTGCGGCTGTAGGTGTGCGACTGAAAAACGCAAACGAGCCGCCCCTCCGCCATTTGGCGCAGGGTGCCCAGGGTCGCGCGGATCTCGGTGGGGTGATGACCGTAATCATCATAGACCTCCGCGCCGCCAAAGCTGCCCTTATACTCCATGCGGCGGTGCGCCCCGCCAAACTTGGCAAGACCGCGGGCGATGCCCTCCGGATCCAACCCACAGCAACGTGCGGCGGCATAGGCCGCAAGTGCGTTGTAAACATTATGCGCACCGGGGACGGACAGTTTAAGGCTTACCTCTCGCTCGCCGCGATGCAGGATATCAAAGCCGGCACGGCCACGTTCGTAAACTATATTAGCGGCGGAATAATCAGCCATCGGATCTCTTGTTGATACGGTTATCTTTTCGCCGCCGTAAAGACGGGCGGCAAGCATAACATTTTCGTCATCTGCGTTTATGACCGCTCTGCCCTCCGCTCCCGACAGCGACATAAATGAAGCAAAAGAGCGGCGGATCTGCGCGATGCTTGAAAAATAATCGACATGATCCATCTCGATATTCAAAACGACCGCAACGGTGGGATTAAAATCAAGGAAGGAGTCCATATACTCGCAGGCCTCAAAAACAAAATTGTCGCGCCCGCCCAAACGATACGCGCCGCCCATAGCGGAAAGCTCCGCTCCCGATACAACGGTAGGATCGCCGCCCGCCTCCATAAACGCCAACGCGCACATAGATGTGCAGGTGCTCTTGCCGTGCATTCCGGATATGCCAACGCGGTTTTTGTAGCCCGTCATGATATACCCGAGATAATCGGCGCGGGAGATGCAGGGCAGCCCCTGCCGCAGTGCCGCCTTATATTGCGGGTTATCCGGGGATATGGCAACAGTATAGACCACCGCCTCATATCCCTCGATGAGCGCAGGATCCTCAGTGTAGGAGATATCTATCCCACAGCGGGCAAGCTCATCGGTGAGCGCGGTCTCTGTTCTGTCCGAACCGCCGACACGAAAGCCGTGAATGAGCGAGATATGCGCCAGCGAGGACATTGTGATGCCGCCGATGCCTATAAAAAAAATGCTTTTGCGACCGTCGAGCATTTTTGCTATCTCTTCGGCGCCGTAGTGTGTATTTGGTGTTGACATGCAAGTCACGGGCGCGTGCCCGTCCCCCTTTTTTGTTTTCGGGCATCACGCCCGAATGCGTTTTTTTGATCGTATGTTTACTGTTTTCGTTGATATTATATATTAAATATGTATGCTTTTTATTTTTCGTTTTTTGACCGCTCGGCAGATCCAAAGAATCACGAAAAAAACCCAAGTTCTTTGAATAACCGTCACAATGGAACTATATACTAAAATATGTAGAAGGGAAAGCGTTTAGGGCCATAAAGGCAAGCGCTTTTAAAGTTTAGCGTTTCGACCAAAGGGTCGATACCGACACACGAAAGGAATTCAAACCATGGAAATCACCGACATTAAGGTAAGAAAGCTGTTTGACGACGGTCCGATGAAGGCTATAGTTTCCGTCACCTTTGACAATGAGCTGGCACTTCACGATGTAAAAGTGATCAACGCGCGTGACAGATGTTTTATTGTAATGCCCAGCCGCAAGAACCCGGATGAAACTTATCGCGATATCGTTCACCCGATCAACGCACAGTTCAGAGCCAAGATCGAAACCGAAGTGCTTGAGGCCTACAACAAAGCAATAGCGGAAGCCGCGGCCACATCCACCACCGAGGCTGCCCCCGACAGTGCGGATGGCACCAACGGCGAGATAGCCAATGCGGTCTGAACGACAACTTTTTGATCTGCTCACATTTTGTGAGCAGGTCTTTTTTTATTTATTTTTATGATCCATTTTTATGATCCTACATGTCGGATCTCGCGGTTTTACCTGCCACGGTACCGCGGATCCTCCACGGCGTGCGACATCAAAACGCCGCCGGGAGTGAGATCCACCACCCCATAGCTGCGCCGCAGACCAACGCCCGCAGTGCCGGGATTGAAGATATACATAGGTCGATCTAGCTTCCGCCCCGCAAGATCACTGCCGGCAGGGAGATATTTTTCAAGCATCACATGCGTGTGACCGAACATAAGCATATCCGCACCGCGCTCATAGGCATACGCCGCGGCACGCTCCCAACCGTTTTTCACTCCCAATGCGTGGCCGTGCATGATGAGTATATGCCACCCGTCAAGCTCGATCATCAGCTCGCGCGCCGGCAGTGCCGCACGGTCGCGATATGAAAATATATTCTCGTCACAATTTCCGCGCACCTGCCACAGCGGCACACCCTGCGTGTCGATCGATGCCATGTCGGCATAGCCGTCGCCAAGATGTACCACGCCCGCGGTTTCAGGCGCACCGAAATGCTCACAGGCGGCGCGGCTGATCAACGCGGGATTGCCGTGCGAATCCGAAAATACGATAAGCCTTTTCATTTTTATATGGGTTATATAGGTAAATGCAGTTTTTAATGCAAGGCGGCTTGGTTATCCACAAATCTCACCGATGCGTTGTTCTCCAGCTCCTCCAAAACGATGCTAAGGACCTCGCAAACGGCCGCGCTTGCCTCTTTGCCGTTCAGCTCTACCAACCATTGCTCTGTCAGCATTTCGTCATCGGTAAAGCCCAGCGCCGAGATGCCCGCCGTATCACTCAAAAACAGACCAAAGAACTGCCCAAACACTTCCTCGGATACAACGCAGGTTGCATACGCGCGCCATTCCGACTCCCGCAACGGATCCGGCATGCCGTCAATGCACTTTATGCTGTACTCTGCTCCGCCCGGGCCGTCATACCTTGCCACAAGCACCGCATCAAGGGCAAAATCATCCTTTTGCGGCTGAAAGACCTGCTCTATCTTTTCGCGAAGCTCTACGATATCCACCTTTGCGGCGAGTGCTTTATAGCCTTCGGTCGTATCGGCGGAAAGCTCTCCGCGCGGCAGTTCGACCTCATCGCATCCCGCAAGGAGCAAGGCAAGCACCGCAAGCATCGCCGTGACAGATGCAAGCATTTTTATTATGTTTAGTTTTTTCATGTCATTCGCCTCCGAGTTGTTTCAGTGCGAGGCTTACACGCACTCCGCCGCCGGCTCGCCCTCCACGCTCTCAAGCGCCGAGCCCATCACTGCGCCGCGCGGGACGGAAAAGCGGAACCTGCCCGGCTCAACATCTATCTCAAGCCGTTCCATCTCCCTTATCTCGCCATCTACGCAGACCGCTTGCGTGCGGTCAAATTCAAACACCGCGTGCGAGCAACTGACGTACTCGCGCAAGCCGTCCGCGCGGCGACTTTGCGGCAGTGTGCCGTCCTTGTAGTGTTTGACCAGCGTTAAAAATTTTATGCGCGAAACATTTTTTATCTTTATGATATTCACGCGACCATCCGAAAGATCGGCCATCGGCAGGGCATCAAAGCCGCCGCCGCAATACGGACCGTTTGCTATGGCGCAAAGCAAAAGCTCGCACCGCTCAGGCTCTCCGCCGTCAACGGAAAGAGTGAACGACGCGCCCGGCTTGCGCACGAGCGTTCTTATAAGCCCCATGATATACGCCAGCCCGCCGGGCGCCCACGACTTTCGCTTTATGCGAGCCACATCCTTTACGACCTCGCAATCAAAGCCGATGTTTATCATGTTGGCAGAGTACCTGCCGTTATATTTTACCGCATCAAGCGGCACAGCCTTGCCGCATATCTGCGCCTCGATATCAAAATAAAGCTCGCGCGGGGTACAGCTGCGGCAAAAATCGTTGCCTGTACCTATGGGGATAACACCCACCTCTGCACCGTCCACACGCGCCGCGCCGTCAAGCACCTCGGATATCGTGCCGTCACCTCCGCAGGCGTAGAACCTGCAGGTATCGCCAAAAAATCTGCCGCCCTCCGCGCACTCGCACAGGATGAACTCGGTGGCATCGCCCGGCTTATCGGTAACGTGTATGTAATGCTCCACTCCGAGACGGGCGCACTCCGCGCCTATCCTTTCTTCGAGAGGCTCTACCTCCCCTCCCTTGCCTGCCGCAGGATTGAGAATAAAAACATGCTTCAAAATGAATAACGCCTCCCATGCAGAGTACCGTCAATTGTCATATTCCGTGGAGCATTGAGCTCCGCAATCGACCGTCACCTATAAATTTATCATTTTATTATAGCATTTTTATCTCGTTTTGTCTACCTGAAAAAACGATTTTACATATAAAATGTATCGATTTTTGTCAGCCGCGGGTGTGTCACGCCCCGCGCGGACGCATATACTGTAATTGACGATAACGCCGCCGACAGTCAGGGCGGCCGCGGGAGGTTTATTTATGAAGATAGATCGTGCATCGATCATGCGCATGCTGGCGCTTGATGACAGGCAGCTTAAAATGATCATCGAAAGGGTGGCCGCCGGGGCGGGGGTGGATATCCCCGCAGAATCGCTGACCCCACAGGCACTTGCGGCACTGCGGACGGCGGTGGAGCAGGCGGAGGACAGCGAGCTTGAGGGGATAGCGAAAAGCTTTGCAGGGCTCGCGCCGAACGAGCGGGGGTGAGCGGATGGAGCAGGAACTGCCGAGCGGGATAGATGCGATAGTTGCAAAGCTGATGGCAGACCCGGGGATAATGGCCGCAGTGAACGAAGCGGCGGCAGAGCTTGGCGGGGGCAAAAGATCTGCCGACAGCGTGGAGGGCGAAACAGCAACGACCGCCGCGCCATCACAGCTTGCCTCACTGCTTGGGGGAATATCCCGCGGCGGGCAAAAGGCTGGCGCGGGAGATGAGGATCGCAGGCACAGGCGCGAGCTTTTAAATGCGCTGAAGCCATACCTTGGCAGCCACCGCCGCGAAACGATAGATCACATGCTTGGGATAGAGCGGCTTGGGGATGCGCTTAAGATGGCGCAAAAGCACTGAAAGGGAGAGCCGAAATGTATGCGAAAAACGGTGACAGACGGATCCCGCCCGGGATCGTGATACCCGAAAATTACGGCGGCAATACGTTCTCTCCGCAACCGCCACCACCGCCGCGACCTCCCGAGCCGCCGCACGGCGAAGCGTGCCGCACCTGCGGAGATGCAACGGAGCGACCCGCGTGCGTTGAACCACGGCCATGCGGGGAGTGTGATCCGCCACCGCCGCCCGCGCCTCCACCTCCGCGCCCGCTGTGCGGCGGGCTGATGGATATCAGCATAGGCACGGAGGAGCTGCTGATCATAGGGATCATGGCACTTGTATTTTTTGGTAGAGAGGAGAGAGACAACGAACTGCTCATCTGCCTTTTGCTTGTTTTGCTGCTATAATGTTAGATGATAGTCAAGTGTTTTGGCGTTATTTGCGTATAAGTTAGATATGTATCTATAAAAAACACATGACTGTGATCTTGATTTGAAAAAAAGCGGGCGACCACAGGTCGCCCGCTTTGGGAAATTGGGAAAGAGGAAGATTTCCGCACGGCGGAATTCTCAGTTTTACCCCCTCATCCGTCATGTCCGCGATTTTAGACATTGCAGATTTTAAACACATTCCTCGCGTGACATGACACACACTCACACATGAGAAGGCTTGACTAGAATTACATCTTTAGATTATAGACATGCAGAAAGCAAGAGTTCACAATCCCTCAGGCGCGGAGCGCCAGCTCCCTTTACACAA
>CAYLLA010000066.1:0-7009 GCA_964384555.1 uncultured Ruminococcus sp. | reverse complement strand
ACTGATCGGCCAGCGTTCCGCCTACCGCACCTGTGATCGCTTTGATAAGTCCCATTTTATATCCTTTCTCGGATCATCATCCGCCGTGACTCGCACGGATACATTTATACATATATATGATACTATAAAAGCCCACGTTTGTCAAGAAAAAATTGTACGGCCGTTTGATATCCGCATGGCTATTTAAAACATCCGCGCCTGCGATCCCATGATAGCACAAAATCTCGTCGTGGTTCAAGAATATACGCGCGGCGGTGCAAAAAAACACTATCCCCGGCGGAGCACGCTCCGCCGGGGATAGTTGGGTAGGTCATAGACCTATATCTTATTTCTTTGCCGCCTCTTCAACAGCAACGGCAACTGCCACGGTCGCGCCGACCATGGGGTTGTTGCCCATGCCGATAAGGCCCATCATCTCAACGTGTGCGGGAACAGAGGAGGAACCTGCAAACTGAGCATCCGAGTGCATTCTGCCCATGGTATCTGTCATACCGTAAGAAGAGGGACCCGCCGCCATGTTATCGGGATGCAGTGTTCTGCCCGTGCCGCCGCCGGATGCGACCGAGAAGTAGCCAACACCGTTTTCAACACACCATTTCTTGTATGTGCCGGCAACGGGATGCTGGAATCTTGTGGGGTTGGTGGAGTTACCGGTGATGGAAACGCCGACCTTTTCAAGCTTCATGATGGCAACGCCCTCGGGAACGTTATCCGCACCGTAGCAGCGCACCTTGGAGCGAGCACCCGCGGAGAAAGGAACCTCGCGAATGATCTCGACCGACTCGGTATAGGGATCAAACTTTGTTTCAACATAGGTAAAGCCGTTGATGCGGGAGATGATATATGCCGCATCCTTGCCAAGACCGTTAAGGATAACGCGCAGGGGCTTTACTCTCACCTTGTTGGCGTTAAGGGCGATCTTTATTGCACCCTCGGCAGCCGCAAAGGACTCGTGACCTGCGAGGAAGCAGAAGCACTCTGTCTCCTCGGAGAGGAGCATCTTACCGAGGTTACCGTGACCGAGACCGACCTTGCGGTTTTCGGCAACAGAGCCGGGGATGCAGAAGGACTGCAGACCGATACCGATATCGGCTGCCGCATCGGCCGCCTTTTTATCACCCTTTTTCAGAGCGATGGCCGCGCCGACGGTGTATGCCCACTTTGCGTTTTCAAAGCAGATGGGTTGTGTTTCCTGTACGATGGTGTAGGGATCGATGCCCGCATCGTCGCAGATCTTTTTGCACTCGTCGATAGAGGAGATGCCGTATTCTTTAAGTACGCCGAGGATCTTTGCCTCGCGTCTTTCGTAACCTTCAAAAGTAGCCATTATTATCTCCTCCTTTATTATTCCTTGCGGGGGTCTATGTAACGAACAGCGCCGTCCTCTTCGGTAAAGCGGCCGTAGTGACCCTTGGACTTTTCATATGCCTCGTTGGGCTCCATGCCCTTTTTGATGAAGTCTGTCATCTTGCCGAGAGATACGAACTCGTAGCCTATTACCTCATTGTTGGCATCAAGTGCCATCTTGGTGCAATAGCCCTCGGTCATCTCAAGATAACGCACGCCCTTCTCCTTGGTGCCGTACATTGTACCCACCATAGAGCGGGCGCCTTTGCCGAGATCCTCAAGTCCCGCGCCGATAACAAGTCCGTTCTCGGAGAACGCAGACTGGCTTCTGCCGTAGACTATCTGGAGGAAGAGCTCGCGCATAGCGGTGTTGATGGCATCACATACAAGGTCTGTATTGAGAGCCTCAAGCAGTGTTTTGCCGGGAAGTATCTCGGCTGCCATTGCGGCGGAGTGGGTCATTCCGGAGCATCCGATCGTTTCGACCAGTGCCTCCTCGATGATACCGTTTTTAACGTTAAGGGAGAGCTTACATGCTCCCTGCTGGGGTGCGCACCATCCCACACCGTGGGTGTATGCGGAGATATCGCTGATCTGCTTGGCCTGGATCCACTTGCCCTCCTCCGGGATCGGAGCGGGACCATGGTCGCAGCCTTTGGTCACACAGCACTGCTCTGCGACTTCAGCGCTCATTGCGTAGGGGCATTCGCTTACTTTGCTCATTTCGGAACATTCCTTTCTTATTGGGGATTTTATATTATTGCAATAATATCACTTTACTATCTCTCCGGTGACCGCACCGAAAGCGGCGGCTGCGTTGCACTCATCGGTATCGATGTGCATTGCAAGGGCGAACTTGGGGCTGACTCTGACCACAACATCGCCGAATACGAGCGGACGAGCTGTGTTAAGCTTGACCGATACGATCTCCTTGTCGCTGACGCCGAGTCTTTCGGCATCCTCGGGAGTCATATGGATGTGGCGCTTGGCAACTATGCAGCCCTCGGCGATCTCCATCTCGCCTGCAGGACCTACAAGCTTGAGGCCGGGAGTACCGGCGGTGTCACCGCTCTCGCGGACGGGGGGAGTGATGCCGAGCGCTCTGGCATCGGTAAAGGAGAGCTCTACCTGGTTTTGTGGTCTTTCCGGACCAAGCACGCTGACGGCAAGGCTGCCCTTGGGGCCTACGAGCGTGATCTTTGCATTTGAACATGCAAACTGGCCGGGCTGGCTGAGCATCTTTTTGACCTCAAGCGCCGCGCCGGGGCCATAGAGCGTCTCAACTGCTTCATGTGTCAGGTGGATGTGACGTGCAGAGGTCTCAACGATAAATGTTTTATCCATTTTTGTTACCATTGCTCTCGCTTTTGCGAAAGCTTCCTTTCTCGTCTCACGGAGCGCAGAGCCGTGGCTCACAGCTCCGCCGCGGATATTCCGCAGCTTTCATTGCATTCCGATTTATTATATCACAAAAAACGCGTTTTGTAAATCTTTTTTTGTGAATTAGGGAATATAATCGTGTTTTTTGTGCAAATAATATTTTAAAACAGCAAAAGCCGACGGCAATGGCAGGGGGATGGCATGAGGGAAAACAAAAATATCAAAGACGAGACGGAAACAGAGCTGAATGACGGCGAGGTGCTGACCGAAAATCGCCGCGAGGCGATATATTGCATGTGCATTATCGGTCAGATAGAGGGTCACTATATCCTGGGCGAGAGCCAAAAGACCACCCGATACGAGCATGTCATCCCGCAGCTGGCATCTATCGAGGAGGATGACACCACCGATGGTCTGCTTTTGATACTCAACACCATGGGCGGCGATGTTGAGGCGGGGCTGGCGATAGCGGAGACGGTGGCATCAATGTCAAAGCCGACGGTCTCCTTGGTGCTGGGCGGCGGGCATTCGATAGGCGTGCCGCTGGCGGTATCGGCGCGGCGGTCGTTTATAGTCCCCTCCGCTACCATGACCCTACACCCGGTGAGAGTGAGCGGCACGGTGATAGGCGCACCGCAGACATACAATTATTTTCACGATATGCAGGAGCGGATACTGGATTTTATCTGCCGCCATTCGCACGCCGATCGCCGAGGGCTTTATAAAAAGATAATGCGCCCCGACCGCATGGCCAACGATATAGGCTCGGTGATAGACGGCGGCGAGGCGGTGGACATCGGCCTGATAGACGAGATAGGCGGCCTTGCCTCCGCATTCGCCGCCCTGCGCCGAATGATCGCCGAGGAAAAGGGGAGCGAGCGGCGTGCCGTGCAGTGAAATTACGCACTGCGTGCGCACGTAGTTCGCCGCAAAGTGATATGTACCGCATAGCGGTTCGTGATATGCATGCTTCGCATGCGGTTCTCAAAAATGCATCTCGAGGTATTCTATCCTGCATTTTTATTTGAATTTTCTCAAAAAATCGCACAAGACCCCTTGACAGATGCAATTTTATGTGGTACAATATCGCCATCAAAGATATCAAAACGATCTTATCAAACCAACGAGAAAGAATAGTACCCCTGCGGTCACTGTCAAAGAGAGCCGACGATGATGCGAATGCGGCACAAACCAACGGGCGAATGGACTTTCGAGGGCGGACCGAGGGCGTGGACAACTGCGCTGTAGTATCCGACGGGGTGCGCTGCCGTTATCACTGCGCTGTGCATTATCGTGCGCATAGAGTGGGTAATTCCGATTTCGGGTGGTACCGCGGATAAAGTTTATGTTTATTCGCCCCGAACGCAAGCAATACTTGCGTTCGGGGCTTTTTTGATACCAAAAAGGAGGATCTTAAAATGAGATCAACAATGAAAAAGAAAAGCACGATCGTTCGTGCGCTGATCTGCACAGCACTTGCCTGCCTTTTGGCGCTCTCCGCGTTCACCCTCACCTCCTGTGAGGAGAGGCAGACCATCAGTCAAAAGCTTGCCGCGGGCGAGCCGATAAAGATCGGCATAATACAGCTCTCCCCCAACCCATCCCTTGACAACTGTCGCCGAGGCATCATGGAGGCGCTTGAGGAGTCGGGGATAACGATGGAGTGCGACCTGCAGATAGGCTCGCCCAACTCCGCAGAGGCGGATTGCGCATCCTTTGCCGGCAAAATGGTAGCCGACGGCGCTGACCTGATAATAGCCATTGCCACCCCCGCCGCGCGATCGGCCGCCACAGCCGCCGCGGATACCGGCATTCCGGTGATATTTTGTGCCGTCTCCGACCCCGTTGGTGCGGGTCTTGCCGAAAGCCTTGAGCGCCCCGGCTACAACGCCACAGGCACATCCGATGTGCTTGATATGGAGCTGCACCTTGATATGATCCTAAAGCTGCAGCCGGCGGCAAAAACGATAGGCGTTATCTACACCACCTCCGAGGAGAATTCGCTGACACAGCTGCGGGCACTGCGCGCGGCGTGCGATGCTCGCGGCGTGGCGGTGTACACCGCCGCGGTGCAGGGTGCGGCGGATATCCCGGCGGCCGCCGACACAGTAGCAAGAAACTGCGATTGCATACTTAATTTTACCGATAACAATGTAGTGCAAAGCCTCTCGGTACTGCTTTCCGCCGCCGCCGGCGTGGGCATTCCGGTATACGGCTCCGAGGTGGAGCAGGTCAAAGGCGGCTGTGCCGCCTCGATGTCGATTGACTATGTGGCGCTCGGTCGCCTTACCGGCGAGCAGGCAATAGAGGTCATACGCGGTGCAGACCCCGCCACCCTGCCCATCCGAAAGCTTAGCGCCGCCGAGCCGGTGCTGAATCCTGCGGCCCTCGCCGCCCTTGGCATATCGATACCCGACAGCTTTGCCGCGGCCGAGCGCGTTGGTTGATGCCACCCGCCGACCGATAAAATAAAAAAGCGGCCGCCGAGCCGCAGATGAAAGGCCAAAAAATGATCTCCGTTTTATCCTCACTTGAGCTTTGCATACGCTTGGGACTTGTATATTCGATACTGGCCATGGGCTACTATGTAAGCTACTCGATACTCGACTTCCCCGACCTTACCACCGAGGGGACATACCTTGCAGGCGCTGTGGTGTACGGCATTTTGGTCACGCAGGGCGTGAGCGGCATTGTGGGAATACTTGCCGCGGCCGCCGTTGGCGCGGCATTTGGCGCACTGACCGGCATTTTAAACGTAAAACTAAAGATACGCCCCCTCCTTTGCGGAATATTGGTCTCCACCGCACTGATCTCGGTAGATCTGGTTGCCACCTCGGCAGGTGCGGCCGCGGCGGCGGGCGAATTTGACCTCAGCGGCGGGCTTTACTCCACCTTAAATCTTGCGCAATGCGAGGCGGCGATAAAAAATGTGCTTCCCTTTTCACTGATCCCCGCACGAGCCGGTGCGTTTCAGCCGCGGGTTGATGTGATATTTTTGTTCTTTGCCCTGCTCTGCAAGCTGGCACTTGATCTGTTCTTTAAAACTCGCCGCGGCATGCTGCTTCGCGCCGCAGGGGAGAACCCGTCCTTTGTTTGCGCGCTCTCCCGCGATTCGGGCAACAGCCGCGTGCTCGGGCTTGCCATCGGCAACGCCATGGCCGCTGTAGCGGGGGCGCTTTACACCACCGTCAGCGGCAACGTCAACCAAAGCATGGGGGTTGGAATGGTAGTTATCGGCCTTGGCTCGCTGATGATAGGCACATCCGTATTTCGCCGCGTGCGCTTTATGAGGAGCACCACAAAGGTGATACTTGGCGCCATCATCTACCAAGCCTGCCTTGTTGCGGCCTCGATGCTCGGCGTGCCATCCGCCTACAATAAGCTTATAATGGCCGTGCTGTTTACCCTCTCCCTTGTCATGAGCCGCGGTTCAAAGGAGCGTGCAAAATGAATACAAAAGTGAATTTGAATATAAAAGATCCATCCGTGTCCGCCGCGGGCGCAGACCCACGCGAGATGATACGACTTGACGGGATAAAAAAGATATACAATCCGGGCAGTGTAAGCGAGATGTGCCTGTTCTCCGACTTTTCGCTTACTGTCGCGCGCGGCTCCTTTGTATCGATAGTAGGGTCAAATGGCAGTGGCAAGACCTCACTGCTCAACATGATATGCGGCTCGATCGCCCCCGACAGCGGCCGCGTGCTGATAGACGGGCGGGATGTTACCGCAATGCCCGAGCATCAAAGATACTCCCACATTGGCCGCGTATGGCAGGATCCCGCACGCGGGAGCTGCTCCGGCATGACGGTGCTTGAAAATATGGCACTGGCCGATTGCGGACCGTCAGATCCCGCAGATGCGCGTAGCAGTCGCCACGGCGCAAAGTGCCGCCCGTTTGATCTTTCACGCGGCATACGCCGATCGCGGATAGAGCTTTATCGCGAAAAGCTGGCAGACCTGCACTTGGGGCTTGAAGATAAGCTTTATCAGCCTGCGGGAACGCTTTCCGGCGGCCAACGGCAGGCACTGGCGCTTGTTATGGCCACAATGACCCCGATAGACATATTGATACTTGACGAGCACACCGCCGCGCTTGACCCCAAAAGTGCGGATGTGGTAATGGAGCTGACGGACAAAGCCGTAAGCGACGGCGGACTTACCGCGCTTATGGTAACGCACAACCTGCGCTTTGCCGCCGACTACGGCGACAGGCTTATCATGATGCACGCGGGCGAGGCGGTGCTTGATGTTGCGGGGGAGGAAAAAAGCCGCCGCACCG
>CAYLLA010000065.1:4737-7127 GCA_964384555.1 uncultured Ruminococcus sp. | reverse complement strand
CGCGTCAATCCTCGACGGTGATGCCCATCGAGCGGGCTGTACCGGCGATCATGGTCATTGCCGTCTCAACAGAAGCGGCGTTGAGGTCGGGCATTTTTGTCTCGGCGATCTTTCTCACCTGATCACGGGTCAGCTTTGCGACCTTGGTCTTGTTGGGAACGGCCGAGCCCTTCTCGATAACGGCTGCCTTTAAGATGAGCACGGGTGCGGGAGGGGTCTTGGTGATGTAGGAGAAGGAACGGTCGGCGTACACCGTAATAACTACGGGGATTATAAGGCCGATGTCATTTTTGGTTCTCTCGTTGAACTCTTTTGTGAATACCGGGATAGCAACACCGTACTGACCAAGGGCAGGACCTACGGGCGGCTGGGGAGTTGCCTTGCCGGCGGGAAGCTGAAGCTTAATGTAGCCCAGAACTTTCTTTGCCATTTTTAAATTACCTCCAGATGTGGTTAGTTGCGGAAGAATATAAGATTTTTCTTCCTCCCACGCGACTCGCGCGAGTCGCTTTAAGTTGTCGGGGAGACGCTCTCTGCGTCAAGCTCGACGGGAATATCGCGGCGTCCTCTCTTGATAAGGACGGTGACCTTTTTGTGATCCTCCGCGATCGATTGTACCGTGCCGTTGTAGCCGTCAAACAGACCGCCCACAACTTTTACCTCGTCGCCGACGTTTATCACGAATTTAACGCGCTTTTCGTCGATGCCGAGCGCCTCGACCTCAGAGTCGAGCAGCGGGGTGGGACGTGAGCCGGGGCCCACAAAGCCGGTAACGCCGGTGATGTTGCGTACAACATGCCAGCTTTCCTCGGTCATGATCATTTTTACAAGCACATAGCCGGGGAAGATCTTGTTTTCGACCTCTACTTCTTTGTCACCCTTTTTTTCGACTATCGTCTCCACAGGAACGCGGATGTCGAAGATGAGATGACCCAGACCGCGGTTCTCCACGATCTTTACAAGGTTGGTCATTACCTTGTTTTCATAACCGGAATACGTATGCACCACATACCAACGCACCCCGACATTCATTTCGTTTATGTCGCTCATTGCTCAGAAGAGCTTGCCAAGCGCGATAATGCCCTTGGAGAAAAGGAAATCGAGCAGGCCGATTATAACGGCGAAAGCGAGAACAAAAACGAGAACGATGATGGTGTTTTTCTTAACGTCGTTCTTTGAAGACCAAACGACCTTTCCAAGCTCGCTCTTGAGACTGCGGAAGAAGTTTTGTACCTTAGCCTGAAACTTTGCGTTGGCAAAGTAGAGGATAAGCAGAACGATAAGGGCAACGATAACGATACCAAAGGAGATAACGGCATCCCACGGGAAACCATGGTCATGTTCGTCCTCGGCATCGGTGTCGGCATCGGCATCCGTATCGGCTGCGGCGGTGGTCACATCGGCATCTGCCGCATCATCGTCGGCGGGAGCAACGGTAGTCGCGGCATCGACCAGATCGGTCGTCTCCGCGGGCTCATCCGCATAGACCGAAAAAGAGAAGAGGGAAAGCATCAGTATTAACGCCAAGATGGCGGCGAGGGTCTTTTTTGATCTGACTGATGTCATTGCAATTCTCCTTACTTAGATTCTCTGTGCAGAGTGTGCTTGCGGCAGAACTTGCAATATTTTTTAAGTTCAAGCCTGTCCGGAGTGTTCTTTTTGTTTTTCTTTGTGTCGTAGTTTCTCTGCTTGCACTCGGTGCAAACCAGGGTCACCTTGACTCTTTGCTCATTGGCCATATTTTCGGCACCTCCTGTTTTGTGATTATTCGACCTCTCGGTCGGTGTACCTCCCTCCGTGTGTACGGCATGTGGTGACCGTGAGGCAGAGGCCGCGCAAATTGCACGACAAAAAAGCTCTGCCGACAGAGGTAAAAATATTATACCATCGCGCGGGGGATATGTCAATAGTTTTTTGCAATTTTTCTCTCGCAGAAAATAATTTTTTTAATTTTTTTGCAAAAGCTATTGATTTATCGCCGGATATGTGCTATAATAGACTGGTCAAAGGGGTATAGCTCAGTTGGTAGAGTACCGGTCTCCAAAACCGTGGGTCGTGGGTTCGAGCCCTTCTGCCCCTGCCAAAAAATCCGCATTCGCAAGAATGCGGATTTTTTCATTTGTGCCGCAGGCACAACATCATTTGCCCGCAAGGGCAACATCATTTCGAGCGCAGCGAGAACATCATTGCCGCTTGAGGCACAAATGGAGTTGCGGCTTGCGCCGCAAATGAAGTGGGCTTCGCCCAATGAAGTTGCGCCTGACGGCGCAAATGGAGTTGCGGCTTGCGCCGCAAATGAAGTGGGCTTCGCCCAATGAAGTTGCGCCTGACGGCGCAAATGGAGTTGCGGCTTGCGCCGCAAATGAAGTGGGCTTCGCCCAATGAAGTTG
>CAYLLA010000065.1:0-4637 GCA_964384555.1 uncultured Ruminococcus sp. | reverse complement strand
ATGGAGTTGCGGCTTGCGCCGCAAATGAAGTGGGCTTCGCCCAATGAAGTTGCGCTTGCGCGCAAATGATGTTGCGCTTCGCGCAAACGGAAATAAATTGTTAGTTTGTGCGATGAAATATTGTTGAATTCGGATCGAAAGTATGATATAATTGTTTTGGAAAGGCGGTGAAGCTGTGAGAGAGGATAAACTTGGTGATCTTTCAATGGAATTATCCGTTGACGTTCTGAATTTGACAAAAGAACTCCGCGCAAGGCGCGAAAATGTAATATCAAATCAGATCGGCAGAAGCGCGACAAGCGTTTGTGCCAACATTGCCGAAAGCAAATACGCTCACGGACGTGCCGATTTTATTGCCAAGCTTGAAATATCGCTCAAAGAGACCAACGAAACAAGCAAATGGCTTGAGATGCTTTGGAAAAGTAATCATATTGATGAAGCAAGATACAAAGCACTTGATCGCAAGTGTTCTACGATCAGATTTTTGCTTGTAAAGTCGATCACCACGGCAAAAAATAATCTTGCAAAAGAAAAATAATTTTGATAGTCGATAACCATCGCACCCCCAAAAATCAACATATAGCTAAACGGATCCGAAATTCTGCACTTGCATGGTACTGAATGTTCCGATGTCCTATCCGTCTTAGAGAGATATGACTCTGATCTTCTCCGCCATCGTGGTATGAAGCTCAGATGTCGCAGAAACTCCACCCGAGGTTTAAAAAAATGAAAAGATTGATATCGATGACACTGGGGCTGTCGCTCCTTTTGCCGCTTGCCGCCTGCGGCGGCGCGGGCGCGGGCAATGCCCACGACACGACCAACGGCCGGGCGGACAGCGCGGCAATCACACATGACACCGGCGATGGCTCGGATATATCGGATAAAACATCGCCCGCCGAGACCACGGCCGAGCCGCTCCACCGCGACCCTCCGCGGAACGATGCCGAGGCGCTTGTGTGGGAGCTATCTTCCGGTATATATAAAACGAACGCGCAGACCACCGCCGCGGTGGGGCTTACCGACCCGCAAAACGTCGGGATAGACGAGGCAAGCTTCACCGCAACGGCGGACACCCTGCCGCCGGACGGCGAGTGCGCGGCGGTGTTTTACGTGACGGATCACGGTATCACCACCAAAAGATCGGATAATTCCGCCGTTATGGCAGCGCTGATCTCAAAGGCCGCCAAGGTCGAGGGGGTCAAAAAGATCGTCTTTCCGGAGGGCGTGTATCGTTTTGCCAGAACGATGGTATTTTCCGGCATCTCGGATCTGTATATCTGCGGCGAGGACGGCCGCCCGTTTACCATACTTATGACCTCGTGGCAGCCCGGCATCAAGGTCACCGGTTGCCAAAATATCCATTTTAACGGGTATAGATTTGATTACGAGCACCCAAGCGCCGTTACCGGGCGGGTGGTGTCGTCGGACAGCCGCCGCCGTACCGTTACACTTAAAATAGATGAGCCGTATGATCTTGAGCGTCCCGAATATAACGGCGGGCGCGTGCAGTACGGCTCGTATATGGAGTATGAATATGATGCCGCGGCCGGGGTGTATGTTCCGAATTATAACGGCAACCTGCTTTATAACAGCACCGGGGACGGCATCCGCAATATAAAGGACGGCAGCTATGACCCCGCCACGCGCGAGCTGACCATCACCTTTGGCTGCGCAATAAAGGACGTTGCGGCGGGCGTGCGCGTGAATGTTGCCTTTACCATGTACGAGCATTTCGGCTTTCATGCCTCGGATAGCCGCGGGCTGTATATCGAGGACGTGTGCCTCTACCATACCGCCGGCATGGCCATGGGCGCAAGCCGCGTGGAGGGCATATATATAAACCGCCTGCGCATAACTCCGCCCGAGGGATCCGACCGCCTGATGACCGCCACCGCCGATTGCCTGCATTTTGGCAGCTGTACCGGCGAGATAGTGGTGCGCAACAGCTATTTTTCCCACTCGCATGACGATGCAATGAATATAAAGGGCGCGTATGCCAAGGTGCTGTACGGTCTGCCGCAGAGCATAGTATATGACCCGAGCTACGGCACACTTGAGGCCAAGGTCGGGGATGTGCTGGATGTATACGAGGTGGCGACATTTAAATATCTCGGCAGTTGGACTATCACCGGCATCGACACGGAGGGGCATCGCTACACGGTGGCGGAGCCTGTAGGGGTAGAGATCAAGGACGCGCTTATCTGCAACGCATCCACCTCCCCCGCGCTTACGGTGGATAATTGCTTTATCGGCGATAAGCGCAACCGCGGAATGCTTATACAGTGCCGCGGCGCTGTAGTCACCAATTGCACATTCCGCAATGTCCTGCACGGCGCAATACAGATACTCAGCGTGGCGGATATATTTGCCGAGGGGATAATGCCGCGCGATGTGACGGTAAAGAATAATAAATTCCTGCAAAATACCGTGACAGATGTTAATGTGTTTACATGGGGACCCTCGGGGACTGCCCCCGGCACTATCCGCGGTATAAATATTCTAAACAATTTCTTTTACGGCTCGGCATCCTGTGCCGTGCATATGCTGGGCGCGGGGGATTCGACTGTCAGCGGCAACCTTTTTGCCGATGTTGCCGCCGCGGTGCAGATCGAGCAGTCGCAGGATGTGACCGTTAAAGATAACCAAAGCTTCAGCGGCGACACCGCGGAATGCCGCGAGATCGTCGGATAAATTAATATATATAATTAAATAGGAAACAAACCCGAAGCTCCTCACCCGTGCGGGTGAGGAGCTTCGGTCTTTTATGATATATCAGGAGTTAAATAAAATCGCCAAAGGTCAAAAGCATAGGGTGATCCTTTATCGGCAGGTGGTGAAGCACCATTCTGTCCGCGCCGCGGGATTCAACAATGCTCTCCGGCAGCTCGTATATCGCGCCGTCAAGCAGGTCTATCAGCCGCACCTCCCCCTGCACGCCGGCCACATGAAAGGTCACCGTGGCCTCGTATTCAGAGGTCATAAGGTCACTTGCGTGCCAATAAACATAGGCCGCACTGCCGTTTTTGCGCCTAAATCCGCCGCCAAGCGTTTCAAAATCATTTATATCAGCACCAAACAGGCGCGGCGATTGCTCGGGCATCGGCATCAGCGGCAGGTCGGTGACCTCCCACTCCTCCGCAAAAACGGATGCCAGCACCTGCAGCGTGCGGTAGGACATTTTTGGGCGGTACTCGCCAACCGAAAAGCCGTTCTCGTCAAATTCCGCGCCCAGGACGCCAAAATAGCCGTAGTCTATCCAGCTGGATCTATCCCCGACAGTGCCGTGCAGTGCCTCTATCATGTCCATGCAGGAAAAATAAGAGGCAAACTCCGCGCCGCCCAGCAGGTCTATCATCAGGTGGCGCGCCATGTATTTGGCTTGGCGGCGTTCGCTCCACACGCCCTGCCGCAGGGCGCCGTTGCCGCCACTGCGTGATTGCGTGCCGGATTCACCCTGTATTACAGGCATGCCGGGCTTGTAATAGTTGCAAAGCGCACGCATAGAGCGAATGCTGTCCGCCATCACCTTGTCGCCCGGCGTGTAGCAGTGGTAGGTCACCGCATCGCAGACCTCAAATGCGCCCGCCTCGGCAAGGGCGGCAAAAAAGGTCATGTTGGCGCGGCACATCGAGCCAAGTAGGGCGCGCGCCGATGGATCGCTCTCGTGTATCGCATTGGCGGTCGGAATTACCAGCCGCGCGTAATCGGCGGCGTTTGCACCACAGCGCCAGGTGCCGCGGCCGTCAGGCTCGTTCCAGATCTCGTAGTCCCTCACGCGGCCGCGAAAATGAGTGACCAGCGCGCGGGTGTAGTTCACCCACGCCTCAAGCGCCTCGTCAGAGAAGATCGGCGGACAGCCCACCGCGCCGTATGATTCGGCGGCATGCTCGTCGTAAAGGCCGTTGCCGTAAACTATGTTGATCCAGGGGATCATGCCGTCGGCTATCAGGCGGTCAACTATCTCGTCTATCCACCCAAAATCGTAAATGCCGCGCTCGCGCTCGGTGCGCTGCCAGCCGGATTGTATCCTTACGTATTTAACGCCGATCGCGGCAAGCTTGTCGTATGCACGGCGGGGGTCAAACACCGCGCGGTCAAGCTTTTCAAAGCCAATGCCAAGGCGGGATGTGCCCACCTCACGTGCACTTTTGGCCTTAACATCTCCAATTTTTAAAAGTCTGTCCATACTGTCTTCCTTTCTGCCGCCGCGGTGATGACCCGCCGGCTGCCCTTTTTCTTTATTTTAGCATCAAAACCCCCGCGAGTATATACGAATCTTGCGAATTTGTAAAAAAGCTACTCGTTTTTGGGAGATTTTTTTGGGGGGGACCAAGGTGGCGGGCGCTATGCGCAGTGAAATTCGCTACGCGTGATTATATGCAGCGCTTCGCGCTGATGATATACAAGCGCTTTGAGCTGATGATATACAAGCGCCTTTGGCGCTTGATGATATGCCGCGCTCCGCGCTGATCGCGGAAGAAATTCGCCACGCGAATTTCAAATTGAATGAAATCTAGTAGCCGAAACGATGGATATAGATTTTAAATGTCTATAGGTGAAAATTGGATTCTCGCCAAGCCTCCCTTGTGTAAAGGGAGCTGGCGCTTGCGCCTGAGGGATTGTAAGATCCGGTA
>CAYLLA010000064.1:0-7850 GCA_964384555.1 uncultured Ruminococcus sp. | reverse complement strand
ATAACGCACACCGGGAAGGTCACGAACACGACCGCCTCTGATGAGAACGACCGAGTGCTCCTGCAGGTTGTGTCCTTCGCCGGGAATGTAGGTCGTAGCTTCAAGTCCGTTGGTAAGACGTACTCTGGCGATCTTACGAAGAGCAGAGTTAGGCTTTTTGGGGCTGGTTGTCGTTACCTTGGTGCATACGCCGCGTTTCTGGGGCGAGGGCAGATCGGTAGCCGCGTTTTCGATGGTGTTGAAGCCGTGCTGAAGCACAGGAGACTTCGACTTTGTCACCTTATCGCTGCGTCCCTGTCTGACAAGCTGGTTAAAGGTTGGCATTCTGACTTTGTTTCCTCCTTCTTCCGAAATATGTTTATATACCGACAAAGCATGCAATTTTGCCGCTTTTTCGGCAGCATTGATAGCGGAAAGGGATTTTTTCCGCAAACAATTACATTATATTATATCATTTTTGCCGCCCTTTGTCAAGGACGGCATGAGGTCAAGATATTTTTCTGCTATTTGCACAATTTCGCACCCTCCGCGCAGCCGTGCTGTGTGCAAAAGTCACAGCACGGCCGCCAAAAACTATATGCGGTGGGCCGAACTCGGTCTCATCGACCGAATATTAAATATCGTGCGGCGTGCGCCGGGATCTTACTGACCCGATGCGAGGTCGCTATCCGACTCGTGCTCGGTCTCCGTCTCCATAACGTCCATATCGGCGTAGCACTGCATACCGGTTCCGGCAGGGATGAGCTTACCGATAATAACGTTCTCCTTAAGACCCAGCAGATGGTCTACCTTGCCCTTGATGGCGGCCTCGGTAAGGACCTTTGTGGTCTCCTGGAAGGATGCGGCGGAGAGGAAGGACTCTGTCTGCAATGCGGCCTTGGAGATACCAAGCAGCACCTGCTCGCCCTCGGCACGGCGCAGATCGCGCTCGCCCTCTGCTACGCGGAGGTCGATCTTTGCATTCTCATCCTCAAACTCGTTGAGAGACACGACAGAACCCGTAAGCATGGGGGTATCGCCCGCCTCGTTGACGCGCACCTTACGTGTCATCTGACGTGCAATTACCTCGATGTGCTTATCGTTGATATTAACAGACTGTGCGCGGTAAACACGCTGAGTCTCGCTGATGATATAATCATACACGGCATCAAGACCGAGTATATTCATGATATCGGCAGGGCTCTTTGAACCCTCGGTCAGTGCATCGCCCTTGGCAACGCGGTCACCGTCCTTGACGGTCATGCGGCGGCCGTAGGGGATCTGATATCTGACAGACTCGCCACCGTCCATAGGTGTGACGATGATATCCTGGATATTGGGGTTCTCATCCGGAACGATCTCGGCAACACCGTCGATCTCGGACATAATGGCGGGCTTTTTGGGCGTTCTGGCCTCAAACAGCTCTTCAACACGGGGAAGACCCTGTGTGATATCCGAGCCTGCAACACCACCGGAGTGGAAGGTACGCATCGTAAGCTGTGTACCCGGCTCACCGATAGACTGTGCCGCGATGATACCCACGGCCTCACCAACGCTGACGAGCCTGCCGGAGGCAAGGTCCGCACCGTAGCAGTGAGCGCAGATACCGTGACGTGCATGGCAGTGGATGACGGTCCTGATCTGAACGGCCTCAATACCCGCATCAACGATGCGCTTTACCATGGCCTCGGTCAGCATCACATCATCATCCGCTATCATCTCACCCGTGTTGGGATCGATAACAGGACCCATTGTGTAACGGCCGATAAGTCTGTCCTCAAGGCTCTCAAGCGGCTTGGCGGCAGAGCCGTCGGCTATCGCCTTTATCCATGCGCCGTGCTTTGTATCGCACTTTTCCTCGCGGATGATGACCTCCTGTGAGACATCGACCAGACGTCTTGTAAGGTATCCGGAGTCTGCGGTACGCAGAGCGGTATCGGACAGCGACTTACGGGAGCTTCGAGCACCCATAAAGTACTCAAATATCTTCATTCCCTCACGGAAATTGGACTTGATCGGGATCTCCATCGTCTTACCGTTTGTAGCAAACATCGGTCCGCGCATACCGGCCAGCTGGCGCATCTGCGTCATAGATCCACGGGCGCCGGAATCAGACATGATCTTGATCGGGTTAAAGGTGGAGAAGGACTTTTGCAGCTCGCTCGTAACATCGGCGGTGGTGCGGTTCCAGATATCGATAACGCGCTCGTATCTTTCCTGCTCGGAAAGCTCACCGCGCTGATAGTACTTACCGATCTTTGCAACGGTGTTCTCGGCATTCTTAATGATCTCCGCTTTTGTCTTCGGAATGGTCATATCGTAGACCGAGATGGAGAAGGAGGCACGTGTGGAATATTTATATCCCATCTCCTTGATGGCATCAAGCATCTTGGCGGTGATAGCCGAGCCGTGCTTTTTGATGCAGGCGTTGATGATGGCACCAAGCTCCTTCTTTGTGACTATAAAGTCTACCTCAAGATCAAACAGGTGCTCCTCGTCATTGCGATCCACAAAGCCGAGATCCTGCGGGATCTGACGGTTGAATATCATACGTCCGAGCGTGGTGGTTATGGTGCGGGATCTTACAACTCCGCCCATCTCGCGCTCGTTTCTTACCTTTATCTTAACGTGCAGGCCCAGCTGTCCGTTGGCGTATGCCATTATCGCCTCGTTGTAATCGCGATATGCGCCGCCCTCACCCGGCTCGCCGGGCTTTTCCATGGTAAGATAGTAGGATCCGAGGATCATATCCTGCGTAGGAACGGTAACAGCGCGACCGTCAACAGGCTTGAGGAGGTTGTTGGCGGAGAGCATAAGGAAGCGAGCCTCGGCCTGTGCCTCGGCGGAAAGCGGAACGTGAACAGGCATCTGGTCGCCGTCAAAGTCGGCGTTGAATGCCGTACACACCAGCGGGTGCAGTCTTATTGCACGGCCATCCACCAAAACAGGCTCGAATGCCTGTATCGACAGACGGTGCAGTGTAGGTGCACGGTTAAGAAGCACGGGGTGCTCCTTTATTACATTTTCAAGCGCATCCCAGACCTCATCATTATTGATCTGCGCGCGGTCGATCTTCTTTTGAGCATCCTTGACGTTTGTTGCCTTGCCCATCTCGACCAGTCTCTTGACCACAAAGGGCTTAAAGAGCTCCAGGGCCATCTCCTTGGGCAGACCGCACTGGTAGATCTTAAGGGAGGGGCCGACAACTATGACCGAACGGCCGGAATAGTCAACACGCTTACCAAGCAGGTTTTGACGGAAACGTCCCTGCTTACCGCGCAGCATCTCGGAGAGAGACTTGAGCGGGCGGTTGGAGGAGCCGGTTACCGGCTTGCCGCGGCGGCCGTTATCGATAAGTGCATCAACGGCCTCCTGGAGCATACGCTTTTCGTTTCTTATAACTATCTCGGGGGTGTGGATCTCTATCAGCTTTCTCAGACGGTTGTTACGGCTGATAACGCGACGATAGAGCTCGTTAAGATCGGAGCAAGCAAAGCGGCCGCCGTCCAGCTGTACCATGGGACGGATATCGGCAGGCAGAACGGGAATGACATCAAGTATCATCCACTCAAGCTTGTTGCCGGACTTACGGAAGGCCTCGATGACCTCAAGACGCTTTATAAGTCTTGCCTTTTTCTGGCTCGTTGTGGTCTTAAGCTCCTCTTTGAGGGTCTCGGCCAGCTCCTCCACATTGATAGATGCCAAGAGCTCCTTTATAGCCTCAGCACCCATACCAACGCGGAACTCGTTCTCATACATCTCGCGGTATTCCTGATACTGCTTTTCGCTCAGCACCATTCCGCGCTCAAGCGGAGTGGTACCGGGATCGAGAACGATATTTTCGGCAAAGTAGAGCACCTGCTCAAGCTGCTTTGAGGAGATATCAAGCACCAGAGCCATGCGCGAGGGGGATGCCTTAAAGTACCAAATGTGAGACACGGGAGCGGCAAGCTCTATATGTCCCATACGCTCGCGGCGTACCTTTTTGGTAGTGACCTCCACACCGCACTTGTCGCATATGATTGTCTCACGCAGGTTGTGAGAGTTTTTGTATTTTCCGCAGGAGCAGGCACCATCCTTGGTCGGGCCAAAGATACGCTCGCAGAAAAGACCTCCCACCTCCGGCTTGAGGGTACGGTAGTTTATGGTCTCCGGCTTTGTTACCTCACCATGCGACCACGCTCTGATCATATCCGGGGATGCCAGACCTATTTTGATCGAATCAAACACATTATTTTCCAAAGCATTTTCCTCCGGTTTGGTCATTCGTTATCCGACAGACCATTGTCATCAATGCTGTCGTCAAAATCATCATCCGCGCCATAGTCGTCACCGTCGGCATCGTCGTCCTCTTCATCATCAAAGATAAAGTGATCGGCAAAGTCATCGGGGGTGATGGTCTGACCGATGGCATCCTCAACGGCATCGGCATCGTTTTTATTAAGATAGGGGGACGGCTCGTCAACGCAAACGTTGGAGAGAGAGATCTCCTCGCCATCCTTATTGAGCACTCTGATATCGAGTGCCAGCGACTGCAGCTCCTTCATCAAGACCTTGAAGGACTCGGGAACGCCCGGAGTGGGGATGTTCTCGCCCTGGATGATAGCCTCATAGGCCTTGCGGCGACCGTTGATATCATCCGACTTGACGGTGAGTATCTCCTGAAGAGTATACGCAGCGCCGTAAGCCTCAAGCGCCCAGACCTCCATCTCACCAAAGCGCTGTCCGCCGAACTGCGCCTTACCGCCGAGCGGCTGCTGTGTGATGACAGAGTACGGACCGTTGGAACGGGCATGGATCTTATCATCGACCAGGTGATGGAGCTTAAGATAATACATTATACCAACGGTTACAGGGTTATCAAACGCCTCGCCGGTACGGCCGTCGTAAAGCACGGTCTTACCGTCAATTACCTGCAGCTTGGTCTCGCCGGTATCGGGATTTGTGACCTCGCGGGTCTCCTTACCGTCAACATTCTCGCCCGGGAAGACATCGCGCCACATGCCCGCCATCTTCATGCATTCAAGAATGTCCTTTTCGTTCGCGCCGTCGAATACAGGGGTCATTATTTTCCAACCGAGCTTACGTGCGGCAATGCCGAGGTGGACCTCAAGCACCTGACCGATGTTCATTCGGGAAGGAACGCCCAGAGGGTTCAGAACGATATCAAGAGGTGTGCCGTCCGGCAGGAAAGGCATATCCTCGGGGGGCAGTATGCGGGATACAACACCCTTGTTACCGTGGCGACCTGCCATTTTGTCACCAACGGATATCTTACGCTTTTGAGCTATATAAACGTGAACGACCTTGTTTACACCGGCGGGAAGCTCGTCGCCTTGATCATGCGAGAATGTACGCACCTCAACGACTATACCCGACTCGCCGTGCGGCAGGCGCAGGGATGTATCACGTGTTTCGCGGGTCTTCTCACCGAATATGGCGCGAAGCAGTCTTTCCTCGGCGGTAAGGTCGGTCTCGCCCTTGGGCGTGATCTTACCAACAAGGATATCACCCGCATGTACCTCGGTGCCCTTCTTTACGACACCGTTTATATCAAGATTGCGCAGAGCATCATCGCCGACGTTTTGGATCTCACGTGTGATCTCCTCCGGGCCGAGCTTGGTGTCTCTCGCCTCATGTGTGTAGACCTCGATGTGCAGCGAGGTGTAAACATCGTTTCTTACCAGTTTTTCGTTAAGCAGAACGGCGTCCTCGTAGTTGTAGCCCTCCCACGTCATAAAGCCGATAAGGGCGTTCTTACCGAGCGCGACCTCACCCTGCGAGGTTGCGGGCCCGTCGGCAATGGGATCGCCGGCCTCTACCAGGTCGCCCTCCTTGACTATCGGGCGCTGGTTGCAGCAGGTACCCTGGTTGGTGCGCTTGAACTTTATAAGCTCGTAAAGATCGCGGTGACCGTCCTCACAGGCGATAACTATCTTGTCCGCCTCAACGTGTACCACGCGACCGGCGCGCTTTGCAAGCACCACAACGCCGGAGTCTGTCGCGACCTTGTATTCCATACCCGTACCAACGATGGGGGAATCGGTCACCATAAGCGGTACCGCCTGCTTCTGCATGTTGGAGCCCATCAGAGCACGGGAGTTATCGTCGTTCTCAAGGAAGGGGATCATCGCCGTTGCGGCGGAAACGACCATCTTTGAGGAGACATCCATAAAGTCGACCCTATCGCTCTCTATCTCGATAAACTCGTTGCGGTCACGCGCCGTTACCTTACTGTTGATGAAATGTCCCTCATCATCCAGCGGCTCGCTTGCCTGTGCGATGATGTATCTGTCCTCAACATCGGCGGTCATGTAAACTATCTCGTCGGTAACGACATGGCGCTCCTTGTCCACTCGGCGATAGGGAGCTTCGATAAAGCCGTAATCGCTGATGCGAGCATATGTCGCAAGATAGGAGATAAGACCGATATTAGGACCTTCCGGTGTCTCTATGGGGCACATACGACCGTAGTGGGTGTAGTGAACGTCACGAACATCAAAGGATGCGCGGTCACGGGAAAGACCGCCGGGACCGAGTGCCGAGAGACGGCGCTTGTGTGTAAGCTCGGCCAGGGGGTTAGCCTGATCCATGAACTGCGAGAGCTGAGAAGAACCAAAGAACTCGCGGATAGCGGTTGCCACAGGGCGGATATTGATAAGCGCTTGGGGGGTGAGCTTTTCGGTATCCTGTGTGGTCATGCGCTCCTTGATGATCTTATCCATTCTCGAAAAGCCTATGCGCATCTGGTTTTGCAGCTGCTCACCGACAGAACGGATGCGGCGGTTGCCGAGATGGTCTATATCGTCGGTCGAGCCGATATCATGGGTAAGACCGAGCATATAGTTTATTGAAGCGAATATATCATCATGTGTGATGTGCTTGGGGCAAAGCTCTGCCATGCGTGAGCGCACCTTTGCCTTTATGGCATCGATATCACCGCCGCACTCCTCCATGATGGAGAGTAAAACGGGGGTGCGTACCTTTTCGCGAACGCCGCAGTCATGCAGATCGTCACCTATCACCTCTGCGGGCCAGCAGGTGTTATTGGAGAACACCTTAACGCGGTCGCCGTTATCAAGGGAGAGGATGACCTCGTTTACCGCCGCATTCTCGATGACGCGAGCATCCTCGGGAGTGATCACATGTCCTGCCTCAAACAGGACCTCGCCTGTCAGGGGACTTATGATATCCTCCGCGGTGCGTCTGTTGGCCACACGAGCGGCGATGGCAAGCTTTTTATCAAATTTATAGCGTCCTACCGGAGCTATGTCATATTTTTTGGGATCAAAGAAATAATTATTGATGAGGTTCATCGCCGCATCGATCTGCACAGGCTCGCCGGGACGGAGCTTTTTGTATATCTCGCGCAGAGATTCAACAGCGGCATCCGAACGATTGCGGGAGGCAAGATCGTTGCTCTCATCCTTTTCTATCGTGATCTTAAGGCTGGGCTCTTCGCCGAACATTGAGTAGATAGCCTCATCGGTACCGATATCGGATGCAAGCGTGCCGGTAGCGGGATCAAGTGTCAGACCGAGCGCACGAATGAGCATAGTTACCGGCATCTTGCGGTTTTTATCTATTCTTACATTCATAACGCCGTTGCTGTCTATCTCGTACTCAAGCCATGCTCCGCGGTAGGGGATGACGGTTGCGGCAAAGGTCTTTTTACCCGCTTTATCTATATCGGATTCGTAATAGATACCGGGTGAACGGATGATCTGGGAAACGATAACGCGCTCGGCACCGTTGATAACAAAGGTACCGTTTTCGGTCATGAGCGGGAAATCGCCCATATATATATCCGTTTGCTTTACCTCGCCCGTCAGCTTGTTGGTAAGGCGGACATTGACCTTAAGCGGTGCGGC
>CAYLLA010000063.1:0-7858 GCA_964384555.1 uncultured Ruminococcus sp. | reverse complement strand
TTCTCCTACACAATGCTTGCTGCCTACTTCCCCTCCTACTATGAGGCAACCTATGCTACCTTCCACCCCTACTCCCTCTCTCTCTGGCGCGGCGACGACGTAGAGATCAAGGACGACGGCAACGGTGCATATCTCTCCGCCAACTGGTACGAGAAGGAAGTTGATGCCACCACCGGCACCGAGGTCTACAAGAAGGCCGCTCAGATCAAAAAGGCTCGTTACGCCACCACCGATGGCGCTTGCTCCGGTCCCTACAAGTTCGTTAAGTGGGATGAAAGTGCAAAGACCTGCACCCTGACCATCAACGAGAACTACGCGGGTAACTTCGAGGGCCAGAAGCCTCACATCAAAGACCTTACCTACATCAAGGTCGTTTCCGAGACACAGCTTGACCTCTTCAAGAGCGGCGGTGTTGATATCCTTGCAAACCTCTCCGAGGGTGAAGAGATCAATGCAGCACTTGAGGCAGTTAATGCAAGCGAAGGCAAGTATGCCTACACCAACTACCTGCGCGCAGGCTACGGTAAGATCCAGCTCGTTGGCGATTACGGCCCCACACAGTTTGCTAAGGTCCGTTACGCTCTCAGCTACCTGCTTGATAAGAACAGCTTCGCTTCCACCTTTACCGGCGGTTACGGAAGCCTTGTTAAGGGTCCCTACGGTCTGTCCAGCTGGATGTACCAGGAGACCAAGGACGAGCTTGAATCCAAGCTCAACGGCTATGACTTCAGCGTTGACCAGGCTATGAAGGAGCTTGAGGAAGACGGCTGGGTATACAATGCAGACGGTTCCGCTTACACATCCGGTATCCGTTATAAGAAGCTCACCGCTGAGGAAGCTGCCGTAAACGGCAACGCCGAATATCAGTGCGGTAAGACCAACTACAAGACCGTTAAGGTCGGCAACGATTACTACATGCCTCTCGCCATCAACTGGTGCTCCAGTGAGGATAACCCTGTTTCCGAGCTGCTTGTAACCATGCTCCAGAAGGCTAAGACCACTGAGCAGGCCGGCGTGTACATCTCTCAGGATATTGTTGACTTTACAACTCTTCTTAACGCTCTCTACCGTCGTGGCGAGCACACCACTGCCGAATACGGTATGTTCAACCTTGCTACCGGCTTCACCCCTGTATATGACTATGCAGGTTACTGGATGCCCAAGTACTCCAAGAGCAACATTCAGTACGCAGGCGTAACTCCTTGCGAGGGTGCAACCTACACCGCAGCTGATGCCGGCAAGTACTCCGCCGAGGATGAGGCTCTCATCGATGCTACATGGAGAATGTACATGGGTCAGGGCAACACCGGTTGGTTTGCTGATGAGCAGCTTGATCAGCTCTCTTGGGATATGGTCTACAAGGCAACCACCAAGGAAGAGTTTAAGCAGTACTTCGTGGACTACATCGTTCGTTGGAACGAGGTTCTCCCCGAGATCGCTCTTTACTCCAACCTCTACCACGATGTTTACAATGCAAAGATCGGTAACTATGATGTTAACCCCGACTGGAGCGCTGTAAATGCTATCGTTTACTGCTACGACAAAACTGCTCAGTAATCAGTAAAAAAATACTCACGGGCGGCGGCCTTGCGCCGCCGCCCGCTTTGAGGGTAGATATCAAAATATGGGGGATGTCATCCGTCCCCCGTGTTTTGGCTTAAAGGAGATCTTATGGCAAAATATATACTTAAACGTCTGGCGTACGTGCTTGTTGTTGCCCTGCTTCTTTCCTTTATCCTTTATATGGTCTATAACTGGATCGATGTTGACCAGGCTCAGTTGATACTGGACAGCCAAAAGACCCAGCTTATGAAGGATGGCAGATATGAGGAAGTCTACCAAGCCATGCGCCACAAAATGGCACTGGATGAGCCCCTCGTTATGAGGTATCTCTATTGGATGGGCCTGGCCCCATGGGACGGTCAGTTTAACGGACTGCTTCAGGGCAACCTCGGCTACAGCTATAACTACAAGGCAAATGTTGTAGAGCTTATAGGTGAGCCGCTTAAAAACACTGTATTTATCAACATTTTTGCAACTGTCCTGGCGCTTGGTATCACCATACCGCTTGGAATCTTTTGTGCTGTCAAAAAGGGCAGCAAGCGCGATACCGCTGTGCAGGTGGGATCGATAGTGGGATATTCCATCCCTACATTTATTATAGCAATCGTCTTTATATGGCTGTTTGCCGTTATACTCAAGCTCTTCCCGGTCTCGGGAATGGGAACGCCAAATGCCAACTACACCGGCTTCCGTGCGTTCCTTGATAAGCTCTACTATATGGCGCTCCCGCTTATAGTCATGACCTTCTGCTCGCTCGGCGGAATGACACGTTATGTCCGTTCCTCCATGATCGAGGCGCTCTCCATGGACTGCGTTCGCACAGCCAGAGCCAAAGGTCTTAAAGAAAAGGTCGTTATCTACAGCCATGCATGGCGTAACGCCCTGATCCCGGTCGTAACTCTCGTTATCGGCTGGTTCCTTGGAATATTCTCCGGCTCTCTTGTTGTCGAGCAGATGTTCGGCCTCAACGGACTCGGAAAATTCTATATAACCGCTATCAACACCAAAGACTTTGAGGTCGCACTGGCTCTGCAGATGTTCTACGTCATACTGGGACTTGTGGGCAACCTCATCATCGACCTCGCGTACGGCCTTGTTGACCCGCGCGTGCGTGTAAACAAATAAGGAGGTGCGACATGAAAGAAAATAAAGATCAAAAGATCACTGCCGCGACCCCCGAGACTGAGGTAAAGACAGAGGTCAAAAAGAGCTCCGGCTTTTTTGCCACTGTCGGCAGATGGTTCGGCCGCGTATTTTTCGGCGGCAGTAACTCGCTTTATCGCGAGCAGCAGAAAAATGCTGCGGATGATGACGAGGATGAGGATATCTCTCCGGATGATGCAAGGTTTGAGGTAGAACAGATCGAAAGCCCCGGCAAGCAGAGAATAAAGGCCTTCTTTTCCAAAAAGCTGGCCGTTGGCGCGCTTTGCGTTTTTATTCTCGTTTTCCTTGTAATGCTTATCGGCCCGCATTTCTTCCCGCTTGATATATCCTATGTTGAGGAATCTCAAAAGAACGTCTCCCCCGGCCTTGACATGATGAGCGTGCCGAGTGCGATGCGCGATCAGATAGCCAATATCTCCTCGCAGTCCACCTTTACGCTTGGCCTTTCAAAGGACGGCGAGGTGTACATTTGGGGTGATGCGGCCTACATCGGTGGCGATATCAGTAATATCCCGCAGGAAGTAGTGGATGCAAATATCGTCTATGCCGCGGCGGGCAGTGACCACGCAATTGCCATTGGCGATGACGGCACTGTCTACGGCTGGGGTCAAAACGCCCTTGGCCAGTACGGCAAGCTGCCCGATGGCAACTCCGCTTTGGCGTTTATGTGCACACAGATGCCCAGCGTGGTGCTTGAGGGCAAGATAGACGTTGCAAATGTACGTCAGCTCGTTTGCGGCAAGCAGGTATCCGCCATCGTTATGAAGGATGGCACCGCCTACATGTGGGGCAACCACAGCAACGGCGCTACCAATATGTCGCAGATCAAAAAGCTCACAAATATCGAAAAGATAGTTTTCACCAATGATACCGCTGTGGCGCTCCTGACGGACGGCACATATGCGGCGGCATCGCAGTTTGATTACACCTATGTGACGGTGGATGGCACAAAGACCCGTGTTCTTGCTCGCGATTATATAAACGAGCTTGGCGCTAAGGTCGTAGACGTTGCCGCGGCGCAAAACTGCATCGCGCTGGCACTCGATAACGGCAAGATCATCGTATCGGGTACTTACGCCAACGGCGAGGAGCTTGTTCCCACCCTTGAGGCGGGCGAGCATGTAGTATCGATGGCCGGCGGTATGAAGCACTTCTCGGTGCTCACCGATAAGGGCAACATCTACTCCTGGGGCAGCAATGCCTGGAAGCAGACAAAGGTCCCGGCCGGTACCGAGGGCACTGCCGAGCTTTATGCAGGTCCTTTCCAGAACTATGCCGTAAGCGCCGATGGCGAGCTTGTTGCAAAGTGGGGCCTTAAGGGCTACCTTATGGGCACCGACGGCTTTGGACGTGATATTTGGACGCGTATCGTCAACGGCGGTCGTCTTACCATGACCATCGGTGCGATAGCTGTTATCATCTCCTCCATCATCGGCGTTGTGGTTGGCTGTCTTGCCGGCTACTTTGGCGGATGGGTGGATATGCTGCTCATGCGTGTGGCCGAGATCGTTTCGGCTATACCTTTCCTGCCCTTCGCGCTCATACTTTCTATCGTCGTGCAGTCGCAGGGCTTTGAGGAGATGACGCGTATCGTTATGATCATGGTCATCCTCGGTCTGCTCTCATGGACGGGTCTTGCAAGACTCGTTCGCGGACAGGTGCTTGCCGAGCGTGAAAAAGAGTTCGTTATAGCGGCCAAGGCGATGGGCGTTAAGGAATGGAAGATAGCCTTTAAGCACATCCTGCCCAACGTTATCTCTATAATCATCGTTTCCATGACGCTTGATTTTGCGGGCTGTATGCTTACCGAGTCCAGCCTCTCCTACCTCGGCTTTGGCGTTAAGGCGCCAAGACCTACATGGGGTAATATGCTTGACGGCGCCAATAACTCTATAGTAATTCAAAACTACTGGTGGCAGTGGGTCTTCCCCTCTGTATTCCTTATGATCACGACCATCTGCATCAACATCATCGGCGATGCATTGCGTGATGTTATGGACCCCAAGTCTAACTCCGGGAGGTGAATGTAATGCCGTTACTTGAAGTTAAAAATCTGCATACCTATTTCACCACCAAAAAGGGAATCGTTAAGGCGGTAAACGATGTTTCCTACACCCTTGAGCCGGGTAAGACCATCGGCATCGTCGGTGAATCCGGCTCCGGCAAGAGCGTTTCCGCCATGAGCATCCTGCGTCTTTTGGACGGCAACGGATATATAAAGTCCGGCGAGATCTATTTTGACCGCGACGGTGAAAAAATAGACCTTACAAAGCTCTCCACCGAGGAGATGCAGCACATCCGCGGCAACCAGATATCCGTTATATTCCAGGAGCCCATGACCTCGCTCAACCCGGTATTTACCGTTAAAAAGCAGCTCTCCGAGCCGTTTATCATCCACCAGGGGATGAGCAAAAAGCAGGCGGCGGAGGAAGCGCTTAAAATGCTGGCGGCGGTCCAGATCCCTAACCCCGAGGCAGTGCTTCGCCAGTATCCGCACCAGCTTTCCGGCGGTATGCGCCAGCGCGTAATGATAGCAATGGCGCTTGCATGTCGCCCCAAGATCCTTATCGCGGATGAGCCTACCACGGCTCTTGACGTTACCATTCAGGCGCAGATACTGCGACTGATGAACGACCTGCAAAGGGATAACGGCACATCCATCATCTTTATCACGCACGACCTGGGCGTTATAAACGAAATGGCGGATGACGTTGTTGTTATGTACTGCGGTCAGGTGGTGGAAAAGACCTCCGCAAAGGTGATATTTACCGATTGCAAGTTCAGCCACCCCTACACCGAGGGACTTATGGCCTCCATTCCCCGCATGGAGAATGTTGGCAGCAAGCTTGAGCCTATCCCCGGCAGCGTGCCGCATCCGCTGGCACTGCCAAAGGGCTGCAAGTTTGCACCGCGTTGCAAATATTGCACGCAAAAATGCATCGAACGCGAGCCCGAGCTGCGTGAAAACGTTGAGGGTCAGTTTATAAGATGTTTTTATCCTAACAAGGAGGAGAGAAGAAGTGCCGAACACCAAAAAATTGTTGTCCATAACGAACCTTAAAAAGTACTTCCCGGTGGCAAAGAGTTCTCTTTTCCAAAAGGAGAAAATGTACGTGCGCGCCAACGAGGATATCTCGCTTGATATCTACGAGGGCGAAACGGTCGGTATAGTCGGAGAATCCGGTTGCGGAAAGTCCACACTCGGCCGCGTGCTGCTGCAGCTTTACGAGCAGACGGCGGGCACTACCATGTACTACGGTCGCTCCATCTATGATGTAGCCCCCAAGTACATGAAGAAAACATTAAAGCATGCCAAAAAGTACGTGTCAAAGTACCTTGCAGCGCAGGTAAATGCCGATAAGCTGTGCGCCGAGTGCGATGCACTGGGCGATAATGCCGATTTCTTCCTGCTCCAAAAGAAGAATCTTGCAGTGGCGGCCGCTAAAACAGCGCTGATGGATGTCACCCAGATCCTTGGCGGATTTGTGGCAGTCCCCGAGGCACTTGAAAGCGGCGCGGCGATATTGCTCAGACTTTACGATATCGACGTTGCAAGAGCCAAGCTCAAGGAGCGCAAAACAGAGCTCACCCTTGACGAGGAGGGGCTTATGATGGATAAGGACGAGCTGGCCGCGGCCGGTAAGTCCACAGCCTCTGCCGAAAAGAAGATAGAGGCGCTCAAGACCAAGATCGCACAGACCGAGGAGCATATCGAGGCCAACAGAGCCAAGCGCCGCACGATAGAGGCCGAGCTTGAGGCCCTCAAGGCGAGATATGCCGATAACGAGGAGTTTGCAAAGTACGAGGCGATGCTGGACGACGGCGTTGACCTTGCCCGCCTCACCTACAATGAGATGCGCCTGCTGCGCAAGGATCTGCAGATCATCTTCCAGGATCCTTACTCCTCCCTTGACCCCCGTATGACCATCGGTCAGATAATCGAGGAAGGTCTGGTCACCCACAACTTCTACAAGCACGGTTCGCCCAAAATGAAGGAGCACATCCTGCAAACCATGCGCGATTGCGGCCTGCAGGATTACATGCTGCACCGCTACCCGCACCAGTTCTCCGGTGGACAGAGACAGCGTATCTGCATTGCGCGTGCGCTGGCAGTCAAGCCCAAGTTCGTGGTGTGTGACGAGTGCGTATCCGCGCTTGACGTGTCCATCCAGTCGCAGATAATCAACCTGCTTCAGGAGCTGCAGGAAAAAGAGAAGTTCACCTATCTCTTTATCTCGCATGACCTTTCGGTAGTGCGTTTCATCTCCACGCGTATCGCCGTTATGTATCTCGGCAATATCGTTGAGCTTGCACCGTCCGAGACGATCTTTGCAGACCCGCGCCATCCTTATACGGTGGCACTGCTCAGCTCCATACCCACTACCGATCCGGATGATCTTAATAAGGATCGTATCATTCTTGAGGGTAACATCCCCAGCCCCATCCGTCCGCCGGCCGGATGTAAGTTCCATTCTCGTTGCTTTATGGCCTGCGATAAATGTAAGCGCGTGCCGCCGCCTCTGGTAGAGATCGAGCCGGGTCACTTTGTGGCTTGCCACTTTGCCGAGCAGAGAAAGATCGATGCGGATGGTAATTACCTCTTTGAGCTGCCCAAGATGGAGAAAAAATCGTCAAGACTTGACGGTTGATCGACTAAAAGGAGCGCAAAATGAAGGAAAGCAAACAAGGGTTCTTTAAAAGATCCAAAAAGAAACAGGAGGAGCTCAACCGCGATATCAACGAAGAGGGCGGAGTGAGCGGCCGCGACCTGTTTGCAATGACCGTATCGGCCTTTCTGGTCTTTATCCCGGTCTGCCTCGCCGTCATCCTTGCAATCTCCCTGCTCGTTATGTGGCTGTTCGGAGCGATCTGAAAGATAAACTTAAAAATAAAAGCCCCAAGGGTCACCTTGGGGCTTTTTTAGTGAAGCTCCGCCCCGCGCAGTGAAATTCCGCACATGGTGCGGAGATCACATACACGCTGCGCGTGATGATATGCGGCGCTCCGCGCGGAGCGCCAGCATCACTGCGCAGGTCTGTCAAATTTTTAACTGGAAATAATTTAAACTTTTTCGCCCAAATGTACATTTGTCAATGATGTGAGACCAAAAAAGCAAGAAAAAGCAGCGAGT
>CAYLLA010000062.1:0-8043 GCA_964384555.1 uncultured Ruminococcus sp. | reverse complement strand
AAAAAGCCTCCCAAGTGTCGTGGGAGGTAGCGAAGCGGCGCGAGGGGAGTGAATGACGGCCCGGTGGGCTTCAGAGCCCGAACGTGACCGAGCCGCAGCGAGAAGCCGAGCCGTAGGCGAGGTCGGAGGGATCGTTCGAAAGACAAAGGCATTTTTTTGAATAGATCATCCCCCGCCAATTTCTTCCCCCCTGTATTTAACATCCCCCCGCGCAACCGCGCGGGGGGGATATTTGTTTGATATTTTATTTTACCGAGCCGATGACGAGAGTGCCGTCGGGTGTGACCCAGTAGGGCAGGATCTCGGCAGTGGGATCGGCATCCGCGGCGGAAAGATAGCCGCTCATGATGCGGGCATTTTTATCCAGATCGCGCCCAAACAGGGTGCGCGCGCTCATCAGCATATAGCGAGATGTGAGCGAACTGCATGCTACGCGCTCGCCGCCGATGATAAAGCCGCACTCGCTAATACCCTCGGGCGGTACGGCCGCGGCAAAGCTCACGCCGATCGTGCGGCGGAAGAGCTTATGCTCGATGCGATAAAGGCTGAGATAATTGCCGCTGACGTATTTTGCGTAGAGGGTGAGATCCCCATTCACTGCCGAAAGCTCGGCGGGGGTGGTAAACGCGGCATCAAGATACCAGCCGGCAAATACGCGTCCCTCGATTTTTGTGTATTCCACCTTGCCGCGCAGGTCGCCGCGCTCGGCGGTGACGGTGCGGGTGCTGTCTCCCTCAATAAGTGTCAGGCACACGCCGAGCGAGCCCTCTCCGTCATAGACGGCACGAGAGGTAAGCGCACAGCTTGCGGGGGATAGGGCATCCTCAGGTGCGCACTCCGAGCCGTGTGCATCCTCGCTTGAATCAAGCTTTGTGCCGCTTGCGGGATAGCCCACCGTGCGGGTTGCGGTACCGGTAACCACAACGCCGTCCTTTGTGACCCAGTAGGGCAGGAATTCAACGTCCCAACCCTCCTTCATTGCCGCCAAGCGCTCCGCGCTCAAATGATACATGGCAACATATCCGCCGCAGGAAAGCTCGGCATTGATATCGCTCTGCGTGGCGATATTGCCCACCGTGTTTATATAGATGCGCTGATAGACAGCGCCGCCGCGGCGAATGTTGACCAGCTCCCAGACCACATTGCCCTCGACCTCGCAAAGCTCGCCATCGATCATAAAGCCGACCGACTTAAAGTTAACGCTCGGCACGCCGGAGAGCAGGTAAACATCAACTATCGTTTTGCTGTTATCCCACACCACGTAGTTTTTGGGCGCAAGATAGCTGCAGGGCACCTCCGAGAGGTAATAGGTCGCGCCGGGCGCGGGCGTGAACGCCATTGCACTGCCCTTGCCAAAGTCGGCGGGGGTGGTCATTGCGGCATCCGCAAAGGTTCCGCCGTAAAGATAGCCCTCGCTGACCAGCGCGGTCATATCCGTGTCCGGGAGCACAGGGTAGGTCGCGCTCTCGCCGCCGGGCTTTACAACGGTAAAGCTGCCCTCGGTGTTGGTAACTGTGGTGGTGAGGGTCATCGAATAGCTCGCTCCGTCCGCCTCGACCCAGCTAAAGGTCCATGTAAGGCGCGCCGTGCCAAAGCCGCCGCCAAGCTTTACGCACTCGGCGGAGCTGTCATAATAGGCGACCGAACTGTTATCGGTAGAGCAGGAAACTCCAAGCCCGCCGCCGTAGGTGTAGCCGCTGTAGATGAGAGATGCAAGCTTTGCCTCGCCGTTGAGAGTAAGCGCGGTGCGGTTGCACGCCGCCGCGTTTGTGATGGTTGCGGTGTTGTTTAATAGATCATCCTCAAGCACAAAGCCAACCGGGACTATTGCGCCCGCCGCGCCGGACTGCAGGGTCACGGCCGCGCTTTCGGCATTTGCGCTCACGCGGGTAATGACGTTATCCACCGCGCTGAAATATGTAAGCGCCTGCGCCGCACCGGGGTTTGAGATCGCCTCGGCACGGTAGCCGTTTTTGCTGTTGTAGACCAGGAATTTATGGTCGGTGGAGCTTGCGCCAAAGTGCAGGCTCATCTCCCAAGGATCGCTCGAGATCGCGGTAGAGGTGGTGTTGAATGTAAACTTGGTGCCTTTTGTTGCATCGCCAAAAGAATAATCAATTTTCGGACGGTCGCTTATCCAAGTTACATCGAATGTAGAACCGCTGCCGAATTTGTAGGAAAGATACTTCCCTGCCGCATTCTGATAATATACGCGCGTGCCGTAGCCGTAGCGTGTGAGCACCGCACCCGAGAGCGCATCCGTCATCAAAATATACGGCGCGGCATCAGTACCGCGGCGAACTGTTGCGGGGACGGCACCGCCCTCGGCCACAAGATATGCCGCGCTCGCCTGCCCTGCCGTATCCTTGGCCGCGGCGGCGGAGCTGTTTGCAACTATCCACCTGCCGTTGAGCGGCATGGCGTTGGCGGCCACCCAAATATTTTTGACCGCGGCGGTATTCGCGCCGTTTTTGGCGGCGGGCGTGCCGAACCATGCGGGGTCGATCAGCTCCGCCTCTGCCTGCATGCCGGCGGGCGAGGGGTGGATCTTATCGGTAGTGTAGGCATCGGCCAGTGCGCCGCATGCAAAAACAGTGCCGCCGACCGTCACATCAGTTCCGACTGCGGCGGAAAAAGGAACATACTTTTTAAATTTTGCGCTGTTTGCGGCAAGCCATGCGTTGACCGCCTCGCGGATGTCGTTTGCCTGCTTTGCATTCGCCTCCGTCCAGTCAACACTTCCGCCTGTGCGCTCGTAGCCGATAAAGGGGTTGATATCAGAAATATAAAGGTCTATCCCCGCCGCATCCGCCTGCGCGATGATATTTTCATAACCGGAGATTATATCCTGCGCCGAGGGTGTAAAGCCGCTCGGGCGGGTGGCGGAGCCGTTAAAATAATTCGCAAGATCCGGCAGCATCGGGTGCAGGATATCGTTAACGCCGACCTTTACAAACGCGGCGCGAACGCCCGCGACCGAAGCCACATCATAGGCAAAGCGGGTGGTAAAGGCCTCGCCCTCAAGCGGGCCCTGTGCCGCGCCCGCGCCGTCCTGCAGCAGCTCGTTGCCCTTGATGGCGGAGGAGACGACAGAAACATTGTAGATCCCCGCGCGGCGCAGGTCTGCCTGCACCATTTCGGTTATCGAGTTCGTGATCGTGGAATCCCCCGCAAAAACGAGCGCGTACGCGCCCTCTGGAGCATCCACATCCAGCTCCTCAACGAGCGGCAGGAGGTTGTAGTCACCCTCGCCGTCATTTTCCGAGACGAGGTGACCGGTAGTGCCAAAGGATGCGGAGGTGCGGGAATCGCCGCCCTCGACCCAGCCGGATCCGCCGGTGAGCGCAAAATCGCGAAGATGGGTAGCGGTGGAATTATTGCAATAGATATTGATTATCAGGGATGTTCCCGCGGGAACGGCCGAGGAAAGTGTAAAATACACTGTTTCGCTACTGCCCTTTTGTATGGTAAAGGAGGTAGCGCCCGCCGCGGTTGCGGCATTCACGCGGGTGGAATTATCCTGCGAGTGGAGCATGCCACTGCCCTGCAGGGCAACGCTCACGCCGCCAACACTTATATCCCCGGTGCCAAAGCGGTTGGAAAGCTTAAGTCTAAAGCTCTGCCCGCCAAGAGCTGTGGTAAGCTGAACGCGGAAAGTACCCGAGCCGGTAAGGGTCAGGAGCCTGATGCCGCTGATGGCTTTTTCGGCCTGCTCGCCGCTGCCGTCCGCAATACTGCCGTGCCATGCGGCCACCCAGTTTGCGGACGTGCTTGGCATTTGCGTGCCCGCGCTTGCCGCGGCCGTAGCCACGGGTATCGAGAACGCCGACAAAAGCATTGAAAAAAGAACAGTGAGGGATACAAGATGTTTTACTTTGTGTTTCATTGCGATTTCTCCGTTTGTTTCGGTGGTGGTTTATGTTTGCGATCGGATAAATATCAACTGCCGATCATTCTTTAAGTGTCAAATATCCCGCGCTCTCAAGCATTCGCGCAAAGCGCAAAAAGGCCGTGCGGGCATCATCGATCGATACATGCTGTTCCTCGGCGGTGCGGCGGCAAAGCTCGTCACCGTCAAGTCCCGCCTCCATCATTCGCCAAAAATAAACGCCCGCGGCGTTAATGCCGTTTGTGTACGGGACCCGCCCGCGCGCCTCGCCGGTGGCAACGAGCATCGACTCATCGCACACGGTGACCAGTATCACGCCGGGTTGCAATTTGTATTCTATCATCGGGATCCCTCCTTAAGTATTGCGTCGCGGAAGCAGACTGCCGTGGAATCGTCGCCGCGGCTCCAAAAGCGATAGCAGGGAACGCTCCGCAAAAGCTCATCGCAAAGTGCGGCCGCGTTGCGCGCGGTCTCGGCATCATCAGCCAAAAACAAAAATTGACGGTAGGCCTCCTCGGCGACCGCCCGCGCCTCTGTGCGCTCGGCATGCGGCTCGCCGCGCCCCAAAAATACAAGTCCGCCAAGCGGCAGGCTCTCACGCCTGCCCATGCTCTCCTTGCCGTTCCAAGGTGTGGGATGCACCACTATCCGATCCCCCGCAAACTCAAGCATGGGCTTGTCCCCGTTGATGAGGATCAGCTCTTCCCCCATGAGGAGCTTGAGCAACAGGTAAAGTGTGGTCTTGCCCACGCCGCTTGGCGCAGTGATGATGTACGCACGCCCGCGATAGCCGATGGCCACGCCGTGAAAGATGGCGCGGCGGAGCGGCATCATGGCACCGGAAAGCCGATAGCAGAGCTGCATGTGCTCTAAATATTGCGGTGTTGAATCGGGCGGATAGACCTCCCGCGCCTCAAGCAGCTCCTCGCGCGTGATGCGCACCGAGACCTCGGGCGGGCGGTCTGTCTCCCAGCGGCGGTAAAGCGGCATGTAGCTCTCATACATCGGCGACAGCCCAACGGATACCCCCGCTATCATAATGTTAATGTTCATTTTTAAAAAAGCTCGAAGATCTTTTGGCGAAGCGCGCCGCAGTGCGAAAAACCTCCGCATCTGCCCAAAATGCAAATAGAGCGAAAGGACCGAATCATTTTCATGCTCCGGTCCGTTCGCCGTTTATTTAATTATTCGTGAACATCAAGTATATTACCGTGGTCATCAACGGTAACTGTACGTCCACCGGGGATCGTATAGCTTACGGGATAATCGCCATCCCCAAGGCTAAACAATCCGATATCACCGCCGGACGGAATCACTACATTGCCCTGTCCGCCGTTGACGGCATACTCCGATATTCCGGCATCAAATATATTAAAATTATTGCCCATTATTATGCCTCCTTAACTCACTGCCCAACATCTTGGGATCCTGCATCAACATACTTGGCATAAAGAGTAACATCATCCCAAATGCTTGTGAGCCTTGCAGGGGTCTTAAGATCTGCATCGGTGTACCAACCGGCAAATACCTTGCCCTCGGCACCCGCGCAGGTCACGGCGGAGCTGATATCGCCGGGCTGCAGCTGCAGCCGGCGGGTCTCGCCGTCAACTACCGTAACAGTTATCTCGTTCTTGGTACTCATACGGTAGTATGCCGCTGCATTGAGTGCCGCAGGCTCGGTCGCATTATAGGGAGTTGCAACCGCACCGCTTGCCGCATCGGTAGCCGTAACGAGATTACGCTGTGTCTTGGTGGGATCGTATGTGCAGGTCCTGGTCTTAGTACCGCACACAAGAATGCCATCAAGTGTTACCCAATAGGGTGTAAACTCGGTGGGAACATCCTTGTTGAGTTCCACCTCGTTCATCATAATGTAGGAGTCAACTGCATTGGGCAGGGTTGCGGAATTTTGGATAACACCATTCACCGCATAGAGCCAGCTGTTGTGCTCGGCCACATTATTTTTCATCTTCATAACATCAACGGTCTGGTAAACGCTGCTTACCTCTGTATATGCACTGCCAACGACAAAGCCTACAGAGCTGTAAAGTGCGGGATCATCGATAGTGGAGAGAAGATAGAAAGCATGAAGTGCACCGACATTGTTCCAAACGATGGTATTCTTGGGAGCAAGATAAACATCGCTTACCTCACGGAGGTAATAAACGCTCTTATCGGTGGGAGCGAACGCTGTGGGGTCGGTCGCAAAAGCGGTGTCGGCGCCAAAGGTCTCGCTTGTAAATGTACCGCCGTAGAGATAACCGGAGGCAACCAGCTCGGTAAAGTTGACCTTGCCGTTTGTCAGCGAGTGCAGGGGGATATTCTCCTCGCTGTTATCACTGCTGTGAACTACGGTAAAGTAGGGGATGTGGCATGTGGGTGTGGGGAACGCCTGAAGCATCTTGCCGCTTTCATCGTAAAGGCCGGAGCCTGCGGCGTTGGTCACGGTGTCGCCCCATGCATCGCTTGCGGGATCGACCTCGATATCGATCACGATAACGAGCTTTTTGCCGCGGTAGGTGACATTACCGTTTGCGGTATGTGTACCTACCCAGTTGGCGGAGAAATCAAAACCGGTAACGGTTATGCTCTTGCCGGCAACGGTAGCCAAGCTTGTAACATCGGCATCCTTTGCCCATGTGTACTTGCCATCGGTCATACCGGTGCAGTTCCATGTTTCAACGGTCACCTTACCGCCCTCGGGGATCAGAAAATGATCGCCGATTATATCCTTGATAACGGTAGTCTGGGTAAGTGTTTTGGTAGCCGCACCGCCGGTCTCCTTGCTTATAGCCTGGAAGATCTCGGTAAGGTCAATGCTGTTTTCGGCTTTTCTGTAGTAACGCTGATGCTCGCCCGCCGCTCCGGGAGCGGTAAGGCTTGCGGCCTTGGGATAGTTGGAGGAGACATAGTTCATGTAATTGTCCACTTTGGTGGTAAGGCTATCGCTCATACTGCCAAAGCAACCGATAGCATAAACAAGTGCGCCGTCATTTTTAAGCTCCAAGCTCTTGGCTATCGCCGCATTTGCAACATCGTTATCAAATTCCGTACCGCCAATTATACCCAAAAAGCCGTTTGTGGCACCGGGAGCGCCGTCTGTAAACATGACCACGACCTTTTGACGGGTAGAGGATGCAAGCGCCGCTTGGGCATTTGCAAGACCCGCTTCGGGATGCGTACCGTTATCCGCAGTAAGAGAATCCACAAATCCCTTAAGTGTAGCTGTATTACCATTGACCACGGTGGGCTCGCATACAGTGGTGGCACTGTCGGAGAATGTGATTATAGATATATTGCTATCGGGAGCAACTGTGTTGGTCTCGTCGATAAAATGCTTTACCGCAATTTTAAGAGCATTAAGCTTGGAAATGCGTACAGCTTTTATCTTAAAATAGTTGGACTCAACTATGGTCCATCCGCTGGGACCGCCGATGTCTGTCGTTTTGTAATATTCCCAGCTGTTATTGGATGTGTTATATCTGAGGCTGTAGGGGTTATTCCACTCTGTAAAGATCGTTCTGCCCTCAAAATCCGCCTCGTATATACCCTCGGCGCCGCCGTACACGGTATCAAGCTTGCTCAGATCATTGTATCCGTTAGCAACCTCGATCTTGTCATCCATCGAACCCGATACATCAAGCACAAGTGCGATGTCGGCAGGCTCGGTCGTGAGCACTGTCTGCGACTCGCCTGTTACGTAGGCTTCAAGTGTGAGCCGCTTTGTGGCCGCATCATAGACCTTTGAAAGCTGAAGACCCTCGACCGTTGTGTTTGTTTCAGAACCACCGGCCGGCTCATTGGTACCCGACTGAGGTGCCACAGCTGTTTCGGCGTCTGCAAACACTGGCATAACAAAGGTCGCCGCGATCATAACGGCCGCGAGAAGAAGCGACAAAATGCGTTTTGTTTGTTTCATTTTTCTTTTCCTCCTTTAATATTTGATGGTCGGGGGCGCGACAGAACGCCAACTGCCCATCCGGTCGCTACCGGCATACCCGCGCCATCGGCCTCGGGTACAGCCCCCCTTGTACAATGAAGTTATTATACCATAAACCAAACACAAAATCAACCCCTTTGGGCGAAAAAGTTTAAATTATTTTGTAGTGTTACAATAGATGTGAGACTGGATATCAAAAAAGTATAGACAAAGT
>CAYLLA010000061.1:0-8140 GCA_964384555.1 uncultured Ruminococcus sp. | reverse complement strand
TGGCGCGGGGGTTGTCCCAGGAGCGGAAAACGGCCTTGATGGCGCCCATCAGCTGCTCCTTGGGATCTGCGGGGAAGTCCTGGCCGATCTTCTCTTTGTATTCGGCCTTGAACTGGTTGGCGAGCTCCTTAAGATCGTCGGCGGAAAGCTCAACGTCCTGGGTCACGCCCTTCTTTTCCTTCATCTCATCGATGAGCTTTTCGAAGTACTTCTTGCCGACTTCCATAACGACGTCGGAGTACATCTGGATGAATCTTCTGTAGCAGTCCCATGCCCAACGGGGGTTGCCCGACTTTGCGGCAAGAACTTCAACAACGTCCTCGTTAAGACCGAGGTTGAGGTTGGTATCCATCATACCGGGCATGGAAGCACGTGAGCCGGTACGAACGGATACGAGCAGGGGGTTCTCCTTATCACCAAACTTTTTGCCGGTGATAGCTTCCATCTTGTCGATGTAGCAGTTGATCTCTTCCTGGATCTCGGGGTTGATCTGTCTGCCGTCCTCGTAGTACTGGGTGCAGGCTTCTGTGGTGATGGTGAAGCCCTGGGGAACAGGAAGACCGATCTTTGTCATTTCAGCAAGGTTTGCGCCCTTGCCGCCGAGAAGCTCACGCATGGAAGCGTCGCCCTCTGTAAACAGGTAGCAATATTTTTTTGCCATTGGGAATTTCCTCCGTATAATGATTTTCAATTGTTGTACGAAATTGACCACCAATTATTATACCATACTTTGGATTCGATATCTACCCCTCAAGAAATAAAGTGGTAAATTTTTTTTGAACTTCGTTATTTATTTGTCATTCTTGACCAAAAAACATCGTATCCTTTGGAATTCTCTTGACAAATCGGCATTGTCGGGGTATAATTACTAAAGATAAAAATAAGCGTGCCGCGGCACGGTGCATGACTCGGCGGGATATTCCCGGCGAGCCGTTCGGCGTTACAGAAAAAATGCCCACGGCATGGCATACGCTCCTCTGCACGCGCCGAGCCGCGTGCAGAGGAGCGCCGAAAAGAAAGTAAAGATAATAAAAAACAAAACAACAGAACGGAGTCAACAAAAAGACATGACGGATATTTTCGAGCTTTTCAAACAGATAGAAAAAAAGGAGGATGCCGCACCGGCGGGGGAGGCGATCTCCTGGATCATAGCCGGGCTTGGCAATCCCGGGCGAGAGTATGAGATCACGCGGCACAACGCGGGATTTCTTTGCATGGATGTGCTCTCCGACCGCATGGGCACGCGCGTGGATCGAGCAAAATTCAACGCGCTGACGGGGGAGGCGACCATATCCGGCAAAAAGGTGCTCCTTATGAAGCCCATGACTATGATGAACCTGTCCGGAGATGCCGTGCGCGAGGCGGCGGCTTTCTATAAGATCCGTCCGGATCATATAATTATAATCGTTGATGATACCAACCTGCCGGTAGGGCATCTGCGCATACGCACACACGGGAGCGCGGGCGGACATAACGGTCTCAAGAGTCTTATCTCGCAGCTCGGTACCGATGCTTTCCTGCGCCTGCGCATAGGCGTTGGAGCCAAGCCGCACCCGGACATGGATATAGCAGACTGGGTGCTCTCCCGCTTTAATGCCGAGGACAGAGCCGCGCTGCTGCCCGCCTTTGAGGTGGCGACAGACGGCTGCGAGCTTTTGGTGGGCGGCGAGCTTGACCGCGCACAGCAACTCTGCAACACCCACTCCTGACCGATCGCCCGCGGGCATGACCGGATCGGTTCATAAGTAATAAATTAAATCGGCAGGTCGGATTTTAGATTTAGATTTATTTAGATTCAGATTCAGACAGACAAGGGGAGCTTTTGCCGTTGCAAAAGCCGTGATCTATATAATATGAAAATGGAGACCACAAAACAGCACAGCATCTTTACCGGGGCGGTAAGGGCAGATCCCGAATATGCACAGCTTTTGGCTGCCATAGGCGTACAGCGCAGGGCGGATCCAAAGCCTGTGCTCATCACCGGTCTTTGCGAGGGCGCGTGCGATGCACTTTGCGCCGCGCTGACCGAGGATATGCCCGGCGGGCGCCCGGTGGTGATAGTATGCCCGGAGGAAAAGGAATGCCTGCGCCTTGCATCCATTGCCACATCAATGGGTCTGCGCGCGGCATTTTACCCGGTAAGAGATCTGAACTTTTATAACATGACCGCCTCGCGCGAGTTTGAGCATAATCGTCTCGGTATCCTTTTTGGTATTACAGGCGGGCTTTTTGACGTTGTGCTGACAACACCCGATGCGGCGGTGGGCTATACCATGCCGCCTTCCGAGCTTTCGGGGGCGCTTATTACGCTGTCGATAGACGGCGGCGAGTGCGGCGGCATTGCCGCGCTTACCGAGTCGCTTGTCGCGGCGGGGTATGTCCGCGCCGATGCACCGAGCGGTGAGTCGCTCGGCTCCGCAGGGCTGGTCGAGGGCGCGGGGCAGTTTGCCGTGCGCGGCGGCATCGTTGACGTAGCCGCGCCGTCTATGCGCATAGTTCGGGCTGACGGCAGCCGTGACGGCGGCGCGTTTGCACTGAGGATAGAGTTCTTTGGCGATGAGATAGACCGCATGGGGCTTTTTGATACCGCCACACAGCGCGTGACCGAGCAGATAAGATCCGCCACCCTTGCCCCCGCACGTGAGATCATAGCGGAGCGGGATCAGCTGACGGCTATCTCCGCGGCGATAAAGTCACTGCGCAAGAAAACAAAGGATGCGCATGTGGCGGAGGAGCTGGACGGCGAGCTATCCGCCGTGGAGCTGGCACTCACATCCGGCGGCGAGGTGCGCTTCCTTGATAAATATATATCCCTCATATACCCCGAAAAGGCCTGCCTGCTTGATTATTTCTCCCCCATGTCACTCTGCCTCGTTCGCGGCAACGCGGCGGTGGCCGAGCGCATGAAGGCGGCGGAATGGCATGCCGCCAAGGAGGTTGAGGAGATGGTGGCCTCCGGCATGATATCCGGCAAATATGCCGAGTACAGCGCACCTGCCGCGCGATTCAATCATTTTATGTCAAAGCATACCACTGTACTGCTTGATTCACTTATGCAGGGCATGTCCGGCTCCGAGCTTGGCGGGCTTTACGGCTTTCGCACCAAGCATTCGCTCAGCTGTGCCGGCAATGATTCACTCCTGCGCGAGGAGCTTGACGGCTATGTAAAGGGCGGCTTTCGCACCGTTATAATGGCGGGCAGTGAATCGGCGGCGCAAAACTACGCGGGGCTTTTGCGTGAGCTTGGATTTGAAGCAAGCTACGCGGGGGACGGCAGTTCCCTTGACCCGGATACCATCGGTCGCGGCGAGGCGGCGGTCATATCCACCGCGCCCATCGCACCCTTTGAGATGACGGTTCCGCGCATCGCGGTGATATCCCTGCTCTCCGAGGCGCGCACAGGTTCGGTATCCGCCTCCGCACGTGCAAAAAAGCGCAAAAAGCGCGAGTCGGCCACACAGCAGATACTCTCCTATGCCGATCTTACCGTCGGCGATTACGTCGTTCACGAAACGCACGGTATCGGCCGTTATCTTGGTATCACCACCATGGAGACGGATGGTGTCACGCGCGATTACATCACCATCCAGTACGCCGGCTCGGATAGGCTCTTTATGCCTGTTGAAAAGCTGGATAAGGTCACAAAATATATCGGCGCACGCGCGGATGACGATACCCTGCGCCTATCCAAGTTCGGCGGCACGGAGTGGGGCAAGACCAAAGCTCGCGCCAAGGCCGCCCTCAAGGATATAGCCAAGGAGCTGATACGCCTTTATGCCGAGCGTATGCGCCGCCCGGGCTTTGCATTCCCCAAGGATGACGATTTTCAGCGTGATTTTGAATCCGCCTTTGAATATGAGGAGACCTCGGCACAGCTTGATGCAACCGACGATATAAAAGAGGATATGGAGCGCGCGCGGCCGATGGATCGTTTGCTTTGCGGCGACGTCGGATACGGCAAAACAGAGGTCGCACTGCGTGCCGCATATAAAGCAATAGTTGCGGGCAAGCAGGTGGCGCTTTTGGTGCCCACCACGATACTGGCGCTCCAGCACTACCAAACAGCAACCAGCCGCATGCGTGCTTTTGCCGTCAATATCGAGATGCTCTCCCGCTTCCGCACCGAAAAACAGCAAAAAAAGATAATCGCCGATGTGGCGCGCGGAGATATAGATCTTATAATCGGCACGCACCGCTTGCTGTCGAGCGATATAAAGTTTTCGGACCTCGGATTGCTTATAGTTGACGAGGAGCAGCGTTTTGGAGTTGCTCAAAAGGAAAAGATAAAGCAAGCGGCGGGGAATGTTGACGTTCTCTCCCTCAGCGCCACGCCTATACCGCGCACGCTTAATATGGCCATGACGGGCATACGTGATATCTCGGTGCTTGATGAAGCCCCCGGCGATCGTCTGCCGGTACAGACCTATGTGCTTGAGCATGATGACATGATAATCATGGATGCGATAAAGCGCGAGCTGCGCCGCGGCGGGCAGGTCTTTTATCTGCACAATACCGTTGAGACGATAGACGGCATAGCCGCGGCCATCGCACGCGAGGCGCCGGATGCCACCATCGTTACCGCACACGGAAAGATGGATAAGGAACGCCTTGAGGAGATATGGGCGGATATGACGGCGGGGCGGATAGATGTTCTTGTCTGCACGACGATCATAGAGACAGGAGTTGATGTGCCGAATGCCAATACCCTGATCGTTGATAATGCCCACCGCATGGGGCTCTCCCAGCTGCATCAGCTGCGCGGACGTGTCGGACGTTCCTCCCGCCGCGCATATGCCTACTTTACCTATCCGCGCGGCCGCGCACTTACCGAGATAGCCGAAAAGCGGCTTGAGGCGGTGCGTGAGTACGCCGAGTTCGGCGCGGGCTTTCGCATTGCACTGCGTGATCTTGAGATCCGTGGGGCTGGTAGTATACTCGGCGCGGAGCAGCATGGTCACCTTGACGATGTAGGATATGATATGTATGTAAAGCTCCTCAATGAGGCGGTGCTTGAGGAGCGAGGAGAGGTGCCCGAGCAAAAGGTGGAATGCACCGTCACCCTCTCCGAGGATGCCTACCTGCCAGCCTCCTATGTTCCGTCCGGCGCACAGCGCATGGCGCTTTATAAGCGAATAGCGCATATCACCACGCAGGAGGATGCCGATGAGCTTTATGACGAGCTTTGCGACCGCTACGGCGAGCCGCCCGCGGCAACCGGTGCGCTCCTTGATATCGCACTCCTGCGGCACCGTGCCGAGCTTTGCGGCTTTACCGCGGTAACGCAAAACGGCAGCGAGGTCAGGATAGTTACAAGCGATTTTGATCCCGTCATCTGGCAGGAGCTTTCAAACGATATGCCATCCCGCCTGCGTGCCTCCCTCGGCTCTACCACCTTTGTGGCCATGCGCCTGCGCAGCGGAGAGGATGCTGTAGGAACAATTAACAGATTGTTTGAAAAATATCTTGAGATTCGGGACAAAGCGGAGTAGACAAAACACCGCGCACGTGATATAATATATATGATATTTCGACATTAAAGTTAATACCGCTCAAAAGTACAGGGAATATGTACGGGAGATATGATAGATGATGAAAAAAAGACAGCTTAAAATTATCGCCGCGGTGCTGGCATTGGTCATGACCCTGCTGTGCGCCGTGTCCTGCACCTCACGCAGTGTGGTGGTCATGTCGCTTGGCAAGACCGAGATCACCGGCGGGATGATAGAGTTTTGGATGTCGCGCTACAAGGCGCAGTTTGAATATTCCTACGGCCAGTCGCTCAAGAGCGCATACGGGCTCTCCTCTGTCGATAAGATATGGACGCTCCGCGTATCCGATGATTCCGCAAAGACCTATGATGATCTTTTCAGCGAGTACATCTACGATAATGCCCGCACATATCTTTGCGCGCTCTATCTTTTCGATCAATATGATCTTAAATTGCCGGATGCGACCGTCAAGAGCGTTGATGCCGCGATAGATGATTATGTTACCAATCTTGCTGACGGCAGTAAGTCCGAGTTTAACGCCATCCTTGCCGCATACGGCATCAACCGCAAGCTTTTGCGCGAGCTGTATCTCATAGACGAAAAGGTGAGCTATCTTAAAGAATATCTTTTCGGCTCTGACGGTATACAGCCGGTCAACGCACAACAGCTTGAGGACTATTACCAAAAAAATTACGTCCGCATGAAGCAGATCTGCGTGTTTATAAACGAAGCACCGAAGATCAATGAGGACGGCACGTATGATACCGACAGCTCCGGAAATATCGCATATCGTGAGCTCACCGCCGATGAGAACGCCGCCGCGCGAGTAAAGATCGATGAGGCGATGAAAAAGCTTGAGGGCGGTGCGGATTTTGAGACGGTGCTTGACGAATACGATGAGAACCGCGCAGATGATATTTACGAAAACGGCATTTACATGAGTGCCGAATCCTCGATAGGCAATGATGAGGATCTGCAAAAGATCTACGAGGCATTGACCGAAATGGAGGATGGCGAGGTAAGGCAGATAGAGCTTACCAACAGCCTGCACATAATCAAAAAATATAAGCTTGATGCGGGTGCGTATTCAAGGAGCGAAAACAGTGATTTCTTCCTTTTCTCCGACGGCACGCAGGGCTATGTTACCTTTGCACAGTATGTGAAAACTCCCATATTCCTTGAGTATATCAAGGAGCGGCTTGATCAGTACGCCGCGGATATAAAGATAGATGAGGATCTGCTGGAGGGTTACAAAATAAGCAAGGTCAAAGCTAATTACAGCTTTTGATCATATGTGCGACCGCGCGACTTGAGTCCCAAAACTCAAGAAGATAAAATAAAAAATTAAAACTAAATATTTCCCGGGGGTGCTTTACGCTGAGATGATGCCATGCATCGAACCCATTGAACCTGATACGGATAATACCGGCGCAGGGAACGGAAGCCCGCTTTGAATGCAATTTCATGATCATTATGATATTGCTTTCGGCGAGCCTGAAAGGCAAAATAAAGCTAATGCTCCGGGGACAGGTGGACGCACCTGTCGCCGGAGCTTTTATATATATAAAAAAATTGCGATAAAAAAGGAATCACCGAATGATGTCAACCAAAAAAGAAGATCAAGTGAAAACAAAAAAGCTCGGCCGTCGAGGCCGCATACTTACGATAGTTGAGGGCGCTATGATGGTAGCGCTGGCATTTGCGCTTGATATGGCAATGAATATGCTCCCCATCCCGCGCTGGCCAAACGGCGGATCGGTGAGCGTTGGGGTCGTGCCGCTCATATACTACGCGTACCGCCGCGGCATCCTGTCGGGTCTTTTTGCGGGCGTGGTGTACTCCGGCATACAAATGGTAACGGGCCTGTATCTGCCGCCCGCAAACACATTTATGTCGGTCGTACTGTGCATATTGCTGGACTATCTGCTAGCGTTTGCGGTGTTTGGCACGGCTCCGCTCTTTGCCGCGCCCTTTTCGGGATGTGAGCGGGGCAGGGGCATGCGCCTTTTCGGCTACGGCTTGGGCGCGGCCGCGGCATCTCTTTTGAGAATGCTTTGCAGTACCCTCTCCGGCGGTCTGCTTTGGGGCAGCTATGCGCCCGAGGGACAGAGCGTGTGGATATATACGATAACCTACAACGCGGGATACATGATACCCAATGCAATACTCGCGGCGGCACTTACGGTAATGATATGCTCCGCGCTCGATCCCCACACTCTGCGCCCCATGCGCCGCCCGCAGTGAACGCAAGTGAACGCCATTTAATTTAAATAAAGCAAAAAAACGGATCCTGCCGCGTAAAGCGGTGGGATCCGTTTATGTCACTTCGTCTGTAAGCCGGGTTCTGTCTTGGACGACCATCTGTCTTTGCGGCGCGTCGCCGTGCCGCTCCGCGATAACTCGCGTGCCACCCGGGGATATGTGTCGGGCAAACGATCCCCCTGCGGTGTTGCTTCGGATAGGGTTTACAGCGGATCTATGTTACCATAGAAACTGGTGAGCTCTTACCTCGCCTTTCCATCCTTGCTCGCCTTGCGGCGGGCGGTCTATTTCTGTTGCACTTTCCCGGCAGTCGCCTGCGGCTGACGTTATCAGCTATCCTGCCCTGTGAAGCCCGGACTTTCCTCACGGTAAGACCTTTCGGCATGATA
>CAYLLA010000060.1:0-8279 GCA_964384555.1 uncultured Ruminococcus sp. | reverse complement strand
TTTGTTATAATCAGCAATCATTTGACTACGGAGTAAGGCTTGAATCCCTAACTTTTGCCAAGCCTTCTCCGGTGGGAGAAGGCAGAGCAGCGGCGTGCCGGGAGTGAATGACAGCTCGGTGTGCTGTCAGAGCCCGAGCGTGACCGAGCCGAGGTGATCCTCCCCCTACCGTTCTGTGCTCTTTTTTAGTATTTGCGATATATTTGTATTATAATTATATTGATTTTTTGTGTTTTCTGTGCTAAAATAAAATGGCAATAAAAAGCAATAAAGACTACATGGTCTGCAGGCTGACGTAGAATAGCCGCGAAAGGTTGTGAATGATATGAGATCAGCAAGATTTATTACACATGACGGGTGGAAGCCGGCGGAGCATCCGCATCCGTGGCGTAACATGCAATATAACAGCTACGAGCATGAGCTGCCTCGCGGGGAGGGACTGCTCACGGTAAAGCGCAGTTTTATGCCCGATCCCGGTCGCCCGGTGGCAAAGGTGACGGTGCGTGCCACCGCACTCGGCATATTCGATATGTTTATGAACGGCGTGCGCATCGGCAACGATATTGACGGCAGTTTTCTGGCGGACGAATACAAGCCCGGCTGGACGGACTATCGCCGCCGCGTTTTTGAATACGAGTATGATGTTACCGAGCTTTGCGGCGAGGATAACCTGTTTGTGGCCGAGGTATCGCCCGGATGGTGGTCGGGGCGCATCTCCTTTGGCTTTTACGGCTTCCGCCCCTGCGCGTTCTGCGGAGAGATAGAGATAGAATATGCGGACGGCGAGACCGAGCTTTTGGCATCCTCACCCGATGGCAACTGGGAAACGGTGATAGCCGGGCCGGTGATGACGGCGGATATTTGGAACGGCGAATATTACGATGCCACCATACCCGAGCCGTCCATCCACCCCGAGGCATATAATTGGCAGGCGGCCGTGGCATTTGACGAGTTTGCGGGCGAGATCGTCCCGGTGGTGGGTCCCACCGTTCGCGCAAAGCATGAGCTGGTGCGCGAGCCGCAGAGTGCCGTGGTACACAGCGGAACTGTGCAGGATGGCTCACCCCTTGGCGCCATCCGCGTGGTATCAAAGCGCGTGGGCGAGGATTGCCAAAACACCTGCCTGCACGCGGGCGAGGCGTTGATCCTTGATTTCGGTCAAAATATGGTCGGCCGCCCGATACTTTTCGTCAAGGCGGAGCGCGGTACAAAGATATGCGGCTATTTTGCCGAAATGCTCAATGACAGCGGCGACCCGGAGCGCGGCAATGACGGTCCGCGCGGCAGTATGTACATAAAGAACTACCGCTCGGCTACGGCGCGTATAGTTTACGTGGCCGCGGGTGTAGAGCGTGAGGTGTACTTCCCCACGCATGCGTTCTTCGGCTTCCGATACCTTGAGATACGCGCCGACCGCGATATCGAGATATCCGTGCTTGGCGAGGTGATAGGCTCTGATATCGAGGAGGATGCAAGTTTTGAATGCAGCGATCCCGAGGTGAACAAGCTCTACTCCAACGTTTTGTGGGGTATGAGAGGGAATTATCTTTCCGTTCCCACCGACTGTCCGCAGCGTGATGAGCGACTTGGCTGGACGGGCGACACGCAGATCTTTTGCGGCGCGGCGGCATATCTCGGCGATATCCGCGGCTTTATGCACAAGTGGTTGGGGGATGCACGTGATTCGCAGGTGGACTACAACGGCGCTTACGCTGATGTTATCCCGCGTGTATTTACCGCGGAAGGCGGAAACGCCGCGTGGGGAGATGCGGGAATCGTTGTTCCGTACCGCCTGTGGCTGATGTATAACGACAGGGAGATCGTGGCCGAGCATTATGAGTCGATGCAGTACTACATGCACTTTTTGGAGCAGTACGGTCTTGAGGGACCAAACATTGCTTACGGCGACTGGCTCAACTATGATGTAACGGATAAGAGATATATCGCGGTGGCGTATTACGCCTACAATGCCGAGCTTATGGTAAGATTCAGCCGCATTCTCGGCCGTGAAAATGAGGCGGAATATTACCGCCTGCTTCGCGAGCGCATAATCGCCCACTGGCGGGAGAAATATATCGAGGACGGCGAGCTGACGGTGAAAACGCAGACCGGCTATCTTTTGGCACTGGCGTTCGATCTTGTGGATGGCGAGCTGCGTGAAAAGTTTATAGGCAGACTGCGCGATGCGATCATCGCAAATAATTACACGCTCTCAACCGGCTTTGTGGGCACGGGCATACTCAACCAAACGCTGGCCAAGGTAGGGCTTGATGGGCTTGCCTACTCGCTGCTGCTTCAGACCAACGATCCCTCATGGCTCTACTCCGTCCGCCAGGGCGCTACTACCATTTGGGAAAGATGGAACTCCTACACCCTCGCCCGCGGCTTTGGCGATGTGGGTATGAACTCCTTTAACCACTACGCGTACGGCGCGGTGGCAGAGTGGTTCTTCTCGGGTATGTGCGGCATCTGCCCGGATGAGGCCGCCCCCGGCTTTGAGGATCACTTCATCCTTCGCCCCACACCGGATATGCGCAAAGCGGGCGAGATACCCGCAGGGCAGCACCGCATAGAGCACGCCGCGGCAAGATATCGCGATATCAGCTCCGCGTGGTCGCTCGTTTGCGGCAGATATGAATACAAATTTACCATCCCGCGCGGCTCGGTTCGCATCGAGCTTTTGGCGGGAGAGGGCGCGCGCCTGACGGTAAACGGGCTGGAATACAGCATTGAGGAGCTTGGCGGCAAGCTGATGGACGGTCGCGCTGTGTTTGAGCTTTCGGCGGGCAGCTACACCGTGGTGATTTGACCGATCTGACCTAAAAAACAGCGGATATGACCTCATTTGCGGCACAAAAAGCGATTTCGGACAATTATTTTCGCAAAAAACCTTGACATAATCGCCCGAGTGTATTATAATATGTATTGTCGCTTTTTGTGCCGTCTTATTATCGTTTTTTGGGAGGCAATATGCTTATCGACCTTTCAGCACTTTTGCGCGGCGAGACGCGTGAGGTATTGTTTGAATACAGTATAACGCTGACCGATGCACCGATAGGCATCGAGTATACGGCTCCCGCCGAGGTCAGTGGCAGGGTCACCGACAGTGGCGGATATATAAGGCTTGCAGCCGAGGCGCGCGTTCCCTATCATGGCGAGTGCGCACGCTGTCTTGAGCCTATCAGCCGTGAGCTTACCGTAAACTTTGAGCGCACGCTCATCCCCGAGGGGACGGAGAGCGAGCGCGGGCTATCCAAGCTTGAAGATGAGGAGGATTACCTCATCATAAAGCAGGGCAAGCTTGATATGGACGAGACACTGAGAGAGACCATATATCTTGAATTTCCATACCGTCTGCTTTGCTCCGAGGATTGTCCGGGGCTGTGCCCCCGATGCGGCAAAAAGCTGAGTCCCGGGGAGGTGTGCGGCTGTCAAAAGCCACAGACCGATCCCAGATGGGATAAGCTCAGAGAACTGCTGGGTAATGACGACGGTGACGAAAAATAAATGGAAAGCAATTACAAGACATTAATCAGGGAGGTGTAGAGGTATGGCAGTACCGAAAAGAAAAGTATCGAAGGCCCGCAGAGACAAGAGACGCTCCAGCACATGGAAGCTCGCAGCTCCCGCGATGGTCAAGTGCTCGAATTGCGGCGAACTCGTTCTGAATCATCATGTCTGCAAGAATTGCGGAATGTATGATGGCAAGAAAGTTCTTGAAGTTGAGGCAAAGTGATCGAGCTTTAGATAAGACATCAAAGAAAAGGTCGCCGATCGGCGGCGTAGACGGAAATATATGACCGGATGCGCGCCCCGGCGGCCTTTTTCTAAACTTTGCGACATTTTAAAACTACAAAAGGATATTATAATTAAAATGAAGAAAATAATAAAAAGCGCAACCGCCGCCGTGTGCCTTGCCGGTATGGCATTAACGCTCGGCTCTTGCCAGCTCTCTCAGATCCTCGGTGGAGACACCACAGCCACACCGGGCGGTACAGACTCGCCTGCAGGTACGACCTCCGCACCCATTACCGCCGCCGTGCCGGAGGCCTTGGATTACTCGACTATCGAGCTTTCAAAATACGTTCGCGTGGACTATAAGAATATCGCGCTGCAGGTCAGCGAGCTGCCGATGGATCCCACCGATGCCGAGCTTGACCGCGAGCTTTACGACCGCATGATAGAGATGGGGCTTTACGAGCTTGATGCCACTGCCGCCAAGACCGCGGCGGGGGACTATATCGAGATGGAATACACCGGGTATATGGACGGCGAGACCTTCAGCGGCGGCACGAGCGAAAAGGCAACGATATATCTTGATATCGAAAACAGCGGATATATTGCAGGCTTTGCGGACGGGCTTATCGGAGTCAAGCCGGGGGATGAGGTCAAGCTTGAGCTTAACTTCCCGGATAACTATTATGAGGATCTTGCGGGCAAGGCAGTGACCTTTAATGTTAAGGTGCACGGCATCTGTCGCATGGTGCTGAGTGATGCCAACGCCGAAACGCTCAGCAGCGGCAACTACAAGACCATGGCGGAATATCGCGAGTATCTGCGCGAGTACCTGCAAACGATATCGAGCTACAACGCACTCAACGAGGTAGCAAACGATATGTGGAACGCGGTTGTCGAGCGCTCCGAGATCCTTGAGTACCCTCGCGCACAGTATGAGTATTACTATGCGCTCCTCACCAACGATTATATCAGTGCGGCGGCCGCAAAGGGAGTGGATTATGATACCTATCTTGCCTCCGAGGGGCTGGATGCCGATAAGATAGACGAAAACATCAAGGGCTATATCAAGACCGAGCTGTTGCTCCACGCCATCGCCGAGCAGGAGGAGCTGGTCATTACCGAGGCGGAGTATGACGAGTACGTCAACACCTACTATAACTACTACGCCCAGTACCTGCTTTACGGCACTACCAAGGAGCAGATAGTTCAGTACCTGCGCGAGCAGGCATTCAACGAAAAGGTGCTCTATACCGTGTTTGGCTACTGCACGCTGACAAAAAAGACGGCGTAATGCGCCGCAACTGCCGCACCTGCGGCCGATATCAGGCCGATGCGGCCGAAAATTATAACAGCACACCCTCGGCGGAACGTTTTGTTAAACGATCCGCCGAGGGTGTCTTTTTATTTTTTCGTCCAAGTGGTGGGGGAGAGCAAAAATATCATCGGGTATATCTCAAGCCTGCCTATCAGCATGGTAACGGTAAGCAGAAGGGTCGCGGGCGCGGAATACCCGGCGTAGGACGCTGCCGGTCCAACAGCGCCAAGCCCCGGGCCTACATTGTTGAGGCAGGAGACCGCCGCGGTGAGATTCGTCGTAAAGTCAAACGGCTCAAGCGACAAAAGCAAAAACACCGCCGCCAGTATCAGCATGTAAAGGGCAAAGTAGGCGTTCACCTCGGAGAGCGTGCCGTCATCCACGACCTCCCCCTCATGGCGCACACGGCTGACTGCACGCGGGTGTAGCATCCGCCGCAGGTTGTTTTTTATCATCTTGAAAAGCAGGACCACGCGTGAGATCTTAAGCCCGCCGGCAGTCGATCCGGCACATCCGCCTATAAACATAAGCAAAAAGAGGATGCAGCGTGAAAACTCAGGCCAAAGATCAAAATTTGCGGTGGAGTAGCCTGTTGTTGTGATGATGGATGCCACCTGAAAGGCGGAAAGCCGCAGTGCCTCGCCGAGTCCCGAGCAGAAGCGCAGGATATTCAGCGTGATTGCCGCGGTGGCCGCTATGACTATGCCAAAATATGTGCGCATCTCGCCGCTTTGCAGGGCGGTGCGAAAACGCCCGATCAGGATAAAATAGTAAAGGTTAAAGTTTACGCCAAACAGCAGCATAAAAATAGTTATCACCCATTGGCAGTAGGGGGAATACCCTGCCACGCCATCTGCTTTTATGCCAAAGCCGCCTGTTCCCGCTGTGCCGAAGGTGTGCAGCAGGGCATCAAACAGTGACATTCCGCCAAACAGCAACAGCACCACCTGTACCACCGTCATTGCAATGTAAATGAGATAGAGTATCTTTGCGGTGTCGCGTATGCGCGGCACGAGCTTGCCTACGATCGGCCCGGGCATTTCGGCGCGCATAACGTGTATCGACCGCCCGGATTCGGTGGGCAGTATCGCCATCATCAGTACAAGCACACCCATGCCGCCGATCCAGTGAGTAAAGCTGCGCCAAAACAGCATGCCGTGTCCCAGCGCCTCAACATCGGTAAGGATGGATGCGCCCGTGGTCGTAAATCCGCTCACCGTCTCAAAAAGCGCATCTATGTAGGAGGGTATCTCGCGCGAGATGTAAAAGGGCAAAGCACCAATGATGGATAGCATCATCCACGCCAGCGCCACGGTAATAAAGCCCTCGCGCACATATATCACTGTGCTTCGGGGTCTTGAAAACAGTATCATCACCGCCGAGAGCGCCGCGGCTATCGCGGCAGATATCAAAAAGCAAGCAAGCGCGCGCCATTCGCCATAGCATATGCAGGCCACGGCGGGCAAAAGGAGCAAGCCGCCCTCAATGCCGACTATCCGCCCGGTGGTCTTTAGTATCATTCTGTAATTCATTTAGGCCCCCGCGTTTATTTTAAAATGTCGGCAAGGCTTGATAGCATCCTGCCCGCGGCAATAACTATCACCCTGTCGCCGCTCATTATTCTGTCATCACCCGCCGGGATGACCGTTTTGCGGTCGCGAATGATGCCGGCAATAAGAATGCCGGGCTTCATTTGCGGGCGGAGCTCTCGCAGGGGAATGCCCAGTATCGGCAGACCCTCGCTCACCTTAAATTCTATCGCCTCCACCTTGCCGTCCATCAGCTTGTAAAGCGTCTCCATGCTGCTGCCGATAGAGTTTTGCAAGGCGCGGGCGTAGCGCAAAAGTACATCCGCCACCGTCTTTTTTGGGGAAACGATATATTCAAGCCCCAAACCGGAGGCAAGCGGCAGCATCTCATCGCGGTTGATCTTGGTTATCACCACCGGCACATTCTGCGTTGCGGCAAAGTAGGACATAAGCATGTTTTCCTCATCCATGCCGGTAAGGGAGACAAATGCATCATGCGAGGCAAGCCCCTCCTCAAGCAAAAGCTCGCCGCGCGCACCGTCGCCGCATATCACCACGGCGCGCGGGAGGTCTGCCGCCAGCTGTTCGCAAACAGCGGGGTCACGATCGATCAAGCGCACGTCGGTTCCCGCCGCGGTCAGCCTGCGGGCAAGGTAGTAGGCGGTCATACTGCCGCCAAGGATCATAACGCTCTTGGCTTGGCGCCGTAAAGCACCAATGGCCCTCATAAATTTTTGTATCTCGTTCGGCGCGGCGGTCAGTCCAAGCCTATCCCCCGCACGCAAAACAAAATCGCCGCCGGGGATCGTTACCTCATCGCCGCGGTGAACGGCGCAGACCAATACCTTGGCATCATATTTTGCGCGCAGCTCGTGCAGTGACATGCCGTCAAGCGGCGAGTCATCGGCCAGCAGTATCTCTATCATTTCAAAGTTGCGCTGTGAGAATGTCTCTATCTTTACGGCAGAGGGGAACTTTAAAAGATTGTAAAGCTCGTGCGCCGCAAGCAGCTCGGGGTTTATCGGCATGGATATGTCCAGCATCTGGCGCATCATGCCAAGGCTGTGGTCATTGTATTCGGGGTTGCGTATGCGAGCGATCGTGTGTCGCGCGCCCATTTTTTTGGCCAAAAAACAGCTCAGCATGTTAAACTCGTCAGAGCCGGTCGCGGCCACAAACAGCTCGGTCGAGTCCACACCTGCGGCCTCAAGCGTTTCGCAGTCGGCGCAGTTGCCGCATATGCTCATAACATCGTGAATGTTGGTTATTTCGGTAATAACATCTGGGGAGCTGTCAATAACAACAATGTCATGCCCCTCGCCAACAAGGCTTTCTATTATCGTAGTGCCTATCTTGCCGCATCCGGCTACCATTATCTTCATTTTAGGATCAAAAAACTGCCTTTCAAGGTGTTGAACATATTATAATACCAAACTAAAAAATAATCAAGAGGGGACGGAGGATATTCGGCATAAGACAGGCAAAAATCTTCATACTAAAAATGCAAATATCAAATAAAAGATAAAGACCGCCGCAGGTCGCGCGGCGCACTGCGCATCCGTTTTTTGGCACAAACACAAAAAATATTTTTTATTACAGCAAAAAAGTATTGGCAATTCCATTTTTTTCGCTTATAATGAACATGTAAAAATGTCGTGCGTTTGCGCATCGGCGAAATGAGATGTGATTCATTTTGC
>CAYLLA010000059.1:0-8427 GCA_964384555.1 uncultured Ruminococcus sp. | reverse complement strand
AAGAAGTGATCTTTTACGGGTGTTGGACGAATATGCTTTTGATCTATTTAACAGTAGTGACGAAAGAGCTCTAACAATTGATATACATTATTTTAAACGCTTGTTAGAACAGCCAAGCATACAGTAAAGGGTTTTTGATGCAACTGTTGACTTGACCGATTATCCGAGCCTGCTGAGTATTTATTCAAACGATGCGATGCCTTGTGCGTTGACTGGATGCGACGTTTATAATGGGGTAATATATTGTGACTCCGGCACGATAGACACTGTAAGCGGAAGAAAGGTTACCCTACGCACTGCGGGAAGTGAATTGACAGAAGCTGAAATAAAGGGAGGATCCGTTTGTAATACGTTGATCGGCATTATAATTGCCATTTTTGTGTATGGTATTTATATTCATCGCTCGATTCGTATTGGATAGACGATGTATCGGATGGCGTTTGTACCGAGATTAATGATGCAGCTTATATTCAAGCAAAAGATATAATTGTATATTATAATGTGAATAATGCGAATGACGAGTTTTGACATTTAACCCTCTGGTGCTTTTTGGCACTCGAGGGTTGTTTTTTATAGCATTCGGCGGCAGGGCGACATATAATGACATTGAGCGACAGGTAAAAAACAGGATGTTGCCTAAAGGGAGGGATGAATAATGCGAAGTGCGGCGATTTTTCCTACATTTACGGCGGCGGAGCGGGCAAGGCGTGCGCTCTCGGCGGCGGCGATAGCGGCGGAAACTGTCAAGGTGGATGCCTCCCGCACGCGGCGCGGGTGTACATGGGGCGTGGCATTTCCGTCCGCACAGAAAAAAAACGTGCAGGTGGTGTTCTCAAACGCCGGAATAAAAACAAGGGAGATACTGGCATATGATATATCTTGATAACGCCGCAACGAGCTACCCAAAGCCGGAGTGTGTGATAGATGCGGTGGGGGACTGCATGCGTTGCTTGGGCGGCAATCCGGGGCGTGGTGCGCATCCGCTTGCCATGGCGGCGGCGGAATGTGTTTACAACTGCCGCGAAAGGCTTGCATCCTTTTTTGCCGCACCCGACCCCTCGGGTGTCATCATGCAACCAAACACCACCTACGCATTGAATCTTGCAATAAAGGGACTCATCCTGCCGCGTGCCGCACAGCGCGGGGAGGGGCGGGAGCGCATCCATATCATAATATCCGATCTTGAGCATAATTCGGTGCTTCGTCCGATCGAGCGCATGCGCCGCGAGGGGCTGGCGGACTATTCTGTCTTCCCGACAGGCGCCGCCGCGGGTGGTTCGCCCGCGGGCGAGATATCCGCCGCCATAGAACGGCTTATTTGTCGCCGCACACGTGCCGTGGTATGTACCGCGGCCTCAAATATCTGTTCGGTTACCCTGCCGCTTGAGGAGATAGGCGAGCTTTGCCGCCGCCGCGGCTTGATATTTATAGTTGACGGCGCACAGGGCGGCGGGCATATACCCATCGACATGAAACGGCAGATGATAGATGCGCTGGCTATGCCGGGGCATAAGGGACTTCTGGGGCCGGGCGGCAGCGGTGCGCTACTGCTTGGTGGGCGATACCTGCCCACACCTCTCGTCGAGGGTGGCTCCGGCTCGGCATCCTTTGATACCGAAATGCCGGGCGAGCCGCCCGAACGCTATGAGGCCGGCACGCTTTCTGTCCCCGCCGCGGCGGGATTTGGCGCGGGTGTGTCATTTGTGGCGGGGCAGGGGATAGACCGCATCCACCGCCGCGAGCAGTATCTTTTTGACTACGCACAGGATAGACTGCAAAGGATAGGCGGCATCAAAATACTTGCACCGCGTGCGCGCGGATCGGTGCTGTCATTCACCTCCGCCGCCATGTCGTCCGATAGCTTGGCGGCAAAGCTTGGCGAACGCGGCATCTGCGTGCGCGGCGGCTGGCATTGTGCGCCGCTGGCACACCGCACGCTCGGCAGTGATGCGGGCGGCAGTGTGCGGCTCGGCTTTGGTTGCTTTAGCGAGATATCCGATGTCGATGCCGCGTGCGAGGCGATAGCGGATATATTAAAGCGTGCATGAGGCGCAGGAGCCATCACTGCTCACATCCGCGCCGCATACATCCGCCCCGGCGCAATACACATCACTGCAAGGATGGCAATACTGCCCGCCGTAGAGCGCGGCCGCGCCAAGCTCCTCGGCTATCTCCAAAAGGCGGTTGTATTTTGCCGTCCGCTCCCCGCGGCAGGGCGCGCCTGTTTTTATAAACGGCGCGCCTGTTGCTACGGCAATATCCGCAATAGCGGTGTCCTCCGTCTCGCCCGAGCGGTGGGAAAGAATATAAGAATACCCATGCTCACGCGCGGTGCGGATGAGGGAGAGCGTTTCCCAAAGCGTGCCTATTTGATTGGGCTTTACAAGCACGGCGTTTGCCGCGCCTTTTTTAATGCCCTCGCTGAGCCTTTCGGTATTTGTGACAAAAAGATCGTCACCAACCAGCATCACATCGCGGCCGATCCGCGCCGTCAGCTGTGCCCAGCCGTCAAAATCTCGTTGGTCAAGCGGATCTTCAAGTGAGCAGATCGGAAAACGCCGCACAAGTGTTTCAAAGTGCTCGCAAAGCTCGGCACGATCAAGCGTCAGCCCTCTTTTGGGCATGCAGTAAAGCCCGCGCTCGTTGTTATACCATTCGCCGGATGCCGCATCAAGGGCGATAGATACGCGGCTCGTGTCATATCCCGCGCTGTGTATCGCCTCGCATATAAGCTCAAGCGCCGCCTCATCGGATGCAAGATCCGGCGCAAAGCCGCCCTCGTCACCCACAGCTGTTGAAAGACCGCGCGAGCGTATTATCCCGCCAAGCGTGTGGTATATCTCCACCGCGCTCCGCAGTGCCGTGCCGATGTCCGAAAAACCATGCGGAACTATCATAAATTCCTGTATCTCAATGTTGTTTGAGGCGTGCGCACCGCCGTTTAGGATGTTGAGCATGGGAATGGGCAGTCTTGTGGCCGCCATGCCGCCAAGCATTTGATAAAGCGGAAGACCGTAGTGCCGGCTGACCGCCTTTGCCGCCGCCAAAGAGACTGCAAGCGCGGCGTTAGAGCCTATATTTGCCTTGTTGTTCGTTCCGTCAAGCGCTATTATCAGGCGGTCTGCGTCGCCCGGGATGGATGCATCTACCCCCATAAGGCTCGGTGCGAGCGTTTGAGTGATCGCCCGCAGTGCCTTAAGCACTCCGCGCCCGCCAAAGCGCGTGGCGTCACCGTCGCGCAGCTCAATTGCCTCAAATATTCCTGTGGAAGCTCCGGACGGTACCGAGGCACGCCCCTCACTTCCGTCAGCCAAAACGATCTTAGCTTCAACCGTCGGGTCACCGCGCGAGTCAAGTATCTCTCGGGCCTGTATGCTGACTATCTCTGTGCTTTTCATGGTTTTTCCTTATTTCTCTCTTTCTCTGTTTGGGCGCGGATCGACCTGCCCTCCGCCGTCGGCGAGGCGCGGTCATTTGCGCTTTTGAAAATTATTTTGCTCAAACAGGCGGAAAAGTATGCATTTTTTCTTGATATGAGCGATCTTATGTGATATAATTAATATAATTAATTATATAGATGACTTAAACGCAAAAAGAGAGGACCCGAAACCCATGGGCAAATTTGACGGCTGGCTGTTGTGCAGTGATTTTGACGGTACGATATACGTTAACAAATCAATATCAGAGGAAAACCAAGCGGCGGTTAGATATTTTCAGGAAAACGGCGGTCGCTTTACCTTTGCCAGCGGCCGATTCCCGCCAATGTTTAAGGATATGGCCGCGTGCATCACGCCACGCGCACCGATAGCGGGACTTAACGGCGCGACTATCGAGGATCCCGCGGATGGGCGCGTACTTTATCGCGGCGGTATGGAGCGCGAGGCGGCAATGCGCTTTGCGCTTGAGAGCTTTGATCTTTATCCCTCCGTTGTTTCCGTCCTGCTTTATTATTACGATCACTCTGTAACGGTGCGCCGCGGTGCGGTGATAGAGGGCGAGCTTGAGCGAGAGATAGCGTGTCTGCCCGAACGCCTGCCAAAGATAGTTTTGATATCCGCGCCGGAGGGCAGTGATGCCGTCCTTGCCGATGTCAGCCGACGCGCCGAGGGAATATACAGCATCTCACGCAGTTGGGTGCGCGGTATCGAGCTTAACGATCCTGCCGATACCAAGGGCAGGTCGGTGTTGCGCATAAAAGAAATGGTCGGCGCGCGCCATCTTGTTTGCGTCGGTGATTATGAAAATGATATCACTATGCTCCGTGCCGCGGATATAGGATACGCGGTCGGCAGTGCCGTCCCCGCGCTGAAAGCTGTGGCGGATAGGGTGACTGTCGATGCTGCGGATAATGCCATTGCGGCCGTTGTGGCGGATATCGAGGCGGAGATCGACCGCGGCGAGTGCTAAAACTGCAAAACGGGCGGCAATAGTGCCATGTCTACTTGACAATGTAAATGTTATATTGTATAATTAACTAAACCGAATGCACGGCGGTGATATTCGTGCTAAGTGTACCAAAAACTTTATTTAGAAGGAGAATGACAAAATGATAAAGCTTGGTATCATCACATCTTTAAATAACGAGGTAGAGGAAAACATCCGCCGCGTGGCGGAGCTTGGCTTTCCCACCTGTCAGCTGAAGTGCTGGAACAGTGCCTATCTTACCAACGAGATGGCTGACCGCGCCACTGCCGCCTGCCGTGAATACGGTGTTGAGGTAAGCGCATTTTGGTGCGGCTGGGACGGAATGTCATATTGGAATTTCTATGAGGGGCCGCTCTCACTCGGCATCGTCCCGCGTGAGTATCGCGCCGAGCGTTTGCGTATGCTTCTGCGCGGTGCAGAGATAGCCCGCCGCATGGAGGTGACCGATGTTGTTACCCATGTGGGCTTTTTGCCGGAGAATCCCGCCACTACCGAATATAACGAGGTAGTAACAGCGCTTAAATACATAGCTAACAAATTAAAGCCCTACGGCCAGTACTTTTTGTTTGAAACCGGTCAGGAAACGCCCATAACCCTGCGCCGCACCATTGAGGATGTAGGTACGGGCAACCTTGGCATCAACCTTGACCCTGCAAACCTGCTTATGTACGGCAAGGGCAACCCCATCGATGCGCTTGGTGTGTTTGGTGAGTATGTTCGCGGCGTACATGGCAAGGATGGAGAATACCCCACAAACGGCCGTCAGCTCGGTCATGAAAGACCCATGGGCGAGGGCATGGTGGACTATCCTCGCTTTATTGCAAAGCTTAAATCTGTTGGCTACGACGGTGCCATCACCATCGAGCGCGAGATAAAAGGAGACCAGCAGATAGCGGATATCCTCTCCGCCAAGGCAATGCTTGAGGGACTTATCTCCGCCGAGGACTGATAACTACAGATAATTCTATCTTTAGGATGGGTATAAAATGCAATTCACCTCACCGCTTTTTATATTCATATTTTTACCGCTGATGACGGCTGTGCTGGCAATAACGCCGGCGCACCGCCACAGGCGCGCCATGCTTGCAGTGAGTATGGCTTTTTATGTTTTGGCCAATATAAAGACCCCGGTCAGCATTTTGTTTTTGGCAGTTACCGCCGCGTTTGCGTATTGCGCCTCCTATGCTGTGTATGTAAACCGCAAAAGACACAAACGCTCGCTGTTGGTCTTTTCGGTCTCTGTGTGCATAGGAATGCTTGCACTGCTGAGATATCTCGGCATGCGCTTTGAGGCATATGATGTATCCTTTCTGCCGCTTGGTATGTCAATATACCTGCTTTCTGCGGCATCAATGATAATAGATGTTTCGCGTGGCGATGCCGAACCGCCGGCGTCCTTTGCCGATGCACTTACATACATCGGCTTTTTTCCGGTTATGATAGCAGGCCCTATCGTAAAGTATAAGGACTTTGTCACCGTAAGTTCAGACGATAGGCTTGATATCTCGCTTCGCGCCACATCCGAGGGTGCGATGCTGTTCGCACGCGGATTTGTAAAACGCATTGGCGTTTCGGCCATTCTTGCCTGCGCGTATGATGAGATATCCGCTGGCGTTTTGGTCGAAAATAAGCTCCAAATATGGGTAGGCATGTTTTTGATGCTGTTGATGCTCACAAATGTGTACTTTTCATTCTCCGGCTATTCGGATATGGGGCGCGGCCTTGCGCTTATAATGGGAGTGAGGCTTCGGCCCGACTTTGATTTTCCGCTGGCCGCATGTACGCCGTTTGAATATCTGCGGCGGTTCGTGATCAGCTTTAATTCATATATCGATGATTATTTTGCACTGCCGCTTGAGCGTTTGCTTTGTCGCGGCAGGACCGCCGCCGAGGCATATGCCGACGTGGATGCTGTGCGCGGCGGAGAGGGCGGCGAAAGCGGTGGCATTTCCCGCGCACGTGCGCGGCTGGCGGCGTTTGCGGCGGGGATCGTTGCGGCATCCCTTACCGCTATGTGGTTTAAGGCCACCTTTGCGGCACTGCTTGCGTTTATGCCGCTTATATTGCTGAGCGCGGCTGAACGCGCATCACGCGCGGGGCATCCGGGGGCTTTCTTTATTCGCCGCAACCTTGCCACAAGGCTGGTCGGGCGTATCCTTACCGTAACACTTGTAGGGCTTTTTTGGTTGCAGATAAAAATGCGCTATGTAAGTCAGCTTTTTGATTATCTCGGCATGCTTACGGTCGTTGGTTCATATCAGCCGTACAGGATATATATGACCATCTACAATCGCGAGTATCTTTGGGTGCTTTTTGTTGCACTATGGCTGATGCAGCCCGCTGTTTTCAGATATTTTCGGAACAAGCACGGCTGGGGCAGTGAACGGCATGATACTTTTTTCGGTGGGATATATTACACCGGCATACTGTTATTTTTCATTTTCAGCGTTTTTGTCATCCTGCCGCAACACCCGGAATATTCGCTCGCTCCCTTTAAATATATAACCTTTTAGTTTTGGTGAATTAAAAAGATAAATGAGCTGCGGCGGCTTGCAGGAGAAGGATGTTGGAGATCCGATCATAGTCATGGATAAAGACAGAACAAAAGAAAAAGATACAAAAACAGATATAAAGCAGGGCGGTGCTCGTGCTTTGGACGGCGGTGATGCCGTCAAGGCGCGGCGGGTGTTTGCATTCCCGCTGACACCGGGTATCTCCTTTGTTTTTCTTGTGCTGTTTATAGGTGTTTTGCTGTCCGGAGCGGTGTACTACGGAATATCCGCCATAATGGGCACTACCGAGCTGTGCGACGACTATTACGATGGCGGAGAGTACGATCATTCGGGAGTATACGCGCTCAATGATGTGTTTTTCAGGAATTCCACCATGCGAGAGCTGGCGGTAAAGTTTGAATATATACTCTTTGGGCGCATAGATAACGAGGATATCATCGTCGGCAGAGACGGCTTTCTCTTTGCCGCCGCTGACAGATCGAGCGGATACGACTATGTGCGCGACTATATAGGCGAGCTTTCAAGCTTTAGCGAGACGGAGGCGCTCTGCCGCGCCATAAAGCAACGCGCCGAGCGTTTTTCGTCAATGGGTATCGACTATATCCTGGCCGTCATTCCAAATTCGCAAACGGTTTACAGCGATAAAATGCCGGGCTATTTCGGCAATATAAGTGAGGACACAAGGCTTGCGCGGCTATCCCGCCGCATGGCCGATGAGGACGTTAAGTTTTTGGATCTGACCTCCACCCTGTGTGATGCGCGGGATGCGGGCGTGCTTTATAACAATACCGAAAATTCGCTTAACGCCCTTGGCGCATACTATGCCTATCTTGCCGTGTTTGATGCAATGGCGGAGGATGCCACCGCCGATCACTATGCAATATCCGCAGAGGATGTAAATTTTATTTGGCATATGACGGATGGTCGAGCTTTGGCGCGTGCGGCGGGGCTTGAAAAATTGATCCGCAACAATACGGTGTCCCTCCCGGGAGATATGCCGAAGAAGTTTAATTATCTCGGATTTTTTTCGGGTGTGGAGCTTACCGCGGTAACAAGGAAATATCGTGATGATCTGCCAACATACCCCTTAGTGCTTTTGGAGTTCAACGAGGGGGATGAATGGGATAAAATGCTGATGTATGAGTATTTTTCAAATACCTTCGGCACGGCGGCATATCGCGTTGGCAGCAGCTTTGCCGGCAATACCATAAAGGATCTTGCGCCGCGAGTGGTGGTGCAGTTCGTGCGGGAGAGTTCTCTCGGGATGCTGATCGATGAGCAGGTCGTGGAGAGCTATACAGAGGTCACCGTTGATAACGATACTGTGACCGACGATATGCGCAGTGCCGCTGGCGGCAAATGACAGAATCGCTCGATCGAGCGGTGCGGCATGCGTTAAAAAACGTCCAAAACCGACGATAATATTATAAAACGTGTACATTTGTCAATGATGTGAGACCAAAAAAGCAAGAAAAAGCAGCGAGTTTAG
>CAYLLA010000058.1:2602-8682 GCA_964384555.1 uncultured Ruminococcus sp. | reverse complement strand
TTTACACAAGGGAGGCTTGGCGAGAATCCAATTTTCACCTATAGACATTTAAAATATCTATATCCGTCGTTTCGGCTACAAGATTTCATTCAATTTGAAATTCGCCTCGCGAATTTCTTCCGCGATCATCGCCGTAGGCGATGCATATCATCCGCGCGGAACGCTGTATATCATCCGCGCGGAGCGCTGTATACCATCACGCGCAGCGTGCATCGCTCCGCGCCTTACTGTTCCACAAACGTAGGCACAAGTCTTGCGCCGTCGGCCTCGGCACTGCGGTGCAGAGTTTCAATAAGTCTTATCGTATTATAGGCGCTGACGGGGGTATTAAGGATATTCTCACCGCCGTTTTCTATAAGCCCCAAGAGATAATCTATCTCGCCGGCGATGCCTGTGGGGCCTGCTCTCAGCTCTGCGGGGTAGGATTCCGAGCCGTCTGCGGGGTAAACGGTGACTTGTCCGCCCTCAAATATCACGGTTGCGCCCTCAAAGCCCACACGGTAGGACATTTGGAACTTCACGCCGCGCATAGTCCAGTCGCCAAGGCAGGTCACAGGGAAGTCGTAGCCCAGTGTGACGTGCGAGTTATCAAATTTTGTATACTTGCTGGAGGCACGGCACTCGCACCATGCGGGCTCGCCAAACAGCCAGCGTGCCATGTCGATATCATGTATCTGCATGTCGCTTATAACGCCGCCCGCCTTGTTGTAGTCATGGTACCAGTTCTGCCACGACCACATGGGAATGCCGGAAAGGCGCTGGAACACCGCGCTCGTTACCTTGCCGTAGCGGCCGTCGGCAATGCAGTCACGCAAAAATTCGTATTCGGGATAAAAATGCAGGCACTGGCCTATCATCAGCTTTTGGCCGTGCTCGCGAGCCTTGGCGTATTCGTCAAGCATACGCTCGCAATCGGCGGAGTTAAGCGCCATCGGCTTTTCGGAGAGCACGTGATAGCCGCGGGAGAGCATCTCGCAGGCAAGGTCGGCGTGCAAAAAGGAGGGCACGCAGATGTCAATAAGGTCGATATCCTCCTTGGCCAGCATCTCGTTGTAGTCTGTATACACGTTAAAATTGCCGCCCGCGACCTCTGCCGCATCCTCAAGATTTATCTTTATACGGCGTTTTACCTGCTCGGGGTCGATATCGCATACCGCCACCAAACGCTCGCGGCCCTCGGCCTCAAACTTAAGGTGGGCACTCTTGTGCGACTGTGCTATGCCGCCGTAACCTATCATTGCTGTTTTGATCATTGTCTTTTCCTCTTTTCTGTCCTTGTGTTTTGCGTTATTTTTTTACGGCTCACTCGGAATACACCGTGTGCTCCTTTATTATCATTACCTTTGAGACGGTTGCGTGGTCAACGCGCGGTGCTATCACTGCCGTCAGTGTGCGGCTGTTGGGGTCGGCCTCTATCGATTCCACCTCGCCCACAAAAAGGCCGCGGGGGTAGATGCTGCCGATGCCTGATGTCAAAACGCGGTCACCGACTCTAATATCCGCATCGGCGGCAAGGCGTACCATCCTGCATTTGCCGTCAAAGCGCAATTCAAAGCTGCCCTCAACCAGTCCCAGCGCGCCGGAACGCTCCACATACGCGCCAACTGCAGATGCGGTCTCAATGATCGAAACGGCGTGACACCATGTGGGGCCAACCTCAGTGACGTAGCCGACAATGCCGTCCTCGGTCACCACCGGCATGTTGACCTCAATATCATGCAGCGAGCCGCGGGAGAGGGTGTATACCGTGCTGTAGTTGCCGGATTCACGGCCGATGACCGATGCCTCCTCAAATATAAAGTCGCTGTGTTCCTTTTTCAGCCCGAGATAATCCGAGAGCCAGCTGTTCTCCTCCTCAAGCATTTTGGCGTTGTATATGCGATCCTTGCAGTCGTCAAGCTCCTCGCGCAGGGCTTGGTTCTCCTCGCGCAGGCGTTCTACCTCGGTAAAATATATCGAAAAGCCGGAAAGTCCCTCGCCCGCCTTTGCGGCAAGTGTGGCAAAGGGCTGGGCTACCGTCCCCAGCGCCGCACGCACATAGGAGCCCTGCCCCATGGCGCAAAGCACCGTCGGCAGGATCGAAAGCAAAAACGCCGCCGTGAGCGCTATGATAAAAAATTTGTTTTTGAAAATGTTCATTTTTATCCTCGGGGGACCTCCCTCCTCGTTCGGCACTGCGTGCGAGTGATGTTCCGCGCATGGCGCGGAGTGATGTTTTGCGGCTCACGCCGCAAAGTGATGTTTGCGCACTGCGTGCGCGAGTGATGTGCATGCTTCGCATGCGGTTGAGGAAGATCTCCGCGCGGCGGAGATCTTAGTTTTACCTCCTCATCAGTCACGAGAAGGCTTGGCAAGAGTCGCATCTTCTCCTACAGACGGGGAGAATATCGGATCTTACAATCCCTCAGGCGCAAGCGCCAGCTCCCTTTACACAAGGGAGCCTTGGCAAGAATCCAATTTTCACCTATAGACATTTAAAATATCTATATCCATCGTTTCGGCTACAAGATTTCATTCAATTTGAAATCCGCCTCGCGGATTTCTTCCGCGATCATCGCCGTAGGCGCTGTATATCATCCGCGCTTATCTCGACCTGTAATTCACAACGCCGCGCATGCCGGTCTCTATCACGCGGCCGATGCCGAGGGCAACGCAATCCAGCGGCTTTTTGGCCACCGTTACCCGCACGCCGGTGCGTTCGGAAAGCAGGGGCGCCAGCCCGCCCAGCAGTGCGCCGCCGCCCGCCAGCATTATACCGAAATCGTATATATCCGCGCTTATCTCCGGCGGGGTGGATTCAAGCGTTGAGCAGACCGTTTCAAGTATCTTGTCTATCTGAGGCTTCATGGCGGCGCGCATATGCGCGGAGGTTATGGTCAGCACCGCGGGCAGTCCCGTGCGCAGGTTGCGCCCGCGTATCTCCATCTCGCCGCGGTCAAGCCCGGGGTAGACCGAGCCGATATTCTTTTTAAGCGCCTCGGCCGTGCCCTCGCCGATAAGCACCTGAAATTCACGCTTCATAAAATTGATTATCTCGGTGTCTATCACGTTGCCCGCGGTGCGCAGGGAGCGTGAGGATACTATCCCGCCAAGGCTCATGACCGCAACCTCGGTCGTGCCGCCGCCGATATCCACTATCATCGAGCCGCGCGGACCGTTTATGCGCAGTCCCGCGCCGATGGCGGCGGCAACAGGCTCGTCTATCAGCGCTACATTTTTAGCTCCCGCCTCAAAGGTCGCATCCTCAACGGCGCGGCGCTCCACCTCGGTAACGTCGTGCGGTATGCAAATTATCACGGAGGGGGAGGAGAATATACTGTCCGCCGCCGTTTTGGCAAAAAACTGGTGCAGCATTTTTGCCGTAACGTCAAAATCGGCTATAACACCGTCCTTAAGCGGCAGATATGCCACAATATTGCCCGGAGTTTTGCCAAGCATCCGCTTTGCATCCCCGCCAACAGCCACGACCTTTTTGGTCAGCTTGTTTATGGCCACCACCGACGGCTCGCGCAATATCACACCCTTGCCCTTCATGTATACAAGCGTGTTTGCGGTGCCGAGATCTATTCCTATATGCTTTGCCATTTATGACCTCCGCGTGTGGTCTTGATCTTTAAATTCGGTAAGACTCACACCAAAGCTGTCGCGCAGCAGCATGTGCACCGCGTGCAGGGGCAGCCCCATTACGTTAAAATAATCGCCGGTAATGCCGGGAATGAATATCCCCGCGCGGCCCTGTATGCCGTAGCCGCCCGCTTTGTCATACGGCTCGTCGGTGTCGATATACGCCTCTATCTCGTCGGCATCCAAGCCCTCAAAGGCAAGGTAGGTCGTCTCAACCGACGATTCCTCCCGACCGCTTGAAAGCTCACATATCGTAATGCCGGTGTGCACGGCACTGCCGCAGCCGGCAAGCATGGTAAGCATACGGCGCGCATCCTCGCGGTCGCGCGGCTTGCCAAGCATCTCGCCAAAGCATTCAACCACCGTGTCGGCGGCAAGAACATAACACCCATCGGTCACGCCCGCCTCGCGCAGGCGCTCGGCGGCGGCGCGGCACTTGCGGGCAGATATCAGCTCCACCGCCTCGGTGATGGGAGTGCCCTCCGGCACATGCTCGTCGGCATCGGTCACCAAGGTATCAAATGCTACACCCGCATCCTTAAGTATACGGCTCCTGCGCGGTGAGGCAGAAGCCAAAATAAGCTTTTTCATAATTTTATGATCCAATCAAGCCCTTAATAGCTAAGCTTAAATTGATATTTCCTTTCGTGGGATCGCTCGCGGCTTATTTGCCGGTCGAGCCAAAGCCGCCCTCGCCGCGCTCGGTGGGGTCAAGCTCCTCTTTTTCAAAAAACTCCGCCGCTATCACCGGCATAAACATTATCTGGCCAATGCGGTCGCCGTCCTCTATCGTGTAGGGCGTATCCGAGTGGTTGGCAAGCGTTACCGATATCTCGCCGCGATAGTCGGAGTCTATCACTCCAATGCCGTTTATCATAGAAATACCGTGCTTTGCGCCAAGCCCACTGCGGCTGGCCACTATGGCAACGATATCCGAGCGCCCGGCGGATATCGCCACGCCCGTGGGAATGCGCACCCAGCTGCCGGGGGCAATGGTCACACTGCCGCCCTCAAGCGCCGCGCAAAGATCTGCGGCCGCAGAACCCGGGGTGGCGTATTTCGGCATGCCGGCACCGCGGCTGAGCTTTATATCTACAGGGATCTTCATTTTGTCCTCACTTATCATATGTGATTATATTATTACATTATATATTATACCATACTGTGCGGGCGGGTTCAAGTGCTTTACTTTATTATTAAAGAAAAATAATATTTAAAATTATTGCCCGCGGGTATTGCATTCGGGCTTTTTATGTGATAAAATTATCGCAAGAGGACACACTCCCGTATTTATTATTATCGAAAAAGGAAGGCATATTGTTATGTTTGAAAATCTTATCAAAAAAGTAAAGAGCGCGGCCGAAACGCATGAGTACAGCATCGATATCGGCGGCATGAAGTGCGAAAATTGCGCAAAAAAGATCACCGAGCTGCTCTCAAAGGTCCCCGGCATCGAAAAGGTCGCCGCATCAGTCAAGGACGGCAAGATCGATATCCAAACCACCCTGCCCATAGTTAAGGAAACGGTGGAGAAGATCATAAAAGAAGCCGGCTTTGACTTTAAAGGACTGGTGGAAAAGAAGTAAGACGCTCCGCGCCGAGTGATGTCGCACGCTTCGCATTCATTTCACCCTCGGAGCGGAATTTCACCGCGCGAAGCGTGACGGATGAGGAGGTAAAATTAGATTTTTGCGTAAGCAAAAATTTCATATTAAAATGCAGCCGTTATTAAATAGAGAAATAACAGGCGAACGTACAAACATCACCTTTAAATCGTATGGCACGCTCCCATTTGTCGTGCCGCAAAGAGAACGAAATAAGGAAGATTTCACCTCCTCATCCGTCATGGATCATGGAATGACCCACAAAAACGACGTTTTTGCTTGCAAAACGGCGAATTTCATTCGCCGAATCGTTTTTGATGACTCGACCCGCTAAGCGGGACGAGTCGCTTCTCACACATGAGAAGGCTTGGCAAGAGTCCGCTCTTTAGCCTACAGACATTTAGAATATCTACATCCATCGTTCCGCTACCGCACGCGAAGCGTGCCTATAGTCACTAATCACGCCCAAATTGATAGGTAACAGTGTTCCGATCCCAATTTAATTGACATAGAGGGAAACAGGTCTGCAATTCTACACCCGCATGGCAGTAAATGTTCTGATGTCCTATCCGTCTTAGTACGATATGACTCTGAAATTCTACACCATCGGGGTATGAAGCTCAGATAACGCAATAACGCCACCCAAGACTTAAAAAACTAAATGTTCCGATCCCAATTTAATTGATATAGAGGGAAACGGATCTGAAGTTCTCCACCATCGGGGGGAGAAGTTCGGGTTCGCATTCGCTCACCCGAGACTTAAAAAAACTAAATGTTCCGACCCCAATTTAATTGACATAGAGGGAAACGGATCTGAAGTTCTCCACCATCGGGGGGAGAAGTTCGGGTTCG
>CAYLLA010000058.1:0-2502 GCA_964384555.1 uncultured Ruminococcus sp. | reverse complement strand
CATTCGCTCACCCGAGATTCAAAAAAGAGGTAAAATGAAATGAAAAAGTCTGTTTTATCGCAAATTCTTTCCTGTTTGCTGGCACTTGTACTGCTTTGCGCAACACTTGCCGGCTGTGCCACACCGGGCGAGGGCAACGAGACCACCGCCGCACCCACACCGGACGGCTCCACCGCCGAGCCTGCATCCTCGACCGAGCCGGAGGAGACCACTCCCACCGCGGCCTCGGTGCTCGGCGCACGCGATTTTGACGACGCCACGGTGACATTCTACTCACGCTATTATAACGGCGTGTGGAGATCCGACCTTATGGCGACCGCCGATGACGTCGAGACCCTGCCTGTTGCCGTCTATCGCCGCAATAAGATGATAGAGGAGCAGTACAACGTAAAGCTTGACGAGATTCAAAGCGGCAAGGCAACATTTATGTCCGACCTTGAGCGCCGCGTAAAATCCTCGGATGAGTCATTTGATGCGGTCTATATGAGCGCCACGGATGCCGCCAACAGCGCATCCGCAGGACTGCTTGTTGACCTGCACGACGTTAAGCAGATCGATCTTGAGGCGCAGTGGTGGTCACAGTCGCTCAATAAGTCCTGGTCGATAGGCCACCGCCAGTTCTTTGCGGTAGGCGATATCACGACCATCGATGATATGTCCGCGCGCGGCGTGTTCTTTAATAAGAAGATACTTGAGCAGTATGAGATGAGATCCCCCTATGACTACGTGAACAAAAACGAGTGGACGCTTGAAAATATGTTCACCATGGCGGATACCGCATACATACCCGGCTCGGACGGCACCGGCGCACAGGTCTACGGCATATCGGCGCAGAACTCCTTTGGCTTTATCATGCTCATGGCCGCGGGCGAGCTGGTCAGCGTTAATAACGAGCAGGATATCCCCGAGATCAGCATCGGCAACGAGCGCAGCTTGGCCGTGCTTGACCTTTTGACCAAAAAGACCGCCGGCAACGATGGTATATTCCTTGGCGCGGATGCCGATGTTATGGCAAAATTCCGCAACGGCACTGCCCTCTTTATGCCGGAGGTGCTCTATCACCTCATCGCCCTCAGAGAGGCTGATTTTGAGGTCGGTATCGTTCCCGCCCCCAAATATAACGCCGAGCAAGAGGATTACTACAGCTTTACAACAGGCTACGGCATCACCTGCATGGGCTTCCCGCAGTCCTGCTCGGCCGAAAGACTTGAGCGCGCCGCGTTTATAGTTGAGGCGCTCTCGATCCAGTCGCTCACCACCCTCACACCCGCCTATTTTGAGGTCTGCGTAAAGACCCGCTACGCGCCGGATATCGATTCCTCCGGAATGATACAGATCATACGCGACACCATCTATACCGACCTTGCCGAAATGTATAAGTGGGGCGGCCTGCGCGATAAGGTGCAGACTGCGGTGTCGCAGGGTCAAAACATCTCCACCATCGTCTCCGGCTCCAAAAAGATGGCAAATATCGCGCTGAATCTTACGGTGGATGCTTGGGAAAAGGCACCGGTGTTTAATCACTGAAGCTATGCCCATGACCGAAGATAAAAAAATGTCGGCCGGGGCGTGCGATAATAAAGAGCTGGCGCGGCAGGTAACTGCCGCGCTTAGCGCACGTTACCCGGTGGCCGAATGCTCGCTTGAGTACGGCGGCGACCCGTGGCGACTGCTGGTGATGGGGCGGCTCTCGGCGCAGTGTACCGATGCGCGGGTGAATATCGTTTGCCGCGAGCTGTTTTTAAAATACCCGACTGCCGAGGCGATGGCCGCGGCGGATATTTCCGAGCTTGAGGAGATATTGCGCCCCTGCGGGCTGTTTCGCACCAAGGCAATGGATGTGCGGGCCGCCAGCGAGATGCTCTGCCGCGAATTTGGCGGTGTGTTGCCGGATAACATGGAGGAGCTTTTGCGCCTGCCGGGAGTAGGGCGAAAGGTGGCAAACCTTTTGCTTGGCGATATCTACGCAAAGCCCGGGATAGTGGCGGATACGCATTGCATACGCATTTGCGGGCGGCTGGGATTCTACCCCGAGGATATGCGCGACCCGCGCCGCGTGGAGCGGATAATGGGGGAGATAGTTGAGCCGGCCGAGCAAACAGACCTATGCCACAGGCTTGTGATGTTTGGGCGGGATGTCTGCCGCGCCCGCGACCCCAAATGCGGGGAGTGCCCGCTGAGGGAGATGTGCCGCGCAGGGAGAGGTGCGGGGTAACATGCCGCGCCGCGCATCAAGCGATGTCAGCACCACGCGTGCGGTTTCGGAAGAAAATCGCCACGCGGATCTCGAATTGAATGTATTTTGGTAGGGCACGCACCACGGTGTCGTGCCGAAACGATGGAGATTGATGTTCGTTCCGTCCGTAGGCAAAAGAAACGATTCTCGCCAAGCCTTCTCATGTGTGAGAAGGCTTACATCGCGCAGTGCGCACATGCATAAAAGCCGTATAGAAAACGGTAGATATCAAAACTTTAAGCTCTTGCTTTCTAAATGTCTATTAA
>CAYLLA010000057.1:0-8733 GCA_964384555.1 uncultured Ruminococcus sp. | reverse complement strand
TATTCCACCTTTACGATAATACACCTCACAAACAGCACCGATGCCGAGATAATTCAATTTGATAACCCGCCCGTGATACTGCTGCGCGGCGGCAAAAACTACAACTACCCCACCACAGAGATGCAGATAGAGGGCAAGCGGATACTTCGCTCCTCCGTCCGTCTTTGCGAGGGTGACACCTTTGTTGCCATGAGCGACGGCTGTCCCCACGCGGGTATGGGGCTATCCTACAACTTTGGTTGGAAGCGCGAGGAGATAATCGCGTTTCTTGAAACGATAGTTGACGTGGGATACACCGCCAAAACGCTTTCGACCATTCTTGTTGACGAGTGCGACAGGCTTTACGGCGGCAAGCCGGGCGACGATGCCACGGCGGCCGTTATAAAGATCCGCCGCCGCGAGCCGATGAACATGCTCTTCGGCCCGCCCTCCAACCGTGACGATGCCGACCGCATGATGTCGCTCTTCTTCTCAAAGGAGGGCAAGCACATCGTTTGCGGAGGAACCACCTCCTCGATAGCCGCCAAATATCTTGGCAAGCCACTGCGCCCAAGCCTTGATTTTGCGGCATCCGACGTTCCGCCCACAGCCGAGCTTGAGGGTGTGGATCTGGTGACGGAGGGTGTTATCACCGTTAACAAGGTGCTTCACTACGCTCGCGACTACCTTGCGGAGAACTCGGAGTATGAAAAGTGGAGCCTTGGGCGCGATGGCGCATCACAGATCAGCCGCCTTTTGTTTGAGGAGGCTACCGACATTAACTTTTTTGTTGGACGGGCCGTAAACCCCGCCCACCAAAACCCCGATCTGCCGATCAACTTTAACATTAAGATGAACCTGGTTGAAGAGCTTTCCGCATGCTTGCGGCAGATGGGAAAACGCATTAAGGTAATTTATTTTTAAGGACGAAAAAGACGCAAAATGAGAAAATTCGATACTAAAGTTCAGCATCTCAAATACAAAGTGCTCCGCGAGGTCGCTCGCGAGGCATGGAACGACACCCTGCTTGAGTCGGTGCTTGACATTCCGACCAAGATAGTACCCGGCAACACCCCCACGATGCGCTGCTGTGTATACAAGGAGCGTGCAATACTCGGCGAGCGCGTAAAGCTTGCCATGGGCGGCGACAAGGATAACCCCAACATCATAGAGGTAATAAAGATCGCCTGCGATGAATGCCCCCTGGGCGGCTATGAGGTCACCAACGCCTGCCGCGGCTGTCTTGCACACCGTTGCGAGGACGTTTGCAAACGTCAGGCCATATCCTTTGACCACCAGCATGTGGCGCATATAGATAAATCTCTTTGCGTTGGCTGTGGCGCATGCGCCAAGGTCTGCCCCTACTCCGCTATCATCAGCCGCAAGCGCCCCTGCGAGAACGCCTGCAAGATCAAAGCGATATCGATGGGTGAAGATAAGGCCGCCGAGATAGATAACAGCAAGTGCATCTCCTGCGGTGCCTGCGTATATCAGTGCCCCTTTGGCGCTATCGTTGATAAATCCTTTATCCTCAACGTTATCGATCTTATCAAAAAGAGCGATGAGAACAAAAAATACAAGGTCTACGCCGTGGTCGCACCCTCTATCTCCAGCCAGTTTACCTATGCAAAGCTCGGCCAGGTGATAAGCGGCATCAAGGCTCTCGGCTTCCACACGGTCATTGAGGCGGCTCTGGGCGCGGATATGGTGGCGGAATCCGAATCCCGCGAGCTTGTTGAAAAGGGCTTTTTGACCAGCTCCTGCTGCCCTGCCTTTGTAAGCTATATCGAAAAGAGCTTCCCGGATCTATTGCCCTTCGTTTCGCACAATCCCTCCCCCATGACTGCCATCTCCAAGTACATAAAGGAGCATGAGGCGGGCGCAAAGATAGTATTTATCGGCCCGTGCACTGCCAAAAAGGGTGAGGTACAGCGCGAGGAGGTACGCCCCTACGTTGATGCGGCAATGACATTTGAGGAGCTTCAGGCCCTCTTTGACAGCCGCGACCTTGACATTACGACAATGGATGAGGATGTGCTTGACAATGCATCCTACTTTGGACGTATCTTTGCCCGCAGCGGCGGACTTTCCGATGCCGTTGCCGAGGCGCTCAAGGAACAGGGACTTGAGGACTTTCTGCTTAAGCCTTGCGCCTGCGATGGCATTGAGGAATGCAAGATCGCTCTGCTTAAAAAGCGCAAAAACCTTTTGGATGCCAACTTTATTGAGGGTATGGCATGCATTGGCGGCTGCATAGGCGGCGCGGGATGCCTCACTCACGGTGAAAAGAACAAGGCCGAGGTCGATAAATACGGCCGCGAGGCTCTTGAAAAGACTATCGCCGATGCCACATCTGTCCTCAAGCACGACTAAAGGACAGCACAAATAGCAAAAAATATCGCCGGGATGGGTCGCATGGCCCATCTCGGCTCGTATTTTTGCAAATACTCAGATTATTAACAACGACAAAATAAATCTCCCCTTGACAATCACCGCCTTATGCTGTACAATTATAGTGAATAATTCTATTAAGTTTTATCGGAGATCGAGCCTTGAGAACACTTACCAAAAAACATATATGGATAACGGTCGGCCGCGTGGGGATATTCCTTGCGCTGACCGCACTGCTGCTTTTGCTGGCGGCGGGTGCGGTACTCCTGCTGATAGCACGCGGACCATCGGAGGCGGCCTCGCGTGATCTTGCGGCAACACTTGTAGCCCAAAACTCCCCTCTTGCAGGTATTCTTTACACCAAAGAGGAGCTTGGCGAGATCGCCTACTACGCCGCGCCGCGAGATGTGAGCGCAGGGGTGGAGATATCTGCCGACAGCTATGGCGAGCCAACCATTATAAAGGTCACGGCCTCCGCTTGGGACGGCCTGATAATTGACGGCATAGACCCCGCTCGGCTTTGCGTTACCGCCGGCGAGGCCAAAAAGCCCGCAGGGACAGATGCATCCGCCTTTTGCATAGGAGCTTTAGCAGACGAGGCGGATATATCCCTTATCGGCGAACGCTTTAATTACAAGGGCGACGGCTCCGGCTACAATGCCTTTGGAATAGATGCCGCGGGCATACTTCACTGCGGTCGCTACACCGCGGCGGCGGTATTCAATTCAGGTTGGAGCTTTGCCCTGCCCTGCGAGCGCGTGCTGATAAGCGGCGGTCTGCCAATGCGTGAGCTTGGCGGCGGATATGCGCCACGTATTGCAATAGGTCAAAAAAAGGACGGCGGCTTGCTGATAGCTCTCATCACCCCGCGCGGAGTTTACCCCCGCGGCGCGACCTATGACGAGCTGTGCGCCCTGATGTACGAATACGGAGCTGTGACCGCAGTGGCAGTGACTCCTGCAGGACACAGCTACGCGGGCGGCGATACCCTGAGCCTTAGCGCGACCTCCGCTCGCTTTAACATAACCCTCTCCCCCGCCGAGTCCGCCGAGGGTGAGGATAACGAGGGATAAGTGCGAAGATCCTGTGCCGTCCGAATATAAAAAATAAAAACAGAGACAAGTTTTAAGATCGATATGAATAATACAGATATGAAGGAGCTGGTGCGCCGCCATTCGCGCCGCCGCCACCCAAAACGCCATGTCTTTTTAAAGGGCATGATAATATACGCGGCAATAATGATAATACTTATGGCCGTTTTGCTGTGCATTGGCTGGAAGTATGCCTCACTGCGCGACGATGCCCTGCCGGAGCGGATGATAGAACGCATGATAGCGCGGCAGGATACAGAATACTGGCGCGGACTGCTTATGAGCGAGCTGCCGCGCACATATCCCGAGTACGAGGACGGCGCGCGGCTGGCTGATGAAGTACTCTCAGAGGTATTTGACATTGGCGAGCTGACCTATATAAAGTATGCCGCACGTGACGATGCTACATCCCCGACATTTTTGATAATATCCGACGGCAAACCAATGGCAGAGGTGACACTTAAGTGTTCCGGGGACAGGCTATTTGGGCTTGGCGATTGGGAGATAGATAAAATGAGCTTCCGCCGCTCTTATTTTGAGGCGGAGGGCGTGGAATTTAAGACCTACACCATCTCGGTATTTGAGGGCGCAACGCTTACCGTGAACGGCAAGACCATACCCGCCGACACTGCCGAGCACGGTGGCGTATATCCTGCGCTGAACCGCAGTGAGGAAGCACGCGCCGCCGATGTAAGATGCGACGTTTACACGCTTGAGGGTATTTATTACGAGCCGAGCATTCGCGCTACTATCGGCGGAGCGGAGCTTGACCGGCTCACTGCCGCCGACGGCACTGTATTTTTTGCGCCAACTGATGACATGATACGCACCGTAAGTGCCACAGTCCCCGGCGGTGTGACGGTTCGGATAAACGGAGTCAAGGCCACCGAGGAATGGGCGGAGCTTACAAAGGCCGAGGGCAGCTCGGGGCCGCTTGATGAGAACGGCGACGGCAGCTTGCAGGTGCTTGATGTTTGGACGGTACGCGGGCTGTTTTTTGACCCGCAGGTGAGCGCGGAATACCTTGGCACATCGCTTGAGGCGCTCTCCTCCGACGGCGGAAATTACATCTTCAACACACCTGACGAGTGCCGCTTTACCCTGACCGTGCTTGCTCCCCACGGCGCGGCGGTGACCGTCAACGGCAAAACGCTGACGCCATCCGCCACAGCCGCCGCAAATGAGGATCTTGACGGCGGCCGCACTCTTCCGGGGCTTTACGGTGTTGGGTGCTTTAAGCTCCGCGGTGTCACTCCCGCATTTGATAAATACACGGTAAGCGGATTTTTGGTGCATCCCGTCGTCTCCGCCACGCTTGACGGCACGGAGCTTCCGATGGCCAACGACAAAACAGACGGCTATTTTATAACCTGCGAATTTGATATTCCGGACAACGCGATGCCCGCCGAGGCAGAACGCAGTTCGGCACTTGTTGCCGCCACCAAGTGCGCCGAGCAATTTGCCGAGCGGTACTTTAACTACCTCGCCTGCGGCGGCGATATGGGCAGAAATTATATCGCATTTGATGCCGCATACGGCGAGATGCTGAAAATGCTGGATAAAAACACGCCCGCATACCTGCGCTTGATGGAGGGCTATGCCGAGGCGTACCGATCCGGCGCGTACTCAAAGCTTGATATCACATCGGCCGCCGCCGCGTATACGCAATACGCCGACGGATGCATTGGCGTGCGGATAGACTACGAGCTTTTGATGTCAAATTCCTCAGAGACCGCCGAAGCCGCCGAGGCAACAAAAGCCACCCGCCGCGGTGCGCTCTATCTGTTGACAGCTGCCGACGGTGAGAGCGTGCGCGTTACCGGCTTTGCCGATATACTTGACGATTAAACCATAAAAACCGATATAATGGCCCTCCCCGCCGAGCGTATCCGCTCGGCGGGGAGGGCTAAATATTTGCAATTCGTTTTTTATCAGTCACCAAGACTGTCGATATACGCGGCGGCGGCAAGTGCGGCCACTGCGCCGTCAGCCGTTGCGGTGGATATCTGCCGCACGCTCTTGACACGGCAATCACCCGCCACGAACACGCCCGGCGTGCCGACTTTAGCAGTATCATCGGATATGATATACCCGCGTGCATCGGTGGATGCGACACCCGCAAAGGGCTCGTTTTCGGGCTTTAGCCCTATGGCGATAAACGCGCCGTCCACCAACAGCTCCTCCTCACCATCCGCTGTCGTTATCGAAAGGCCGCACAACCGTCCGCCGTTTTCGATATACCCGCTAACGCGACAGCCACAGCGGATATGCACATTTTTGCGCTCGGCAAGTGCCGCGGCGGCCGCGGCCTCACCGGTGAGCGTGGGCATATCCTGTATCACATAAACATCGGATGCCACATCCGCAAGCATGGCCGCCTCAACGATGGCGGAATTGCCGCCGCCGATCACCGCTACACGGCGATCCTTGTAAAATGCGCCGTCACAGACCGCGCAAAAGGATATTCCGTGGCCGACAAGCGCATCCTCGCCCTCAAGCCCCAGCCTGCGGTGAGCGGCACCCGCCGCGATTATAACGGCACGCGCAAGACGCTCGCCGTCATCGGTTTCTACCGAAAAAGCACCGCGGGCATCATCGTGCGAGACCGCTTGCACAGCGCACGGCTCTATTTCCGCGCCGAGCGTCAGCGCCTGATCCACCATTTTGTCGGCAAGCTCAATGCCGGATATCTCGCAAAAGCCGGGATAATTCTCGATCTTGGGGGAGAAGGTCATCTGCCCGCCAAAGCTTGAACGCTCAAGCACCAGCACGGTCTTTCCCGCGCGGCGGGCATATATTGCGGCGGTAAGCCCCGCAGGCCCCGCGCCGATAATTATAATATCGTACATAGCTACTCCTGTATTTTCTCTATTACGTCTGTCGGGGCGGCCGCCAAGGCGCGCCGCCCCATTTTTTTATTTACGCTTTGATGTTTGCAATAAACTGCTTTACTCCGCCGATATCCGAGTACACCGCGCCGCCTGCGATAAGCGTGGGTGCTTGGCTGATGCCGTGCTCCGCGGCAAAGCCGGGGGCATCCTCGTGATAAACGCGCTCAAAATCAACTCCCGCTTTTTCCAGCAAGCTTGCCGCTATCTTGCACTTGGGGCAGGTCTTGGTGGCAAAAAGGATAACTCCATCAGCACTACGGTCGGCGCATGTGCATGCATCCGCGGTGCTTTCCTGTGCGCTGTCCTTTGCGGCGGAAATGCCGTGCGGTACAGAGTCAAATTTTTGGACCGACTCGTCAATATTATATTCAAGCCGCTCGCGGTATTCCTGCGTTTTGCCGTTGTTCCAGTTCTGGACCGGGCGATAGTAGCCTGTGATCCTGCTGTAGACCTCCGCCGGCTTGCCGCACTTGGGGCAGGTAAAATGCTCACCCGCGATATAGCCGTGATCGGCGCAAACAGAGTAGGTGGGGGAGATAGTGTAATAGGGCAGGCGATAATTTTCGGCTATCTTGCGCACAAGCTTGGCCGCCGCACGCCAATCCGGCAGTTTTTCGCCAAGGAAGGTGTGGAAGACCGTGCCCGAGGTGTAGAGCGTTTGCAGCTCGTCCTGAATATCAAGGGCGGTGAAAACATCATCGGTATAGCCCACAGGCAGGTGGCTGGAGTTGGTGTAGTAAGGATCATCACCGTTTGATGCGGTAATGATATCCGGGTATCTTTCCTTATCATGCTTTGCAAGGCGATAGGTGGTAGACTCGGCAGGTGTGGCCTCGAGGTTATAAAGGTCACCGTATTTTTCCTGATAGTCGGAAAGTCTCTCACGCATGTGGTTGAGCACATCCTTGGTAAAGCTCTGCGCGCGCTCATCGGTAAGGTCGCACCTAAGCCAGCGGGCATTGAGGCAGGCCTCGTTCATGCCGACAAGCCCTATGGTGGAGAAGTGATTATCAAAACTGCCGAGATATCTCTTGGTGTAGGGGTAAAGTCCTTCATCAAGCAGCTTGGTGATGATCGTACGCTTTATCTTGAGGGAACGCGCGGCGATATCCATCATATGATCAAGGCGGCGGTAGAAATCCGCCTCATCGGCAGCAAGGTAGCCTATGCGGGGCATATTGATGGTCACAACGCCAACAGATCCCGTGCTTTCGCCCGAGCCGAAGAAGCCGCCGGATTTTTTGCGCAGCTCGCGCAGATCCAGCCTCAAACGGCAGCACATCGAACGCACATCGGAAGGCTCCATATCGCTGTTGATATAATTGGAGAAGTACGGTGTGCCGTATTTTGCAGTCATTTCAAAGAGCAGGCGGTTGTTTTCTGTCTCCGACCAGTCAAAATCACGTGTGATCGAATAGGTGGGGATGGGGTACTGGAAGCCGCGGCCGTTGGCATCGCCCTCTATCATGACCTCGATAAAGGCCTTGTTTACCATATCCATCTCGCGCTTGCAGTCGCCGTAGGTGAAGTCCATCTCACGGCCGCCGACGATGGCGGGACGATCCGCAAGGTCAGCTGGAACTGTCCAGTCGAGGGTGATATTTGAGAACGGCGCTTGCGTTCCCCAACGCGAGGGGGTGTTAACGCCGTAGATAAAGGATTCAACGCATTTTTTGACCTGCTCGTAGCTGAGGTCATCCACCTTTACAAAGGGGGCAAGATAGGTATCAAAGGAGGAGAACGCCTGCGCGCCCGCCCACTCGTTTTGCATGATACCGAGGAAGTTGACCATCTGGTTGCAAAGGGATGCAAGATGCTTTGCGGGGGCAGAGGTGATCTTGCCGGGAATGCCGCCAAGTCCCTCCTCTATTAGCTGGCGCAGTGACCAACCAGCGCAGTAGCCGGTAAGCATTGAAAGATCATGCAGATGGAGGTCGGCACGCTTATGCGCCTCGGCTATCTCGCTGTCATAGACCTCGGAGAGCCAGTAGTTGGCGGTTATCGCGCCGGAGTTGGAGAGGATGAGTCCGCCGACCGAATAGGTAACGGTGGAGTTCTCCTTTACGCGCCAGTCGGTAGCCTTAACATAGGAATCGACCAGCTTTTTGTAGTCCAGCATGGTGGACTTCATATTGCGGAGCTTCTCGCGCTGGCGGCGGTAAAGGATATACGCCTTGGCAACATCCTCGTATCCCGCCTGAGCCAGTACCGACTCAACGCTGTCCTGAATATCCTCTACCGAGACCAGATCGTTTTTGACCTTGGGCTCGAAGGCCGCTGTGACCTTGAGGGCTATAAAATCGATTATATTGGGTTTATATTGACGCTAGCATGCATCAAAGGCTATTGTTATCGCGGTGCTGATCTTAGAAAGATCAAAA
>CAYLLA010000056.1:0-9250 GCA_964384555.1 uncultured Ruminococcus sp. | reverse complement strand
TTCCCGAGCGGCCAAAGGGGGCAGACTGTAAATCTGTTGTCACTGACTTCGGTGGTCCGAATCCACCATCCCCCACCAAACAAAAAGAGGTAGCCTATGGCTACCTCTTTTTGTTTGCCGGGAGATCCACGGTCGGACCACCCTCAAGCCGCAAGCGGCTTGAAATGGTTCGCGCAAAGGTGAAGCAAGGCCACGCAGTCCATGCGCGCGAACCGGTGGTCACGAATCCGTCACGCTTCGCGTGAGTGATGTACTGCACTGCGTGCGGAGTGATGTACCGCGCGATGCGCGGTGTGATGTTGGCGCTTCGCGCCGAGTGATGTTGTGCTTCGCACAGTTATATTCCGCACGTTGTTCGGAGTTATATGTTCCGCTTCGCGGAACGTGATATGCACGCGCGGCACGCCCGTGTGCGTTGAGGAAGAAATCCGCAGGGCGGATTTTAAATCTACATGTATTCTTGTAGCCAAAAACGATGGATGTCGCGTTCGTTTATGGCTATGTACTAACTCCGTAGGGCGGGGGCTTGCTTCCGCCGCGACAAAATATGATGCTTTTGTTTACGGCTGTAGGTGAAAGAATGGACTTTTGACAAGCCTTCTCATGTGTGAGAAGCGACTCGTCCCGCTTTGCGGGTCGAGTCATCAAAAACTACTCGGCGAATGAAATTTGCCGTTTTGCAAGCAAAAACGTCGTTTTTGTGGGTTTTACGGTGATCCGTGACGGATGAGGAGGTAAGATTGGATTTTTGCGCAAGCAAAAATTTCCTTATTATTCCCGATCAAACGTTACGGCCACCTTGCCGCAATTGCCGGAGGCCATGAGGGCGTAGGCCTCGGCGGCCTCCGAGAGCGGAAACTCATGCGTGATGAGCTCCTCCGGGTGGATGCCCCAGCGCACCAAAAGCTCGACCAGCTCCTCCATCTTCCAAAGGCTGGTCACCCACGAGCCGTAGATGGTCTTTTGTCCGTGAATGATATCCGGGCTGGGGGTGAAGCTGCAGGTCCCGCCCTCGCCGACAAAGGCGATCTTGCCCCACTCGCGAGTGCCGCGAATGGCCAGCACGCGCCCCGCATCCGCGGCGGAGCAATCGATGGCACGCTCACAGCCGTGCCCGCCTGTCACCTTGAGAATGTTTTCAAGCGCGGTATCATCAGATCTGAACACATAGTCGGCCAGCCCCAGCTTTTTGCAGGTCTCGATGCGATAATCGTTGGTCTCAACGCCGATGAGCGTTTTTGCCCCCATGGCGCGGCAGAGCATGAGCGCGGCCAGACCCACAGGCCCGAGCCCGGTTACCAGCACCGCATCCGCGCCGCTGACACCGATCTTGTCGATAGCCTCGTAGACGGTGCCAAAGCCGCAGGCCACCTGCGCGCCGTCCTTGTAGGTCAGCTCGTCCGGCAGGGCGATAAGATCCTTTTCGTCGCAAAGGATATATGGCGCCATGCCGCCGTTGCGCTGCCAGCCGTAGGCCGCGCGATATTTGCTTTTGCAGGAGATGTAATATCCACGGCGGCAATCATAGCACACGCCGCAGCCGGAAATGTGGTAAACTATCACGCGGTCGCCCTCGCTGAAGCGCTTGCAGCCCTCGCCGGCAAGGACTATTCGGCCGCACGGCTCGTGGCCGGCGATGGTGCCGGGAATATACCCCTCGGCGCCCTTGCCGGTGTGCTCACGGTAGATGCAACGGATATCCGAGCCGCAGATGGTGGTGGCCATGGTCTTTACCAGCACCTGTCCGTACCCGGGGGTGGGAACGGGGAACTCGCGCAGCTCAACGGTCGAGTTGCCGGGCAGGATAGCACCCTGCATGGTTTGCGGTATCTTACAAGTATCTTTCATATCGGTGACTCCTTTGTATCATTTGTTACCTATATTATAACACCGCCCAATGGCTTTGGCAATACAAAAAACAGACAACATCACAGCGGATATGTCACAAAATCGTCGTTTGATATTGACATTCCGCCCGCCGCTTGCTATAATTTATTCAGTGGCGCAGACGCGCGGCAAGGAGGCAAATATGTGGGGCGATATAGATTTTTCCCGCTTGCAGATAGCATTTGAGCTTGGGGACAGGCGCATTACCGTGCTGAACGCCAAGCGAACGGTGTTTTTGGAGTCCTTTCCCAACCATCGGCACGGCTTTTACGAGCTGCACTACATCGTTGGCGGCAAGGGGTGGCTGATCTGCGAGGGTCAGCGTTGCCCGCTGCGCGAGGGGATGCTTTACCTTAACGGCCCAAACGTCAGTCACGAGCAGCTGACCGACCCCGCGGACGTAATGATAGAATATTCAATGTCCTTTGACCTGCACCGCGGGTCAAAGAGCGGCAAACGGCAGCGCCGCGAGGCGGGACGACTGACCGAGGGGCTGGAGGGGATGTCACTTTGGATCGGCGAGGATCACACCGGCATTTTGGGGGTGTTCCAAAGCATCGAGGGTGAGATAATGGGCAAGGAGACCGGCTATTTTGAGGTCATCAGCAACCTGTGCGAGATGCTGATGCTAAAGCTCATCCGCAATTTTTCGGAGCGGGCACACGCCGAGGCCGAGCCGCGCATCCTCTCCGCCGAGGACAGGCGCAAGTTTATAATGGACGAGGCGTTTATCTATAATTACCGCGATATAACGCTCTCCTCTCTTGCGGGGCTGATAGGACTCAGCGAGCGGCAGACCATGCGCGACATCCGCCGATATTACGGTGTGAGCTTTTCGGAGTTCAGGCAAAGCGCGCGCATAAACGCCGCGGCGCGGATGCTGCAGGAGCGTGACGGCGCAGATCCTGGCCGTATCGCCGAGCGGGTGGGATTTTCAAGCGAGGCGCACTTCAGAGGGCTTTTTCGCGAACGCTTTGGCATGACCCCGAGAGAGTTTTGCGCAAAATGCCGAGAGGCAGACGGGGAGACAGTTGGGGCTGAGCGGTGATGGTGTGATATTATCGTCGCTTGCGGCATATAATAATATTGGGCTATGCCGACAGATTTTTTTAAAAAAGTATTGACAAAGTAGTATAACTGTGATATAATGTAAGCAATAAAAGGCTAGTTCGTCCTCCGGTGTCCTTCGGGCCCGGGGGCTTTTTTTAGGGGGATGCATGGCGGAAAAGGAATTTAAAACTTACAGGCAGTTGCTGTCTATCCTTCGCGAGCGAGGACTTAACATCAACACCGGTTCCCAAGGCTCGCGAGTAATGCGTATTCTTGAAAGTGAAAACTATTATAATGTCGTTAACGGCTATAAGGAGTTTTTTCTTGCACCGCGCACAGGTACCACAACAAACGAGACGTACATAAGCGGCGCCACCTTTGACGAGATCTATGCATTGTACTGCTTTGATCGTAACATTCGCAATATTTATTTGAGGTATCTATTGCAGGTGGAAAACAAATTTAAAACCGTGGTGTCGCATGAGTTTTCGGAATTATATGGGTATAATAACTATCTGAAATTAGAAAATTTTCAAAGTACTCCGTCTACTGACCCATATGTGCTATCCGGCATTGCACGCAGAGAACGTCTGAATATAAACGATCCATCCGATCTTGTCAAAATTCAACGAATAAGCGCCGAGGAGCGCATTTCTTCAATAACCGAGCTGTTTGGTGACATTCAAAAGGAGATCTCTCGCCAAATGGCCAAGCATCATAACGTTGTAACTCACTATATGACAGAGCATGGATATATTCCGCTTTGGGTGTTGGTCAATGTGTTGACGTTTGGGAAAATAACAAACTTTTATTTTAATATGAAAGATGCGGATAAGATCCGCATTGCTCGAAAGTTCAGCCTGCAGCCGGATGAACTGCACAAATATATGGTCAATTTGGGAATCGCCCGAAATTTGTGCGCTCACGATGAACGCTTTTTTGATATACGCTTTAGAAAAAGTATAAAAACAAACAGCATACGCAACTTTTCAAAATTGGGCATCGCACGTCAAAATGGGAATTATGTGTATGGCACTAACGATGCATACGCAATCGCCGTTATGCTGACACTTCTCCTGAAAAGATCTGATATTAAAGAGTTCATATCTTCAATGAAACATGAATTCAACGAATTGTCCAAACAATTGCACTCTGTTCCGCACACGGTTATTATGGAACGTATGGGCTTTGGTGCTAACTGGGATTCTTTGCTTGAGCTGTTGTGATCGATTTTGTGTCTCGTTTTTTGATACATGAGATCCACATCCGTCGGAATAGCTGCTTTTCTCAATTATTATATTAAAAAAACGCTTTTCGACCACAGGGAGAAAAGCGTTGTTTTTTATTACAAAATGTGATATAATTGATGCAAAGAGAGGCGAGAGTGATGAACGGCTCATTACTTGAAAGATCCATGCCTTTGCGACACGGGTCGCACCTTTCTGCAAGGAGTTTTCAAAGACTAAAAATGCAACTATTCCCCGCTATCCCTCAATTATCTTAAAATTGCCCTCTGCTTTTTGGGTGTCCGTTGCAACCAAAAGCTCTTTTATATGGTTCTAATGCAATTGCGCTTTTTACAAATGCAGGATAGGGGAAGGCGACACAATAGGCCGTAATAATACAAGCTGTGCCATGGTACGGCAGGAGGTAACAAATGGACAACTTAGATCTGTTAGTCAACGAGTTGAGAAAATTGTCAAATGAAGTTCCCTGGGTAGAATTCAAGCACAATAATTATGACCCGCATATGATCGGCAAGGATATCAGCGCATTGGCGAATAGCGCGGCTCTTCACGAAAAGAATTGTGCTTATATGCTTTGGGGCATTGATGACACCACCCACGATATCACGGGGACGAACTATGATCTTCAATCATTAAAGAAGGGAGATCAAGAGATCGAAAATTGGTTGAGATCTTTGAAAATCGCATCGAGATCACAAATTCAGGCACTCCATTGGTCGAAATTAAGCGTATTATTGACAATCTGCCAAAATCCAGAAACTAAAAAATAGCGGCTCTTATGCGCAGATTGAGGATGTGTGAAGAATTGGGTACCGGTTGGGACAAAATTGTTTTAACCTGCGAATTGCTTCAATTGCCGTTGCCCAAGATCGAGTTATATGACGAAAGCACAAGAGTGATCTTGTTCGCAGAAATGCCATTTTCCGGAATTTCCATGGAAGATAAATTGTGGGCTTGCTATCTGCACGCCTGTATAAAACATGTCCAGGGAGAACAGCTCACAAACAGCTCTTTACGGTATAGATTTGGAGTAAAGGAATCTTCGTCCGGCAGCATTTCCAGACTGATAAAAGAAGCGGTAGAGCACAAGCTCATCAAACCGCTTGATCCAACCACTGCGCCCCGATATATGAAATACATTCCTATTTGGGCGTGATCTAACTTGCCTGTAACTTGCCAACTTGGAACGCAAAAGGGCGTGAGAGCAAAACCGCAATTAAAAAAACTACATGTAGTGCATTCCGAAAAAGTGCACCCAATATATAGATCTGCTTTAACTTGCCTGTAACTTGCTGAGCAAAAGAGAAGAGTGAAAAGTGAAAAGTGAAAAGTGAAGAGAAAAGGAAGAAAAGCCGCCTGCGCGACTTTTCTTTTTGGTGGGACTTGTAACCACCGGTTCGCGCGTATGGACATCTGATCCCCCATTCACCTTTGCGCGAACCTTGACCAACCCGCTTTGCGGCTTGGTGGTGGTTCAAGCGGTGGAACTTTCGTAAGCAAAAAACAACAGCACCCGTAAGGTGCTGTTGTTTTTTGGTTGCGGAGGTGGGACTTGAACCACACGGCCTCCGGGTTATGAGCCCGACGAGCTACCAACTGCTCCACTCCGCGATATATGGTGCCGGTGACCGGGGTCGAACCGGTACGCTGCTTTCGCAGCATTGGATTTTAAGTCCAAGGCGTCTGCCTGTTCCGCCACACCGGCTCGGCAAGCGGAATGCAAAACCCTTTTTTCATTGCCTGTATATTATATCACACCTGCGGCGACTTGTCAACCCTTTTCTGAAAAAAATATCTCACTTCCGAAATTTTCCTCAAAAAAGATCCTCGGCGGCACCCGGGGGGGCCGCCGAGTGGACATTATCAGCCTCTGCCCGCCACGCGTTTACCGCTCTCGTTCAGGTACTGAGCCATGGCCAGCACCCAGTCGGTCTGGATTATATCAAATCCGTGGTCGGCAAGCCAACCCCAGCCCTTGGCGGGATCAACGGTCAGCGAGACGTCATCCGAGTGTCCGCCCGCCAGCGGCACGCGGTAGTTATAAAGGATGGCGTTGCCCCAAACGAGCTTGCCGTCGCCGTGCAGGCGGTCGATAAACTCGGGGGTGGCGATGTAGTCGGTATCATTTCCAAACACCAGCTCCGCGCCAACGTATCTGATGTTGCGGCGCAACAGCTCCTCGTGAGCGGCGGCATCATTCTTTTTGAGTATGGGCAGGTACTGGATGCCCCGGCCGTACTCCTCGATAATATCAAAAAGCTCGGGTTTTGGCGAGGTCTTAACGATTATCTGCTCCTGCATGCCGTGTGCGCAGATGGCATCGGATATCTCGCGCGGGTTCTCCCAAAACTTATCGATGTTTATGTAGCAGCGACCGCGGAAGGCATCAAACACCTCATCCAGCGTGCAAAGCGGCCATTCGGTGTAGGTGCGGTCGGCGTTGACGTACTTCAGGCGGCGGATCTCGTCGTCATGCATATCGGGCAGGCGGGGAGCGTCCTGTGTGCCGAGATAGTTAAGCTGGATATACTCCATCTTGGGGTGGAGGATCCAAAGAGTGCCGTCTGCACTGCGGCTGACATCGACCTCAAGCATGTCGGCGCCGTGGCGAAGAGCTATCTCATACGCGGCCATTGTGTTGCAGGGGATGTTGCCTCCGCAGGAACCGCGGTGTGCAACTATGATGATGCGCTCGGCGGCATCCTTTTTGATATCAAAGGTATTCATGCTGATCATTCCTTTCGGGTTCAAGATGAGAATATTATACCACGTTTTTTAGACTTGGTCAATAAAAAAAGAGCCGCATTTTTTTATTCTTGGCTCGTTTTTTTCAATATAACTCGCGAAGCGAATAAAACTGCCCAACTTCCAAAATGGAAGTTGGGCAACTTACATTATGCAACGATAACGTACATGATGATGACGGCTACGGCAAATACCGCGGCAACGATGGGGGTAAGAACGTTGAGCAGCTTGTCAAGACGGCTGCCTCTTTCCTTGCCGAGGTAAGTGTCGGCCCCGCCGGCGATCGCGCCGGAAAGCCGTTTGTCGCTGCCGGACTGCAAAAGCACGGCGACAACAAGAAAGAGAGCCATGACCAGAAGAACGATACCCATAATGATCTCAAAAACGCCCATTTATGTGTCCTCCGATTTTATGATTTTCGCTCCATCGCGTCCGTTTCTTTTCTGAAAAACTCAGACGGCGGAGCGATCCGATGCGTAGTTTTAATTATATCATATCCCCGCCGCCGTGTCAACCCCTTTTTGCATATCGGTGTGAATTTTTTGTTAATTTGGGACGAAAGAAGTGACCTCCTCCCTCCTCCCCAAAAAATTTTTAAAACCGGGTAAAAAGCGGTTGAAAAGCGGAGCGGAATGTTGTATAATAAATATGATTTTTTTGATCTGCCGTGCAGATCAGGAGGAGATGAGCATCATGAGCAAAACGGGTTTTGACAACGGGAAATATCTAAAGCTCCAATCGGAGCATATACGCGAGCGCATTGCCGAGTTTGGCGGCAAGCTGTATCTTGAATTTGGCGGCAAGCTGTACGACGACAACCACGCCGCGCGCGTTCTGCCGGGCTTTGAGCCGGACAGCAAGCTGCGTATGCTGCTTGAATTGCGCGATCAGGCCGAGGTGATGATAGTCATCAACGCCGGCGACATTGAAAAAAACAAAAAGCGCGGCGACCTTGGCATTACATATGACGAGGATGTGTTGCGCCTTATTGATGTTTTTCGTCATTTTGGGCTGTTTGTGGGCAGTGTGGTGCTTACAAGATACGAATCTCAGCCCGCGGCGCGCGCGTTTCGCGAAAAATTAAAGTCGCTTGGCGTGCCGGTGTACCGCCACTACTCGATAGAGGGCTACCCCAGCAACGTGGCAAAGATAATCAGCCCCGAGGGCTACGGCAAAAATGATTGGATAAAGACCGAGCGCCCGCTCGTTATCGTTACCGCGCCTGGGCCCGGCAGCGGCAAGATGGCCGTGTGCCTCTCGCAGATCTACAACGACAATGTGCGCGGCATAAAATCCGGATACGCAAAATTTGAGACCTTTCCGGTCTGGAATCTCTCCCTGCGACACCCGGTGAATATTGCCTACGAGGCCGCCACCACCGATCTTTCGGATATAAACATGATCGACCCGTTCCACCTTGATGCGTACGGCGAGACTACCGTAAACTACAACCGCGATATTGAGATATTCCCTGTCGTGCAGGCCACGCTTGAGATGATACTTGGGCGCTGTCCCTACAAGTCGCCCACCGACATGGGCGTGAACATGGCGGGCTTTTGCATTACCGATGACGAGGCAGTGCGCGCCGCGGCCAATCAAGAGATAATCCGCCGTTATTACAACGCGCTTTGCGAGCAAAAGCGCGGCAACATAGGCGCGGACATCGTTTATAAGCATGAGATGCAGATGAAACAGGCGGGGCTGACGGCGGAGGATAGGCCTGTCATTGCCGCGGCACTTGCCAAGCGGGATGCCACCGGCGCACCCGCGGCCGCCATCGAGCTGCCGGACGGGCAGATAATCACCGGCAAGACCTCAAATCTGCTTGGCGCGACCTCGGCGATGCTGATGAACGCACTAAAGGCATTGGGCGGCATTGATGACTCGCTGGATCTTATCGCTCCCGCGATAATCGAGCCGATACAGTCGCTTAAGGTCGATTACCTCGGCAACCACAACCCGCGCCTGCATACCGACGAGATACTTATTGCGCTGTCTGTTTGCGCCGTGACCTCCCCTGCCGCCGCCCGTGCGGTGGAGCAGCTGGCAAAGCTGCGCGGTTGCGAGGCGCACTCAACGGTGATACTCTCGCAGGTGGACGAAAACCTGCTGAAAAAGCTGGGCATCAACCTCACCTACGAGCCTATGTATCAGACCAAAAAACTGCACCATAAATAATGTGATAGGTGAAACCCAAAAAGCTTCCCGCCCCGCGGGAAGCTTTTTGGGTTGTGAGGACAGGCGCTTCGCGTCGCGATACACGCTTCGCGTGATGATATGCCGCGCTTCGCGCGGATGATATACAAGCACCTTTGGTGCTT
>CAYLLA010000055.1:0-9380 GCA_964384555.1 uncultured Ruminococcus sp. | reverse complement strand
AAAGCAATCCAGAAAGTCGAAGACTGGATCAACAACTATCCCAGGGAAATTCTTGAATTCCGAACCGCCGAAGTGGTCTTCCAGGAAGGCGTCGCCGCGCTAATTTGAAATTTTTTATGAATTTTTGCAATTTAGTCTTGACTTTTTCAATTAAAATAAAAAATATCGGGGGATGCGCTCCTGCGGGGCGCATCCCCTTTTTATCGGTTGGCTATGCCGTTTTATCTTTCCTCTCGGAAATAGGATGAGCCAAGTGCGGCGGGGGGCTGGCTCTCGCGCTTTTTGCGCATGCTGATGGCCACCAAAACTATGATGGTAACAACATAGGGCAGCATTTTAAACAGCTCCTGTGTGCTGAGGGCAAGCCCGGGGATATAGTTATAAACTATATACAGCGCACCAAACAGGAAAGAACCGAGGATGCCGGCATCCGGCTTCCAAAGTGCAAAGATAACGAGCGCGATGGCAAGCCAGCCGCGGTCGCCAAAGCCTTCGTTTGACCACACACCGTTGGCGTAGTCCATAACATAGTAAAGTCCGCCGAGTCCGGATATCACACTTCCAATGCAGGTTGCAAAATACTTATACTTGGCAACGTTGATACCCGCGGCATCGGCCGTTGCGGGGCTTTCTCCCACAGCGCGCAGCTCAAGCCCCACTCTTGTGCGTTTGAGTACATATGCGCAAACAATGGCAACTATGATCGCAAGGTAGGTCATAAAGCCATAGGAAAGAAAAATATCGCCAAACCAACCAAGCTTTGAGGCAAAGGGGAGCTTTGCGGTGAAAAAGCGGCTGGTGTTTGTGAGCGCCACAGAGGGGATCTCACTTTTAGTAAGCTTGACGATAGATGCGCCAAAAAAGTTACCAAAGCCCACACCAAATGTGGTTATGGCAAGACCGGTCACGTTTTGGTTGGCGCGCAGGGTGACGGTGAGGAAGCAATAGAGCAATCCCACAAGCAGAGAGCCTACGATCGTGCAAACGAGCGGAATGAGCACCGCAGGCAGGGCGCTGATATCCTCACGCGAGGGGAGCGAATTTTCGTACAAAAACGCGCCGATGACTCCGCTGATGCCGCCGACATACATGATGCCGGGGATACCAAGGTTAAGGTTGCCGGATTTTTCGGTAAGTATCTCTCCCGTTGAACCGAAAAGCAGGGGGATGCTTTGCACTATCGCGCGCTGAATAAAGGTTATGAGCATTGTAAGGCTAAACATTTATTTTACCTCCCCTTTCTGCGACCTGCGGAATTTGATCTGATAATTGATAAAGAATTCACTGCCTATTATAAAGAACAGTATGATGCCCGCCAGAATATCCGAAAATGACTGATTGAGGCGGAAGACGGTGGATATCTCGTTTGCGCCCTTATCAAGGAAGACGAGCAAGAAGGACGTCATGATCATATAGATAGGGTCAAACTTTGCAAGCCATGCGACCATGATGGCAGTGAAACCGCGACCGTCCGCTATGGTTGTTGTTATCGTGTGGTTTGTAGAGCCTACCAGGAGCAATCCAGCAACGCCGCAAAGCGCGCCGGAAAGGATCATGGTGCGAACGATGACCTTTTTTACATTTATGCCGATATAGCGGGCGGTGTTTTCGCTCTCGCCGACGACCGATAGCTCGTAACCATGCTTGCTGTACTTAAGATAGATATACACGAGCAGGGTCAGGATAAAAACAACGATGATATTTAAAAGATAATCATTATCGCCTATCTTGGGAAGCCAGCCGGCATGCGTTGACTGGTTTATGATACCGACCTGCCCCGAGCCCTTGGGGACCTCCCATACCATGATAAAGAATGACACCAGCTGTGTGGCAACATAGTTCATCATAAGTGTGAAAAGTGTTTCGTTTGTATTCCACTGCGCCTTACATACGGCGGGAATGACCGCCCATATCGCGCCCGCCGCCACTGCGGCAACTATCATCACGATATAAAGGAGCCAGTTGGGGATCTTACCGCCAAGCGTTATCATGCACGCGGCGGTAGCAAGGCTGCCCATAAGCACCTGTCCCTCAGCACCGGTATTCCAAAATCGCATTTTAAATGCGGGTGCCACTGCCAGCGAAACGCAAAGCAGCATGGCAAGGGCTTGCAGCATGTTCCATACACGCGTGGGTGTGGCAAAGGAGCCGCGGAACATTGTAGCGTAAACGGTTATGGGGTTCTCCTTGGTCAGGAGCATGGTGACCACCGCGCTGAGCAGCAGTGCCGCAACTATGGCAAGCCCGCGCACCATCCATGCGCGATACCATGGCATAACATCACGCTTGACTATATGAAAGAGCGGCTCGTGCTTTTTGTGTTCGACTGTCGCCGCGCCTTTTTTGTTGTTATTCATGGCTCTCCCCTCCCCTGTTGGTTTTGGTCATCAAAAGACCTATCTCTTCCTTGGTGGCGCCTCTGGCATCCACAATACCGGTGATGCGGCCGTCCGCCACGACCATTATACGGTCGCAAAGCTCTATCAAAACGTCAAGATCCTCGCCAACGAATACAACGGCCACACCGTCCTCCTTTTGCTTTGAAAGGAGGTTGTATATAAGATAAGAGGAGTTGATATCAAGCCCGCGCACCGGATATGCCGCCATCAGCACTGTGGGGCGGGAGGATATCTCACGTCCTACCAGCACCTTTTGCACGTTACCGCCGGAAAGGCGTCTTACCGGTGTTGAAAGATCCGGGGTGACTACCTCAAGCTCGCGCACTATCTGCTCGGCAAGGTCGTGCGGCTTTTTGCGCTCCAAGAACATAGACTTGCCGCGGCGGTAGCTGCGCAGCATCATGTTATCGGTTATATCCATATTACCGACCAGTCCCATGCCGAGTCTATCCTCCGGCACGAAGGAGAGCCGCACGCCGAGATTTCTTATTTGGAGCGGCGTTTTGTTGCGCAGATCCTCAACATGACCTGTCTTTGGATCGTTATATATTATCTCGCCCGTCTCAAGCGATTGCAGTCCCGCAATAGACTCAAGCAGCTCACGCTGGCCGCTTCCCGCGATACCGGCAATGCCGAGTATCTCGCCCGCCTTTGCGGTAAAGGTAACATCGCTGAGCACACGCACGCCCTCTTTGTTGCGGCAGTTAAGGCCGCGAACCACCAGGCGGTCGGCTGTGTTTTTGGGCTCTTTTCTTTCGATATTCAGGCTCACCTTTTTGCCGACCATCATCTCAGTCAGGCTGGATTCGGTAGCATCGGCAGTATCCACCGTGCCGATATACTCGCCCTTGCGAAGCACGGCAACACGGTCGGAGATGGAGAGCACCTCATGCAGCTTATGTGTGATGATGATCACAGCCTTACCGTCGGCACGCATGCGGCGAAGCACATCAAACAGGCGCTCCGTCTCCTGCGGGGTGAGAACTGCGGTAGGCTCATCAAGTATCAAAATATCCGCGCCGCGGTAGAGGACCTTTATGATCTCCACCGTCTGCTTTTCGGATACCGACATCTCGTATATCTTTTTATCCGGATCCATTAAAAACCCGTATCTTTCGGTGATCTCTGCCACCTTGGCACGCGCCGCGCGACGGTCAAAGCGTTCCCCATCCTTGATACCGAGGATGATATTTTCAGTCGCGCTGAAAACGTCCACAAGCTTAAAATGCTGGTGGATCATGCCTATCTTATATTTAAATGCATCCTTGGGCGAGCTGATGACTACCTCTTCACCATCAATGAGGATAGAGCCCTCATCCGGGTAGTAGATACCCGCTATCATATTCATAAGCGTAGTCTTGCCGCTTCCGTTTTCGCCGAGTATGGCCAAGATCTCGCCTTTTTTAACGGTGAGGTTTACGTTTTGATTGGCAACTATATGCCCAAATCGCTTGGTAACGCCCCTCAGCTCAAGTGCTGTACTTTTTTCCACGGTATCCTCCGAAATAATTTGAGCCGAATATTTGAAATGCGATCAAAATATCCGCTCAACGGCTTGATTATATGTTTTTTCCTTTATTTTTGAATCGGTTCCCAAAAACCAATTCAAGGGACCACCAACAGTCCGCCGGGCGTGCCGGCGGACGTTGACAGTCCCGATGATATTTTTGGCTTTATATCAACCGTAGTTTCTGTCGAGCAGGGTGATACCATCGATCTCAAGATCAAAGTAAGGAGCGGAGCGGAACTTGGATTCCTCAAACACACCATTCTCTATGACCTCGGTATCCTTTTCGTAGTTAGCATCAAAGTCAACATCGGCTTTGTAGCTCGAGAGGCTCTGACCGCCAACGGTGAAGGTTGCGGCATCAAATACATGGAGAGAACCGTCGATGAGCTTTGCCTTAGCGGCATCGATAGCGGCCTGTGTGCCGGCAGCGGCGGCCTTATCGTTTACAGCGGTAAGAAGCACAGACTCGGTGGCAAGTGTGCCTGTCCAGTCGGCATCGATAGCCTTACCGTCGCGAGCGCACTCGATGGCGTACTGGAAGTAAGGAGCCCAGTTGATCCTGGAGGATACGATAAAGGTGTTGGGGCAAGCGGCAACGGTAGAACCGTTGTAGGAAACGTTGGGGATGTTGTTGGACTCGCAAGCGGTAGGAGCACCCATGGAGTCAGCATGCTGGCTGATAAGCTTGCAGCCGTTAGCTATAAGCTTATTGGCAGCTTCCTTTTCAGCAGACTCGTTGTACCAAGAACCGGTGAAGGTCACCTCCATGGTAGCGGAGGGGCAAACAGAGCGAGCGCCAAGGAAGAAGGAGGTGTAACCGGAGATAACCTCGGCATAGGTGAAAGCACCAACGTAGCCGATCTTAGCCTCGTCGGCGGTGAACTTGCCGGCGGAGATCATCTCATTGAGCTTCATACCTGCGGCGATACCGGCAAGGTAACGGCCCTCGTAGATGGATGCGAAAGCGTTATGGTAGTTGGAAAGGCCCTCGGTGTGGGCACGTGTACCGGTAGAGTGGCAGAACTGAACGTTAGGATACTTTTTGGCAGCCTCGATCATGTAACCCTCATGTCCAAAGCTGTCGGCAAAGATGATGGAGCATCCCTGCTCAACAAGGTCAACGGCTGCATCGTAGCATTCCTGACCTTCGGGAACGTTGGTCTTGTAGATGCACTGAGCCTTCTTGAGACCGAGTGCTTCACATGCCTCGTCAGCGGCATTGATGAAGTTAAGGTCGTAGGTGGAGTTTTCATCATGCAGGAAGATAAATCCTACCTTGAAATCGGAGTTGCTGTCGCCGCAGGAAGCGAATGCGGTGCAAACGCCGAGCAGCATAACGAGCGCGAGCAGTACCGAGAAAGACTTGCGAATCATTTTGATTCCTCCAAAAAAATAAAAAAATTATTTGCAACACGCCATGCGTGTCGAAACCAAGCCCGCCGCCCAAAACAAAAAATGAGCGGAATACCGCTCATATATCCGTCCTTTTATCTGTCACCGATCGTCCCCGACATACATCACCTGCGCGAACGCCGCCGCGACCGAGGTAATACAAAACCGAAGCCCGAGCCACGTCTTTGGCGATCCCCGCGGGATCTGTTTTCTTATAGTCGGACGATTTACGGTTATCCGGTAGAGACTTTCTGACCTTATTTCAGAGGATATATAAGCAAAACATTTCGGCCGCCGTGGCCGATCACAGCCTTATTATATCAGATAAAATTCACCCTGTCAACACATTTCGATATTTTTTGTGACATTCGTGAATTTTATTTCCGCGCGGGGCTACGCTTTCGTCAAAATACTCACCCGCCGCCGCGCCGCGCACCAGTGCTCGGGGCAAACGGTGATATTCTTTATATCGGCCGTGAGCGTGCCGCCGCCCACTCCGGCCTCAAGTGCCGAGAATCTGCCGAATATCACACGCCCTGCCGAGGAGAGCAAGACCTGCGGCGGCGGTTCTTTTGCATCCGTGCCGTATGCACCGATGATGAGCGCATCACAAACGCAAGCGCCGTCAGCTGTCGGCTCGGACAAGGACACGGCAAAGCTATCGCTCTCCCATGCCGAGGATGTAAGATAGCGCAGGCTGTCACCGCGCTCGCCGCAGTAAAGCTCAACACCGATCGGCGGCACGGCGGAGCGACCGAGCTGCGCATAGCGATCGACAGTCAGCACTGCATCGCCGAACACTGCAAGCGGCGTGCCGTATTCATAAAGCGAACAGCTGACACCGCGCAGCTCCGCCGCCTCGCATATCAGCATAAAGCTGCCAAACTCGTCACTGTCCTGCGGCATTGGCAGCCACAGCCGCCGCACTGTCTCACCGCCGCAGATATTCCAAACGGTACTTACATGCCGCTTGTTGTAGTGAGTCAGCACCACGGCATCTATCTCCACCGCCGCGGCGTCATGCGCCGCCGCATAGGCATCGGAGAGCGGCGCATAACTGCCGTTGCCTATGTCTATCAGCACCGCACTGCTGCCGCACACGGCATATATTGCATCATTTTGCGATGAGCGGATGTACCCGACCTCGATCTCCGTCCGCCTCCCCGCCCCGCCGACAGCAAAAAAGCAGAATGCAAAGCACACTGCAGCCGCGGCGGCGGGAAGCATACAAAGGGCGCGCCGCTTTAAGCGAACCGCCAGGAGGATGACTGTGAGCACCGCGGCGGGGATCATAATAAACGGAACAAAATCATATTCCAGAGAGACAGCCGCCCACGGCCGCTCCGCCACCCATGCCGATGCATCGATAAGGATCCGCGCGAGCAGGCGCACGCATATTGCCGCGATATCCCCGAATATCGGAACCGGGGAAAGAATAAGGCAGAGCGCGGAGGCGTACAAGAACGGTCCCGAAAGCGGCGTAAGGCAGAGATTTGTCAGCGGCGCGGCGACAGATATCTCACCAAACACCCACCAAATAACGACGGCGGTAAAGCAGTTGGCGGCAAGGCCTGTCAAGAGCAACGAGCCAGCCTTTACGGCGAACCACCGCACGCGCCGCCACCTGCGGGAGGCGGGAGCGGCATCTCTTTCCTTTTTATTATAATACCGATCGTACTGCGGCACGAGCAGGGTTATACCAAGCGTTGCGGCAAAGGAAAGCACAAAGCCGATGTTTATCACGGCATAGGGCGACTCGATAAGTATCAGGGTCGCTGCCAAGAACACCGAACTGACGCCATCACCGTCCGCGCCGCCGTAATACGCGGCGTAAAGGATAAACAGCATGATGGCGGAGCGTATTGCCGAAAAGCGCAGGCCGGTAAGGATAAGATAAAAGACCAAAAATGCCGACATAAGGATGATGCGCAGGGTGCGTGGCGGACGAAAGCGCGAGAGGAGCAGCTCCACACCTCCAGCCATTACCGAAAGATGCAGGCCGCTGAGCGCCAAAAGATGCGAGATGCCCGCGCGGGAGAAATCACGGGACAGGGCATCGTCTATCCCTCCCCTGTCCCCAAGGAGCATGGCGGAGGCAAGTGCGCCGGCATCCCCGCCAACCACCTCGCTGAGTTTTACCGACAGGCGCGTGTTAAGGCGGCGGCAGGCGGAGAGGAGATCAAAGCTCCCGCCGCGGGTAAGGTCGCCGACAACTACCGCGCCGCCGTTCATGGTAAGGTTCATGGTAATGCCGTCCGCCAGAGCCATGCGCTCGGCATTGTAGCTGCCGTTGCTCTCAAGACGCCCCGGAGTTGCGTGGCAGTATATAAGCTCCCCGGGCTCAATATCCGCACCGCTCTCACACAAAAGATAGGCATTCAGCGTGCGCCGCGGCCGTTGACCGTCGATCTCCCGCACACGCACGGTGTATTTCGAGCTGTAGGAGGTAGCATAGTTGCGCTCATCAACGATAAGATAAAAAGAATGCTCGGAGTCGCAAAGCGACCTCGAGCCGAGATGATCTATATCATAGTAAGCATAGGCGCGGCAAAGGACGCACGCCGATGCAAGCATGCAAAGCGAGAGCGAGGCAAACGCGCGACCGGAGATGCGGCGGCGATGCCGCAATATCACCGCAACGGCAAGCGCAAAACAAAGCAGAGCGGCAATGGCCAGCTTTGCCCAACCGGCAAGATACCACCCGAGGAGCGCCGCCACCAGCGCGCAGGACCCTATAATTGCCATCGGTCTGCCGCGATACAGCTCCATTTTCGCTCCCTCCGTTCTGCCGTGCGGTAGTGGATACCACCGCCATGCCGTTTTTGTTGTTTAAAGTATAACACAAACGAGCCAATATGTCAACATTCTTTTACGAAATACAAGGCAATTTATCAAAATAAAATAAACTTATTGGCCAACAGCCGCAAAGCAAAAAATATTTTTTGTTTTTTTAATTTTTTTCGCAAAAAGGTATTGCATTTTCGCGCGGAATGTGCTATAATATACGAGTCGTGAGTACATGGCCCGTTGGTCAAGCGGTCAAGACGCTAGCCTCTCACGCTGGAAACATGGGTTCGATTCCCGTACGGGTCACCAAAAATCACAGGTAGGCATTTGCCTACCTGTGATTTTTTTGTGTCTCAAAACGAATCGAACCCACTCAATTTGCGCAGCAAATTGAAAGGTTCCCGGCAAGGTGAATAATCGTTCAGCACTCGTTATCCCCGGGAACCGGGGTTCAGATTCCCGTACACATAAGCTCTGCCTTCCTATTTGATGTGCAAGGAGTCGTCAAAGTAAAAAAAAAATTTGTTTGTCAACTTTCCTCAAACCCCTTGACAATTATCCGAAATCGGAGTATAATATTATCCGCTTTCGGACAAAAGAGAGGAAGAGGATGAAAATAAAAGCCCAACTCATACGATTTAATCAGATCTACAAGGAAATGGATGTCATTTATCACAATTACGCCAAGAGCCTCGGACTTTCGGATACGGCGTTTTGGATACTCTACTGCATTTCCGAGCATAACGGCTCGTTTACACAGCGTGAGCTCTGCCGAGATTGGTCGTTCGCACCGCAAACGCTCAATTCTGCTTTAAAGGATATGGAAAAGCGCGGTCTTATCAGTTTAGACCCTGTGCCAGGCAACAAAAAGAACAAATGGGTTCATTTAACAGCGGATGGTGAGCAATTGGTCGCCGATGCTATTTTGCCACTGATGCAGGCGGAGGGCGAGAGCTTTTCGGTGCTGAACGAAGCAGAATGTGAGCAAATGCTGACATTCACAGAGCGATATGCCGATGCACTTTGTAAGCGCATCGAGGAGATGGCAAAATGAGCCTTTCTCATAAAATCAAATAAAATGGTCATCGGAGAACTTTCGGTCGTAACCGAAAAGTTGAGAAGATGTCGGGTGCGCCCGGTTATTATTTTGAGAAATATTCTTGGAATATGATCGGGTGCTTTTATTTTGCCTTTTTGTCCGAAATATTTTGAAAAATGAAAGGCTTTGACTTGCTTATTTTTGGGAGGTTTTTATGAAAGTTATTTTGCGTTTTTTAAAGCCACATCGCGGG
>CAYLLA010000054.1:0-9533 GCA_964384555.1 uncultured Ruminococcus sp. | reverse complement strand
TCCTTCCGCCCTCGCATTTGCTCGGGCACCTTCACTCGGAGGGAGGCTTGGCAAGAATCGCTTTTTTCACCTACAGACATTTAGAACATCTATATCCATCGTTCCTCAACCGCATCCCGTTTGCTTGGTTACTTTTAATTGAGAGCCGCGTTGCTGTTTTTTAACTTTATATTACAATTGAGGTCACATTTGCGCTTTGGCGATATGGTATAATATATATATGATCGGTAAACAAAAATGCCGGACCGTGTTATTTAACGATCATCCCGGCATCTTTTTTCGGTCGATATCTCGTGGTCTGCTCCGCAGGCGGAAAGGAGCAAATTTGCTTTTAAAATCACGTAAAAAACTTCAGGAAAAGCTTAGCGAGGCCATGCGGGCGGTGCTGCCCATCATTGGCATCGTGCTGTTGCTGACGCTCACCATCGCGCCCATTGAGCCGGGGATCCTTTTAAGCTTTCTCACCGGCGCGGCGATGATAATCATCGGCATCATGTTCTTCACCCTTGGCGCGGATCTTTCAATGACCCCCATGGGCGAGCGTGTCGGCGCGGCGATAACCAAAAAGCGCAGCCTGTGGCTGGTGATAATCGTCGGCTTTTTGATGGGCTTTATCATCACCATCTCCGAGCCGGATCTGCAGGTACTGGCGGGTCAGGTACCGTCAATTCCGAATGCGGTGCTGATCTTGGCGGTGGCCACCGGCGTTGGACTGTTTTTGGTAGCGGCTCTTTTGCGTATGTTTTTTGGCATATCGCTCAGGCTGATGTTGATGATATCCTATATATTGGTATTTGCACTGGCCGCATTTGTGCCGGGTGACTTTCTTGCCGTGGCATTTGACTCCGGCGGCGTGACCACCGGCCCTATGACGGTGCCGTTTATCATGGCACTTGGCGTTGGTGTGGCATCCATCCGCAGTGACAGCCGCGCGGGCGATGATTCCTTTGGTCTTATCGCGCTCTGCTCGGTCGGCCCGATACTGGCCGTTATGTCGCTTGGTCTCATTTTTAACCCGGAGGGGACCTACGAGGCAGCCGCGCCCACGATAATTGAAACATCAAGCGATCTTACCCGCCTGTTTTTGGAGTCCATCCCCACCTATATGGGGGAGATAGGGCTGGCACTGCTGCCGATAATCGTATTTTTCGGCGTGTTTCAGATCTTCGCCTTAAAGCTGCCGCGCCGTCAGCTTTATAAAATGGTGGTAGGTCTTATCTATACTTATGTGGGACTGGTCCTTTTCCTTACCGGCGCCAACGTTGGCTTTATGCCCGCGGGTAATTACCTTGGCAATGTGATAGCCTCCCTGCCCTACAACTGGGTGATAGTTCCCATCGGCATGGTGATAGGTTACTTTATCGTGCGCGCCGAGCCGGCGGTCTACGTGCTCAACAAGCAGGTCGAGGAGATCACCGACGGTGCCATATCCTCCTCTGCAATGGGCACCTGCCTTTCGCTTGGCGTTGCGGCATCCATCGGCCTTGCACTGCTGCGCGTGCTGACGGGAATATCCATCCTTTGGTTCGTCGTGCCCGGCTACGCCATAGCACTGGGGCTTTCCTTCTGCGTGCCGCGCATATTCACGGCCATCGCATTTGACTCGGGCGGAGTTGCCTCCGGCCCGATGACGGCGACCTTCCTTTTGCCCTTTGCGCAGGGCGCGTGCTTGGCGGTGGGCGGAAATGTGGTATCCGATGCCTTTGGCGTGGTCGCCATGGTCGCCATGACGCCGCTTATCACCATCCAAATACTGGGGCTTGTGTACCAGATAAAGAAAAAGCTTGCCGCATCCCATGGCGTGCTGCCGCAGCACGAACTGCCCGAGCTGCCTGATGATGCCATCATCGAGCTTTGATGTATATTTGAGTATGAAAGGAGCCGAAAATGAGCGAGCTATACCTTATGATAACGATAACAGACCGCAACATGGCGCGCCGATTTATAGCACTTTATGAATCGGAGGGGATAGGCGTATCCTTTACCGCGCTGGGCAGCGGCACGGCGGTAAGCGAGGTGCTGGACTATTTTGGTCTTGCGCGCGCGCAAAAAACAGTAATGTTTGCCGTGGTCACCGGGGAGACCTGGGGGCACACGCGGGCGCGGCTTGAGAGCGAAATGAAGATAGATATCCCCGGCATCGGCATAGCCTTTATAGTCCCGCTGTCAAGCATTGGCGGCAAAAAGCCGCTGTTGTTCCTGACCGACGGCCAAAAAATTGAAAAGGGAGAGGAAAGCGAGTTGAAAAACACAAATTACGAGCTGTTGGTGGCCATCACCGACCAAGGCAATACAGATAATGTTATGGATGCCGCAAGAGAGGCCAAGGCCTCCGGCGGAACTGTGATACACGCACGCGGAACAGGCACCGAGAGGGCGGAAAAGTTCCTTGGCGTTTCGATAGCCGAGGAAAAGGAGCTGGTGTTTATAGTTGTTAAGACTGAGCAAAAGAACGCCATCATGCGTGCCATAATGGATAAGGCAGGCCTTACCACCGAGGCGCGGACAATAGTCTTCTCGCTCCCCGTCACCGCTACCGCCGGCATGAGACTGCTGTCCGACGACGAGGCAAAAGAATAAATAAAAAAAGAGACAGAAGCTCTCATACAAAACACCGGCTGACCCGCACGGGTCAGCCGGTGTTTTATGTATTTTAGTCGTTTATTTGCCTATGCGGCGGCCGATCTCATCAAGATACGCAATAAGATCGTGCGGGTCGTTGGCGGTGATGTTTGTAAAGCCAAACTTCATGCAGCGCTCGGCGGCGGCGCGATCGTCGGCGTGGTAGCCCCATGCCTGAATGCCGCGCTCGTCAAGCATGGCAACAAGCTCTGCTATCTCCTCATCGGTCATGCTCATCGGCACGCCCATGCCGTACATGTGGTCAAGCACGCGCGGGTCGTATCTCTTCATTTTGACCGGAGGCTGTCCCTGCGTCTTCACATGCGGGTAGTGGTCGTTTACGTAAAGCAGGGTCTGCGCGTCAAAGCTGGCAATTACCGATCGCTTAAGCAGGCCAAAGCGCTCAAGCATTTCTATTGCCACATCCACAACATGCGCGCGCTGTTCCTTTATCTCAACGTTAAGTATCATATCGGGGGCAGATTCCTCTGCTATGCACCGGAGCGCCTCCTCAAAGGTCGGCACACGCTGACCGGGATAGCCGAATTTCACTCCCGCGTCAAGAGCTTTCATCTCCTCAAGCGTTTTAAAGCAAACGGCGCCGTGACCGTCGGTGGTGCGGTCCACCATGTCATCATGCATAACGATCATCACATCGTCGCAGGTGAGCTGAATGTCAAACTCCAAAACGTCAACGCCAAGGCGAAACGCCTCGCGAAAGGACATCAGTGTGTTCTCAGGCATGTATGCCTTGCAGCCGCGGTGACCTGTCACACCAAGCTTTTCTTTATTTTGATCCCACATCGCGTGATCCTCCTCAGTCCCTGTTTATCGCGTGTACCAGCGTGCAAACAACTGCGGTGATGGCGGCAACTATCGCGCCAAGCTTTATAATATCCAGTATCGACACGGTAAACTCGGCATCAAGGTGCGCCTCGCGCTGCGGCTCTTCGTCACGGTCGCCGCAAAAGCCGACCGTGTAGACAGCGTGATTTTTAATGCAGGGGCGTTCTATCTCCTTTTTAAAGCGCTTGGCTTTTACAATGTACGGAACGGTTGCGTACTTTTTCATCGTTTTTTCTCACTTTCTCACTTTTATATGATCTTTATAGTTTCGCTTTTACTCAAAAACTCTCGCCAGCTCGCGGTCGGCGTTCGAGCGTGCGCTCTTGATGGCATCCGGGAGGGTCGCGCGCCCCTCAAAGCAGGATCTTATCGCGCCAATGGTCGCGCCGTACAGCTCATCCGTCGCTCCCGCGTAGAGGTATGCAAAGTCAAATCTAATATCCGAGTCCAGCACGCGTCGCAATGTAAGGTAGGAGTTATTATCGCGCAGGCAGGTATCCAGCGCGGCATCGGCATAGGCGTCGCCAAGCCACGCGCCGGAGGCGGCATCAAGCGCCGCAAGTGCCGCGCCGCACAGCTCGGTACGTCCCGCGCCGCCCACACAGGCTATCACGGGTCGCGTTTCCGCGCCAAGCGTTATGTATCCGCCGTCAGTGCTTGCCATCGGCACGGGCAGAATGCCCCACTCGCAGTCAAGGCTGTACAGGCGGCGAATGTCGGATACCGTGCCGAACCTAAACAGCGCCTCACCGCGCGTGAATTTATCAAACGATTCGCCGCTGATCTCGCAGACCGATGCCAGCCGCCCTATCAGGGTGTTGGCGGTGGCCAGCGCATCAAGGTCGCAATTAACAGTGGGCGACTTGCCCTGCGGGTGGGATACAAATTCTATCCCAAGTGTTGCGCAAAGAATATCCGCGGCAAAAGCGGTATCCGCACCGTCATCGCCGCAAAGGACGGTCCTGCCCGCGGTGGCGGTAAACAGATCCTCCCAGGTCAGCCCCTCGCCGAGAGCGCGGCGATAAAGCAAATCTGTCAGCTCCGCGCCCGCCGTGGTGCGGTTAAAATAGAGCGTCATGATCGAATCCGGGTCAAATACTGCATCACCGCAGTAAAAATAGCAGGATGAGCCGGCAATTCCCGCTCCGGCGGCGCTGTGGTGGTCGGAGGGTGTCACAAAAAAGGGCAGCTCGCGCAGGTTTGCGGCGATCGATGCATTAAAATAAAGCGCGGCGGAGGTCGCGGGTATTACCGAAAGGTCGGCGTAATAGTCGCCGGCTGCCGCATTTTTTTGCAGTGCCGCAAGCAGCTCGGCATCGTCCGCGCGTGTTATGGTCAGGTTGATATCATAGCGCGCGCAGGCAAGCTCGGTGCGCCGCCGCCTTGCCGCGTTGAGGGTATCATCCTCCGCGGGGGCAAACAGATCCGGTGCGGCGTAGGAATTTGCAATTATCAGGTCCGCCGTGCCCAGCTCCACCGACGGCAACGCCGCCAGTGCATTTGCGGCATCGGATGTGCGATCCGGAAAGGTCATCACCTTGGGCGGCTCGCTCGTCTCGGGAGGTGTGGCGGGCGGTGTGGTCGCGGCCGTGGTCTCCGCCGCTGTCGTTCCGCCGCCGGGATAATTTATCTCAACAAATCCGCAGCTCGCCAGCGGCAGGCAGAGCATGGCAACAGCCAGCGCCGCGCCAACGGCGCGCGGGAATATTCTTTTTTGTCTCTTCTTTTTCATTGTCATCAAGCTCACACTCGCTTATGCACGGGTCACGGTAACTATAAAGCCGTCGTAGTTATTGCCGGATATCGTATACGGCAGGTTGATCGGCACGGGGACGGAGGTGGTCGCGCCCTCGCCCGTAGCGGCGGGAACGTAATATATCTCGTATGTCACGCCGTCATCGCCGTTTATAACATAATGTGTGCTGTCATAGCTGTGGCGGGTGGCAAGCACGGCAAGGTACTCCTCAAGGCAAAGGTCATTGCGCATCATTGCCAGTGCGTGGGGATAGCCCACGTATCTGTAATGCTCGATATAGTGCGCCGAGTGTGTTACCGAGGCCTTACCCTCGGGGTATCTCTGCACAAAGCCGTACTTATAGCAATTTGTGTTGACCCAGTTATATATCTGCACGCAGGAGGGGTAATCCTCCGAGATATATGGGTAGATATCGCCGCTTTCTATCGTCAGCCACGCGCGAAGGTCCACTGCCAGGCCTGTATTATGCTCGCTGCACCCTGCGGGATCCTCCTTTGAGGGCTTTGCATCATACATTGCGGCTTGATCGTCGCTTGAGCGATAGCAGCTGTACTGCGGCAGGTAAACATCCTGATTTTTGGTGGCATCGTAAAAGTCGTCTATCATATTATTCAGTGCCAGCAAAGTTTTTGCGCTCAGCTTAAGGTCATAGGCGCAGGAGAATGAATGAATCACCCTGCCGGATGCTGATGTTCCCCACTTTTCACTGCGTGCGCTGCGCACATCGCAAAGGTCGGCGGTAGTTGTGGGGGGGATATATTTATAGCTCGAATTTACAAGTATCAGCTCGCCGCGGTGAATATCCTCCGCCGTCATAAGCTTTACGGTATAGCCCTCCGGTGTGCCCGCGGTGGTTTCCGGCGCGGGGGTAACTGTCGGCTCGGTGGTCTCTGGCGTGATCGTCGCATTACTGCTGTCCGGTACAGGGCCGGGGGCGGATGAACTGTCTACCGGCGGTGGCAGGGTGTCCTCGCCGCCGTTTGCCAGCTCACTGCATATAACGACCGTGGCCACTATAAGTGATACCGCCAGCAGTGACATAAGGACCAAAAGAATTATCCTTTGCGTTTTGCGCCGCCTTTCCCGCGCCGCACGCTGACTCAGGTGCTTATCCAGTTTAAATGCCCGTGTGTTGGAATCGCGATCATTCATCATTTCTACCTCTTTTTTAAGTCTCGGGTGTCGTTATTTCGTGATCTGAACTTCATACCCCGATGGCGGAGAAGATCAGATCCGTATCTGTCTATATCAGTTTAGTTGGGATCGGAACATTTAGTTTTTTTAGTCTCGGGTGACGTTATTTCGTGATCTGAATTTCATACCCCGATGGTGGAGAATTTCAGATTCATAGCTTTCTATGTCAATTATATTTAGATCAGAACATTTACAGCTGTGCCGGCGTAGATGTTCGGATTCGTATCTTTCTGTGTCAATTTAGTTGGCGCGGAACATTATCACCTATCAAATTTTGCTTTTTATTCGTTTGTAGGTGAGGTAGCGAATCTAGCCAAGCCTTCTCTCACATGAGAAGGCTTAGTAAGATTCGTCTCTTTCACCTATAGACATTTAAAATATCCACATCCATTGTTGCGGGCGATGAATACAAAAAATACATTTAATTCGAAATTCGCTCGCGAATTTCTTCCGTTATGACGGCAACGCCGAGCCAAGATTTATTTGTCCTGACCCGGCGAAGCATTTGTGATTGATTTTATTGATTACTGGGCGTCTCTGATAGAGAAATCCATTCTGCCCTTTTTATCGAGACCGATATATTTTACCTTTACGGTATCGCCGAGGTGCAAAACATCCTCAACCTTATCTATGCGGTGGTCGGTGATGCGGGAGATATGCACCATGCCCTCCTTACCGGGGGCGTACTCAACAAAGCAACCAAACTCCTTAATGCCGGTTACCTTACCTGTGTAGACGGTGCCCACAACAGGCTCAAAGCATATGGCATCAATGGTCGCCTTTGCAGCATCGGCGGCTGCGCGGTTAACGGCGGCGATGTATACCGTGCCGTCATCCTCAATATCTATCTTGGCGCCGGTGTCGGCAACTATCTTTTGTATTACCGAGCCGCCCTTGCCTATGACCTCACGGATCTTATCCGGGTCGATCTTTATCGTCATCATCTTGGGCGCGCACTCATTTACCTCCTCGCGGGGAGCGGGGATAGCCTTAAGTATCACCTCATCGATGATATAGTCGCGTCCTGCGTGAGTCATCTCCAAAGCGGATTTAATGATCTCGGGTGTAAGACCGTCGATCTTAAGGTCCATCTGGATGGATGTAATACCTTTGTGTGTACCGGCGACCTTAAAGTCCATATCGCCGTAAAAGTCCTCAACGCCCTGAATGTCTATCATGGTCATCCAGTTGTCGCCCTCGGTGATAAGACCGCAGGAGATACCCGCAACGGGTGCTTTGATCGGCACGCCGGCATCCATAAGAGCGAGTGTTGAGCCGCAAACAGAGGCCTGCGAGGTAGAACCGTTAGAGGATATGACCTCGGAGACAAGACGAATGGCATAGGGGAACTCCTCGGGTGTGGGGAGTACCGGCACGAGCGAACGCTCTGCAAGTGCGCCGTGGCCTATCTCACGTCTGCCGGGGCTGCGGGTGGATTTTGCCTCACCTGTCGAGAAGCCGGGCATATTGTAGTGGTGCATATATCTCTTGGAGTCCTCGTTGTCAATGCCGTCCAGCATCTGAGCCTCGGCAAGTGTGCCAAGGGTCGCCAAGGTGACCACCTGTGTCTGTCCGCGGGTGAACATACCCGAGCCGTGTACCTTCTTAAAGAGGCCGACCTCGGCGCCAAGCGGGCGGATCTGGTTAAGTGCACGACCGTCTACGCGCTTGCCCTCAAGCAGCCAGCGGCGCACTACCTTCTTTTGCATCTTGTAAACGAGTTCCGGCATCTGTGTGGGCAGGTCGGGATATTCCTCGCCGAACTTTTCAAGTATTGCATCCTCAATGGGGAGCATGCGCTCGTCGCGCACGTTCTTGTCATCTGTATCGAGCGCCCTCATAAGGTCCGCCTCGCAGAATGCAAATATCTTATCAAACATATCATGGTCAAGCTCGCAGGAGGGATACTCAAATTTGGGCTTGCCCACCTCATCGATAATGGCATTAACGAACTGGAGCAGTGCCTTTATCTCGGCATGAGCGGTCATAATGGCGTCAAACATAACGTCATCGGCGACCTCTTTGGCGCCGGCCTCGATCATAACTACCTTGTTCATCGATGCGGCAACTGTCAGCTCAAGGTCGCTAACGGCTCTCTCTGCCTCTGTGGGGTTTACAACGAGCTTGCCGTCAACAAGGCCCATAAACACGCCGCCGATCGGGCCGTTCCACGGAATATCCGAAATGGAAAGGGCGATGGATGCGCCGAGCATGGCGGTGATCTCGGGTGAGCAGTCCTGGTCTACCGACATAACGGTAAGTGTCAGAGCAACGTCATTTCTCAGATCCTTGGGGAAAAGGGGACGAATGGGGCGGTCGATAACGCGGGCGGTAAGTATGGCCTTTTCGCTGGGCTTGCCCTCGCGCTTAAGATAGCCGCCGGGGATCTTGCCCGCGGCGTACATTCTCTCCTCGTAGTCTACAGAGAGGGGAAGAAAATCGATCCCATCGCGCGGCTTTGCGGATGCGGTGGCGCAGCAAAGCACTGCGGTATCGCCGTATCTTACAAGGCAGGAGCCGTTGGCGAGTCCCGCCATCTTGCCTACCTCTACCGAAAGCTCGCGTCCCGCCAGTGTATAGCGGAATATCTTGTGCTTCGGGAACTCCATTTGTGTGCTTTTGATCTCGTACATTTGTAACTCCTTTGCTTTCTGCATGAAAGCTTCCTATAAAATAATAAAAATGAATATATATTTAAAGATCCACCGACATGGTTAGCACTTAACCGCGCGCCCCTCGCTCGGCGAGGCGCATGGTTAAATGCTGCCCACATGCGGTTTCTTTAAATCTCGGGTGAAGGTTTTGCGTTATCTGATGTTCATACCCCGATGGTGGAGAATATCAGATTCGTATCTTTCTTTGTCAATTTAGTCAGCGCGGAACATTATCACCTATCAAATTTTGCTTTTTTAATGGCTATAGGTGAAAGCAGCGGCTCTCGCCAAGCCTTCTCACACATGAGAAGGCTTGGCAAGAGTCATCTCTCTCACCTGTAGCCGTAAATAAATGCAATATCCTTTGTTTCGGGCGACCACAGGTCGCCCCTACGGCAAAAAATACAGAACAAATTTATTCAATTTGAGATCCGCCCTGCGGATCTCTTCCGCGATCATCG
>CAYLLA010000053.1:0-9617 GCA_964384555.1 uncultured Ruminococcus sp. | reverse complement strand
TTTGATGACTCGACCCGCAAAGCGGGGCGAGTCTCTTCCACCACCGGGGAAGGCTTGGCAAGAGTCCGCTCTTTTGCCTACGGACGGAGTTGCCCGGCGGATTCTATCCCGCGGCGGTGAATTGGGGCTTTACACGGGCGGGGTTTAGTGATATAATATATAATGAAATAATTTACGACAGCCGTCCCCTTTTTTATTCTTTTTCAGCTCGCGCGGGGCGCGAAGAAAGGACCACCATGAACACCTCCAACTCAAACATAAATCGTCTTATCAGTGCGCTTTGCGACTACGCCGACGAGCGCGGCCTTATCACCGCCGACGACCGTCCCTTTGCCGTTAACGCCATCGCCGAGGACATGCACCTCACCGACGTTTGCGACATCCCCGGTGCCGTGCCGAATGACGGCACACCGCATGATATTCGCCTTGAGCGGATACTTGACGAGCTTTGCGGCATCGCCGCCGAGCTTGGCATTATTGCAGACACGCAGTCCTCGCGCGATAATTTTGATACCCGCCTGATGGGGCATCTCACACCCCGCCCCGGCGAGGTCAGCCGCCGCTTTGCCGAGGATATGGCGACCTCCCCCGAGCTGGCTACCGATCATTTTTATGCCGTATCGCGTGATTCAAACTACATTCGCGCCGCCCGCGTGGCGCGGGATCTGCGCTGGAGCGTGCCATCCCCCTACGGTGATATCGACATCTCTATCAACATGTCAAAACCCGAAAAGGATCCCCGCGACATTGCCGCCGCGCTGAATGCGCCGAAATCCGGATATCCCGCATGCCTGCTCTGCCATGAGAATGTGGGCTTTCCCGGCTCGGCGACCGCTCCCGCACGCCAGACCCTGCGCCAGATAGTTCTGCCCATCGGCGGCGAGCGGTGGTTTATGCAATATTCCCCCTATGTTTACTATAACGAGCACTGCATCGTGCTTTCCCCGCGCCACGAGCCTATGCGCATCACGCACACGACCTTTGAGCGTTTGCTTGATTTTATCACCGCGCTGCCGCACTATTTTATAGGCTCCAATGCCGATCTGCCGATAGTCGGCGGCTCGATACTCACGCACGACCACATGCAGGGCGGCAGATATGAGTTCCCCATGGCGCGCGCCGAGATAAAAACGTCGCTCCGCTTTGCGGACTTTCCCGCCGTCAGCGCGGGCATACTCAACTGGCCGATGAGCGTTATTCGCTTGCGCTCCGCCGATCGCGGCGAGCTTGCATCCCTTGCCTGCCGCATACTTGACATGTGGCGCGGCTACAGCGACCCCGCCGTTGGCATTCTTGCCGAAACGGACGGCGTGCCGCACAACACGATAACTCCCATTGCCCGCCGCCGCGGCGAGGAGTTTGAGCTTGACCTTGTGTTGCGCTGCAACATAACCAGCGAGCAGTACCCGATGGGAGTGTTCCATCCGCACCCGGACAAGCACAACATAAAAAAAGAAAACATCGGGCTTATCGAGGTCATGGGACTGGCCGTGCTGCCCTCACGCCTTAAGGCAGAGGCCGAGCGGCTGGCCGAGCTGCTTGTCAGCGGTGCGGATGTGGCATCCGACCCGATATGCGCCAAGCACGCCGAGTGGGTGGCACGCTTTGCAGGTAATTACCCGCAGCCTGCCGACCGCGAGGCGGCAATGAGCATGCTGCGCGCCGAGATAGGGCGCACCTTTGTGGGCGTTTTGCAGGATGCGGGAGTATTCTCCGAGGATGCCGACGGCCACGCCGCGTTTTTGAGGTTTGCCGATCGGATCGGCGGTCGTTTACACTAAGGAGTGCTTTATGCTTAAATTGCTTCATTGCGGGGATTGCCATCTTGACTCCCCCATGTCGGGGCTTGACCCCGAACGCGCCGAGGCACGCCGCCGCGGTCTTTGCGATGCTTTTGCACGCAGTATGCGGCTGGCCGGAGAGCGCGGGTGCGATGCGGTGCTGATAAGCGGGGATCTTTTGGATCGCCCGCGTGCCTCGGCGGATACGTTTGAGGCGGTATGCGCCGCAATAGCCGAATTCCCCGGGCCTGTGATACTCTCGCCCGGCAACCACGATCCGTATATCGGCGGCGGCACTTGGTGCGACCGCGCCGCGGAACTGCCGGAGAATCTTTATATCTTCACTTCCGAAAAGCTTGATAGCTTTGATCTCCCCGAGCTTGGCCTTACCGTTTACGGCTACGCCTTTTGCGGCGAGCGGATGGACACAAGTCCGCTCAGCGGCGCGGGCAGGCTCGGCGCGGACACAGCTGACGGAGTCGCGCGCATTCGCGTGCTCTGTGCGCATGCGGATATTGACCTGCCGACATCAAAATACGCGCCGATAAGTCCGCGCGAGATCGCTGACAGCGGACTCCGATTTGCCGCGCTCGGGCATGTTCACACGCCGCCGGAGCCGCGCCGCATGGGAGAGACCACCGTGGCATACTGCGGCTTTCCCGAGGGGCGCGGATTTGATGAGCTTGGCGAGGGCGGTGTATCGATAGTCACACTGGCGGATGACGGCGCGGTGGAGATCGAACGCGTGGCGGTCAGCCGTCACCGCTACCTCCGTATTGCGGTAGACATCAGCGGCGCAGCAGACGACCCGGCGGCGGCACGCGCTGTGAGTGAGGCTGTGGGCGGAATAGATGACCCGCGGCACCGCTCGGTCAGGGTCACGCTGACAGGCGACACCGATATTGAATATATGCCGAACACCGAAAGAATAGAAAAGCTGACCGAGGCGGGCGAGCTGTATTCGCTTGAGGTGCGAGACGAGAGCATGCCGCTTGCGGGCGGCGCGGAGCTGGCCGCGGATATGACTGTGCGCGGCGAGCTTTACAGGATCCTGCTTGAGCGGATGCAAAACGGCGATGCCGAAACTCGGCGCACCGCCGCCGATGCACTGCGCATAGGTCTGCGCGCGCTGGACGGTCGCCCCTTTTTGGATGACGGAGGTGCAAATTGATAATTTTAAATATTACCGTTGACGAATTCGGGCCGCTGGAGGAGCTTTCCCTTGATCTTTGCGATGGGATAAACGTGATAGAGGGGCGCAACGGCTGCGGCAAAAGCTCGCTTTTGTCCTTTGTGCGGTTTATCCTTTACGGTCTGCCCTCAAAGCGCGGCGAGGCGGGAGCGGTGGATCGCGACCGCGCCCTGAGTTGGAAGAGCAATACCGCCGCCGGCTCGATGACAGTGCGCTGCGGCGATGGTGAATATCGCATAGAGCGGCGAGCCACCATCGGCGCGCGGGACAACTGCATAGACCGCGTTAAGATGATAGATATGTCAAGCGGCGTTGAGGTGCATCGGGGAGAGGTGCCGGGCATGGTTCTGCTTGGCGTTTCGCAAGCCGTTTTTGACAGCACCGCGTGCGTGCGCCAGCTTGACAGCGGCGCGCTGGATGCCGCGGGGGTCAGCGAGGCGATAGAGAATATTCTTTTCTCCGCCGATGCCGACATAAGCGTTAAAAACGCACTGCAAAAGCTGGGCGCGGCAAGGCGCACGCTTAAAAACGCGCGCGGTGACGGTCGTCTTGGCACGCTTGAGCGCAGGCGGGAGGAGCTTGCCCGCCGACTTGAACGCGCAGAGAGTGCGGCGCGCGGCATACGTGAGGCGGCGGCACAGGCGGAAAAGTGCCGCCAGATGAGCGCGGAGATACGCCGCTCGCTGAACGCAAATGAGGATCGCGAGGCGGCCTACGATGCGTTGATGACGATGCGCCGCTTTGATATGCTTCACGCAGGCGAGCGCAGGATCGCGGAATTGCAGGGCGAGCTTGAAGCTCTTGAGGCGAATTGCGGCATGGGCGGATACCTGCCCGACCGCTCATACGCGCCGGCACTTGATGCCGCCGCACACAGGATAGAGGATGCCGCGGCCGACCGTGCCGAGACAGCCGATGCGATTGCACGCCTGCGCGGCGGCAGAATGATAAATGCCGAGTTTGCTGACCGCGGTGATGCGGCGGCGCAACAGCTTGGCGCGGATTATGACGAGGATGCGCCGGGGATCTACACCTCCCTGTGCCATGCGGCTAAAGGGCACCGCGCCGCGGGTTGGCCGCTTTTGGTGATAGGTCTGCTTTTGATGGTTGCGGGCATTTTGCTGTTTGGCGGCCTGATCCCCGCCGTGACTGCCGCGGCCGAGACAATACTGCCGAGCGGTATCACACTAACCGCAGTGGCGGCCATAGCAGCCGCGTGCGGAGCGGTACTTACAGCCGCGGGTGTGATACTCCTTTGCCTTGGTCGCCGAGCCATGCGCCGCGCCGCGGATATATGCCGCGTGTTTTTTGCCGAGAATGATCCTATATATATTAAAAAGGAAGGAAATTCTCCGCTCGTCAGCTCGGAGGAGCTTGAGGAACGCGTGCTTTGCTGTGCCACTGCGGCACGCGAACGCGCCGAGCTTGCCGATATTTTGGGTCAGCTTGATGTGACTCTTGCCAAAAAGGACTCCGCCCTTGATGCCGCCCTAAAGGAGGGCGCAGGCCTTATCAGCCGCGGCGGCGGGGAGCCGAGCGAGGCAGACCACGCGGCGATGGCAGCGGAGCTCGCCGAACTTTCCCGCCGCGCGGGCGAATTTTGCGACTCGCGCGAGGCGCTTTGGCGGGATATTGAAAAATACAACACATCTGTCACCGAAAGTCGGCGCGAGCTTGAGGGGGAGGACGAGGATCAACTGCGCGCACGTTGGTCGCCGATCGTGGCATCGCTTGACGGGCGCAGTCCCGGAGACATAAAAAAGGCCTGCCAGTTTGACCGCGCAAGGCTTGAGAGCACCGAGGAGCGCCGCGTGGAGCTTGAAAAGCGCTTGGCGGCACTTGAGGCGATGGCGGAGGATCCCACACGCATCTCCGCCGAGCTTGATGCCGTCACCGCCGAGGAGGCGTCCTGCCGCCGCAAATATGATGCCGTATGCATGGCCGCAGAGGCTATTGAGGGCGCGGGCGAGTCACTGCGCTCCGGCATTACCCCCAAGTTGCGGCGTGATGCGGGCGAGATAATGTCCCGCCTGACAGACGGCGAGTATACCGAGCTTGGCATCGGCACTGATATGTCGGTGACCGTCGGCACAAAATACGGCACAAAGGGGCTGCCGTCCCTCAGTGTCGGCACACGAGACGGCGCGTATTTTGCACTGCGCTCGGCTCTGGTTGGACTGCTATTTCCGCACTCCGCTCCGCCGCTGATGCTGGATGAATCACTGGCCATGATGGATGATGAGCGCACCGAGCGTCTGCTCCTTGCCCTCGCCTCCCGCCGCGAAACAGCAGACGATGGCGGGCAGTGCCTGCTGTTTACCTGCCATGACCGCGAGAGCGCGATGCTCACCCGCCTTGGCGTGGAGTTTACCAGAATACAGATATAAAAACGAAATGAACGGGCGGGACATGCATGTCCCGCCCGATATTTTTATAAAAAGACTTATTCGGATATCTTAAAATCAAACCTCGTTATCCCGCGCATGAAATATATCACGTCGGCTGTCCTGTACAGCGTGATGCTGTCACCGCCGCCCTCAATGCGAATGCGGGTATCAAAGCTGCCCATCTGCTCGTCACTTCGGCCGTCGTAATCCGCCGCCGCAAGGAGATCCGCAAGCTCGCGCGCGTACTGCGCCGCCGCCTCGCCCTCGGTAAAGCTTTCCCCCTCGTCACCAACTCCAAGACCAAAGTCGCCCATGGCGGTAACAAGGCAGCTGACGTCCTCCGCCTCCGCCGCGGCATATAGTCCCCGCACTATCTCGCTCCGCTCATGCTTTGCCATGACCGAGGGATAGATGATGATAGCCAGCACCAAAAGCACGGCCAGCACGGGTATTGATATACAGACCGCCGTAAAGCCCGCGCTCTTTTTGCCACCTTCGCTCATTTTTCCGTCCTCCGCTGTCATTTTTGTTTTGGGTCGCACCCGCTCACCGTTCTTCTTTTATAAACGCCTCAATGATCGCGCGGCGGGTAACTATCCCCATAAACGAGCCGCGGTCATCCACCACCGGGACAAAATTATGCTCAAGTGCGCGTTCCTGAAGCTCGCTTGCATTGGCGGTGATATGCACCGCCGGGTTTTGACCCCGCTTTTTTATGATATCGGATACATGCAGTCCCTCGCAGTCCGCCAAGGATGCGCCGCCCATCTCAAGCATGCTCCAAAGAAAGTCACCCTCACTGAGCGTACCGGCATATCCGCCATCACGCGTTACCACCGGCACGGCGGTGTAGCCGTGATGCCGCAGCTTTTCAAGTGCCTGGCGGAATGTGCAATCCTCGTATATGTAAACGGTCTGACTTTTAGGTGTCAAAAGAAATGCTATATTCATGGTGTTGATGCGTACCTTTCTGCATTTTGCGGCTCGTCTGCGGAGCGCGGCCGAGCGCCGATCTGTACTGATATGATTATACTGCGCAAATGTGGAGATGGTGCGATGGTGATACGACGGATTTTAAAATTATTTTATTTTGCTCTTTTGATTCAGTCGCCCGCATATTTGGTCATAACATCGTATTTCTTACCGGAACGCACACGGCAGACCGAAAAATAATTGCCCGACTCGGCATGATCGACCAGTGTAAAGAACACCGCGCCGCCAAACATGCCGCCATCGCTGACGTATACAAGATCCGCCACTGCCGCCGACTGCTTTTTGCCGGTGCGGCGAGCATACCAAAGGGTGCCCTCCTCCTCGATGGCCGAGGTGAAGTAAACGCCGCCGCCCGCGCCGTCCACTGCCAAAGTGACCACTTCCTCGCAAATACGCTTTTGCGTTTTGCCGTTTTTGGTAACATACCAAAGCGTATCATCGATATCCAAGAGGTAGACCCCGCGCATATCTCGGGCGGCAAGTATCCTGCCCGCCTCCATCGTGCCCGCCACCAGCTGCTTTGAGCCGTTTTTGGAGATATCCTCAAGATAATACACCGCGCCGCTGTAGCTGTCAGCGCCTACGGATGTATCGATATAATAGACAGACCGTCCGTTTGGAGCGATGCACGCGCCGCCGTAATTTGAGGTGATGACGGATATTTCGCACGCACCGTCAAGATAATAAAGCCCGCCGTTTGAGACGAATGCACTGCCCCCCAATGCACGCCGCGCGTATATATCTGCCCGAACACCGATAAACGGAAAGCGCTCTCGCCTTGCCGCACCGTCCGCAGGAACGACGATACCGTCTATCCCGCCGGACATTATCCTTGTGCGCTCACCGCCGCGGCGGCTGATGTAGGTAATGCCGTCATCGCAAAAGATGACCTCCGAGCGGTCGGAATTAAAGATCAGACCCTCGCCAAGCTTTGCGGCATCGGTGGAAAGGTGCCTGATATCATCCCCCACCGCCACCGAAAGCTTGTAGTTATAATCGGACATAGAGATGTTCTGCTTAATAAAGTAAATATATTTGCCGCCGTTTGAGAGCGCAACGGGATAGGAATCCGCCGAGATGTGCACAGGCTCGCTCCCCTTTACCGAAACATAGGCGCGTACGTAGCCGTTTGCACGGCGAGTGTAGGCAATGCTGCGACCGTCCGGCGACAGTACGAACATGCCCCTAAACGGTCCAGACGATCCAGCGGAGACAGGCAGATACAATATGCCGCCGTCCACATAATCGGTCGTTTGCTTTTTCACGTTATAGATATAAAGCGTACCGGTCTCCTCCCCCGCCACAGCGTAGGCGACCGACGCGCCGTTATCCGAGATAGCCATATCGTAGACACCATCGGCGATCTTTGTCAGCCGCGAGTCGTTTATCAGCAAAAGCGAGCCTGTGCTGTCGATGGATGCGGTCTTGCCGAGTATCGCCGCCACACTGCCGTCAAGGGATGAGACAAGCTCATAGCTGCCGATATCATATTCGCCAAGGTCGTAGTATCTGCCGTGCGAGTCGTAAAGGCGACCATCGGTGCCGGAGGAGGTGTAATAGGTCTCGGTAGTCTTGTTGTATCCCGAGCTGTTTTTTATTGAGGAGACAACGCACGCGGCCACTACCGCCAGCAGGATCACCGCCAGCACCACGCCGCCAAGCACAAAATATTTTTTATATTGATACCAAAAGAGCGCACGCCGCCCTGCGCGCCGACTGTCTCCGCCGCGCGGCGCGATTTTTTTTGCGCTCGTATCGGGGCGTTCCCGACCGTTATCCGCGCAGGGTTTCGGTACGCTCGCGGGGGATGCCGCATCATCGGTAAGCTTTGCGCCGCACTCGGTACAAAAGCGCACACCGGCGGGGCATTCATTGCCGCAATTTTGACATTTCATTTTATCTTCTCCGATCTGCCGCCCTGCGACGGCCGTGATAGGTCAAGCATCTCGCCGCGACCGCAAAGCATACACTGCGCGGCGATGATAGTATCTTTCCAGTTTAATTTTAGCATATATTCGAGCGGAAGTCAACCACCGCGCGCATTTTTTTGCGCCGTTTGCCCGAATGATGGCGCCCGCCTATTGACCTGCCGCCGATTTAGTGTTAAAATATATGCAGGTGATCCGCTCTTTCGCGGTTGCCAAAGAATTACGATACATTGATGATACAAACATTTTGCGGGCCGCGCCGCCCGCACGGGAGGTATTTCATGCACAATGATTTTAAATTTGGAATAAACATAGGCCTCGGCTTTGGCGAATCCTTTGAGGAGGGCGTGACGGCGACCGCCCGCGCCGGCTTTGATGCCTGCTTTACAGGCTGGAACGCCACAGTAAACGTTGCCGAGCGCGCCGCCTTTATTCGCCGCGCGGGGCTGATATATCAGTCTATCCACGCACCCTTTAACAAGGCCGCCGCGCTTTGGGAGGAGGGGCAAGAGGGGGATGATTTTCTTGCCACGCTGACAGATTGTCTGCACGCCTGTGCCGAAAATGATGTGCCGATAATGATCGTCCACCCGATAGTTGGCATGGATAAGCACACGCCCGGGGACTTGGGGCTTGAGCGCTTTGGCAAGCTCGTTCGCGAAGCCGAGCGCGTTGGCACAAAGATAGCCTTTGAAAACCTTGAGGGGATAGAATACCTGCATGCGCTGATAGATGCCTTTGATTCCTCCCCCGCAGTTGGTTACTGCTGGGATACAGGCCACGAGATGTGCTATAACTACAGCCAAGACGTGCCGCTTTTGTTTGGCAAAAAGCTTATAGCCACGCATCTTAACGATAACCTTGGCATGACCGATCCCGCCGTGATGACATGGCATGACGATGCGCACCTGATGCCCTATGACGGCCGGGCAGATTGGCACGGCATTGCCGAGCGCCTGCGCCGCGCAGACTATCGCGATATCCTGACCTTTGAGCTTACCACCAAGTCAAAGCCGGGCAAAAACACGCACGCCGTGTATGAGCCCTTGGGACTTGACCGCTTTTTGAGCCTTGTTATAGGCAAGGCGATACGCTTTAGCCGCGAATTTTAAGTTTTTCATCTGACATACAAATCATGGCTGTCCCGCCGATGCGGGACAGCCATGATTTTATTTTTTGGGGTTGTTTTATTTAATATCGGAATCGTCAAAGCGGTCGCCGCACTCGGGGCAGAACTTTGGCGGATTTTTGGGATCTTCCGGCTCCCAACCGCACTTATCACAACGATATTGGGGAACACCCGCGGGCTTCTTTGCGCCGCAGTTTTGGCAGAACT
>CAYLLA010000052.1:0-9792 GCA_964384555.1 uncultured Ruminococcus sp. | reverse complement strand
TCAGTCGCGGTCAAGCCGCGACAGCTCCCACATCGAGTGTGCTCCTAATATAGACAGCACGTTCATAGTGCATAGCCCACCTCATCCGTCACAAATCACAATTAATCTGCAAAAACGACGTTTTTGCTTGCAAAACGGCGAGTCTCACTCGCCGAGTCGTTTTTGACGACTCGACCCGCTAAGCGGGACGAGTCTCTTCCCCCACTGGAGAAGGCTTGGCGAGAGTTTGAGCTTTAACTTATAGCCATGCAGAAAGCAAGCGCTTACGATCCCTCAGGCGCCACGTTTCTGCTCCCGCATTGCGTTTTCTTACTCGCCCACATATCTTTTAATATTCACCCCCGCCGCGTGAAAAACGCCGCGGCGGGTAACGATCAAGGAGCCACAATGTCATTTGATACTATCGCGGCGATATCCACGCCGCGCGGCAAGGGCGGTGTGGCGCTGATCCGCATTAGCGGACCGGATGCCACAGCCATAGCCGACAGGATATTTATCCCCAAAAATAAAAAAGCGCCCTCGGTGGCCGAGGAACGCCGCGCGATATTCGGCGACATCCGCGACCCGCGGGACGGCCGCACGCTGGACAGCGGCCTTTGCGTGATCTTTCGTGCGCCGCGCTCCTTTACCGGCGAGGACACCGCCGAGATCTCCTGTCACGGCGGCGTGCTGGTGACCGCGGCGGTGCTTGCCGCAGCGATAAACGCCGGTGCGCGACAGGCCGAGCCGGGCGAATTCACCCGCCGCGCCTATGCCGCGGGCAAGCTGACCCTGCCGGAGGCCGAGGCGCTCGGCATGCTGCTTGAGGCTCGCACCGATGCGCAGATGCGCATGGCGCACGGCGGAATGATGGGCAGGCTTTCGGTCGCCGCCGCCGAGATCAGCGACGAGATATCGGCCGTGCTTTCGGATATCTACGCCCGCATCGATTTCCCGGACGAGGATCTGGGCGAGATCGGCGTCCCCGAGATCGCGGCGCGGCTCTGTGCTACCCGCCAAAAGCTTGGTGCACTGCTTGCGACATACAGAACAGGGCGGGCGATAGCCGAGGGCATTCCCACCGTCATTTGCGGACGCACCAACGCGGGCAAAAGCACGCTTTATAATCGGATAGCCGGCGAGGAGCTGGCCATTGTGACCGCCGAGGCGGGCACGACGCGGGATATTTTGACCGAGACAGTCTCCTTTGGCGGGCTGACACTGCGGCTTTCGGATACCGCGGGCATCCGCGAGGGTCGTGACGAGGCCGAGCGCGTGGGCATTGACCGCGCCCGTGACCGCATAGCGGGGAGCGAGCTGGTGCTTTTTGTAATAGACGGCTCGCGCGAGCCGAATGCGGACGAGCAGGGGCTTGCCGCCGAGCTTGCCGCGCGCGAGTTCGGCCATGTTGTAGCGGTGATGACCAAGGCGGATATCACCGACGGTGTGTGTGGTGCCGCCCCCGCCGCCCTTGAGCTGTGGGAGCGCTTTGCGGTCCGCGCATCGATCAGCGCCGCCGACGGTAGCGGTATGGACGAGCTTGCCGGGGCCATTGGCGGGCTTTACATCGACCCCGCCGTGTCCTTTGAGACGGATGCCATCGTGCAAAACGAAAGACAGCGCGCGTCCCTTGACCGCGCTGCCGCCGCGCTTGACGATGCCGCGGCGGTAATTGCCGACGGCTTCTCCCCGGATATCGCCGGCGTGGATCTTGAGGAGGCACTCGCCGCCCTGCGCGAGGTGGACGGCCGCGGCATCTGCGCCGAGATAGTTGACGGCATCTTCTCCAAATTCTGCGTAGGAAAATGATCATATAGCACGCCCGCCCCGGCTCATTCGAGCCGGGGCGGGCAATTTTTGATCCTATTTTGTATCTATCAGACCTCGGGAACGTTGATCTCGACCTCGTGGCCGCACTCGGCGGAACGGGCGATACCATCGATGATGGCCTGGTTGTAGATGATCTGGCTTGAGGGCACGGGCGCGGGTGTGCCGTTTTTGCATGCATCAAGGAATGTACGGATCTTAAGATCGAACAGACCCTTCTTCATTGTAATGATCGGTATCTCGGTCTCGACCTGCTGACCGCAGACCTCGTGGTATACCTTCATCGGGCCGCCGACGGTGCCGTTCCAGCACTCGGTGGAGGGGATGCGAAGACCGCCCTTGGTGCCGAGGATGATGGTATCACCGGGGGTATCCATATTCATGGCCCACGCGATACGGAAGTCAAGCACGATACCGCCCTCAAGACGAATGAACGCGGCGGCGAAGTCATCTACCTGGAAGGCCTTTGCGTACTCGGCGCGCTTATCGGCGCGGTAGCCGCAGTAGTTGGGATCCTGGCCGAAGAAGGCAGACTTGTAGCCTGTGACCGTCAGGGGCTTGGGATAGCCGATGGCGTTGAGCACCATATCGAGCGAGTAGCAACCGATGTCGCCAAGTGCGCCGATACCGGCAGTTTCGTCAGCGATAAAGGATGTGCCGTAGGGGGTGGGGATGCCGCGACGGCGGCCGCCGCCTGTCTGAATGTAGTAGATCTTACCAAGCTCGCCGGACTGAACGATCTTTTTGATCATCTGCATATTTGCATCAAGTCTGGGCTGGAAGCCTATGGAGAGCACCTTGCCGCTGCGCTTTTCGGCCTTCATGACCTCAATAGCCTCGTCAAGAGTTACGGTAAAGGGCTTTTCAAGCAGTACGTTTACGCCGTGGTCGAGCGCGTAGATGGCCGGCTCGGCATGCTGACGGTTGTAGGTGCAGATGGAGACCGCATCAAGCTGCAGTGACTCGTCATCTATCATTTCCTTGTGGGATGCGTAGTGGGTCTTGGCGCCCTCAACGCCGTATTTTTTAAAGAAGGCCTCGGCCTTGCCGGGTACAAGATCCGCACCTGCCACGATCTCAACATCGGGCTGGGCGAGGTATGCCTTCATGTGCGAGCCGGCTATCCAGCCGCATCCGATAATACCAACGCGCATCTTGCGTGTGGTGTCAACAGTTTCTGTGGTCTGCGCGGTGAACGTGTTAAGACCGTCCATTGATTTGTCTGCCATTGTAAAATCCTCCAATTTAATATAATGTGCGGCGCGTGATCAAACGCCGATAGATCTCAAATATTCGCGGCTCTTGGCGGCGCACTCCATCGGGCTGAGACCCATGGATTCTTTATCCTGCTCAACTATGAGCCACTCGCTGCCGGCTTCCTCTGCCGCCTTGATGATGGCGGGGAAGTTTTGCAGTCCCGCGCCGAGAGGGCGGAACTCAAAGCCGGAGGGACGGCGGGGCGCGGCGTTCTCAATGCCGATGAGCTCGTACATATCGTCGCTCTTCTCGCCAAAGAAGTCCTTGAGGTGAACAACAGGCGCGCGGCCGGTGTATTTTTTGATGTACGCGGCGGGATCCTCGCCTCCAACGTTCACCCAGCAGGTGTCAAGCTCGGTGGCAAGCAGGTCGGCGGGCACGGTATCGTAAAGAATGTCCAGCGCGTATTTGCCGTCTATCTTTAAAAATTCAAAATCGTGGTTGTGGTAGAGCATCTGAATGCCCAGCTTTTTGGCGGCCTTTGAGATGATGGAGATGAATTCCACAACAAACTCAAAGTTGGGAGTGCCGGGGCGGTGGATCTCGGTGAGGTAGGGCACGGCCACGTACTTGCAGCCGACCTCGGCGTACTGGGAGAGTACTCCGCAGGGATCCTTGAGCATATCAACGTAAGGTACGTGGGCGGAGATGGGTGTGAGGCCGATCTCGGCGCACATAGCCTTGACATCCGCGGCGCTGTGACCGTAAAGGCCGGCAAACTCAACGCCGTCGTAGCCCATATCGCGGATCTTTTGCAGCGTGCCGCGCAGATCGGCGGCCGCTTCGTTACGGACGGAATAAACTTGAATTGCAACCGGAAGTGACATTTTTTAAGACCCTGACTTTCGCATTTACGAAAGCTTCCTTTCATTGGTTTTGTTAGGTTGGGTAGTGTCTTGTGGTCATTGGTATCCAAGGCCGCCCGGAAACACAGCTCCCGGCGGGCACCTCTAATACCGCTTAATTATATTATAAGACAATTAATGCGCATTTTCAAGACATTAATAGCGTTTTTTTGGACTTTTATTGCACTTTGGGATCACACGTCCATGGGGCTCGTTTGCGGGAGATCACATCTCCCCAAGGCAAAAGCTGTCCCACGGGATATCGACCGGGGCTTTTTTGGTGATTATATTGTCCACGTGCATCAAAAGCGGGAGCTTTTTTGCATCTATCTCGCCGCGGGCGGCGCAGATGCGCACGGCGCGGGCGACCCTTTCCGCCACGACCAATGATTCAAGCGTGACCCCGCTCAGCTCGGCGCGTGCGGCATCGATATCCAGCCCGCAGCCGAGCAGTATGCCTATCTGCCTTGTGCGCCCGCCGTAGACCGTTACATACAGATCTCCCGCGCCAACGCAGAGATTTTTGATATCCCCCGCGCCCTGGTGCTGCAAAAGCAGAGCCATCTCGCTTACCGCCTGACCGAACACCGCCGCCTGCGAGTTAAAATGCAGCTCGCTGTCAATGCCAAAGTTGCGCTGGTTCAGTCCTATCGTCAGCGCAACGGCCAGCGCGTAGCCGTTTTTAAGCGCGACTGCGCTCTCAATGCCGCAAACATCGGTGCTGATGCCGACGTGATAAGTCCCTGTTGCCATCAGCCCGCGCAGATAGCGCAGTTTCTCGGGATCGCGACCGCAAAATACGACCTCGGTGTGGTCGCCCTGCACCAGCTCGTAGCTGGTACACGGACCGCCAATGGCGTTAAGGCTTAGCTGCTTGCCCGACTCATCCAGCAGCTGCTGCCAAACATCAAGATATGTAAGCAACCTGCCGTCCGGTGCGTCCCAAAGTCCTTTTGTTACGCTGAGCACCGGGATGCCATCCGGCAATATCGGGAGTATCTCCCGCCCGAACCACTCAACGCCAAAGCTTGAAACGCCGCATATCACCAGATCCGCGCCCTCAAGCGCGCGCTCGGTCTCGGCCGTAAAGTAGGCGACAACTCCCTGCGGGAAGCTTTTGGGGAGCTTGGGGTGACGTCCGTCGCGGCGGACGGCGCGTATCACCTCGTCATCAAGCGGTGTGCCGACCAGCCGCACCTCGTGACCGTTCTCGCGTGCGGGGAAGGCCAGCGCCGAGCCCATCATACCGGCGCCGATTATAGTTATAACAGCCATTTTTTCCTCCTTTTTTGCGTGCGTGCCGCCAAGGGTGCGGTCAACGGAGCGCAAAGCCCCGAATCGCTTGCGGTTTTACCCAAAAGCGACCCGGGGCGTAATATTTGATTATTTCTTAAGCGCTACTGCAGCGCGTGCCTTTTCGGCAATATTTTGCGGGGTGAGGCCGTACATCTCAAGCAGGGCAGGGACCTTGCCGGAGCGACCGAAGCGATCCTCAACTCCCACGCGGAGCACGGGTGCACCGCCCAGCTCGCCCACCGCCTCGCTGACGGCAGAGCCGAGTCCACCGATTACATTATGCTCCTCGGCGGTAACGATAGCGCCGGTAGCGGCCAGGTTCTCGGCAATATTCTCCTTATCCAGCGGCTTTATGGTGTGCACGTTGACAACGCGTGCGGAAATGCCCTCGCCCTCCAGCAAGCGGGCGGCCTCAAGTGCCATATCTACCATGATGCCGGTTGCCATGATGGTCACATCGCGGCCGTCACGCAGCATAAGATTTTTGCCAAACTCAAACTTGTAGCTCTCGCTGTCAAACAGCACGGGGACGGCCAGTCTGCCAAAGCGGAGATAGACAGGGCCCTCGTAATTTATGGCCCATTCAACGGCGGCGCGAGCCTCGGTGGCATCGGCGGGGTTGACTATAGCCATGCCGGGGATGGTACGCATGGTGCCGATATCCTCAAGGCACTGGTGGGTGGCGCCGTCCTCACCAACGGTGATGCCGGCGTGCGTTGCGCCTATCTTTACGTTAAGGTGGGGATAGGCTATTGAGTTTCTGATCTGCTCAAAGGCGCGGCCTGCGGCAAACATTGCAAAGGTGGATGCAAACGGGATCTTGCCCGCGGCGGCAAGGCCGGCGGCAACCGTCATCATATTGCCCTCGGCAATACCGCAGTCAAAAAAGCGATCCGGGAATTTCTTTTTAAACACACCGGTCTTGGTGGCGGCGGCAAGGTCGGCATCAAGAACTACAAAATCATATTTATCGCCAAATTCGGCAAGCGCGTTGCCGTAGGCCTCGCGGGTGGCGATCTTTTCGGTCTTTTCGGTCATTTTGATCAATTCAGCCATTTTTGTGCCTCCAACTTATTGCTGTGCGGCGGCAAGGATCTCAGCCTTGGCCGCTTCGTATTCGGCATCGCTCGGCGCTTTGCCGTGCCATCCGACCTGATCCTCCATAAAGGAGACGCCCTTGCCCTTTACCGAGTGGGCAATGATGGCCGTGGGCTTGCCATGGCACTCGCGTGCGGCGCGGAATGCGGCCTCAAGCGATTCAAAATCATGCGCATCGGCCTCGACTACGTTAAAGCCGAACGCCTCAAACTTTTTATCGTGCGGAGTGGGATCCATGACCTCGCTGATGCGGCCGTCTATCTGCAGTCCGTTAAGGTCAAGCACAAAGCAAAGGTTATCAAGCTTGTAGTGAGCGGCAAACATGGCGGCCTCCCAGACCTGACCCTCTTCGCTCTCGCCGTCGCCGACGATGGCATAGGTACGGCTGTTGTTTTTATCAAGCTTTGCGGCAAGCGCCATGCCGCAGGCGGCGGAAACGCCAAGACCCAGCGAGCCTGTGGTCATGTCAACGCCGGGGGTGCCCTTCATATCCGGGTGACCCTGGAGATAGGAATCCACACGGCGCAGGGTGATAAGATCCTCGGCGGGGAAGTAGCCGCGCTCGGCAAGCACCGAGTAGAGCGCGGGGGCGGTGTGACCCTTTGAAAGCACCAGTCTGTCACGACCCGCGGCATGAGGGTTGCCGGGATCGATGTTCATCTCTTCAAAATAAAGATATGTAAGAATATCCGCGACCGAGAGCGATCCGCCCGGATGGCCGGAAGCCGCCGCGTGCGTTGAGGCGAGCACGCCGAGACGCACGTTCGCCGCATGCTGTTTAAGCTCTGAAAGCTTTGTCTTTTCCATTTTGATCCTCCGTAATGGGGCAATTTTATTCAACATAATTATAATACAAAACCCCCGCTTTGTCAAGGCTTTTTGGTGCTCGGGTGAGCGAATGCGAGCCCGAGCTTCACACCCCGATGGCGGAGAAGATCGGATCCGTATCTTTCCTTGTCAATTCAGTTGGGTGCGGAACATTCAGTTTTTCAGATCTCGGGTGAGCGAACGCGAGCCCGAGCTTCACACCCCGATGGCAGAGAAGATCAGATCCGTAACTTTCATTGTCAATTCAGTTGGGATCGGAACATTCAGTTTTTCAGATCTCGGGTGGCGCTATTGCGTTATCTGAACTTCACACCCCGATGGCGGAGAAGATCAGATCCGTATCTTTCTTTGTCAATTCAGTTGGGTGCGGAACATTATCACCTGTAAAATCATGTCTTTAAATGGCTGTAGGTGAGCCTACAGCCGTAAACAACCGCGATATCCGTCGTTTCGGCGACAGGAATACATTAATTTGAAATTCGCGTAGCGGATCTCTTCCTAACACAACAGGGTCACCGCGAGCTCTCTCGCGGCGACCCGAAAATGCTTTATTTAACTGTTTTGATCATACACAGCGATATATTTTCTGCCGTCCTTGGTGATGCGATAGACGCCGTAGCCAAGTGTGGAAACGCCTGTGGCGCCCTCGATGGGCTCGGAGATCTGCTCCAGATCCTCGTTTACGATATACGCCGCGCCGTCCTTGATCACTATGGCGAGATCCCCAAAGAAGTAACCCGCATCGTCAAACATATGCACGCTGCCGTCCTTGAGGGACATAAATCCCCATTTGCCGTCGCGCGAGACGAGCGCGTAGGAGCTTTTTTGGTTGAAGTAGCTCTCGATGTTGATAGAGTCAAAGCCCTCCTTTGACTTTGCCGCATCGATGGTGGGGATGCAATACCCATCGCCATCGGTCTCGCAACGCACAAGGTCAACAAGATAGTATTTATCGGACACAACGCCGTTTTCCACTATCCTTGATGCTACATACGGGCCGTGGTGTGTGGGGGCATAAAGATATTCGGAGCGTATGGTCATTGTGAATTTAAGGCTTTCGTCTATCAGCGTGGTAATATATGAATTATTGAACTCCGTATCATCGGTGACCATGGCGTAGCCGCCTATAAATCCGTTGGTGGTCCAGTAGTTGTTTGGGAAAAAGTAGAGATAACCAAGCGTGCCCGTGCGCATGACACGGCCGTTTGAGTTTGTGATCATCATATTGGTGTCGCCCGAGCCGGTAGTAAGCATCAAAAGCTCGCCATCTATCAGCGTGCCGACGGATACCACATTATCAAAGGTAGCAAGCTTTGTGCCGCTCATATCGTATATATTTACCGTCAGGGGGCTGAAAGCGGCGGGAAAATGATATGTATCGGGTGTGTAGGTGATGATGCGCCCCTCGCTGCAGGAGGCTATGTATTCGCCCTCATAGGTGGAGGTGCCCATGTCCCGCACCGTGGAGGTGTATCTGGTGGAAAACAGCTCCCGACCGTTATTGTCAAGCACGTAGCAGGCAAGCAGTGTGATGGTCTCATGAAGGCCAACGAATTCTTCGTCATCGATATCGTTCACGCTCACCATGAGGGTCTCGTACATAACGACATACTCATCCTGCGACACGCACTTGGCGCCGTCGTAACCGCGCGAGACGACCTCACCGCTGCGGTTTGCGATGTAATACAGGTCGTCCTTGCTGAAAACGATCATATTGGGGGTGGAATACAGCACGTTGTCAAACTCAAGGTCCTCAAGCAGGCGCAGTGTGGGCACGCTGCCATCGTTCTCGCCGCAAACGGAGCAGATGCCGTCAACATATTTGTGTCCCTCGGGGAGGATATCCTCGCGCAGGGTCTCGCCGCAGCTGCAACGGCGCACGCGCTCGCCGAATTCGGTGCAGGTGACAGCCCGGGTCACCTCCCACTCGCCGTAGCTGTGTACGTGCGGCGGCTCGGTCTCGGGCGCGGTGGTCTCAGGCTCGGTAACAGGCTCTGTGACCGGTTCTGTGATCGGTTCTGTTACAGGCTCGGTGACAGGCTCTGTCGTTTCGGGTATTACTGTATCGGGGGATGTACTCTCGCTCGGCTCATCGCTCGTTTGGGGGGCATCGGTGGTATCATCGATGACCGCGGGGGCGTTTGTGGTCTCCGCCGAGGAGTCGGACGGCTCCTTTGCCTCATCGCAGGCCACGAGAGCCGCCGCGATCAGCAGTATCGCCAACATCAGCGATATTATTTTTTTCATGGTTTCTCCTATCCGCCGCAGAGCGGCATAAAAAAATTAAAACAGCCCGCGGGATACGCCCGCGAGCTGCCATCCGAATTATTATAACACACGTGTGGGGAAAAGTCAAGCAAAAATTGCGCGGCGATACGGCCGATCTGCGGCTCAAGGATGACTGCAAAAAGCGATTCATCATAGATCTTCATAAAAAACGGCCATGATCACCGAAAAATGCGATCTTTCGGCTTTTGCGGGAGCCGTATCGGCTTCCGCGTGCTCCGTGGCAAGTGCCACGAGGGGGATCCCCGGTCGCGCTCATTTATTTGCCGCAAGCATATTCTCGATAAAGATTCCGTACCCGAGGGTGGGGTCGCTGATCATCACATATGTAACTTGATGATACCTACACCCCAAAGTCCTCAACACTCAGCTAAAT
>CAYLLA010000051.1:0-9970 GCA_964384555.1 uncultured Ruminococcus sp. | reverse complement strand
CCTCATCCGTCAGCCTGCGGCTGACACCTTCTCCCACTGGAGAAGGCTTGGCAAGAGTCCGTTCTTTTACCTATAGCCGTAGACAATTGCGATACCCGTCGTTGCGGGCGACCACAGGTCGCCCCTACGGCAAGAGGATAATATTTCGCCTATAGACGGATAGAAAGCAAAATTTGATAGGTGATAATGTTCCAATCCCAACTAAATTAACAAAGAAAGTTATAAATCTGATATTCTCCACCATCGGGGTATAAAGCTCGGGTTCGCATTCGCTCACCCGAGATATAAAAAACTAAATGTTCCGCACTCAATTAAATTGACTAAGAAAGTTATAAATCCGATATTCTCCACCATCGGGGTATAAAGCTCGGGTTCGCATTCGCTCACCCGAGACTTAAAGAAAGGAAAAAGGTATGAAGATCGTTTTACGGAATGTATCAAAGATTTTCCCGAGCAGAAACAAAAAATCAAATGAGGAGGTCGTGGCCGTCAACAATTTTGACATTGAGATACCGGACGGCAAGCTGATAGGTCTTCTCGGCCCGTCAGGGTGCGGCAAAAGCACCACGCTTTACATGATCTCCGGTCTGCAGGCACCCACTGCAGGTCAGATATTCTTTGGAGAGGATGACGTTACCGAGCTTTCCCCGGAAAATCGCGGTGTCGGACTCGTCTTCCAAAACTACGCGCTTTACCCGCACCTGACGGTAAAGCAGAATATCCTCTTCCCGCTGCAGAATCTAAAGGGCGAGGATAAGCTTACAAAGGATCAAATGCTTGACCGCACACTTGAGGCCGCAAGACTTGTGCAGATAGACGATCTGCTTGAGCGTAAGCCCAGTGAGCTTTCCGGCGGCCAGCAGCAGAGAGTTGCCATTGCCCGCGCGCTTGTAAAGATGCCGCGCGTTTTGTTGCTTGACGAGCCGCTCTCAAACCTTGATGCAAGACTCCGCCTGCAAACGCGTGAGGAGATCCGCCGCATACAGCGCGAGACAAAGATAACCACCGTTTTCGTAACGCACGACCAGGAGGAGGCCATGAGCATATCCGATATGATCGTGGTCATGAAAAAGGGCGTGGTCCAGCAGGTCGGCAAGCCGCAGGATGTGTATGATGACCCCGCCAACCTGTTTGTTGCAAAGTTCCTCGGTACTCCCCCCATCAACGTGTTTGAGGGTCAGGTCATCGGCGAGCGCCTTTATATAGGCGATGAGGACGTTATGGCCGTGCCCGGCGCGCCGGCAGGCGAGGTATATGCCGCCATCCGTCCCGAGGGCTTTGTGCTTGATCCCAACGGCCCGTTTGGCTGTGAGCTGACAGGTGTTGACGTTATGGGACGCGACGTGAGCGTGGTCTCACGCCATCCCGCCGCGCAAACTCCGGTGGTGCGCTCGATAATCGCCGCCGAGAACCGCGTGGATGAGGATGCGGGCGTGGTCCGCTTCTCGCTCAAACCCCACAAGACCTTTATCTTCGATAAGGAAACCGAAGAAAGAATTCGCTTTGGGGGCTGAAAATGGAAAGAAAAAATCAATATAAGGCGTGGCTGTATCTCTCCCCCGCCATCGTCCTTTTGCTGATATTTACCGTTTGGCCGATAATAAATACCGTGCGCATGGCCTTTCTTGAGGGCTACAGCGGCCTTGAGGCGGTCGGCGGCGTAAGCTTTAAATTCGGCATCGGCAACTTTGTAAAGGTCGTGCAGTATAAGAGATTCTTAAATTGCCTTGGCAATACCATGATCCTTTGCGTGGCGACCGTGCCGATCTCAACGATACTGGCACTGCTCATCGCGGTGGGTCTTAACTCGATCAAGAGATTTCAAAAGATACTGCAAACTATCTTCTTTCTGCCCTATGTTACCAACTCCATAGCCATCGGCATGGTGTTTGCCGCAATGTTTAACATCGTCGGCAGCTTTTTTGGGACGGAAAATGAGATAATCGTTACCGCGGGTATTATTAATAACGTTATTCAGTTCTTTGGCGGTGACCCCGTAAACTGGATCAACGCAGGCTCCACAAAGACCGCCAATATGGTCGTTATGATCATCTATATCGTGTGGAACGCCCTGCCCTTTAAGATACTCGTGCTGCTGGGCGGCCTGCAAAGCATCAACCGCCAGTATTACGATGCCGCGCGTATCGACGGTACATCCCGCGGCCGTATATTTGCAAAGATAACCGTGCCGCTCCTCTCCCCGATGATAGCCTATGTCGTTATCACCGGCTTTATCGGCGGCTTTAAGGAATACACCAGCATCGTTGGTATATTCGGCGAAAATATGGGTCCGCCCGATGCCGAGGGCAGACTTAATACCATGGTCGGCTTTATCTATAAGGCCCTTGAGGAGGGCAAGGAGGGGCGCGCCAGCGCGGCGGCGCTTATCCTGTTTGTGATAATTTTGGCCGTTACTCTTGTTAACCTTGCGGTCAGCAAGAAGAAAGTTCATTATTGAGGTGCGATATGTCGGATAAAAGCTCTGTCGTAATGCACGAAAGAAATATAGCAAGGATCTCCGCCGGGCAAAAGGCGGGCAAGATATTTGTTAAGACCTGCACATACCTGTTCCTCATTGCGGTGGCAATAGCGGTGCTCTTTCCGTTTTATTGGATGATCAACTCATCGCTCAAGTCGCTCTCGGAATACAAGGAGGCCGTGCCGACGTTTTGGCCGCGCCAAGTGCTGTTTTCTAACTATGCCCAAGCGTTTACCGAGGCAAACCTCGGCCGCCTGTTTTTAAATACCGCGTATGTCGGTATAGTTTCTACCATCCTCTCGCTCATCATCACCGTTCTCTCCGCGTTTGCATTTGCGCGGCTTGAGTTTAAGGGTAAGGATCTTATGTTTTCTGCCCTGCTTGCTACAATGATGATCCCGGGCGAGCTGTTTACCATCACAAACTACATAACAGTTACCAATTTCGGGTGGAAAAAGACGTTTACCGTCCTTATCGTGCCCTTTTTGGTGAGCGTGTTTTATATCTATCTGCTGCGGCAAAACTTTTTGCAGATACCAAACGAGCTGTATCTTGCCGCAAAGGTGGACGGCACCAGCGATATCAAATACCTTTGGAAGGTAATGATACCGCTCTCACTCCCCACGCTGATATCCATTACCATACTTAAAATGATGGGCGCGTGGAACTCCTACATGTGGCCGCGACTCGTTGCAAATGACGAGGCGCACCAGATGATAACCAACGGCCTGCGCAGTGCGTTTACCGATACGACCGGTGACGTCAACTACCCCGTGCAGATGGCCGCCGTCGCGCTCGTCTCCTTCCCGCTGTTCTTGGTCTTCCTGTTTTTGCGTAAGTATATCATGCAGGGAGTCAGCCGCAGCGGAATAAAGGGATAATTCGGCGCGCGTGCATCTGCCGGCAACAAGAGATATCGCGGTCGTTTGCGGCTACAGGCGAAAGATGCGACTTTCTTAAGGCTCCCTCCGAGCGGAGCTGTCGCGGCTCGCCCGAGACTGAAGGGATGGCGGCACTAAAGAATGCGCTGTTCTATACCGAGTGCAGATATTATTTTAGCTCCGCAGGCTCCCACCACCGCGTTGCGGTCCCCCTCCCTCTCGGAGGGAGGCTTGGCAAGAGTCCGCACTTTAGCCTATGGACGTGAAGAATATCAGATCTTACAATCCCTCAGGCGCGCGGCGCCAGCTCCCTTTGCACAAGGGAGCCTTGGTAAGATTCCATTCTTTTGCCTGTATCCGTAAACGAATGCGACATTCCATGTTGCGGCGGGAGCAAGCCCCCGCCCTACGGCTAGATGTGTTTCTTTTGCCTACAGACATTTAGAACATCTATATCCCTCGTTTTCGGCTACAAAAATTCATTCAATTTGAAATCCGCTCCGCGGATTTCTTCCGCAACGCACGCGGAGCGTGCATTTCACGTTCCGCGCAGCGGAACATTTCACTTTGCGGCGCAAGCCGCAAAATTTCACTCCGCACGCAGTGCGGAATATCACTGCGCGAAGCGCCCCCGCCCACCCCGATAGTTTATAGCAGTTCCCTGTGAGCTGTTATACTATATATATATTTTTAGGAGGAAAATCATCAAATGAAAAGAATCCAGGCATTAATTTTGGCAGTGCTTATGATTGCAGCGGTCGTAGCAATGCCGGCATGTGGCCAGCAAAAGGCCCTCCCCAACTTTGAGGTTCCGGAGGGTGGATATGATGGAAGCGATGTTACCATCACATTCTACCACACAATGGGCTCCAATCTTTCGGACGTCCTTGACCTTTACATCGCAGAGTTCAACAAGCTCTACCCCAACATCCACATCGATTCCCAAAAGATCGGCGGCTATGACGATGTAAGAAGCCAGATCGCCACCGAGATCACCACCAAGAGCCAGCCCAACATTGCTTACTGCTACCCCGACCACGTGGCTCTTTACAACCTTTCCGGCGTTGTTGCCACTCTCGATAACCTTAACGACAGCGAGCTGACAGTCACCCGCGCCGACGGCAGCACCGAGCAGCTCGGTCTTACCGAGGCTCAAAAGTCCGACTTTATCGAGGCCTACTACGAGGAGGGCCGCCAGTTTGGTGACGGTCTTATGTACACCATGCCTTTCTCCAAGTCTACCGAGGTTCTCTACTACAACAAGACCTTCTTTGATCAGCACGGCCTTACCGTTCCCACCACTTGGGAGGAGCTTGAGGCGGTCTGCGCCAAGATCAAGGAGCTTGAGCCGGAATCCATTCCTCTCGGCTATGACTCCGAGGCCAACTGGTTCATCACCATGTGCGAGCAGTATGATTCTGCCTACACCAGCGCCACCGGCGACCACTACCTCTTTGATAACGAGCAGAACCGCGCATTTGTAAAGCAGTTCCGCGATTGGTATCAGAAGGGCTACCTCACCACCCAGACACTTTACGGCTCCTACACCTCCGGCCTCTTTAAGGCAACAGAGGGAACAAAGAGCTACATGTCCATCGGTTCCTCCGCAGGTGCAACCCACCAGCGTCCGGATGCCGATGCCAACGGCAACTACCCCTTTGATGTGGGAATCGCCACCATCCCTCAGGTAAGCACCGATAACAAAAAGGTCATCTCCCAGGGCCCCAGTGTTTGCATCTTTAAAAAGGACAACCCGCAGGAGGTCGTAGCCTCTTGGCTGTTCGTTAAGTACCTCACCACCTCCGTCGAGTTCCAGGCAGAGTTCTCCATGGCATCCGGATACGTGCCGGTGCTCAAGTCTGTTGCCGACAACGAGACCTACAAGGCCTTTGTTGCCAATGCCGACGGCGGTAAGTACATCTCCGCGCTCAGCGCCAAGGTCTGCCTTGAGCAGGAAAGCGCATACTACACCTCCCCTGCGTTCAACGGCTCCTCTACCGCCCGTGACCAGGTCGGCGCACTGCTCTCCAAGTGCCTGACCATCTCTGCCGACTCCGATGTCGATACCGAGATCAAAAAGGCCTTCGAGGAAGCTATCGAAGAGTGCGAGTATTGATCTTCTCGGATCGATATCCTATTTGGAATATTCAAAAAATCTTAAATCTAAAGATTCTGAAGACAAATGAAAAGATCGACCTATCTTAGGCTCATGGCGATGGTGTGCGCCGTCATCATGGTCGTCTCCCTCCTCGCCGCCTGCAAGTCGGGCGGTGGGGCAGGGGATGGCAGTGAGAGCGGGGCGCCGATCGAGGTGCGCGACTATGCCGCGCTGAGCTTTGATCCGTCCTCCGCCGCCACCGCAAAGCAAAAGGTGACGGTCCACGCCTATATTGACGGCGACACCACGCATTTTAACGTCCCCACGTCTGTCTCCGAGAGCGGCGTGCTCAAGGCAAGATATCTTGCCGTTGACACACCCGAATCCACCGGCAAGATCGAGGAATGGGGCAAGGCGGCCTCTCGCTTTACAAAGGAGCACCTCTCCTCTGCCTCCTCCATCATCGTTGAATCGGATACGACAGGCTGGGATCTTGACTCCACCGGCGGCAGATATCTTGTTTGGGTATGGTACCGCCAGAGCGAGGATGCACCATACCGCAATCTCAACATCGAGCTGTTGCAGGAGGGTCTGGCACTTGCCTCCTCCGCCGCAAACAATCGATACGGCGAGACCTGCACCGCGGCGATAGCACAGGCAAAGGCACAAAAGCTGCGCCTTTATTCCGGCACCAAGGACCCGGACTTCTATTACGGCGATGCGGTTGAGCTTACCCTGCGCGAGCTGCGCTCGAATATTGCAGAATATAACGGCGTTAAGGTCGCTTTTGAGGGCATAATCACCAAAAACAGCAACTCCGGCGTTTATATCGAAAGCTATGACGAGGAGAGCGGCCGCTACTACGGCATCTACGTTTACTACGGCTACGGCCTTACCGGTGACGGTCTGGACGTGCTGGCAGTGGGCAATCTCTCCCGCATCGTCGGCTCTGTGCAGTATTACGAGGCGGGCGGGACCTACCAGGTCTCGGGTCTTACATACCGTCAGATGCGCCCGGACGATCCGTCGAATATCAAAAAGATAAGCGAGGGTCACTCGGCGGCGTATGCCGAGATTGACGCGCGCGACTTTGCCGATGGCATGGTAAAGCTTGCCTTGGCTGACGGCGCGGAGCGTGAATATCGCTCGGCCGAGCTGATGCTGGCAACATCCGTCAAGATGGACGGCCTGCGCGTTGAGAGCGTGTACACCACCACCTCGGATTCCAGCTCGCAAAAGGGAGCCATGACCCTCACCTGCACCGCCGCGGACGGCACAAAGGTCTCGGTACGCACGGCAGTGCTGACGGGGGCCGACGGGCAGCTCATCACCGCCGATGCATACAAGGATAAGACGATAAATGTGCGCGGCATAGTAGATCTTTACGACGGCAAATATCAAATAAAGGTATTCACCGCCGAGGATATAACCATCGCTTGAGGCGAAAGCCCCAAAATTTGTACGGCCTGCCGTACCCACCGATGAGCCGCGGCTCATCGTGCGAAAAGAAAGGATAAAGAGAAGACAATGAAAAAGTTAGTTTCATTAATCATCCTGCTTGCTCTTTGCATCAGCACCTGCGCGGTACTCTCCGCCTGCAACGATGCAAAGGACAATACCGATCCTCTTGCCAAGGCCCGCGAGTACCTTTACACGGTATACAAGGACAAGGGCGAGATCACCGCTACCGATTACACCCGCTTTGCGGTGCTCAATGTTGACGATCAGACCTTCACCGTTGAGTGGACTGCAAATGTCACATCCGGCTCTGCCGATGCGATAAAGATCACCACCTCCGAGGACGGCAACACCGTGACCGTTGATGTTAACGAAAAGACCGACGAGGAAGTTAAGTACACACTTAAGGCTACCATTAAGGATTCCGCCGGCAAGACCTCCGAGATCGAGTGGAACTACACACTCCCCGCATTTAAGGAGTTCAGCTGGGCAGAGTATGTTGCCGCGGCGGACGATGCAAACGTCGTTGTTAAGGGCACCATCACCGGCATTATTGCAAAATCCAAGGGCAACAGCTCCAACTGTCTCTACTTCCAGGATAGCGACGGCGGCTACTATGCCTACAACCTCACCACCGACCCCGTGACCGATGATAAGCTTGAGGTCGGCATGACCATCCGCATCACCGGTAAGCGTGATACCTACAGCGGTACATACGAGATCATTGAGAGCGCCATCGAGGTGCTTGATGACGGCGCAAAGACCGAGGTCGTTGCCGCCGACTTTACCGAAAAGTTCACCGCCGCCTCCTCCCTTAAGGATGCATCCATCACTGCACAGCAGGGCATGCTCGTCACCCTCAAGGGCGTTGAGATCTCCACACAGGATACCTCCAGCGGCTACTACAGATTCAAGCTCGGCGATAAGGAGACATACCTGAGGATATCCTCCTCCGTTTGCCCCGCCACCACCGACGAGCAGAACACCATCAAGACCGGCCACTCCGAGCATCTCGGCTGGATCGCCAACGTTACCGGCGTTATCTGCGTGTATGACGGTGCATTCTACCTCACACCCGTGGACGGCAATGCATTTGAGTATGTAAGCCTGCCTGCAAGAGACGATGCGGGCATGGTGGCCTTTGAAAAGGATAACCTCTCCTTTGTCACCGCCGTGACGGATAACAGCAGCTATGACCTTGCCGCCGCAGGTGCGGGCTACAAGCAGGTCACCATCACATGGACCTCCGACAATGCATGCGCAGTCGTTGCCGACGGCAAGCTGACCGTTACTCTGCCGGAGAGCGATGCCACCGTTAAGCTCACCGCTACCATCACATCCGGATCCGTCACCGATACAAAGGTGTTTGAGATCGCCGTTGATGCCGCTCCCTCCGATGTTTACCTTGCAGAGCCTATCTCCGAGGTCGTGACAGATAAGGCCTTTAAGTTTGCCCTTTACCAGGCAAATCTCGGCAAGACCCTGTACTTCACCGGCGAGATGAGTGGTAACTTCTTTGCCACCTCCGATAAGGCCGCAAAGGCAGCCGATGTGTTTGCAGAGGCAGTTGAGGGCGGCTACAGACTCTACTTTAAGGATGGCGATGCCAAGAAGTATATCGACATCTACGAGTACACCGCAGGCAAGGCCGGCATTCAGCTGACCGATAAGCCTAACGCCGTTTACACCTGGAACGCAGATCTTAAGATCTTTGTTACCACCTGCGCCGGCGCGGAGTACTACCTCGGCACATACAACACCTTTAACACCATCAGCGCCAGCAAGACCTCCTACATCACCGGGGACAATGCCTCCAAGGTCGGTGTGTCTCAGTTCGTCGCTCAGCTTTGCAATGTTAAGACCGCTGATTATAAGGTCACCGCTATCGATGCGGCGGCAGAGGGCAGCTTCTACTTTGTCCTCGATCAGGTCAACCTCGGCAAAAAGCTCTATTTTGCAGGGGATGTCAATGACAGCGGCTATCTTGTAACATCCGATAAGTTTGATAAGGCCGCACTCGTTACCGTTGCCAAGTCCGGAGAGGGCTATACGCTCAAGGTAGGCGAGAAGTTTATCGAGGTCTTTGAAAATGACAGCAAAAAGGTCCGCATCCACCTTGTTGATGCCGCCACCGGCACATGGGCTTGGAACGAGACCGTAAAGGACTTCACCTACACGCTCAGCGGCTGCCAGGACTCCAAAAACGATGCCGAGTACTATCTGGGCACCTACAACACCTTTGATACCATCAGCGCCAGCAAGATATCCTATATCACAGGCGACAGCGCATCCAAGGTCGGCGTTTCCCAGTTCCCCGCATACATGTCCAATGTTAAGCTCTGCGAGCTTAAAAAGAACGTAATGGAGACCCCCACCGCCGATAAGGCATACCTGTTCGCACTCGATCAGGCAAACCTCGGCAAGACCCTCTATTTCGCGGGCGAGATGAATGGCAACTTCTTTGCCACCACCGATAAGCGCCAAAAGGCCACAAGCGTATACCTTGAGGCTGTTGAGGGCGGCTACAGGCTCTACTTTAAGGATGGCGATGCTAAAAAGTATCTTGATATCTATGAGTACACCGCAGGCAAGGCCGGCATCCAGCTGACCGATAAGCCGAACGCCGTTTATACCTGGAACGCGGATCTTAAGATCCTTGTTACCACCTGCGCCGGCGCGGAGTACTACCTCGGTACTTACAATACCTTTAATACCATCAGCGCCAGCAAGACCTCCTACATCACCGGAGATAACGCCTCCAAGGTCGGTGTATCGCAGTTCGTAGCACAGCCGGTCGAGTATACCTTGGCTGACTAAAATATAACCACACCCCCGCTCGGGAGAATGCGCTCCCGAGCGGGTTTTTGTGCTCCGCGCAGTGAAATTCCGCACTGCGTGCGGAGATCACATACACGCTGCGCGTGATGAGATGCACGCGCCTGCGGCACGTGATTATATGCAGCGCTCCGCGCTGATCGAGGAAGAAATTCGCCACGCGAATTTCAAATTGAATAAATTTGTTCTGTATTTTTCGCCGTAGGGGCGACCTGCGGT
>CAYLLA010000050.1:0-10862 GCA_964384555.1 uncultured Ruminococcus sp. | reverse complement strand
ATGACAGCCCGGTGGGCTGTCAGAGCCCGAACGTGACCGAGCCGCAGCGAGACGCACGCGCAAGCGTGGCGGAGGGATCGTTCGATGACTTATTTTATGTTTTAGATGATACAAGATATTACGGGGATAAAGATGTTCGCGGCTTGATATTTGTGCCGCAGATCGTTGCATGATCGCCGCAAAAACGGGTCTTCCGCCGAGCTTGGCATATCGCGGGCGCGGGCGGCATAATCTTAAACAAAAAGCGCATCGGAGGGGGATATGCTTACCTATTTAATTAATATATTCTCAAAGTTTTTGCACCTGTGGCTCGGCATCGGCTCGCCGCGGGCGTTTCCGCCGCCGCTCACCGCGGGCGAGGAGCGCGATTGCTTTTTGCGCGCCGCCCAAGGGGACATGGAGGCACGCGAGCGGCTGATACTGCACAATCTGCGCTTGGTCTCGCATATCGTGCGCAAGTATTACGCCTCAAGTAACATGCAGGAGGACCTTGTGTCCGTCGGCACGCTCGGACTCATCAAGGCCATCGACAGCTTTGATGTAAATAAGGGCGCAAAATTTGCCACCTACGCGGCAAGGTGTATTCAAAATGAGATACTTATGTTCTTTCGCTCGCATCGCAAGCAGCAGGCGGAGGTGTCTATCAATGAGGCGATCGATTACGACCGCGAGGGCAACCCGCTGACATATATCGATGTGATCAGCTGTGAGGAGGATATGGCAGGGGAGCTGGATCTGCGCCTGTCCTCCGAGAGGCTGCGCGGCCTTGTTGCCTCCGCACTGCCGGAGCGGGAGCGGCAGATAATAAAGATGCGCTACGGCATCGGCGGCGGCCGCGCCATGACACAGCGTGAGGTGGCGGAAAAGCTCGGCATCTCGCGCTCCTACGTCAGCCGTCTCGAACGCTCCGCCCTCGACCGCCTGCGCACCCTCCTCGGCCGTGATTAATGTACCCCCCGGTGGGCTTTTTCGGGCGCGGTGCGGGGCTGTGTAGCGGTCTTTTTGAAAAAATCAAATAATTCGCTCAAAGGTACTTGACAGATCCGCTCTAATGTGTTAGACCATACGTGTACTCTAATGTATTAGAGTTGGAAGAAGGCTATTATGGAAACGCCAAAGGTCTTTGAAAGCGAATATCGTTTTTGTCTTATCCTATGAGAGCGGGAGCCGATAAAGAGCGGCGAGCACGTTGACCTCTGCCGCGAGCGACTGGGCTGGAAGCCCACCACCAACTACACCGTCATCAAGCGCTTATCCGAGCGCGGTGTGCTGAAAAACGAAAACTCGGTGGTCACGTACCTCGTCTCACGTGACGAGGTAAAGGCCGCCCGAACATTCTGTTCGGGCGGCCTTTATGCCTTTATATAGTATCCGGATGGTTGATTTCTTCATATTTTTTTGATATACTTTATTTAATAAGGAGCGAGATGGGTCGCGACCATGGGAGGAACAGATGAAACTGATAAAGCTCAATATAAGTGATGCGGACAGAGTGGCCCCTTTGGTGGCCGCGTTTCGGGTGCGGCTTAAGTCCTATAAAGGCATAAATGCGCGGCCGAACACAGAGGCGGGGCGGGAGGAGATCCTTGAATTTTTGACATCGGGCTTTCCGGTATACGCCGTTGAGGATAACGGCGCGCTGATAGGCTATATCGTGTGTCGGATCGATGAGCCCTGCCTGTGGGTTGAGCATCTTTTTGTCAGCGAGGATCACAGGAGGAGGGGCGCCGCGACCATGCTTTTTGAAAAAGCCGAGGAGCTTGCCGCCGCAATGGGAGAGGAGACCGTATATAACTTTGTTCATCCGAATAACGAGGGTATGATCCGATTTCTGCGCTCGCGGGGCTATACCGTTTTGAATATGCTTGAGATCAGACGGCCGTATCGTGGCGAAAAGCTGACGACCACCGTTCATGTTGACAAGGAGAGCTTTGATTACTGATCCGCTCCGCCGTCGCAGGCGGAACATCGGGACAAAAAAGCATCCGTACAGAGATTTCTGTACGGATGCTTTTGTTTTATGGCTCCGACCGCGCGGACGGCGGGTGTTTACCGGGGGCCGGGGAGTGCGGATCAGTGCTCTGTCCGTACCCCGGTCACCTTTTCAAAGTGGTATCTTACAATGCCGAGGTCAAGCTTTGTATAAAAGCCGCTGCCGCAGGTGGCGCGAACTTTGCCGTCCGGCGTAAGCTCAAAGCAAAACTTTTGCTGGTTCATTGCCGTGGGGGCCAAAAGTGCGGCCTCCACACCTTGGCAAAACCACTCGGGCATCTCGCCCTCATGGCGGCAGACCTCGCCTATCGGTCGGCTCTTGTGCGGCACGCCCTCGGTAGCACCGTAGCCGAGCGCTATCAGGCACACGGCACGCTCGCCCTTTTCGCACACGGCGCGGCTCTTGCCGTGGGTCATTGCCACCCAGCAGGTGTTAAGTCCCAGCTCCTGCGCCGTAAGGACTATCTGCTCGCCGTAATATCCCAGTGTTTCGTCAAGGCTCGGCGACTTTTTGCCCACCAGCGCAATGTAATTTTGCACGCCTGAGAACTTGCCGTACCGCGCCATGAATGAATCAAAGCACCGCTCGTCATCCCATATCGCCTGAATGTGGAGTCCTGCTTTTTGGTTTATATCGGCGATGAGTGTCTCAAGTGTTGCGCGTTTTTCCGCCTCTATGGGCGTGCTTTTGTAGGCACGCACGCTGTGCCTTTTTTGCATAAGCTCTAAAATTTCCATTATTGCCTCCGTTTATTTGACCGTCGGACAGCCCCGCGGTCGATCTGTTATAATTTAAAAAATGTTCTGTTCGTCCGCTCCACTGCGGTCGGGCAGTGCGCGGGATATCTCCATGGCGCACTGCAGAGTAGAAATCAAATGCCCGAGTGCGCTCATTTCGGGATCGAAATAGTAATAGTTTTTTGTCCCCTCGCGGCGGACCTTTACCAGCCCTGCCTTTTTCAGTATCTGCAAATGATGCGAAACGGCGGGGCGTGAGAGGTTTGTGCGCTCGGTGATCTCGCATACCCTCACGCCGCTGCACCTGCCAAAGCGCATCATCTCAAGTATCAGGTGCTGGCGCGTTTCGTCACCTATTGCCGTCAGGATCTCGGTGCAGGAGGCAAAATCGTCTGCCAGCATCGCCACACGGTCGCGCGTGTCCATAGTCATCCCTCGCTTTCATTCGTTTAAGCATTTAAACCGATAATATTATAGCACATTTTTGCCGCCCGTGCGCATTGGTAAAGAAAATCGAGACGATCAATTTTTTGGGGGCGGTGTTGGCGCTCCGCGCCGAGTGATGTACCGCGCTTCGCGCATCATCAGCATCAAAAAAACCTGTTTTCGGCGGCGAAAAAACTTGACAGTCGGGTAGGTTTGTGCTATACTCTGCAGTGTAAGCGAGCGCCGGGCGGGAGTACTTTCCTCCGTCCCCGCGTGCGCTGAAAACAAAAAAGATCACCTGCCGCACGGCTTTTGCGGCAATCCGGAGTGCAAAAATGAGAGAATACACTAAAATATATATGGTACGGCACGGCGAGACGAGCGGCAACCGTCGCGGCACGTTTGTCGGCAGTACCGATCTGCCTCTGAGCGAGCGCGGTGTCCTGCAGGCGGAGGCGCTCGGGCGCGGTATGGCGGGAGTGAGGATCGACCGCATCTGGTCCAGTCCCTACATCCGCACAAAAATGACCGCCGAGGGTCTGCGAGGCGGGCGGGATATACCGATCATGATCGACCCCGGCCTGCGCGAGATCTGCTGTGGCAGCTGGGAGGGGCTGGGCCCGGATGAGATAGAGGCACGCTGGCCGGGTCAGCTGAACCTTTGGGGCAACCGCCCGGACGAGCTGCAGATAGAGGGCGGCGACAGCTTTTTTGAGGTCCGTGACCGCGCGTTTGATGCCTTTTGCCGCGTCCTGCGCGCCGAGCGCGGCAATGATATTGCCATCGTCTCCCACATGCTGGCATCACAGCTGATAATGACGCGCCTGCTTGGCGTGCCGGTGCGTGATGTTTGGCAGATGGTGCGGCTTGAAAACACCGCCGTCACGACCCTGCGCGTTTACAACGACGGCAGATTTTTTGTGGACGGCTGGGCGGATGTCAGCCATCTGCCTGACGAGCTGCGCAATCCGAGCGTTAAGGTCGCCGGCATATCCGGCGAGACCTTTGTGCCGAAATATACCCTTGCGGATGTGGCGGGCGAGCATTATCTTGCCGAGCTTGACTCGCGCCGCGAGACGGTAAAATAAGATAAAAGCAACGATATATCGGGAGGTGTATCATCTATCATGAACGAAAAGAAAAGACGGTTGCTCGTCTACTCGGTAGATGCCCTGGTGGGCGAGGATCTTAAGTATCTCGGCGAACTGCCGAATTTTAAAAAGTATTTCGGCGGCGGCGCATCGGTGGGGCGTGCAAAATCGATATACCCCACGGTGACCTATCCCGCGCATGTTTCAATGATAACAGGCTGCTACCCTGAGCTTACCGGGGTGGTGAGCAATTATTCCGGTACGATACTTGATAAAGAGGACTGCTGGCAGTGGTTCTCTGACGTGATAAGGGTGGAGGATATCTTCACCGCGGCGCATCGTGCGGGCTACACCACGGCATCGATCTTTTGGCCTGTCACCGGCCGCCACCCGGATATCGACTATCTTGTGGACGAATACTGGATGCCCTTTGCGGGGGACACACTGCGCTCCTCCTTTGAGACGGCGGGTTCATCCCCCGAGGTGCTTGAGATAGTCGAGGCGAATGCGGGACTGCTCCCTCCGGGGTACGAGCGTACCGGGCGCAAGAACTTTTGCATTCAGCCGTATGTGGACGATTTTCTGATCAAATGCTGTACCGATATCATTCGCCGCTTCCGCCCGGAGGTGACCTTTGTTCACACCGGTTCGATAGATGACGTCCGCCACAAAAAAGGCGTGTTCGGCGACTGGATGCAGGCAAAGCTTGAGTATATCGACCGCACCATCGGGGATATCGGCGCGGCGCTTGAGGATATCGGCGAGCTTGATAACACCGATCTCTTTTTGGTCAGCGACCACGGCCAGCGGGATATCAAGCGGGTGTTAAAGCCGAATATCCTGTTGCGGCGGCTCGGATATCTTGAGTCGGACGAGCGCGGAAAGATAAAGTCCTGGCGCGCTTGCTGTCGCTCCAATGCCATGTCGTCGCTGGTGTATCTGAACGACCCGAGTGACAGCGAGATGCGTGAGCGGCTGTATGCCGATCTCATTCGCATGCGCGATGAGGGAATATACGGTTTTACCGATGTGCTGACCCGCGAGGAGACGCGCGAGCGGTGGCACCTGGACGGTGATTTTGCGTTTTGCCTTGAGAGCGACGGGTATACATCCTTCTCGGACAGCTGCCGCGGTGCGTTGACCGCACCGATAGATGTCAGTGATTTTAAATTCGGGCACGGCACGCACGGCTATATGCCGGAAAAAGGACCGCAGCCGGTGCTTTGCGCACGCGGACCTCACATAAAGGACGGGGCATACCTGCCGGATGCCTGCATCGTGGACGAGGCACCCACATATGCCGCATTGCTCGGCGTGGAATTGCCGCGGGCGCAGGGCAGAGCCTTGACCGAGCTGTTGAGGGTCGATTGAACGATCAGATTATAATAATAATATATAATAATGAAGATTTCCGCCTCGGCGGAAATCTTTTTTATATCCTTGCACCGCGCTTGTGCGGAATTTCACTGCGCGAAGCGCCACACAGGTCGTGCCCTACGGCGAAAAATACAGAACAAATTTATTCAATTTGAAATTCGCGAAGCGAATTTCTTCCTCGATCATCGCCGCAGGCGATGCATATGATCACGCGCAAAGCGCGTGTATATCATCCGCGCGGAGCGCGGCATATCATCAAGCGCCAAAGGCGCTTGTATATCATCACGCGCAGCGTGTATATAATCAGCGCGCAGCGTGTATGTGATCTCCGCACGCAGTGCGGAATTTCACTGCGCGAAGCGCCTGTCCGTCCACCCTCGCGTTTTGCACAGTTTTGCGGGCCCGGCGCGGGCAGAATATTGTAGTATTTTTTTTGCGAAAGATGTCGCTTCGGGATTGACAGATTTGTAACGAGGTGATATAATTATTGTATAATGCGTATGGTGTGCGATGTTGGCGCTTGCAGCTAATATACCGTCTAAAATCAGGTAAAATCGCCAAAGAACGCCGCATAACGCGATTATTCCGAACTAAGGAAAAATATATCCATCAAAGGGAGAAAAGAAAATGGAATACCGCATTGAACACGATTCTATGGGCGAGGTCAAGGTTCCTGCCAATGTATACTGGGCAGCCCAGACCGAAAGAAGCCACGAGAACTTCAACATCGGAGTAGGCATTGAGACCATGCCTGCCGAGATCATTCACGCCTTTGGCATCCTCAAAAAGGCCGCCGCCATCGCAAACAGCGAGCTTAAGCCTCAAAAGATGACCGCCGAAAAGCTTGAGGTCATCTCCAAGGCCTGCGACGAGGTCATCTCGGGTGAGCTCAACCCCCACTTCCCGCTGGTAGTATGGCAGACAGGCTCCGGCACACAGTCCAACATGAACGCCAACGAGGTCATTGCTAACCGCGCCAACGAGATAGCAGGCACAAAGCTCTGCCATCCCAATGACGATATCAACATGAGCCAGTCCTCCAACGATACATTCCCCACCGCCATGCACATTGCGGCCGTTATCGCCATCGAGGATAAGGTCATCCCCGCAGTTGAGACTCTTATTGCAACATTTAAGAGACTTGAGGCTGAAAACGAGGGTATTGTAAAGAGCGGCCGCACCCACCTGCAGGATGCCACCCCCATCACCTTCTCCCAGGAGATCTCCGGTTGGAGATCCAGCCTTGAGAAGGACGTAAAGCTTTTGAAGATCGCTCTGCCCGAGCTCAAGGAGCTGGCACTCGGTGGTACAGCCGTCGGTACAGGTCTTAACGCTCCCGCCGGCTTTGATACCCGCGTTGCAAAGGCCGTTGCCGATCTTACCGGCAAGGATTTCGTAACTGCCGAGAACAAGTTCCACGCCCTCACCTCCAAGGATGAGATCGTGTTTGCACACGGCGCACTCAAGGCTCTCGCCGCCGATATGATGAAGATCGCCAACGACGTTCGCTGGCTCGCATCCGGTCCCAGACTCGGCCTTGGTGAGATCACCATTCCCGCCAACGAGCCCGGCTCCTCCATCATGCCCGGCAAGGTCAACCCCACACAGTGCGAGGCCGTTACAATGGTCGCCGTACAGGTAATGGGTAACGATGTGGCTGTTGGTATGGCAGCATCCCAGGGTAACTTTGAGCTTAACGTGTTCATGCCCGTTTCCGCCTACAACTTCCTGCAGTCCGCACGTCTGCTTGCAGAGTCCATCATCTCCTTTAACAACAACTGCGCTGTCGGTATCACCGCAAATAAGGAGAAAATGTACGATAACCTCCATAACTCGCTTATGCTCGTTACCGCACTCAACCCCTACATCGGCTACGAGAATGCCGCAAAGACCGCAAAGAAGGCCTACAACGAAAACATTTCTCTTAAGGAAGCATGCGTATCTCTCGGATTCCTCACCGCTGAGAAGTTCGACGAGGTGTTCCATCCCGAACAGATGGTCTGATCGCCTGCCCGAAAGCAAGCGGGGGTGCCGTCCAGGACGGCATCCCCCAAACGGCTATAAAAACGGCCATTTAATCTACAGATGTTCTGCCCCTGCTTTGGGGGCTTGATCGGAAAGGAAACGAATATGGTATTCAGTTATTATCCCGGCTGTACCCTGCGCACAAAGGCCAAGGAGCTGGATCGCTTGGCGCGCGGCGCGGCGGCGGCACTGGGCATCGAGCTTCGTGAGATCCCGGATTGGCAGTGCTGCGGCGGTGTGTACCCCAACCCCACCGATGCTGTGGCCACACGCCTCTCATCGGTACGCGCACTTATGGCGGCGCGTGATGCCGGCACTCCTCTCGTTACCGTATGCTCGGCATGCTACAATGTCCTCAAGCGCGTAAATGAGGATATGAAGAACAACGAGGAGATACGCCAAAAGGTCAACAATTATATGCAAAACGAAAACCCCTACGCGGGCGAGGTCAAGGTATATCACTACATAGAGCTGCTTCGCGATGTGGTTGGATATGACGAGCTGGCAAAGCGCGTTGTAAATCCCCTCAAGGGCGAAAAGATAGGCGCATATTACGGATGTCTTTTGCTTCGTCCCGGCAAGGAGCTGCGCTTTGACGACCCCGAAAATCCCGAGGCGATAGAGGGACTTATCCGCGCCCTCGGTGCAACTCCGGTAAAATACGCACAGCGCAACGAGTGCTGCGGCGGCTATGTAACGCTGGAGGATAAGTCATTTGCCGAAAAGAGGAGCCATGCGGTAATCGATTCCGCGGCCGGCGAGGGTGCGGACAGCCTGATCACGGCATGTCCCCTTTGCATGTACAACCTTAAGGTAAACGGCGGCGGTGAGCTTCCCGTTTACTATTTCACCGAGCCGCTGGCACGTGCCCTAGGCGTGGAATGAAAGACGAGGTAGACGTATGAATATAAACAAAAATCAAGAGACGGCCGCCGAGATCAAAAGGATCAGCGGTGTTAATACACGCAAGTGCATGAAGTGCGGCAAGTGCTCCGCCACCTGCCCCGCATATGATGAGATGGAGTACCATCCCCACGAGTTCGTGTATATGGTAGAGCACGGCGAGTGCGAAAAGCTTTTCGCCACCGAGTCGGTATACAAGTGCCTGACCTGCTTTGCCTGTGTTGAGCGCTGCCCGCGCGGTGTTGAGCCTGCAAAGCTCATTGAGGCGGTGCGTGCGCTGGCGGTACGCCGTCAGGGAGAAAACCACCTGCATGATGATGACATCCCCGCCCTGCTCGATCCCGAGCTACCTCAGCAGGCGATAGTCAGCGCATTCAGAAAGTACAAAGGCTAAGGCTAAGGAGGAGATAAAAAATGCACAGAATAGGCGTATTTGTGTGCTGGTGCGGCTCAAACATTGCGGCAACCGTTGATGTTCACGCGGTAGCCGAGGCAATGAAGCATGAGCCCGGCGTGGTTTTTGCGCAGGATTACCAGTATATGTGCTCTGAGGGCGGACAGTCCCTTATCATCAACGCGATAAAGGAGCATTTCCTTGACGGTATCGTCATCTGCTCCTGCTCGCCGAGAATGCACGAGGCGACCTTCCGCAAGACTGCGGAGCGCGCCGGACTGAACCCCTACATGGTCGAGGTGGCAAACATCCGCGAGCATTGCTCTTGGATACATAAGGACAAGACCGAGGCGACAGAAAAGGCGATAGTGCTGGCCCGCACCGCAGTGGCAAAGGTACAGCTCAACGCTCCCCTCACTGCCGGCGAGAGCCCCGTTACCAAGCGCGCGCTCGTTATCGGCGGCGGTATTGCCGGTATACAGTCGGCTCTGGATATCGCCGACGCGGGCTTTGATGTTGATATCGTTGAAAAGCTCCCCACCATCGGCGGCCATATGGCACAGCTTGATAAAACATTCCCCACCCTTGACTGCTCGGCGTGTATCCTCACACCTAAGATGGTGGATGCCGCGCAAAACGAGCATATCGGTCTTTACACCTACAGCGAGGTAGAGTCTGTAAAGGGCTTTGTGGGCAACTTTACCGTGACGATAAAGAAAAAGGCAAGATATGTCGATGCCGATAAATGCACAGGCTGCGGCGTTTGCACCGAGGGATGTCCCTCCCGCAAGTCGCCCTCCGAGTTCGATATGAACCTTTGCAACCGCGGCGCGATATACATGCCCTTTGCACAGTCCATCCCGAAAGTACCCGTGATAGATACCAACGCCTGCATCCACTTCAAGACCGGCAAGTGCGGCCTTTGCAAGATGAAATGCTCGGCGGGTGCCATCAACTTTGACCAGAAGGACGAGATCATCGAGCGTCAGTACGGCGCTATCGTTGTTGCTACCGGCTTTGATATGATCGATCCCACTCCCTACGGCGAGCTGGGCTATGCCGATAACAAGGACGTTATCACATCCCTTGAGCTTGAGCGTCTTATGAACGCCGCAGGCCCCACAAAGGGAATACTGCTTCGCCCCTCCGACGGTAAGCATCCCAAGACCATTGTTTTTGTACAGTGCGTCGGTTCAAGATGCGATGCCTCCAAGGGCAAGCCCTATTGCTCCAAGATCTGCTGCATGTACACCGCAAAGCACGCCATGATGATACGCGAAAAGTATCCGGATACCGACGTGCATGTATTCTACATCGATGTTCGTACCCCCGGTAAGAACTTTGATGAGTTCTATCGCCGCGCGGTAGAGGAGTACGGTGTGGATTACATAAAGGGCAATGTGGGCAAGGTCTCCCGCGCGGGCGACAAGCTGCATGTCCAGGGTGTGGATCTTATAGCCGGCCGTCAGGTAAATATCGATGCCGACCTTGTAGTCCTTGCCGCGGCTATCCAGCCCTCGGCGGGTGCACGCCGCATCGCCACCATGCTGACCGCCAGCATGGATACAAATGATTTCTTCACCGAGGCGCACGCAAAGCTTCGCCCGGTCGAAAGCCCCACAGCGGGCGTGTTCCTCTCCGGCGTATGCCAGGGACCCAAGGACGTACCCGAAACGGTAGCGCAGGCATCTGCCGCCGCCTCCAAGGTCATCGCCCTGCTCTGCAAGGATAAGCTCACCGGCAACCCCTGCGTGGCACACTCTGATGAGATGATGTGCAACGGCTGCTCGATGTGCCAAAACGTTTGCCCCTACGGAGCTATCACATATGAGGTCCGCCAGTATCGCATGGCCGGCAAGATGGTCGATCGCCGCGTGGCGGTGGTCAACGAGGCCGTTTGCCAGGGCTGCGGCGCT
>CAYLLA010000049.1:0-12064 GCA_964384555.1 uncultured Ruminococcus sp. | reverse complement strand
GTTTGAGAGTAGTGTAATTTTATAAGGGACTCAAACCCGTGCCGTTCCAGCCTCTTGCGTCTCGTCGTTTGAGAGTAGTGTAATTTTATAAGGGACTCAAACTGATCGTGTCGGCGCGGTTGAGCGCAAGAGGTTTGAGAGTAGTGTAATTTTATAAGGGACTCAAACAGTTGGAGAATCGAATTGATTAAACTGTTGTTTGAGAGTAGTGTAATTTTATAAGGGACTCAAACTTTGCAGAGGGCATAGACAGTCAGGACAAGGTTTGAGAGTAGTGTAATTTTATAAGGGACTCAAACTCGAAACCGCGTAATTATGGCCGCAGCCTTGTTTGAGAGTAGTGTAATTTTATAAGGGACTCAAACCGAAAGAAGTGGCTGTTCATGGGTTTATTGTTTGAGAGTAGTGTAATTTTATAAGGGACTCAAACGCACGCCGGCGGCGTTATAGTCGCTCGACAGTTTGAGAGTAGTGTAATTTTATAAGGGACTCAAACAATAACTATAAATTTACAAGCGCAATGGCCGGTTTGAGAGTAGTGTAATTTTATAAGGGACTCAAACCAAGATACCCGCGTTCGTGCCGAAGTAATTGTTTGAGAGTAGTGTAATTTTATAAGGGACTCAAACTGAACGCTTTATTATACGCGCTTTTGAGTGGTTTGAGAGTAGTGTAATTTTATAAGGGACTCAAACCGCGTGCCATCCCGCGAGATCCCACGGCAGTTTGAGAGTAGTGTAATTTTATAAGGGACTCAAACGATGGCTCGGTAAGCGCACGCGGCGAGAGTGTTTGAGAGTAGTGTAATTTTATAAGGGACTCAAACTTCTTGGGAGGGCGTTGAGAATCTGATCGCGTTTGAGAGTAGTGTAATTTTATAAGGGACTCAAACAAAATCCAAATGGTATAAATATCAGACGGACGTTTGAGAGTAGTGTAATTTTATAAGGGACTCAAACAGATCCCTTCCGGACGTGAAGACGGCCTTTGTTTGAGAGTAGTGTAATTTTATAAGGGACTCAAACCACTTCCCTGCGTTAAGAGCGAGAGTTCCAGTTTGAGAGTAGTGTAATTTTATAAGGGACTCAAACACGACGCGCGGAGCGCGTTCTGCGATGGAGTTCGAGAGCAAGCGTGTCGCCGGGGGGCGGCACGCTTTTCACTTTTTTGTAAACAATGTGCCGGGTGTATTGACATGTTAATGCAAATAAACTATAATAGTTAATGTAAATGAACTTCTTTGCCGCCGGTGGCGAAATGCAACGCGGCGGTCGCTTGATCGATCCGCGGCGCGGCATGAATGAGCGTGTGTACTCACACTGCCGGCAAACGAGCGGCGTGTTTAAGGCCGTGAGCCTGCCGCACCAATATCGCGCCTGCACCGGGTCTGCAAGACAGGAATATTCGCAACAAGGAGAACACAAAATGACAAAAGACGGAATCTATGAATTTATCCGCAGGCAACGGACCTCGCTCATCTCATCCGTCGGCGAGGACGGATATCCCGCCACCCGCGCCCTGATACAGCCTGTGCTTATCGATGGCGATGACATCTACTTTGCCACCTATACCTCATCCCGCAAGGTCGCGCATTATCGCGCCAACCCCAAGGCGTGCGTGTACTTTTACGAAAAAGGACAGCGCTTTTCGGGTGTGGAGCTCAAGGGGAATATGCAGGTGCTGACCGACAGGCCAACAAAAGAACGCTTTTGGAAGCCGTTTTTCAACCGCTTTTACAAAAAGGGCGTGACCGACCCCGATTACTGCATTTTAAAATTTACCGGGTATGAAGCCGAGTGGTTCAGTAACCAGCGGACAGAGACAGTGAAGCTGTAAATAATATATATAAGCTGATATCAAGGAGAAGCGACAATGAAACACGAAGATATTAAATTCTTTCCCGCGCATCCCTCGGGAATAAAAACACACAAGATCGAGACCTCGGCTATGCCTCTGCTTTCACAGGCTGCGCCCTTTGCCGCCAAGGAGCTTTGCGACGAGTTTTATGCCGATGCTGACATCTTTTACAAAAAATATGTAGACCGGCGCTTTGAGGTAACAGGCATTGCAAAAAAGGTCGGCCCGGATATTCACAATAAGCCCTCTATTGAGATATCCGACAGCGTAAGCGGCCGTACCTTTGCGCTCGTTATCTTTCCGACGGATGACCATTACAGCAAGGTCAATGTGGGAGACAGGGTAGTCGTCCGCGCGAATTATCTGGTTATGAGCGACCAATTCGGCGTTGTGATGAAGTTCAGCGAGCTTGTATCGGCAGAACAATGAGCAGGGTCACGTTAAACTATCCGTTATTTGACGGAAAAAGGATCATAGAAAATGCATCCGTTACCATTGAAAACGGCATTATTACCGCCGTTTCGGAAGCGGCAAACACAGATTGCGATCATCTGCTGATGCCCGGACTGATCGATGCTCACACGCATATGACGAGCGCATATCAGATCTCGGATATGTTGGGGAGCGGCGTTGTTGCCACCTGCGATGTCTCGGCCCCGCGCGAGCTTATCGAAAACACCCCGGGGCTGAGGATAATATCCTCAGCGGGCATGACGATGGGCACGCTAAACGGCCGTGGCTACGTAAAAAAGGCGCTTGAGAGCGGTGCGAGGTACATTAAAGTTCTGCTGTTTGAGCCGAATCTTATGCCACGGGCGGCGTTGAGGAGCATTTGCACCTCCGCCCACGAAGATGATCTCAAGGTTGCCGTTCACGCAACGAGCGTAAAGGCGGAGAGAATGGCAATAGAGTGCGGCGCGGACATTCTGCTTCACGTGCCGATGAAGGAAGAACTGCCGGAAAGCCTTGCCCGAGAGATAGCCGAGCGCGGTATTGCGGTCGCGCCAACGCTTGTAATGATGGAGGCCTTTGCGCACAGCGGAAAGAACGGTTACCTCCCCGAGCATTACAAAAACGCGGAGGATGCCGTCCGTACACTTCACAGGTGCGGCGCAGTACTGCTTGCCGCGACCGATGCAAACGACGGAAGCTTTGCGCCCGCCGTTGCTTACGGCTCGTCAATGCACCGCGAAGCAGAGTTGCTTTGCAAGGCGGGGCTGACACCGATAGAGGTCTTGACGGCCGCGACCGGCAAGGCGGGCGAGGTGTTCGGCATTGACGGCCTCGGCTCTGTGGCGGTTGGTAATAGGGCAACACTTTTGCTTATTAACGGCAGACCCGACAGGGATATTACCGCCATCAAACGCATAAAGCAAATTTGGATAGACGGAGAGCAGAGATCATGAAGATCATTACGATAGAAGAGCATATACCGCTTAAAACACTGGGCAGGGCACTTGCAAAATACCCATCCGAGGATGCTGTACGTACCTCGACAGCAGGCTCTCCCGAGCTACCCTACTATCCCGATGCGGAGCTTTACGGCAACATCGAAAAACGCATTGAAAACATGGATAAGCACGGCATTACAAAGCAGATCCTTTCGGCACCCGTCTGCACACAGCTTTTGCCGGCGAGTGAGGCAAGTGTTGTCAGCGATTCCAATGACGAGCTGGCGGAGACAGTAAAGGGGCACCCCGACCGCTTTGGCGCGTTTGCAACACTGCCGTGGAAAAATGTCAAGGCATCTGTCAGGGAGCTTGAAAGAGCGATAACAAAGCTTGGCTTTTGTGGTGTCATTCTTGCAGGGAGAGCCTCCGGCGAGGATGCATTCCTTGACGATCGGGCATTCCTCCCCATATTGGAGGCGGCGGAAAGCTTGAATGCACCTATCTACATCCACCCCGCACCGCCCATGACGAGCGTACAGAAATGCTATTATGACGGCCTTGGCGACAGGCTAAGCGCAAGACTTTCGCTCTACGGTTGGGGCTGGCATAACGAGGCGGGCGTGCAGGTGCTGCGCCTGATCCTTTCCGGAGTGTTTGAAAGATTCCCAAAATTGCAGGTCATTGCAGGCCATTGGGGGGAGATGGTGCCGTTTTTCCTTTCCCGCCTTGATCAGGCATTGCCTCGGTCTGTAACAAAGCTTGAAAGAACGATAACCGAGACCTTTAGGGAAAACATCTACGTTACGCCAAGCGGGATATTTGACTATCCGCAGCTGAGATTCTGCATGGATGTGCTCGGCGCGGACAGGATCATTCATTCGGTGGACTATCCGTTTATACTCAATGACGGCGCGCGGCGGTTTATAGAAAACGCGCCGATAACGGAAAGCGAAAAGCAGCTTATCGCATATAAAAATGCGGAGAAATTATTTGGCATATAAAGGAGAAAGCTATGGCAAGACTTAACGAATTACCTCCTCACGTGCGCCCCGAGGGAGAAGAGCTTGAAAAGCTCCGCGCACGAGTAAAACGGCTTGAGACCACGGATATGGAGATCTACGGCGATGAGCCTTTTGACCCGATCAAGCTCTATGACGAACTGCTTGATGATTACGAAAACGCATTCCCGAAATATTATGAAAAAAGGATACGCCTGCGCGGGCGCGTATCCAAGCTCGGTGCCGATTCATTTGGCGCCCCCAGCTTTGAAATGACGGATGCCGACGGCTCAAGATGTTACGCGCTGATCGTTTTTCCAAACACCGATATTTATGATCAGGTGCGCGAGGGACAGATGGCGGAGATCATCGGAAACGTAGTGTTTATCTATGATCCCTATGGTCTTGTAGTAAAGAAGTGCGAGCTTCTCGGCGTGACGGACATTGAAAATTAAAAGCCGTGCCGTGCAAGCAAAAATAAAGGGAAGCACAAAAATTTGTGCTTCCCTTTTTACCCCTCTCAAGCGTGCGGCCGATATCGGCCGCATTTTTTGTTTTTTACACACTATTGTTTATTGATTCTTTAGTGATGGGGCTGTGAATATTGCAGATACCTATTGAAATACATAGGAAGCTATGTTATAATATATAGGAACCTATATAAAAAGCGAGGAGTGCAGGATAAGATAATGAGAAAAGACAGAGTTGCGCTACTGATCAAAAGGACCTCTCTGGTGATAGAAAAGCTATCAAATCAAGCGCTGGCCCCTTATGATCTCTCCCATACTCAATATAAGATCATGATGATGCTTTACCGCAACCCCGACATGTCGATACGCCAGATCGACATTGAGGAAAAATTTTCGCTTACCAATCCCTCGGTCAGCGGCATTATTCAGAATCTTGAGAAAAAAGGTCTTGTAAGACGTGTGCAAAATCCCGAGGATAAAAGAAGCAAGCTGGTGTGCCTCACCGAGAAGGCATTTGCCCTCAAGGATGAGCTTGATCAGCTTGGAGAAACTCTTGAAAAAAAGGTTACGGAAGGCCTGAGCGAGGAGGAATGCGTACAGCTTTGCGCGTTGCTTGCAAAAATGCTGGAAGTACACTGACAGAAAGCGGAGGGGAGCGTATATGTCAAAAGTAAAGATCCTGCCCGGGATGGTCTTTGAACGGCACGAGAAAAAATACCGATTGACAGAGGATCAATACCTGCAGCTTCGCGGGCGGCTTGAGGAACATATGCGGGAGGATCGGTACGGCCTGACCACCATTTGCTCGCTGTATTTTGATACAGCAGATTGGTTGCTTGCGGGGCGTTCGCTCCAAAAGCCAATGTACAAAGAAAAATTACGCCTGCGCAGCTACGGAATACCCGATGATGATACCACGGTCTTTTTGGAGCTTAAGAAAAAATTAGATGGAGTTACCTATAAACGCAGGGTATCCATGACCTATGCGGAGGCAAAGCGGTACATATATTACGGAGAGCCGCCGAGCAAGCGAGGCCAGATATTTGAGGAGATAGACCGGTTTATGAAATTCTATAGCCCTTCCCCCGCGATACTTCTGCTGTATAACAGGATCGCTTTATACGGCATTGAGGACAATGAGCTGCGGGTCACCTTTGATTCGGATATTCGTTTTAGGACCGAGCGGACGGATCCCGCGCAGGGGGAGGACGGTACGCCCATTATTGATGCGGGTGAGCGCCTGATGGAGATAAAAGTGGCAGGGGGATTTCCCTATTGGCTTTCCCATATGCTCTCCGAGCTGAAGATCTACCCCTCATCATTTTCAAAATACAGCGTTGCATACTGCAATGTGCAAAAGGATCTGCAAGAAAAAAATGCAAAAGGAGGAACTTTGCTTTGTTAAATAATATAATCACGGGGTCAACAAATTTAACCTTGACCACACTCATTTGCCTTGGGGCATCTTTACTGCTCGGCGTTGTGATAGCCCTGGTCTATATGTTTCGCAATACATATACCAAGAGCTTTGTTCTCACGCTTGCCCTGCTGCCCGCAATGGTGCAAACGGTCATTTTGCTGGTAAACGGCAATCTCGGCGTAGGCGTGGCGGTAATGGGCGCGTTCAGTCTTGTACGTTTTCGTTCGGTACCCGGAAGTGCACGTGAGATCGCTTGTATCTTCTTCTCAATGGCTGTGGGACTGGCCTGCGGCATGGGCTATGTTGTGTATGCGGGGGTCTTTACCCTTATCATCGGCGCGGTCATGATATGCTATAATCTTCTGCGGTTTGGTGATTCGGCCGACACACAGCGCACGCTTAAGATCGTTATTCCGGAGGATCTGGACTATTCCGAGATCTTTGACGATCTGTTTGCCGAATATACCAAAAAGGCAACGCTTGAGAAGGTACAGACCACCAACCTCGGCAGTCTTTACGAGCTCAAATATACGATCATTTTAAAGGACACCAAAAAGGAAAAGGCGCTGCTTGATAAGATCCGCCAAAGAAACGGAAATCTGAATATCACATGCGGCAGAGTTGCCGCGGGAAAGGATGAATTGTAATGAGAAAAAAGCTTCGTATTACACAATTATCAGCCTTGATCTTGACGCTGGCGCTCTTGCTGGTGGGCGCGGCGGGATGCGCAGGTAACGGCGCCGGGCATTCCGGCGAAAGCGAGAGCACCGAGGGAGCGCCGGTGCCAAGCGGACCGAGCGGAACGAGCGGGCCGATCATTCCCCCTGCCCCCGCGCCAAATGCATCGAGCGAACGCCCCTCTCGCCCGGTGAGTACGACCATCACACTTGCGGATAACAGCATTGATATCAAGGGAGAGGGCGCGAGTGCGAACGGAAGCACACTTACTATATCCTCGGACGGTGTATATGAGATCAGCGGAACACTGACCGATGGGCAGATCCTGATCGATGCGCCGAAAAAGGCCAAGGTCGAGCTTGTTTTGTCCGGCATCAATGTCGCAAGCAGCAAAAATGCGGCTATCTATTGCAAAAACTGTGACGATCTTTTCATAACCCTGACCGAAAATACCCAAAACGTTATCAGTGATTCGCCGAATTATACCTACGATGATGTTGCCAAGGAAGAGCCAAACGCCACCCTGTTCAGCAAGACGGATCTGAACATCGGCGGCACGGGATGGCTGACCGTAAATGCCAGCTTTAAGCACGGCATCTACACCAAGGACGACCTTGTTATAGAAGGCGGCGGCTTTGTGGTGAACGCCCCCTCGGATGCCGTCAGAGGAAAGGATTCGGTAAATATCCTCGACGGCCGCTTTGAGATCACATCGAGCGGAGACGGTATCAAGGCGAGCAACAAGGATTCCGCCGAGCTTGGCTATGTGCAGATCACCGGCGGCGAATATCATATAAAAGCCACGGGGGATGCACTGCAAGCCGAGACGTCTCTGATCATATCGGGAGGCACCTTTGATATCACCACCAAGGGGACCCCCGCGGGCACATCGAGCAGTCAAAAGGGACTTAAAGCGGGAACGCTCGTATCGGTGGCTGACGGTAATTTTACGCTTAAAACAAGAGATGACGCCGTTCATTCCAATGTGGACGTTAAAATAGACGGCGGAAAGTTTTATATCGAAACCAAGGATGACGGTATACACGCCGACCGCAATCTTTACATCAACGGCGGAGAGATAGAGATCCCGGTCTGCTACGAGGGCTTTGAGGGGACGATCATCGAGATCAACGGCGGCCGATCCTTTATCAATGCCTCCAACGATGCCGTCAGCGCGGCGGCAGGTACGCCCGAAGCGGAATCGTGGTCGGGCAGAGGCGGAAATCCGAATGTTCAGGCATGGATCAAGGGCGGAGAGCTGGAGGCATGTGCCGGCGGCGATGTTGTTGATTCAAACGGCAATATATACGTAACAGGCGGAACGCTTCGCCTCAGCGCACCGCCATACCCGGATTACGAGGGCTCTTTGCTCTGTAACGGCGATGTGACGATCAGCGGCGGCAATATTGCCGCGGTCGGATGCATGGGCGTGAATGTGTATTGGGATAAACAGCCTGTGCTGTGGTTCTCACACGCAAAGGAGATCGCCGAGGGGAGCACATTGTCGATACGCGATGCAAACGGCCGCACCCTTTTAGAGCTGGCGGTGCGCAATGACGCGGTGCAATCCGTGTATACCACCCCGGATTTTAAGGTGGGCGAGACCTACTCGCTTTTCATTAACGGAGAAAAGCGGTTTGACGTTACGCTGCAGGAAGGCATGAATGCCCTGGGCGACGACGGCGGCAAGTTTACCGGCGGTTACGGGCGCGGAAATATGGCATCATTCAGAAAATAATATCAGGAGGAAGATATAATGAATAAACTTGAAAGACTCGGCCTCGGCTGTATGGGAATGTCGAGCCGCAGAAATCCCGAAACTTCGATCAAAACCATTCACAAAGCCCTTGACAGCGGCATTACGCTGTTCAATACAGGTGAATTTTACAATGCGGGCGAGAGCGAGATGATCGTCGGCAAAGCCATGCAGGGAGTACCGAGGGACAGCTATTTTCTGTCGGTAAAATTCGGCGTTCTGCCCCAGCCCGGCGGCGGTATCTACGGGCTTGATAATCAGCCTTTTAACATTAAGGGGCATCTCGCTTATTCGCTGGCAAGGCTCGGCACCGACTACGTTGACCTTTATCAGCCTGCGCGCCAAGACACGGAGATCCCCGTGGAGGAAGTTGTGGGAGAGATATCAAAGCTCGTTGAAGCGGGCTATGTGCGCCACATCGGCCTTTCCATGGTGGATGCCGAAACACTTCGCCGCGCCTGCAAGGTCCACCACATCCACACCGTTGAGATGTCCTATTCTCTCATCGACCGCAATATCGAGCGGGAGTTGATCGAGACCGCACGCGAGCTTGGAGTTAAGGTCCTTGCCTTTGGCACGATCGGCCACGGATTGTTTGCGGACAATGCGCTTGAAAATATTGAAAGCAATCCTCGTTTTGCGCGCGGCGCGCTCTCCCCCGAGCATATGGATATGCTGCGGACCGTCAAAGAGATCGCCGATGAAAAAGGCATAGGTCTTTCACAGCTTGCGCTTGCATGGTCGCTCGCAAAGTACGATAATGTCCAAAGCCTTGTGGGCACAACATCGCCCGAACATCTGCAAAGCGCTATCGATGCTTTGAATATTGAATTTACCAAGGAAGATATAGAGCGCATTGAAGCGGCCATTCCCGCCGACGGCTTCAGCGGCAGAGGCATGCGCAACTTCCGCTTTACCAACGGACGGATGTCATTAAATTGACCCCCTGTTAAGGATCCGTTTAAAAAAGATCCGATCGTTTTTTCACTTTCCCCCTTGACAAGTGACTGCAGATGTGCTATAATCTAACCCAGTTAGATAAACAGAGGGGGGATGCATATGGCGACCAAGGAACAGATCGACTATATTATAAGTGAATTGCCCAAGTCACACCCCGACAATTTTTTTAAGATATTCAACGACTCAAATACAGGGATCGGCTTTGCCATCAAGCTGCTCTACTCTGCCGAGGATAACCGATTATCGGCCGGAGCGATAAGCGAGGCAATGGGGGTCAGTACGGCGAGAGTTGCAGTGCTTTTGAAAAAAATGGAGGGCAAGGGCTTGATCACTCGCGAGAGTGACAGCACAGATGCACGCGTGACGGTGGTCTGCCTTTCGGGGGCGGGCAAAAACGTTGCCGAGCAAATGCAAGAGAATATGCTGAAGCATATTTCATATGTGATCGATCAGGTCGGAATGGAAAAGCTCAAGCAGTTCATTGAGCTGTCGGTGGAAGTAAAAGCAGCCATGGCTGAGGGATTTTTATCATCTGCCGATGATGTTCGCATAGATATAAAAAAATAGATCAGACTTCGGTCTGGTTTATTTTTTGAACAAAAGCCTAACTAAGTTAGCATTTTTTAAAGATGCTTGACGAAAGCTAAAATGTATGTATGATCTTATTTTTTTAGATAACAGGAGGATAGAAGATGATCAAACTACTAAAAAAAATGAAGCCCCAAGATTGGTGCTATGCACTGATCTGCATTGCATTTATTGTGGTGCAGGTCTGGCTGGATATGACTATGCCGGATTATATGCAGGAATTGACCGTACTGATCGAAACCCCCGGCAGCCAAATGTCGGAGGTGTGGAAGGCCGGCGGAATGATGCTGCTCTGCTCACTCGGAAGTGTTGCGGCGGCGGTAATTACGGCTATCTTCTCGGCTCGCATCGGAAGCGATCTCGGCTTTGCCCTTCGCGGAAGCTTGTTTAAGAAGGTACAGAGCTTCTCTATGGAGGAGATCGGTAATTTCTCCACCGCGAGCTTGATCACACGTTCCACAAACGACATTCAGCAGGTGCTTATGTTCATCGTTATGGGCTTGCAAATGCTGATCAAAGCGCCCGTGACCGCCGTTTGGGCGATCTGCAAGATCGCAGATCAGGAATGGCAGTGGTCGCTGGCTACCGCGATAGGTGTTGTGATAGTGCTGTCGGTCGTTGGCATATGCATTACGCTGGTCCTGCCCAAGGTCAGAAGAATGCAAAAGCTGACCGATGACCTCAACCGTGTCACGCGCGAAAATCTTAACGGTCTGCGCGTGGTTCGCGCATACAATGCAGAAGAATACCAAGAAAACAAATTTGCCGCAGCCAACGATGAGCTGACCCGGACCCAGCTGTTCCAGCAACGCACAATGGCGTTCATGATGCCGACTATGATGCTGGTGCAGAGCGGCTTGATGCTGTCTGTGTATTGGATCGGTGCGGTATTGCTCCGCGGTGTAAGCAGTTTTGAAGGCCGGGTGACCATGTTTGGCAACATGATGGTGTTCAGCCAGTACGGTATTATGATCGTTATGTCGTTTATGATGCTGGTAATGCCGTTTATGATGCTGCCGCGCGCGTCTGTTGCGGCAAAGCGTATCAACGAGGTGCTGGACACCGAGCCGACTATCCATAACGGTACCAAGACCGAGGGCAAGCCGGGCATGGTCGGCGAAATTGAATTTAAAAATGTATCCTTCCGTTACCCCGATGCCGAGGAATATGTAATTCACGATATTTCGTTTACGGCCAAAAAAGGGGAGACCGTTGCCTTTATCGGCTCTACGGGTTGCGGCAAAAGCACCGTTATAAACCTTGTGCCGCGGTTTTATGATGTTTCCGAGGGTGAGGTGCTTGTAGACGGAGTTAATGTTAAAGATTATGACGAGCACGCCCTGCGCAATAAGATAGCTTATGTTTCACAAAAGGCAACATTGTTTTCGGGCAGTATAAGCACTAATATCAGTTACGGTGACAACGGCAAGGATGCACCCTCTGCCGAAGACATCGCCGAGGCGGTTGAAATTTCACAGTCAAAGGATTTTGTTGAAAGGCTGCCCCAAAAATACGACGGCTATGTGGCGCAAGGCGGTGCCAACTTCTCGGGCGGTCAAAAGCAAAGACTTTCTATCGCTCGTGCTATTGCAAGAAAAGCCGAAATTTTGATCTTTGATGATTCGTTCTCGGCTCTTGACTACAAGACCGACCGAATACTCAGAAAAACGCTTGATGAAAAATGCAAGGATGCAACTCGCCTTATTGTGGCACAGCGTATCGGCACTATCCGTGATGCGGACAGAATTATTGTTTTAGATGACGGTAAAATGGTTGGCAACGGCACCCATAGCGAGCTTATGCAAAATTGCGAGGTTTACAAACAGATCGCCCTCTCGCAGCTTTCAAAGGAGGAACTTGCGTAATGGAAAAGAAAGAATATGAATTCGGCCAGGCACAGCAAAGACCGATGCGCCGCGGCCCCGGAGGTCCGGGCGGAAGAATGC
>CAYLLA010000048.1:0-12616 GCA_964384555.1 uncultured Ruminococcus sp. | reverse complement strand
AAAACATTGATTTTACTGACTTTCTCCATGTTTTCTTATTAGGAGGTAGGGAAGGCAGCCTTGTTTTATTACTATTGTTTAAGGTGTTCCGCCGGGGAAGGGCAGAAATCTTTCAAGTATCTCGAGGACATCCTCGGATATCGCGGAGATATAGGAATGTCCGTTTATCAGGGATACGCGCAACGCTCCCGCTATCGATATCAGCAAAAACGCGCAGACCGCGGCGTATATCAGCCACCCGCGCACGCGTGGGCGTTCCTCGCCCGCTGTGCCGGATACCGCATCCCCCGCCACCGGCAACAGCAGTGCCACCGATAAAAAGGCGGCGACCGTTGCAAGATCCAGCATGTATCTGTATATCACGCCGCCCTTGCAAAAGTTTATCCATGCCAAGGCAACTATCCCCAAAAATGCCGCGCCCGCCATGGTGCGCCGCCGCGCGGTATTGCCGCTACGGAATACCGTTATCGGTGCGGCCAAAATGCCAAGGGTCAGCGGCAGGCAAAACAGCCCCAAGTTGGCATCGCGATAGATATAATGGTCGGTGGGGGCGGTGCCCAGCCGCGTGAATGTGATATAGGGGTAGGTCTCGCACGCCTCCGCGGGTGCCAAAAAGTAATTATAGATGGCAAACGGCAGGTCGGAGAGGCGCAATTTATAGGTCGCAACATTGGCAACTGTCAGCTGATAGTTAGTGCCAAAGTCCAGCGGCCCGGAAAATCTCGCCGCATTGAACCAAAATGAAAAGCAGAGCGCCGCGGCAACAGGCGTGCCGAGGGCGGCAAGCTCGCCTATGATCACGCGCGCGGGGCGAGCATCCCCCGGGCGGCGTATTATCATAAACCACAGCCCCGGTATCACCAAAAACGCGCAAAGCAGGGCGATGTTCAGTCTTGAATGGAACAAAAGCGCAAAGGCCACACCCGCCGCAACATAAAGGAGTATGCGCGGTGCGGTCCTTTTTGCGTTGTAGGCCGCCAAGGCGAAAAACAAAAATGCCGATAAAAATGCCATCCCCGCTATAACGGCGATATAGTAAAAATGATTTACCCCTCTCGCCGCCAGCAGTGCGCCGGAGCTTAAAACCAGCGCGGGGGCCGAGAGCAACAAGGGCACAAGCGGCACGCGCCGCTCGGAGATCCCCGCCCACTCAAACAGCGCCAACGGCAAAAACAGCGCGGTAAGCATCAAAAAGAACGCCATTACCGTGGAGTCGCCGGGCAGTGCGCCGTGGGTGAGATAATAGGGGTAATAAAAGGTCACTATCGGCGCGATGCCGAAATAGGAATAGTATTTTCCGTCATAAAGGGCGCGATCCCAAAGATAATACGCGCCGCTGTCCGACCGCGCAAAATAATCATATGGGTCTTCAAGCGCCGCAAGCCGCGGGTCGGGTTCGTAATCGATGTGCAGCTGACCCTTCATGAAGGCATCAAACTGCTCGATATACGGGTTATAATGCGCCGCCGTGTGCTCAAGCGGGTAGGGGATATCCTCCCGCGCATCTGCAAGCCCACCAAGGAACAGCGGTACGCAAAGCAGGCATACAAGCACTGCCGCGAGCGCCGCGGCACGGTGAGAGGCGCGGCTCTTATCGTAGCACAGGCGCAAGACCCCCCACTTCCATTCCGCCGCGGCAAGTGCCGCGGCGGTCAGCAGAATAATAAGCGCTGTCATCATGCCTCTGTTTTTGTCTCGTGATATTCCTTTTCGGTATTAACGCTCCAAACCGTGCTCTTGTCGGTACTGCCGGCGGCAATGGTGCGCACTGCCTCAATGGCCGTAAGCATTGAGTGATCCATATTGTTGTAGCGGTGCTGGCCGTTTCTGCCAAGGCACCAAAGGTTTTCAATGCCGGAGAGGTAATCCTTTACCGTATCAAACTCGGAGTATGTGTCAAAATATGCGGGGTAGGCCTTTTTGACCTTTATGCGCGTGGCATCGCGCACCGCATCGCGGTCGATAACGTCGATCGATGCCAGCTCGTCAATGGCGAACTTTATAAAGTCCTCGTCCGACATCTCCCACATCTCGTCCCCCTCGTTGCAGAAGTATTCAAGTCCCAACCACATGGTATGCTCCGGGTCGGCGACCATATAGGGCGACCAGTTGTTGAACAGCTGCAACCGTCCAAGCTTTACTTCGCGCTCCTGCACGTATATCCAGCAATCGGGAACGTTGCCGGTAAGGGTCTTTATCTTTGTCTTGTTTTGCAGCTTAAGCTTGTCCACCAAAAGACCAACGGTAATATAATCGCGGTAGGGCAGACCCTCCGCCACGCGGCGCACATCGGCGGGCGGGGTGTCGCCCATGCCGGATACAAGATCACGCACCGGCATCGTGGACATGAATATGTCACCCGCAAAGCGGCGACCGTCGGCGGAGGTAACGGAGAGGACGCGGCCGTCCCGCACCTCAATGTCCCGCACCTCGGTGTTCATTATTATCTCGCCGCCAAGCTGCTTTATATCCTCGGCCAAAGTTTCCCAAAGCTGACCCGGACCCTTTTTGGGATAGTAGTACTGCTCGATAAGGGAGGTCTCCACTTTATCCTTGGATCTGAACGGTTTTGAAAGGACGTTCCACACCGCCTTGCTGAGGCTCAGCCCCTTAACGCGCTGTGCTCCCCAATCGGCGGATATCTCGGAGGGGTGGCGCCCCCAAAGATTTTCGGTGTAATACTCAAAAAACATCTCGTACAGCGGACGTCCGAAGCGGTTGATGTAAAAATTCTCAAGCGAATCCTCGGGGAGCTTGTGCAGGCAACTGCCGATGTAGCCAAAGCCGGACTTCATCGTGCGGGCAAAGCCCATGTTTTTAAAGGTATCAAATTTAAGGGATACCGGATAGTCAAAAAACTTACGCAAAAAGAATATGCGCGATATGCGATTGCGCAACAGCATCACGCGGTCTTCCTGTTCCGGGTCGGGGCCCGCGGCGGGGAGGTCCTTTTCTATCCCCAAGACCTTATCGTCATAGGAGGGGCGGCTCTGCAGTGGCATAAGCTCCTGCCACAGCTCGTTTATCTCTTGATTTTTGGAGAAGAATCTGTGCCCGCCAAGGTCCATGCGGTTGCCGTTGTGTACGGCGGTGCGGGAAATGCCGCCTATAAATTCCGAGCCCTCAAGAATTATCGGCTTTATATCCGTGTTTTTTAAAAGCTCATAGGCGGCGGTAAGACCTGCAGGTCCTGCGCCGATTATTATCGCTGTCCGCTTTGCGGCATTGCCGTTTTCGTTGTTCATGTTGGGTTTCCTTTCTCGTTTTAGTCTTTTGTTGTTTGATCGTTGCGGCGTGGTGTATGTTATATTATATTATAACTATAATGAAGAGAATAAAGCGTTGATAGGTGTCGTTATCTGCCAAAGTCGGCAAGCCCCGCGCGCTCAAGCTTATCGGGGCGGATCCAGCGTTCGGTCTCGGGCTGCATCTCGTCAAATTCGTCGGGGTAGGAGACCGCGTAAAGATATATCTCGGTCTCGGAAAAATAGGTCAGCGCCTCCTCGCGCACCGGGTAGTAGCGCCCGCCCTTGTCGCTGTTCGGCGCGTAGTAGGTGATCTTTGTCTCATCGGTGTAATCGTCCGGCGCGTTTGTCGCCGCGGATAGCACCGTGTGCGTGCGGCGGATGATATACACCTCGCCACCCTCGCCTATCTGCACGCCCTGCAGTGTGGAGAGGGTCTTATCGCGGGTAAAGCCGCCGCCATCCCGAGCTATAAAAAAGTCGCAAATACTGCCGGCGGTGGAGCGTGAGGTCGTAACCATTATGTCAAGGCGGCCGTCGCCGTTGATATCCACCACGCGCACGCCGTAATTTTCGCCGTCGGTCGGAGTGTACGGCTCTGTTGTGTCGTTTTTGCAGGTAAGGCGCTCGCACACCTCGCCGTCTGTGTCAAGTATCAGCAGTGTGCGCGCCCCGGTAATGCCGCCGTAGGCCTGCAGGCTCCTGCCGTCATCAAGCGGTAGGGTCAAAAGCAGCTCGCCGCTGGCGCCACAGCCGAAAAGCAGGGCGGAGATGATCACAAAAAGGATGGTCAGTGCCGCCGCGCGCATGGCGCGCGGTGCGTTCTTGCTTTTTTTGCCTCTCATGTATCTCACCTGCCCCCGGAGCTTTTTTTAGCTCCTTTTTTGACTGCTCCCTTGCCGCTGTGCTTTTTTCTTACCGAAAAGCCAAAATCGCCAAGCTTGCGGCCAAGCTCAAAATAACTGCCGTGCGAGTACGCGGCCAGGTGCGCGCGCTCAAGGCAAAGACGGCCGCCGTCATCCACCAGCGCGGGGTCAACTCCCACACCGCACACACGCGCCAAAAACATATCATGCGTGCCGAGCGGGGTAACGCTCATCACGCGGCAGTCAAGTGTGACGGGGGAATCGTCAAGCGAGGGGCATCCCACCGTACCCGATGCCGAGGGCGCAAGCGGCAGTGAGAATTTTTGCACCTTGTCAACATCCCGCCCGGAGTACACGCCACAGCTGTCGGCGCGGCGCACCATGGCTGAGGTAACAAGGTTTATGGTAAACTCGCCGGTCTCGGTGATTATCTTGTGCGAGTGGCGGGAGGGGCGAAGCGAAATATAGACCACCGGCGGCTGCGTGCAGGCAATGCCGCACCATGCAACGGTCACCGCGTTGGGCCTAAAGCCTGATGGTGAGATGGTGCCGTCCTCGTCGCGGCGGTCTCCCCCGCAGGTGACTATGGCAACAGGCAGCGGCGAGAGCATCGCTCCGCCTTTCCATGATATCTTGTCCAAAATAAAGATCCTTTCTTCTTTCGTCTGTGAAGATCCTTGCCAAACGGAGATCTTCCTTGATCGCACGCGAAGCGTGCATATCACGTTCCGCAAAGCGGAACATCACTGTTATATCCCGCACTTCTCTGCCGCGGCCTCGATATCCGCGGCGGCCTTAAGTCCCGCAAAGACCTTTGACCGGTCAAGAGGTATGCCTCGGGCGGCCAGCACGCGGTAGGCGGCAAGTCCTACAGGTATCAGGTGTTGGGTGCCGGCAAAAACATAAGCGTTATATGAGTCGGCCGAAAAGTCTCCCGCCCAGTCGTTAAGATCCACAATGTCAGACATGCTTGCAAACCCGCCGCCGTAGGTAACAACGGTCGCGCCGTCAAAATTTTTGGACATCTTGAGCTTGGGTACGGATATGTGTATGTCATAGATCTCCGGCGCGGTAAGCCCCAAATGCTTGGCAATATCCGCCGCATCGTCGGCAATGGCATGCCGCAGATCCTCCATTGATTGCAGCTCCGCTACCGTCCGCGCCAGCTCCAGCTTGCTTGCCTGTGTGCCCTCCTCGCCGCAAAGCACCCCGCGATTTATCAGCAGTGCCTTTTTGGGGAGGTCGCGCTCAAGTATCCGCCGTATCACGCGGCCGGTGGTAAGCTCGGTCGCGGGGCTGAGCTTAAATTCTGATGCGGGTATGGCAAAGGCCGGGTCGGTCGATGTGCGGCCGAGGGAGAGTATATCCGCATCGCAAAAATACAAAAAGTCGCAGGGGTGCAGCAGCCGCCCGTTGTAGCGCATGCCCTCGACCACATCGCCCACCAGTGATTCAACGGCTATCACCTTTTGGTGCTGGTAGATGTAGCGGGTCAGCATCAGCTTTGAGAATACCATCTCCTCAACTGTTGATATGCCGGAGACCGGCACGGTGAGGTGGCGCTCGGTTATCACGCGGCCCCCATCAAGCTCCACGCGACTGTCGGCAAGGCAGAGCTTGTACAGCACGCGGTCTATGTGATAGGTCAGTGCAAGGCCGGTGGCGTAGGTGTCGCGGCGCAGATAGTCGAGCGAGTCGGCATCAAAGCGGCCGTTTATCATGTCGGTGAGATAGGCCGGGCGCAACTCGCCGCCGTCGGTGTCTCGGCGTGTCGGCACGGGTGCGCCGACTATCATCCGCCCGACGGTCTCAAGCAGCTCGCCCGCATCCTCGCCCTCAAAGGGGAAGTCCGTCCTCTCCGCAAAAAAGCGGCGGAAGGTGGGGGTGTTGATTATCAAAAATCCAAATATCTCATGCGGCTGTGCACCGGCAAAGACCGCGTTCTCGCGGCGCAGCTGCTTCATTTCGTCGGTCGAGCCGTAATAGGCCTCCGAAAGGTGAGAGAAAAAGCAGTGCCCTATGTCGTGCAGCAGTGCGGCAAGCCGCAACAGGCGCACGTCGCGCGGGGGAATGCGCAGTCCCGGATCGTCGGAGGCGGGGGACATGGCATCGGCACTCTCGTCACGGTTGATGCGCGATATCATTTTTGTGGTGACAGACAGCACACCAAGGGTGTGCTCAAAGCGCGAATGATGAGCCGAGGGGTAGGTGGTCATTGCAAGGCCAAGCTGGTTTATTTGCCGCATGCGCTGGAAAAGCGGTGAGTCGATAAGCTGCAGCTCCCAAGGGCAGAGCATGACCGTCCCCCAAACGCAGTCGTGAATGACCTTACTGCGGCGAAAATTCCCCGGCTCGTAGCCCTGCATCTTCGATGCGGCAAACTCATCGGCGCGGCGAATAAAATCCGCATATATACCGTTTTTGTTGATATCTTGGCACATTTGATACCTCCCACCCACCGATGTCGGCGGCAAAAAAATTCAATATCCAAAAGGATAAGCCGCGCCCCCGCGCGAGATCGTAATATCGTAATGATATAATTTATAATATTCCAAATTAATTATACAACATTATCCCCAAAAGGTCAACAGTTTTTTTCATCATGGTGCACGCAGGCGTGCGTTGAGGCTCAAATATGCGCTGTGTGGCTGCATTGGCGGAGGGTTTTGCGGTATACCTCAAACTTTAATCGATCTTTATCGCTTTTATTTTGAAAATTCTTGACAGCGGATGATGTATGTGATATAATAGATTTGTATTTTTGTCGGAGTCGTGACGGAGGGCGGTATGTCAAAGGATAGAGTATATCCGCGCGGCGGCGGTGATGATGCGGCGGGCAGTGATATGCCTGTCAGCGGGGCGGTTGACCGCGAGGTCGCGGTGCGTGAGGAGATGGGATGCAAAACATCCGATCCACCTTTAAATTGCGGCGGTGACGGTGACCCCGGGGATGTCGGTATTCGCGTGGTCGAGGCCGCACAGCTCATTCCGGAGGCGCTGGCCATCATTGCCGAGGGCGTCAGATTTCCTTTGGTCGTCAGCGGCAGCAGCATGGAGCCTTTTTTGCATCCGGGGCGGGACAGCGTAATTCTGTCCGCTGTGGGTGAGCGCCGCGTGCGGCGTGGGGACATTCTGCTTTTTGGGCGCGGGGACGGCAGTTTTGTGCTGCACCGTGTTCACCGTGTCAACTCGCGCGGAGTATGGTTTATCGGCGATGCGCAAAGCTTTATTGAGGGGCCTATCCCTCGCGAGCGGCTTTTTGCGTTTGTGGGATGTGTCATCCGCGGCGGCAAGACCATCACCCGCCACTCACCGACTTGGGCATTTTATTCTTTTCGCAGGGTCTTAAAAACGGTCCGACAGCGTTTGCGCGGCAGTCTTGTATCGGTCGGCGGCGCGATCAAAAAATGAAAGGGAGCGATCCGAAAAATGAACGATACCATTGATATCAAAGCAACGGCACTACTGCTGTTAAGACACGCTTGGATTATCATCCTTGCTTTTCTTTTGTGCTTTATCCTGACTTACTTTGCCGTGGAGCGGCCGAAAACGCCCGTCTACTCGGCAACAGCCACGATGTATGTCTCAAACCTATCTCGTGACAACACATCTACCTCCTCGTCCTACTATTCATCGGGCAACCAGATAAGCGCGCAGGCGCTCATCAACACCTGCAACGTAATAGTTAAGTCAAACAACGCCATGAACAAAGTCATGGCCGAGCTTGATACGCTTGACGGTGTTGAGGATATGGTGTTTACCAGTGCCGTCTCCGGCATCAGTTACTCGTCAGCCGCCATTAAGGGAATGATAAACCTCAGCTCGGTCAACAGCACCGAGGTCATGGCCGTGCGTGTGACCTGCGGCGATGCTACCGATGCCATGACGATAGCCGATGCGATAGTTGACGTTGTTCCCACCGTTGTGGAGGAGATAATCAACAGCGGCTATGCCAAAAAGGTCGATTCGGCTTACTTTTCGGGTCAGGGCAACGTCCCGGGACTCACAAAGCCCGCCCTTGTCGGCTTTGTAGCGGCAGTTGTGGTCTGCGTGGTCATAATACTCATCAGCACCTTTGATACCCGCATACATACAAAGGATGATATAATTGCTGTTTATAATGTTCCCATTATAGGTGAGATCCCCGACTTTGCAGGCAAATCAAACGAAAGGTACTACGCGAGATATGAGCATACTGAAAAATAAAAAGAAAAAGTCCCGCCGCAACTCGGCGATGATAATAGATGCCGACACTCCGTTTGTCGTGACCGAGGCGTACAAAACGCTTCGTACCAATATTTTGTTCACCACTGCGGCACTGCCGCCCGAAACTCCGCACAAAAATGCGCTGGTCATCTCCAGCCCGCTGCCGAGCGAGGGTAAGTCCACCACCGCCGCCAACCTTGGCGTGGTGTTTGCGCAAACAAATTCAAAGGTACTGCTTATCGATGCCGATATGCGCAAGGCGGTACAGCACTGCCATTTTAAGGTGGATAACGACCGCGGCCTTTCAAGCTGTCTTGTGGATCTTGAACAGCTGGCGGATGCCATCCATCACTCGGTGCGCCCGGGTCTTGATGTCCTCACGGCCGGCCCCACACCGCCCAACCCCTCCGAGCTTTTAAGCTCCCCGGCAATGGTCAAGCTGCTTGATATCGTTTGCCGCGTTTATGATGTCGTTATAGTCGATACGCCGCCGCTCACCCTCGTCTCGGATGCCCTGACCTTTGCGGGCAGTACTGCGGGGCTTTTGATGGTGGTTCGTCCCGATGTTTGCCGCCAGATAGACCTGCGCCGCAGCTTTGACAGCATCGAGCTTGCCGGCACGCATGTTTTGGGCGTGGTGATGTCGGATGTTCGCCAAAACGGTACAGGTTATTACAGCGGCTACCGCCGTTACGGGAAATACGATAAGTACGGCTACGCAAAATACGGCTACAGCTACAGCTACGGTCACACGCCAAAGCCGAAGGATAAAGAGTGATGGCGGCCGTGACAGATAGGGAGGCAAGGCTTGAGGCTCTTCGCGCGCGGTGCGCCGAGTGCCGCGGCTGTGTGCTTGGCGAGTCGCGCACCAACTGCGTTTTTGGCGTTGGCAGTGCCGAGGCATCCCTTATGTTCGTTGGTGAAGCACCCGGTGAGCAGGAGGATCTGCAGGGCATTCCCTTTGTGGGGCGTGCGGGTCAACTGCTTGACCGCTATCTTTACGCTGTGGATATCAAGCGCGAGGATGTTTACATAGCCAATATACTCAAATGTCGCCCGCCGCACAATCGCGATCCGTTGCCGATGGAGGAGGATGCCTGCATCGAGTACCTGCGTGAGCAGGTGCGCATCATTCGCCCGCGGATAATCGTGTGCCTTGGCAGGATAGCGGCCATGCGGCTGATCAGCGCGGACTTTAAGATCACGCGGGATCACGGCCGTTGGTATGAGCGCGGCGACTTTTTAATGACGGCTGTCTATCACCCGGCGGCTCTGCTTCGCGATCCGCGCAAAAAGGATGATATGCTGGCCGATATGAAAAAGATAAAAGAGAAGCTGGACGAGCCGGCGGACCTGTGATGGGCCCGAGCGGTCGTACAGGGAGACTCCAAATGAAAAAGCTGATAATAAAGATACTGATAACGGTGCTGGCCGCACTGCTGATACTGGCGGCGGCGGCCGGTGCCGCTTACAGCATAAAGGATAACCGCGACAGCCGCGATGATATCAACGCGCGGGACGAGCTGGCGCGCGCGCTTCAGGCGGAGATAGAGCCGCTTAAATACGAGCGCGTGGAGCTTGAGGCCGAGCTGGCAAATATTGAAAAAAGCTACTCTGCCGAAGCCAACGGTGTTGCATCCTTTTGCCTAATAATGGCGGATATGTCGGCGGATATCTACAAGGTCATACTCCCCGAGGTGCAGCGCTTTGGCTATGTGGGGAATCTTGCAGTGTCGGATCCCGCACAGATAGGCTCCGAGGGCAAGCTCAGCGCGGGCGAGATACGCTCGCTGAGTGCAGAGGGATGGTCTGTCATCGCCGCGTGGGACGGCACCGGTGATGCCGCCGCGCACTATGTTGCCATCATGGCGGCAGTTCAAAATTGCGGCGCGGAGTTTTACCCCGCAGTGCTTTTTACCGGCGAGCGGCTTGAATCCTCTCACGCCGCGGCGTTGCTCGGCGCGGGCGCAAAGCAGATCATTCTGCCGGAGACCGCCGAGATAGCGGACGAGCTGAAAAAGGCGACCGATTCCGGTGTCATCCGCAGTGCGGAGTGGGATCGTGACGGCGGCAACGTGGTGATACTCAGCGGTATCGCGTTGCATGAGGATGTTGTTTTTACGGCATCCGCCGATGGGATCAATTTGGCGCTGTTTAAATCGATGCTTGATATGCTTAAAATGTACGAGTCAAATATCAAGGTCAACACGCTCGGCGGCAGGTTGAGCTACCGTGAGGAGGCAATGCGTGAGCTTGCCGCCATCGCCGAGGCATCGGCGGCGCGTGAGGCTGCGATCGAGGCGCGTATTGCAGAGATCAAACGCGAGATAAATGAATTGTATGTAAAATACGGCAGTGAGATGTCGCGCGGGTGAGCCTCCGTGAGCATGACTGCGAATATATCAAAAACAGCAGGAGAGATCCTGCTGTTTTTTTATGAGCGAGTCGCCCGCGGCGAGGGGCATTGCAATTGTTTGTGGTTGTAGACCGACCGTTCGGCATATCAGTATCATCTGCCGCGGTGGGCGGCAGGCGATCCCTTGGGCACAAGCAGTCTTATAAGCGGAGCCAAAAAGGCGGGCGGGCGCCAAACTATTATCTTCATGGGTAAATGCGCCTCCTTGCGTACTATTTTATCAGCATTATGCCGGCGCAAAGCAGGGCGGCCGCCTCAATAAAGGCCAGCAAGCGCCATGGCAGAATGTAGGACATAAATATTCCCGCACCAAAGCACAAAACAAGCAGACCTATCAGCTTTTTCATCTCGCAGGATCTCGGCATCTTCCACACCTCCTTTGGTCGCACCTAATGCTCGGTCGTTAATATTATATGCGGCGCGGCGGCGGATCGTTCTAAAAAACATTTCTTAAGATTTTATTAAGATTTCTTAAAGGTGATTGACAACAAAAAACAAATCATGTATAATGATATCGGACGCAGAAGACATTAATTGGTCGATATGCGTTACTAAATGTTAAGGAGACAGAAAATGAAGACGAAAAAGATCCTCGCTACCGTTGCGGCATTTATTGTCGCGGCCACAGTGCTCTCCGCCGCCGTTTTGGCAACATCCCTGCCGAGCGCACGTCCCGAAGTTATCCCACCCGCGCAGACCCAAGCACCCGCAAATGTTATCGCCCCCGCAACAACCCCTGCCTCCGCTGAAAAACAAACAATATCGGAAATCTCAGATGCCGAACCGGTGCACCGGCACGCCTCCGGAGATCTTGAGTGGATGCGCGCTATAGACGAACAGTTGCGTGCATACCGTCAAGCCGAGATCGCTCGCCTTGAATGTACGCATGGGGACAGCATTTCCTATAGCGATACTGATACAGGTATTACTTCTGCATATTGCTTGTCGTGTGGCGTGATCAATACTTTGGCTGAAATTCCCATGGAGGCCATAGTCACCAACGCTGCCATCCGCGCGGTATGTACACATGAGTATACTGCTTGGAGTTATTACAATTCCTATGATCACAAAAAGATGTGCACAAAGTGCATGAGTGTTGTATATGAGGCGCATACAAAAGTCCCTGCCGATTGCACAACTTTTGAGCACTGCGTGGTTTGCAATGGACGAGACGGTTCATGGGAGTATGCATACGGACACATTATGGCATATGTAATAGATTGGGATAGTCTCGATGCAAATGGTTATGACGATGAGGAAAATTACTATCACCTGTACCGATGCGTAAGAGACGACAATGATTGTCAATATATATGCGATTACGTTCAGGTGCGCGAAAACTGTAGTTTTACCGAATTGTTTTGGGATGCCGAATCGGGTGGTGAGCATGAGCTGTACTATCAATGCCCGATGTGTGATGTGCCGTTCTTTATAGCCCCCGAGATCTGCTATTACGCGACTAAAGGGTATGATTGCTACAGATGCACAAACCCTCACCCCGGATATTGACAGAGTTCGCCCCCGAGGTAAGCCTCGGGGGCGATGATATTTTAGTTCTGTTTATGCTTGAATACGCGCGAGGTCACAAGCTTTGTGATCTCAACTATCGGGATGATGGCAAAGGCCATGGCAGCGGCGATAAGGTATTCAACAAGGCTTATGTGAGCAAAGCCGAATGCATCGCTGAGGCCGGGGAGGTAAATTACCGCGGTGGTCAGCACAAATGCGCCGATAATGGATGCCCAAAGCCAAACATTTTGTGTTTTAAGCTTAAATATAGAGCCGTGGAGCGAGCGCATGTTAAAGGAGTGGAAGATCTCTATCAGTGAGAGGGTAAGGAAGGCCATGGTAGTGCCGTCCGCGCTAAAGCCGTTCTCAATGGT
>CAYLLA010000047.1:0-13023 GCA_964384555.1 uncultured Ruminococcus sp. | reverse complement strand
TTGGAGGCGTCGCCCGGAATCGGACCGGGGAATAAAGGTTTTGCAGACCTCTGCCTTACCGCTTGGCTACGACGCCTTATTTTTTTCTTTTCTTAATAAAACGGGTACGAATCTTTTCAATTCGTACCCGTATCTGGAGCGGATTACGGGGATCGAACCCGCCACCTCGACCTTGGCAAGGTCGCGCTCTACCAAATGAGCTAAATCCGCATAGGTGGTGCCTCCGGTCGGAATCGAACCAACGACACGGGGATTTTCAGTCCCCTGCTCTACCAACTGAGCTACAGAGGCAAGCAGTCAGACTGCCTTTTACCGCTTCTCTCGCGCGGCAGTTGGCGACCCGGATGGGGCTCGAACCCACGACCTCCAGCGTGACAGGCTGGCGCTCTAACCAACTGAGCTACCGGGCCAACTTGATGGTGGGAACAACAGGGCTCGAACCTGTGACCCCATGCTTGTAAGGCATGTGCTCTCCCAGCTGAGCTATGCTCCCCTACCCGTCTTGCCGGCGACGTTAGTAATTATACCACATGTCTTGCCGTTTGTCAATACCTTTTTTGCATTTTTCTCAACTTTTTTTGCAAAAAACTGCCGCCGCCGGAAGTCGGCGGCGGCAGACCTATCAAAGGCTATTATTTTTTATCGTTCAAAAGCTTATCGCTGAGTTCATTCACTCTGCCCGCAAACTTTTTGCGGCGGGATGTGAGGATAGTGCGATAGATGGGGTAGTTTATGATCGCCAAGGCCATACCCAGAATGCCGATGACGATACCGGGTGTAAGGGGGGATGCAATGCCGAGAGTTGCGCCGATATCGGTCATAACAAGGCTCATGCCCGCGCCCATGACGAGCGCGCCGACACTGCCGAGGATATACGCAAAAATATCGGCGGGGCGCTTGGCCTTTTTATCCAATGCTATAAGCTCATCAAGTTCGGTGTGGCTGCGCTCGGTGTACTTGGTGCGGATGCTTCTTACAAGGTATTCGGTGTCTTTGTTGTTCATTTTTCATTTCTCCTGATATATGTGCTTAATTTTTGTTTTTCATTGCTGTTGTGAGCATATTATACCGCGGCTTCGTTTCCGAAAGCTTTGAGAAATGTTTAAGTTTTATTAAACCGCATCTTTTTGCATTTTTTTATTCCTATATCTTCAGGATCATGCGCAGGATGCCGAGGATGAGCATATGCGCCGGGTAGAAGCTGTACGCCACAAGCTTTTGCTGTTTGCCGCGCCGTCCGTTATATGCAAGGCACAACAGGATCCCCAGCCACGCCGCGGGCGTTTTATAAAGGGCAAGCGCGCAAAACGGCAGGGCAAGCGGCGGGCGGTCATAAAAAAGATAGAAAAAATAACCCATGAGTATGGCATGATAGTCATAATCGACCGACAAAAACACCGCCGACGCACATCCAGCGGCAAGTATCAGCACGGATAGGCAATACCAAAGCACCCGCCCCGTGCGCCCCCTCAATGCATCTATAGCCCACAGGGTCAGCAAAAGGAGGGCGAAGGTGAACATTACATTATTCCAATTCCACTCTATGATAACGCCTGACGTCATCATATCAAACGGCACTTCGGAGAGGATGCCGAAAACGATAAGATACCAGAGATAGCGGAGGCGGCTTTTTGTCTTTATAAAGCCCTCAACGAGCAAAAAGCAAAAGATAGGAAATGCCAGCCTCCCTATGACATCAAAGATATCACTTATTACCTCCAGCACACCGCCGCCGTCAAGATAACGATAGATAACGGCCTTGTTCAGGTGGTCAGCAAGCATGGAGGCCATGGCTATGGCCTTGAGCTGTGCGCCGGAGAGGCATCCCACCTTTGCCTGCACGGCATCTCTTTTTATATTTATGATTACTGTTTTGTTTTTCATCCGCGCCGAGATCGATCAAGCTCCTTTTGATTTTGGGATCATCCCGATATCATTATACACAAAAGGGGGCGCCGCGTCAAGCGGCGCCCCCTCGGTATCAGAATATTATTCTTACATTCATTTTGACAGTTTGTCAATGACATACTGCCCCATCTCACGGCAGCTTGAACCACCGCGGCGGCCTGTGATCTTTATAGGCGAATCGGGAGCCGTTGCCGCATCTACCGCCGCACGCAGGCGGTCGGCTCGATCGGCAAAACCGATATGGCGCAACAGCATCTCCGCCGCGCGGAACATGCTTGCGGGGTTGGCGTAATCGCCGTCACCACGCTCTATCATTCTGGGAGCGGATCCGTGTATTGCCTCAAACATTGCATAGCGAGAGCCGATATTTGCACTGCCTGCCGTTCCCACGCCGCCTTGAAGCTGTGCCGCCTCATCGGTGATGATATCGCCGTAGAGGTTGGGCAGCAGGAAGACCTCAAAGCCCGAGCGGCAGGAGGTATCAAGCAGCTTGGCCGTCATGATATCGATATACCAATCCTCTACCGTCAGCTCGGGATACTCCGCCTCGGCAATTGCGTGCGCTATGCGGGAGAAATCGCCGTCTGTCTTTTTCATTATATTTGCCTTAGTGATGCATAGGACGCGCCGCTTGCCGTTCTTTTTGGCAAAATCAAACGCCGCACGCGCGATACGCGCCGTGCCCTCTGACGTGGTGACCTTAAAATCGCAGGAAAGCTCGCCGGGGACGCTGACACCGCGACTGCCGAGCACATACTCGCCCTCGGTATTTTCGCGGAAGAATGTCCAGTCTATTCCCTCCTCCGGGATCGATACCGGGCGGACGTTTGCAAACAGGTCAAGCTCGCGTCGCATGGCAACATTGGCGCTTTCAAGCTCTCGCGCTCCCGTGCCGCCCTGCGGAGTGGTGGTGGGGCCCTTTAGGATGACATTGCATTCCTTTATCTTTGCCAAAACATCGTCCGGGATGGCACGTCCCGCGGCAAGACGATTCTCTATCGTCAAGCCCTCGATATCACGCAGCTCAACCCGCCCGCACTTTATCTCATCGTCAAGCAGAGCGGCAAGCACGCGCTTTGCCTCGGCGGTGATGATAGGGCCGATACCATCGCCGCCGCAACAGCCGATGACGATCTTATCAAGCTTTTCAAAATCAACAGGGGGAGGTGCTGTGCGCATGCGCTCATTGCGCGCCAACTGCTCGCGCAGTATGGTCTCAAAGGACTCGACAGCGGCGGCAATATATTTTTCGTTATCTCGATCTGTATCCTTGCACATTTTTTCACGTCTTTCGCGGTTGCGAAAGCTCCTTTTTACTTTTTAGTTTTATTTTTATTTTTTCTTCCGTCTTCAAAAACGGGCCGGGGATGTTATTTTCAGGTCACTCGGGTCGCGGGATCAGTTTTCTGCCGAGTAGCGGAGAAGCCCGCCGGCCCGCATGATGGCACATCCGCGCTCGCCGAGCGCCGCGGTAAGCTTGATATTATTTCCGCTCGTTTTATCGGTAAGCATCACGCAACCCGCGGCCAGCGCGGCATCCGATGTATCCAGCACCAGCTCATCCCCCTCGGATATAAGCTCATAATCCTCGGGATCGGCAAACGTCAAGGGCAGTATGCCGGCATTTAAAAGATTATCGCGGTGGATGCGTGCAAAGCTTTTTGCTATAACGGCACGCACACCGAGATACAGCGGCACGAGGGCGGCATGCTCACGTGATGAGCCCTGCCCGTAGTTGACTCCGCCCACAACAATACTTTGCCCCATGGCGCGTGCACGCTCCGGGAACGTGGCGTCGCAAACGCCGAAGCAAAACTCGGAGAGCTTTGGAATGTTTGAACGGTAAGGCAATATCTTAGCGCCCGCGGGCATTATATGGTCGGTGGTGATATTATCCCCGACCTTTAGCGACACGGCGGCATTTATCGAATCGCCGAGCGGATATGTAGTGGGATAGCCCTTAATATTCGGCCCGCGGCGAACGACCGCCTCGCGAGCCTCGTCCGGTGAGAGCGGCGGAATTATCGCGCTGTCATCTATCTTAAAGGACGCGGGCAGGGTGATCTCGGGCTTATCCCCGAGCGTGCGCGGATCGGTTATCACGCCCATGATGGCGGATGCCGCGGCGGTCTCGGGTGAGACGAGATAAACGCCTGCATCGCGCGTTCCGCTGCGCCCCTCAAAATTGCGGTTGAAGGTGCGCAGTGACACTCCGCCCGAAGAGGGTGAGAAGCCCATGCCTATGCAAGGGCCGCACGCGCACTCAAGAAGTCTTGCTCCGGATGCAATGATATCCCCAAGTGCGCCGCACTCGGCGAGCATTGAAAGCACCTGCTTTGACCCCGGTGAGACGGACATTCCGACAGACGGTGCAACCGTCCTGCCGCGTAGCACTGCCGCCACGGTCAAAAGATCGGCAAGTGATGAGTTTGTACAAGAGCCTACGCACACCTGCTGTATCGGCATACCTGCCACATCCCTCACCCGCACCACGTTATCAGGGCTGTGCGGGCAGGCGATCATCGGCTCAAGGGTTGAAAGATCGATGTCGATTATCTCGTCATATTCGGCATCCGGGTCGGATGCAAGGGAGATGTGATCCGCCTCCCGCCCCTCGGCACGGAGGAACGCGAGGGTGGTATCATCCGAGGGGAATATCGATGTAGTGGCACCAAGCTCCGCCCCCATGTTGGTTATGGTGGCACGCTCGGGAACGCTGAGGTCCGAAATGCCCTCCCCTCCCCATTCGATTATAGCTCCCACGCCGCCCTTTACGCTCTTGCGGCGCAAAAGCTCAAGGATGACATCCTTTGCCGCCACCCACGGCGAGCGCTTGCCGGACAGGCGCACCAGTATCATGCGCGGCATTATCATTCGATACGCGCCGCCGCCCATGGCAACGGCAACATCAAGCCCGCCCGCGCCAAAGGCAAGCATGCCTATGCCGCCCGCGGTGGGAGTGTGGCTATCAGAGCCGACAAGAGTTTTGCCCGGCACGCCGAAGCGTTCAAGATTTATCTGGTGGCAAACACCGTTTCCGGGGCGGGAATAATAAACGCCGTATTTTGCCGCCACGGTGCGCAGATATTCATGGTCATCGGCATTTTCAAACCCCGCTTGCAGGGTGTTGTGATCAACATAGGCGACAGACAGCTCTGTTCTTACCCTGTCAAGCCCCATCGATTCAAACTCTATATATGCCATGGTGCCTGTGGCATCCTGTGTCAGCGTGCGGTCTATCTTTATCGCTATCTCCGCCCCCGCCGTCATATCACCCTCAATGAGGTGTGCGCCGATTATCTTTTGTGCGATCGTTTTTCCCATTTATCAGCCCTCGTTGTTTTTGTATTTTATGATCAGCCGCTCAAGCTCCTTGGAGGATATAACGGTCTGGCGGCCTGCAGCGTACTGTTCGTCCACCCATTCCTTGATGTGAACCACCAAGGGGTCCTTTTTCGTCATTGCCTCCTCACCGCTCAAGCGATAGTGAGAATTTATCCAGTATGCTATTCCTGCAAGGCCGGATGTGGAGCTTACGGTAACGCCCGCGGGACGGCCAAGCAGCTTTGCGGTATCAAAGATGTTATATATCTCCTCATCCTTTATCATGCCGTCCGCGTGTATGCCCGCGCGGGTCACGTTAAAGTTTTCGCCCACAAAGGGGGTCATGGGAGGGATATCATAGCCGATATTATCTCTGAAGTACTCGGCTATTTCGGTGATGACAGTCGGATCCATGCCGTCAAGAGTTCCGCGCAGGGATGCGTATTCAAACACCATAGCCTCAAGCGGCACGTTGCCGGTGCGCTCACCGATACCCAGCATTGAGCAGTTGACAGCCGATGCGCCAAACAGCCACGCGCAGGTGGCGTTGGCAACGCCCTTGTAAAAATCGTTGTGACCGTGCCACTCAAGCATGGCACTGGGAACATCCGAGTAATGCTGCAAGCCGTAGATTATGCCCGGCACGCTTCGCGGCAGTGCCACCTCGCTGTACGGCTCGCCGTATCCCATGGTGTCGCATGCGCGGATGCGGATCGGAATGCCGGATTCCTGCGAGAGCCGCTGTATCTCGTTGACAAACGGCACCACAAAGCCGTAAAAATCAGCGCGGGTGATATCCTCAAAGTGACAGCGCGGGCAGATGCCCATCTCAAGTGCTTCGGATATTATGCGCAGGTAATGCTCAAGCGCTTGGCCGCGCGTCATACCGAGCTTTTTGAATATATGGTAGTCGGAGCAGGATACAAGAATGCCCGTCTCCTTGATACCAAGGTCGCGCACGAGTTTAAAATCCTTTTCGCTGGCGCGTATCCATGTCGTTATCTCCGGAAATTCAAGCCCAAGCTCGCGGCAGGCGTTGAGCGCGCGGCGGTCATTTTCGCTGTAAACGAAAAATTCGGTGGATCTGATTATCCCCTTGGGACCGCCGAGGCGGGAGAGCATTTTATATATATCAACTATCTGCTCCGGCGAGTAGGGCGCTTGCGATTGCATGCCGTCGCGAAAAGTTGTATCCGTTATCCAGATCTCCGCCGGCATTCCAAGCGGCACACGGCGGTGGTTAAAGGGGACCTTGGGGACCTCTTCATAGCTGTACACCTCGCGGTAGAGGTTTGGCTCGGGAATATCCTGAAGTGAGTATTTATATGATTTTTGTTCAAGCAGATTTGATTTTGGTGAGATCTCAAGCATAATATTTCTCCGTTTTTCGGCAATGGCTCGCGGGCGGCGGGGACGCGGGTGCGGCAGTCGCCCCGCGCCTGCAGGAGATATCCCGCGGCATCGGCCTATATTCCGCAGGTGGCGGATAATTGCTTTATATTATACTACACTTCTTTGCATTTTGCAAGATGTATTTTGTATTTTTTCATTTTTGGGCGATTTTTTTATAAACATCCGCAAATTGCGCATTTTTTGAGCATCAGTATTTCAAACGCCGGCAAGTTCGGGGCATATTGGGGCTTGAAGGTACGATACACTTTCGGTCATGTGCCCCACGGAGGGGCACGATCGACGTCGTTGTATGTCAGGATCGCCTACAGCTTCGATAATATAAAAGGCAAAACAGCAAACATGCATAATTCGACACAAAAAATCACATAATAATTGTTGACATCGGCGGTGTTTTGTGCTATCATTTAAATGGAGAAAGTTGTCGCCGATGGCGGTGTTACATAATTTGGCTGTGCATCGGAAAATAAATACACATGGGGTTTTAGAATCAAAATGAGAAAAACAAAGATCGTTTGTACCATAGGGCCGGCTTGTTCCTCGGTCGATACATTAAAGCAGATGATAAAGGCGGGAATGAGCGTTGCGCGCTTTAACTTTTCGCACGGTGAGCATTCCGAGCATAAAAAAATGATGGATGCCGTTAAGGCGGCAAGAGATGAGCTTGGGCTGCCCGTTGCCATCATGCTTGATACCAAAGGGCCTGAATATCGCATAGGTCGCTTTGCAAACGGCCCTGTTACGCTGACTGCGGGCAATCGCTTTACATTTACCACGGATGATATACAGGGGGATGAAACGCGCGTATCCGTCTCCTACAAAGCACTGCCCCGCGAGCTTGAGCCGGGCGCGGTGATACTGCTTGCAAACGGTCTGCTTGAGTTCCATGTTACAAAAATAAACGGCAACGATATTGAGACCGAGATAATCAACGGCGGCACGCTCAGCGACCGCAAGAGCATGAGCTTTCCCGGCCGCGTGCTGAATCAGGTGTTTTTGAGCGAGCAGGACAAGGCGGATCTGCTTTTCGGCATTGAAAACGATGTTGATTTTATAGCCCTCTCCTTTGTTTCAAGCAAAGAGAACGTTGAGGATGTGCGCGATTTTTTGCACGCAAACGGCGGCGATGACATAGATATAATCGCAAAGATCGAAAATCGTTCCGGCGTTGACAATATAGTTGACATAATCGATGCATCCGACGGTATTATGGTCGCGCGCGGCGATATGGGTGTTGAGATACCCTTTGAGCAGCTCCCTGCCATTCAAAAAATGATGATAACCACCTGCCGTTTCCGCGGCAAGCGCGTTATCACCGCCACAGAGATGCTTGAATCGATGATACACAACCCGCGCCCCACGCGTGCGGAGATATCCGACGTTGCAAACGCGGTATACGACGGTACGAGCGCACTGATGCTCTCCGGCGAAACGGCGGCAGGCAGCTATCCAGTGGAGGCGGTGGCGGCAATGGCAAAGATCGCCGAGCAGACAGAGCGGGACATCGACTACAATGAGCTGTTCCACACCGCAAAGTTTAAGATAAAAAATCAAATAGATGCTATCTCTCACTCCGCCTGCTCGCTGGCCATCGATATAGATGCCAAGCTGATAGTCGTTTGCTCGCGCAGTGGCGCAACGGCAAGAATGGTATCCCGCTTCCGTTCCCCCAAGCCCATCATAGGCATGACGACGGACGAAAAGGTATGGCGCAAGCTGGCACTCTCCTGGGCGGTCATCCCCGCAATGAGCGAGGAATTTCAATCGGCGGATGTTTTGTTCTATCACGCGGTAGCGGTGGCAAAAAAGTCCGGGCTCGTATCGGCCGGGGACGTTATCGTCATCACCGGCGGACAGGTGAACGGCTGCTCCGGCAACACCAGCCTTGTAAAGTTTGAAACAATCAAATAAAAAAGCTCAAAGTCACTTGATACGATCAAGATAGAATTTAATGGCATCATCCCGCGAGATAGGTCACGACCGAGACCGAGTGGTAAAACACAGATGCACCGTGGGAGCCGATCGAGACGGACGAGAGGTAAACGGTCAAAATAATGACAGCTTGCCCTTTGCGACAAAAAAATTATAATTAAAAGCATTAAAAAAAACGCCATCCCTGCCGAACGTACACGTTCGGCAGGGATGGTTGTTTTAGATAGCTGTTATAGATAGAACGCCCCGATCAACCAAAGTATTTATCAATGACCTCGGCCTCAGCCTTGGCAAGGCGCGCAAGGCACTCCGAGCTTTGCAGGAATGCAGAATCCTCGGGGTTGGTATGGAAGCCGTGCTCGATGAGAAATGCGCGGCGGCAACCCGACTGCGCGGCATTGCGGATGACGGAATAGTAATCGGTATTGGGATCATCCGGGTGGCGGCGTGTCTTTATACCGCGGTCAAGCGTACCCATGGTCTTAACAACGGCATCGGTAAGGGCGCGTGCGATCGGGGCGTTGCCCTCCTCATCGCTCACCGAATAAAAGGTCTCCGCTCCCTTTACCTTGGCATAATCCTCCGGTGAGCGGGATGCGCCGGGGGCGTTTGAGTGGAGGGAGAGGAACATAACAGCGCCAAGTCTGCCTGCCATCTGTCCGCGCTCGGTAAGCTCGGGATCGTCATCCACTGTTTCGCGTGTTACCTTTACCTCAAAGCCGCGTGCTATCAGCTCGTCACGCAGATACTGTGAGAGGATAAAGTTTTGCGTTCCCTCATAAAAGCCCTCGCGCGTGGTGTGCGGGTTGGCGGTCTTGCCGTGTCCGGGATCAACGATAATAAGTCCTTTTGACATTTTCTTTATTCCTTTCAGATCAGTTTTTTATATCTTAAAAATTAGTTCCTTGGTCTTTACAAGACTATTATAAAACAACAAAGACGGTTTGTCAAGAAACTTTTTTATTGACATGCGGCCGCGGGTCGTTTATAATATATAAATGGTACAAAATGATCAAAATACAGGCTGCATGCGGCACTGATGCGATCAATTGGATTTTATGAGGGAGGCAAGACATGGGGAGCGTTGGACTTACATCGCCGATAACGTCGCTATCCGGCGTTGGGCGCGCAAGAGCCGGGGCATATGCGCGCATGGGAGTTGTGACTCTTGAGGATCTTTTATATCACATTCCGCGCGCTTATGAAAACCGCGGGGATATTCGCAAGCTTTCGGATATTCAGAACGGCGACGGAAAGACCGCTCTCGTGCTGACGGTAGCCACCGAGCCGCGCTGTGCCAGACTGCCGCGGCGGCTCTCCCTGCTGAAATTCCGCGCCTATGATGAGAGCGCCGCGGCGGAGATAACCTTTTTTAATCAGGATTACCTGCGCGGCAAATTTGTGCTTGGCACTACTTGGCGCTTTTACGGCACTGTTGAGGTACACGGCAAGGGTAGCCGCTACAGGATGATCTCACCCGCCTACGAGCCGTGGGAGGAGGGGCGACTGCCGGATTTTACGGCGGTATATCCGCTATCAGAGGGGCTGACGCAAAAACAGTTGGCGCAAAATGTTGCGGAGGCCATGCGACTTTGCGCAACTACTATCACAGATCCTCTGCCCGAGGAGATACGCTGTGAGCTGGAGTTGCCAACACTCGGCTTTGCACTGCGTGCCATCCACCTGCCGGAGAGCTACGTCGCCTTGGCCGCCGCAAAGCGCAGGCTGATATTTGACGAGCTTTTTTACTTTTCGCTGGGGCTTGCGGGACGAAATAAGCATGAGCGGGAGCGCGGTGCGCCCGTCTGCGCAAAGCAAAACATTACTCCCCTGCTCCGCCTTTTGCCGTATGAGCTGACGGGAGCACAAAAGCGCACGATATCCGAGATCGCCGCAGACATGAAGCGGGACATCCCAATGGAGCGTATAGTTGTTGGGGATGTTGGTTGCGGTAAAACGGTAGTTGCCGCGGCAGCAATGCTTATAGCCGTTATGAGCGGTCACCAAGCGGCGCTGATGGCACCGACAGAGATACTTGCAAGGCAGCACTATGCAGAGCTTTCCCCAATGCTTTCATCTCTCGGCATCAGCGTGGCACTGCTGACAGGCTCTGCTACCGCCGCCGAAAAGCGCCGCATACGCGAGTCACTTGTAAATCCGTCAGCGGAGCTTCGCACCGATATAATTATAGGCACGCACGCGCTGATATCCGACGGTGTTGAATTTGCCGATCTTGCGCTGGCCGTGACAGATGAGCAACACCGTTTTGGCGTTGCCCAGCGTGCCACACTGGCGAGCGGCGGCGCACATGTTCATGTACTGGCCATGAGCGCCACACCCATCCCGCGCTCGCTTGCGCTGACACTGTACGGCGACCTTGATGTTTCAAAGATAGATGAGCTGCCGCCCGGGCGGCAAAAGGTAGATACCTTTGCGGTCAACGAGAGCTATCGCGAACGGATAAACGCGTTTATAGAAAAAACGGTTGCCGAGGGCGGGCAGGTGTACATCGTTTGCCCATCCATTGAGGAAGCAGAAACACCCGACTGCGGCGAGGTCGGGATAGAGGATATCGAGGATGACGGTTTTGAGGTCAAACCGCCGCTCAAGGCGGCAACCGTTTACGCCGAGGAATTGCGCTGTGCCCTGCCCACCCTGCGCATCTCTCTTGTACACGGCAAAATGAAGCCGGGTGAGAAGGATGCCGTTATGCGTGCGTTTGCCGACGGTGAGAGCGATGTTTTGGTATCCACCACCGTCATTGAGGTCGGTGTGAACGTTCCGAATGCCTCACTGATGATCGTTGAGAACGCCGAGCGCTTTGGCCTTTCACAGCTGCATCAGCTGCGCGGGCGTGTTGGGCGCGGCACACGGCGATCCTATTGCATTTTGGTATCCGACAGTCGCTCCGAAAACGCACGGCGCAGACTTGCGGTGCTTACAAAAACGCAAAACGGCTTTGACATAGCCGAGGAGGATCTTGCCCTGCGCGGCCCGGGAGACTTTTTCGGCAAACGCGGCGAGGGCGTGCGACAAAGCGGCGGCGTGAGATTTCGCTTTGCCGATCTTTGCGGAGATGCGGGACTGCTTGCCTCCGCCACCGAGGCCGCCGCAAAGCTGCTCGAGGCCGATCCGGAGCTCAGCGAGCATCCGCTCCTTCGCGCCGAGATAGAAAAAATGTTCTTATAGATCCCATAAAACTTATAAGACCTCGGTATCGAACGCCGCACGTTCGATACCGAGATCCTGTTTTTATTCTTTTATTGATTATTGATACCGCGTATACAGATCAAACGTTGAACCTAAACAGGGTAACATCTCCATCCTGCATAACGTATTCCTTGCCCTCACTGCGCACAAGGCCTGCCTCCTTTGCCGCAAGCATAGAGCCGCAACGCATAAGGTCATCAAAGGATACTATCTCGGCGCGTATAAAGCCGCGCTCAAAGTCGCTGTGTATCTTACCCGCCGCACCGGGTGCTTTTGTGCCGCACTTGATCGTCCATGCGCGCACTTCCTTGGGTCCTGCTGTCAGGAAGGAGATAAGCCCCAAAAGCTCGTAGCTTGCGCGGATAAGTCTGTCAAGGCCGGATTCGGCAATGCCGAGATCCTCAAGGAACGCCGCCTTTTCATCGGCATCCAGCTCAGCTATCTCCGCCTCGATGCCCGCGCAGACTGCCGAGCATCCCGAATGCTCACTCTCGGCATACTCACGCAGTGCGGCATAATGAGGATTTGAGAGCGGCTCGCCGCCCAGATCATCCTCACCGACATTGGCAACATATATAACGGGCTTGCTTGAAAGAAGTGGCGCATCGGCAAGCATTGCCACCTCATCATCGCTCATATCCATCGCCCGCGCCGCGTGCCCCTCACCGAGATGCACAGCAAGGCGCTCAAAAAAGTCAAGCTCGGCGGCAAGCGACTTATCATTGCGTGCGTTCTTGCGCAGTCTTTCAAGCTTGCGCTCAACCATCTCAAGATCCGAGAGTATCAGCTCGTAATTGATGGTCTCAACATCGCGCACCGGATCGACACCGCCGTCAACGTGGATTATATTCTCATCCTCAAAGCAACGAACTACATGGAGGATGGCATCGCACTCTCTTATGTGAGACAAAAACTTGTTGCCGAGTCCCTCTCCCTGCGCCGCACCGCGGACAAGCCCCGCAATGTCAAAAAACTCAACAGTGGCAGGGGTGTATTTTTCGGGATCGTACATTTTGGCCAGCGCATCAAGGCGCGCATCCGGAACCGGCACCACTCCCACATTCGGCTCGATGGTGCAAAAGGGATAGTTTGCCGAATCCGCCCCCGCACTCGTCAGTGCATTAAAAAGCGTGCTCTTGCCAACATTCGGCAGTCCTACGATACCTAATTTCATTTTATTCTCGACTCCTTTGATTTTTCCTTTATTTGCAAGGGTTTTCGCGTTTTGGCGTTTCGGCT
>CAYLLA010000046.1:0-13154 GCA_964384555.1 uncultured Ruminococcus sp. | reverse complement strand
TGTTCGCACCGCACGATGTAAGCCTTCTCATGTGTGAGAAGGCTTGGCAAGAGTCGTTTCTCTCGTCTACAACCATAATTAATTGCGATATCCATCGTTCCTCAACCGCATGCAAAGCATGCGATTTCACCTGCAAAGCAGATTTCACTCCGCACGCAGTGCGAAATTTCACTGCGCGGGACTCCCCGCGCCAACGCCCGACCATTGGAGGTACACATGCAAATTCAAAACGGCGGTCACGTCGATAAAAAAATCGGACACGGCTTGATTTTTGCCGTCATGACGGCTGTTTTGGCGGCCGTTTTGCTCACCGCGTGCGCGGGCGGGGAGACGCTTTATGTCTCATCCTCTGTTTTTAAGCTCGCCGACACCCTGAAAGACGATGATTTTGACTTTAAATATGCCGAAAAAATGCGCGATCCCACCAAAGCGGTGACCCTGCGTGACTACTACATCAGCGTAAAGGACGACCGCCTGCTGATAACCGATGCCGACCCGCTTGGCGGCGAGGTGATGAGCGTTGACTGCGGCACCGGGCTGTTTGTGGGCACGCGGGAGGGGATATCCTACCTCCCCGCCGAGGGCGTGGCACTGCCCGTTACCGCCGAGCCATGCATAGCTCTTTGGCGGCGGGACGGCGGCTGTATGGCGGTAGTGACCGCCGGCGGCATGACAAAGCTTTTGCTGATAGACCGCCCGGATGCAGGCGGATCTCCGCGTGCCATTACCGCCGCCACCCGCTACGGCAGTGCCGTGGCCGCCGCGCCGACCGCCGACGGCACGGGGATGCTTGCGGTAATTCGCGGCGAAAGCACTGCACTTTTGCAGCTGGCGCAGGACGGCAGGATCACCACCCTCTCGGAGGATGCTATCCTACAAGCGATAGATGTCCGCTCGATAACCACCCTGCGCGGCAGGATCTATTGCGCCTCCCCCATCGGAATATTTGAATTCACCCCCGACACCGAGGGCGTACGGTGGTATCCGCTTGAAATAGATTAAAAAATATCGCTTCCCGCCGCGGCGGGAAGCGATATTTTTATGATATTTACCCTCTGTCTATCGTAATTACCGTAAGATATGTTTTATCTATCTCCGCCACGGCGGCAGAGACGGCGGCGCGAATGGCGGCATCATCGCGGCGATCCTCAAACGGCACGACAAGATCGAATATAAGATTCGTATGTGTGCGGCCGCGCACCATTCTGAAATCATGTATACCGCGGCCTATGCCATGCGCCGCCAATGTCTCGCTGACGGCACGGCGTGTGGCGGTAAGCTCGCTGTCATCCGTCACTATCGGGTCAAGGTGGATGGTCGCCGACACGCCCAGTGTGTCGCCAAGCTCCTTTTCGATATTATCTATCATGTCGTGAGAGGCGTAGATATCCGCCTCGCCGTCCACCTCAACATGCAATGAGGCAATGCACCGCCCCGGGCCGTAGTCATGCACCATAAGATCATGCACGCCAAGCACGCCCGCGTGCGACTCAACGATACTGCGGATGCGCTCTACCGTCTCCTCGCTCGGTGCCTCGCCGATGATGCGGTCCTTTTGCTCGCCCAGCAGCTGTATGCCCGCCCACATGATAAGGATCGAGACGATGCAACCGATATAGGCATCGATATTTATATTCCACACAAGCAAAATGATCTGCCCCACCAAAACCCCGCCGGTCGCCACAGCATCCGAGAGGCTGTCGGCGGCGGTGGCACGCATGACGGAGGAATCTATACGCCGTCCCACATCGCGGTTGAGTGCCGCCAGTGCCAGCTTTACAAGCATGGATGCGGCAAGCACGGCAAGGGACAGCCACGAGGCCTCCGCCGCCTCGCCGGAGCGTATCCTGCCTATCGACTCGCGGAAAAGATCAAAGCCGATGATGACGACGATAAACGCCACCACCATTGAGGCCAGATATTCTATCCTTGCGTGACCGTAGGGGTGCTTACGGTCGGCGGGCTTGGCGGATAAGCGAAAGCTTACAAGGGAGACGAGCTGTGAGCCGGCATCGGAGAGATTATTTACCGCATCCGCGGTCAGCGACACCGCTCCAAGCAGAGTACCGAGCGTAAATTTGCCGACAAAAAGCAGAATATTGCAGATAATGCCGATGACGGACACGAGCGTTCCCCACGCCCGCCGCACCGTCGGCGATGTAACATTTTTGTGATCGCGGATAAAAAGCCTACCTAAAAGCTCTGTCATTTCTGTGTTGTCCTTTCGTAATGCGCCGGTGTAGCTCCTATCGGGGGGAAGGAGGCCGCCTCACTGCCGTCGCCGCTGGCGCGGCGGTACTCGACCGGCGAGATACCGCGAAACCGCACGAATGCGCGGTTAAAGGTGCGCTGTGTGTTAAAGCCCACGATATCGGATATCTCGGTGACAGGCAGTGCGGTATCCCGCAGCAGTCTGCACGCGTGCGACACGCGCAGGGAATTTACATAATCGTTAAATCTGATCCCAAGCTTGCTTGAAAACAGGTGGGAGATATAATATTTATTGAGGTGCAGCTCCCGCTCAAGTGCCTCAAGGGAGAGGTCGCGGGTGTAGTTTTGCGAGCAAAAGCTTACCACCTCGCGCACGGCGCGGGAATCACCAAGGCGCACCTCGTCAAGCTGCATTTGCGGCAAAAGCATGCCGAAAAACGCGGTTATGTATCCTTTTTGCACCTCGGCGGTGTATTTTGCGGGATCGGATGCCGATACCTCGGCCAGACCGTCTATCAGTGCCACGAGCCGCTCGGTCCTGCCGATGCCGCGCACCACGGGTGAGTGCGGCAGTGTGGAATTAAACACCGCAGCAAACTCCGGCACAAGATCCGGGCTGACTATAAACAGCCGATACCTCTCGCGCCCGCCCACCTCACTGCGGAACTGGTGTATCTGATTTGGAAATACCATAACAAGATCCCCCGCCTCGGCGGTATAGGGCTGTGAATCCACCCAAACGGTGACACGCCCCTCGCAGAGATAAAAAAATTCTATATGATAGTGCAGGTGTGCGCGGCAGGTCAATGGTGTGCGCTGTTCCACCTCCGAGCGATAATAAAAATCGGTGCTTCTTGCCTCATATTGGGCCTCGGGACGACTGCCCGCCGTACCCTTTGCGGGTGATTTTGTGCCGCTCATCGTCCTCACCCCCAATATTTTCTGTCAAGCGAGCGGAGCTGTATCGCCTCGGCGATATGCTCGGCCTCGATATCCGCCGACTCCGCAAGATCGGCCGCGGTGCGTGCCATGCGTATCACCCTGTCATATCCGCGGGCGGAAAGACCCATCCGCTCATATGCGGCACGCAAAAGCTCATTTGCCTCGCGCCCCAGGTGCGCGGTGCGGCGCAGATCCCCCGCGTCAAGCTGGGAGTTGCAATGCACGCCCGCAATGCCGTCCCGCGCCATACGCTCCCTTGCAAACTCGCGGGCGCGGCTCACGCGGCGGCGAATGACCGCCGAAGGCTCGGCGGGTGCTGTATCCGCCGACAGCTCGTCATAGCTGAGGGAGGGCAGCTCTACCTCTATATCTATGCGGTCAAGCAGCGGACCGCTGATCTTTGATATGTAACGCTTTACCTCTCCCGGCGAGCAGGTGCAGGGGTGGGTGGGGTGACCGTAATAGCCGCAACGGCAGGGGTTCATTGCCGCAACGAGCATAAAAAAGCAGGGATAGGTCACTCGCCCGCTGGCGCGGGTGATGGTGACCCGCCTATCCTCAAGCGGCTGACGTAGCGAATCGGTAACGAGCTTTGGGAACTCCGGCAGCTCGTCCAAAAACAGCACGCCGTTGTGAGCCAGCGAGATCTCGCCGGGCATGGGGTTGGTACCGCCGCCGACCAGTGCCACCGCAGACATCGTATGGTGCGGCGCACGGAACGGGCGGGAGGTGAGCAGAGAGACACCCTCCGGCAGGACGCCCGAGACAGAATGTATTTTGGTTGAAACTATAGCCTCGTCAAAGGTCATTGGCGGCAAAATGCCGGGCAGGCGCTTGGCAAGCATTGATTTGCCCGTTCCGGGAGGGCCGATAAGCAGAATGTTATGACCGCCCGCCGCGGCTATCTCCATTGCGCGCTTGGCCATATGCTGACCCTTTACATCGGCAAAATCCAGCCCCGCGGATATGCCTGTATCGTCAAGTGCCGTAACATCTCCCTCGGTGGGGGTGAGCGGGGCGGCGCCGTTTAGGTGATCTACCAGCTCACGCATTGATCTCACGGCAAAAACGCGAATGCCGGATACCGCCGCGGCCTCACGCGCGTTGGCGGCGGGAACAAAAATGTCGGTCATACCAGCGCTCTTTGCGGCGGCGCACATGCAAAGCGCACCGCGGACAGGGCGCACCTCGCCGGAGAGGGAAAGTTCACCCGCAAACACACAGCCGGAAAGATCGACCGATCTTTTTATCACCCCGGCACAGCGCAAAATGCCTACAAGGATAGCAACATCAAAGCCCGAGCCCTCCTTGCGGCGGTCGGCAGGGGCAAGATTTACGGTAAGCCCCAGCTCGGGGAAAAGAAAGCCGCTGTTGTAGCAGGCGGTGCGCACACGCTCCTTGGCCTCCTTTACCGCCGCATCGGGCAGACCGACAAGCTCAAAGTAGGGCATGACAGGCGCGCCATCGACCTCAACGGTCACAATAAAGCTGTCAATGCCGGAAAGTCCCGCGCTGTATATCTCTGATAGCATGATGAACTCCTCTCCCCGCGGCGGGCGTTTGCCCTCCGTGATCTCTGCCCGCCGCCGTGGGCGATCTTACATTATTATATATAGTATATCACATCCGCCGCGCAAAATAAAGACCGAAAGCAAAAAAATCGCCCGCGCGAATAAAAAATTCCCGCCGCGCCGCCCGGGATACAGCTAATTTACAAGCCAAGACTTGAATCGACATATCTTATATGTTATAATAATATTTGACTGAACGGATCACGGACGAAACAGAGGGACGAATATCGTGTTTGCAACGGACGTAAGCAAAATAATATTCCCCCGCCACAGAGGCCCGTGGTCGCCCGCATGGGAATGAATACAGAAAAAACAATAAATTTGAAATCCGCTCTGCGGATCTCTTCCTCATCGCACGCAACGCGCTCCGCGCAGCGTGCATATCACGTTTCGCAAAGCGGAACATATCACTCCGCGCGAAGCGCCGCATATGATCCGCACAAAGTTCAACTAACTCTCGGAGGTATCCACGTGTCAGAACACGAAAACGGCTCGGGCCGTATATATGTGACCGGCGGGTCACAGGATCGCCGCACGCCGGCTCATACGGCGGAGCGCTCATCGGAGCGCGCGCCGTCCCACGATCGCCCGGCCGCCCCCGCTCGCCCTGCGGGCGGCACCGCCGCGCTTTTTGGGGAGCGCTGGCAAAATCTTTTGCTTTTGTTTGCCGTGATACTTTTCGGCATTCTGCTTATAACCTTTATATCCGTTTTTGTAATGTCGGCCGGCGGGCGGCGTGCCGTGCCGCCGGAGGAGGACACCACATCCCACGCCCTTGGCGCAGTACCGCAGACCGACCCGCCCGCGGCGGCAACGACTGCCGCGCCCGTGACCACCGCCGCACCGCCACTTCCGGCTGTTACCGCACCTGTGGCGGAGACGGTCACGATAGGCGGTATCAATTCAAAATACGCCGCGCTGATGGATGCCGAGGACGGCCGCCTTATTGCCGCCCTGCGCGCCGACGAGCGGCTGTACCCCGCATCCCTTACAAAGCTTATGACGCTTATCGTGGCGCGGGAGCGGATAGCGGATCTTTCATCTACCGTGACCTTTACCCGCGGCATGCTTTATTCGCTTGAGGCGGATGCCATGAAGGTGGGGTATACGGTGGGCGAGCGTGCCTCGGCACTCGATCTCATGTACGGCGCGATGCTCCACTCGGGCTGTGATGCCACGGTGGGTCTTGCCTATCTTTGCGCCGAGGATGAAGCGGCATTTGCCGAGCTTATGACCGCCCGCGCGGTCTCAATGGGGCTTACAAAAACGCATTTTGCCAATTCATCCGGCCTTTTTGACCCCTCAAACTATTCCACGGCGCGTGAGCTGGCCGAGATAATGCGCACAGCCCTCTCCGATGACCTGATGCGCGAGATCATCTTTGCCGAGAGCTACAAAACAGCGGGTGACGGCTCGGATCCCGCCACATCCCGCCGCCTGCGCGACCGCCTTGCCCTCAATATGGAGGACTACGCCGCCGCGTGGGGCGCGGTGAAGCTTGAGGGCTTTAGCATGCTTGGCGGCAAGACCGGCTATATTGACGAGTCGGGCAGCTGTCTTGCGGCGTATGCCGAGGATAAAAACGGGCATGGATACATAATAGTCACCTGCGGCGCGCATAATATGCATGAGGTACTTGAGGATCACTACAACATCCTCATGCGATATGCAAACTGAAAGGTGAGAAAATGGCAAACAGATATTCCGGAACAGAAACAGAAAAAAACCTGCGCACGGCGTTCTCCGGTGAATCGGAGGCGCGCAACAAGTACACGATATTTGCAAGCGAGGCACGTGACGCGGGATACGAGCAGATAGCGGGGATATTCCTAAAGACCGCCGAGAACGAGCGCGAGCATGCCGCGCTGTGGTTTACCGAGCTTGGCGGGATAGGCAACACCGCCGAGGACCTGCTCTCCGCCGCCCGCGGCGAGCATTACGAATGGTCGGATATGTATGCGGGCTTTGCCGAAACGGCGGAGCGCGAGGGCTTTGGCGAGCTTGCGGCAAGGTTTAGGCTTGTGGCGGCGATAGAAAAAACGCATGAGGAGCGTTTTCGCACCCTGCTTGATAATATCGAGCACGGCGAGGTTTTTGAGCGGCGTGATACCGTCACGTGGGAGTGCCGCAGCTGCGGGCATATAGTTGTTGCCGCACATGCACCCTTGGTCTGCCCCGTGTGCATGCATAAACAGGCGTATTTTGAGCTTAGAGCAAAGAATTATTGAGCCGGGTAAGTTCGGGAAAATAAAGATGATGGCGGGTCGCTGTGACCCGCCAAAAATATTTCTTGAAAAATGCGCATGCATGTGATAAAATAAAATAGGAAGAAAACAATTCATCGGCGGATGCGCCGGGAGGGTAAAATGTTTCATATACTGGTCGTTGATGATGATAAAAACACGCGCCTTTACTTTCGCGCGGTGCTTGAGGGCGCGGGCTACACCGTGACCACCGCAGAGGATGGCGAGGCGGCACTTGATGCAATGGCGGGGGAGCATGTGGATCTTGTTTTGCTGGATCTTATGATGCCGCGCATGGACGGCTACGAGTTTACCCGCCGCCTGCGCGAATCGCATGCCGACCTGCCGGTGCTGATGGTCTCCGCAAAGCAGCTGCCGGCGGATAAGCACCGCGGCTTTGCCGTGGGGACCGATGATTACATAACAAAGCCGGTGGATGACGAGGAGATGCTCCTTCGCATCAAAGCACTGCTCCGCCGTGCGCGGATAGCCAGCGAGCGCCGCATAGTTGTGGGGGATGCCGTGCTTGATTACGATTCAATGACGGTCAGCCGCCCGGGCGAAACGGTAGCACTGCCGCAAAAGGAGTTTATGCTGATATACATGCTCCTCTCCTACCCCGGCAAGATATTTACCCGCATTCAGCTGATGGACGAGATCTGGGGCGCGGACAGCGAGACCGGCTGGGAGACGGTGACCGTACACATCGGTCGCCTGCGCCACCGCTTTGCGGATTGGGAGGAATTTGAGATAGTCTCGGTACGCGGGCTGGGCTACAAGGCGGTAAAAAAGCCGCAGGGAGGCAACAATGAGCACTAAGGGCAGGGTCAAAGTAAAGGAAAAGGTCAAGGATCAACTGGCACCGGGGCTTAAAAAAATAAAGGAGAGTGCCTCGCGCACCTCGCTGACACTGGTGCTTTCTGTATTTGTTTTTGCAATACTCATTTGCGCCATCACCTTGGCCGCGCTCGGGATCTGGGCACTGGCTCGCTTTGGCGTGCTGGTGGCGGAGGACGGCGAGCTTCGCCTTGGCACGGCGCTGATACTTATGACGGTAATAAGCCTGCTTATCGGCGCGGTACTGGTGTTTTTCAGCAGCAGGATACCACTGCGCCCGATAAACGAGCTGATAAACAAAATGAACCGTTTGGCGGCGGGGGATTTTGCCGCGCGGCTTGAGTTTGCCCCCTCCCTTGCCTCGCACCCCGCAGTTGGCGAGATAGTGCAAAGCTTTAACACGATGGCGGAGGAGCTGCAAAACACCGAGCTTTTGCGAACCGACTTTATAAACAACTTCTCGCACGAGTTTAAAACGCCCATCGTTTCGATAATGGGACTGGCGGGTCTGCTCTCCCGCGGCAAGCTGGGGGAAGCTGAGCGCGAGCAGTACGCGCGGGCGATAGAAGAGGAATCGCGGCGGCTTTCGGTAATGGCATCAAACGTGCTTGAGCTCTCCCGCGTGGAAAATCAGCGGATACTGACAGACATCACCTGCTACAATCTTGCCGAGCAGCTGCGCGGGGCTATACTTTTGCTTGAGGACAAGTGGAGCGCAAAAGAGATAGAGCTGGAGCTTGAGCTGCGGGAATACACCATCGAGGCCAACGAGGAGCTGATGCGGCAGGTATGGATAAACATACTTGACAATGCAATAAAATTTGCGCCGCAGGGGGCTGTGGTCTCGGTCATCACCGACCGCCGCGGCGACCGCACCCGCGTGCGGATAAAAAACACCGGCAGTCGCATACCCGAGGATAAGCTGGATAAGATATTTGGTAAGTTTTATCAAGCGGACGAATCACACGCCGCACAGGGCAACGGCATAGGCCTTGCCATCGTGCGCAGGATAGTGGAGCTGCACGGCGGGGAGATCACCGCCGCAAGCGACGAAGAGGGAACGACCTTTGAGGTCTTGCTGTAGATGCACCGCGCCTCGCGCGTGATCATATGCAGCGCCGGCGCTGATAGCGGAAGAGATCCGCGAAGCGGATCTCAAACTGAATAAATTTGTTCTGTATTTTTTGCCGTAGACTGCAGTCGCCCGCAGTGTATAGTGTAGTAAGATAGTATACAAGTAGTGCAAGGACATAGTATACAGTTTTATGGTATAATAAAGGCATCGCAGGTCGCCTCTACGGAGGATATCGCGTTCGTTTATGTCTATAGGCAAAGGAATGGACTCTTGCCAAGCCTTCTCATGTGTGAGAAGGTGTCATGTCTCGCGGGACGTATCTTGGGAATCTGCAATTAATTTTGTCGCGGACATGACGGATGAGGAGGTAAAACTGAGATTTCCGCCGTGCGGAAATCTTCCTTGTTCCGTTCTCTTCTTGCGGTACGTTACCGCGGCTCGTGCCATACAATTTGATAATAATGTTTGTGCGCTCGCCGGTTGTCTATCTTTAGAATAATGTTTGCATTTTAATATGAAATTTTTGCTTGCGCAAAAATCTGTTTTTACCTCCTCGTCCGTCATGGATCATGGGACGACGCACAAAAACGACGTTTTTGCTTGCAAAACGGCGAATTTCATTCGCCGAGTCGTTTTTGATGACTCGACCCGCAAAGCGGGGCGAGTCGCTTCTCACACATGAGAAGGCTTGGCAAGAGTCGCATCTTTTATCTACCGCCGTTGACAATTGCGATATCTTTTGTTGCGGGCGACCGCAGGTCGCCCCTGCGATAAAAATACAGAAAAATACAATAAATTTGAAATCCGCTCGCGGATTTCTTCCTCAACCGCATGCGAAGCATGCATTTCACCTGCGAAGCAGATTTCACTCTGCACGCAGTGCGGAATTTCACTCCGCGCCATGTGCGGAATTTCACTGCGCGAAGCGACACACAGGTCGTGCCCTACGGCAAAAAAACAGAATAAATTCTTTCAATTTGAAATCCGCGTGGCGAATTTCTTCCGCGATCATCGCCGCAGGCGATGCATATCATCACGCGCGGAGCGCGTGTATATCATCAAGCGCCGCAGGTGCTTGTATATCATCAGCGCGAAGCGCGGCATATCATCACGCGAAGCGTGTATATAATCAGCACGGAGTGCTGTATATAATCACGCGAAGCTAATATCCACCATATTCCAAAACAAAAAATTTACATTATACCATTGACCGCGCGGTATGCGGGTGGTATAATAGCACTGTATACCCCCCGGCGGGCGCGTGCGCTCCGCCCTCCCCTTTACACACAAAGAAAGGATGTTAATTTGAACTACAATTCAAACAATGCCGTAACACGTGATGATATGTCGCGCATCGAGGCCGCGGCACGTCGCCGCTCGGCTCCCAGGCGCTCCCCCTCCGACAAGGATTCATCCGAGCGCGCATTTAACAATATACTCACCCTTATGGTCTGGCCGCTGTTCTTCCTTTACCTTGAAACAGTTGCCCGCCTTTTGATGTTTGGCAGGATAACCGGCCGCCAGTTTGCCTATGCCGTGCTGTTTTCCTTTTCGGCGGGGCTTTGCTGTGCGTTTTTGACCACCCTCTTCAAGGATCGCAGGACGAACTTTGCGATATCCGTGGTGCTATCCTGCTTTTTTACCCTCTATTTTAACGTCCAGCTGATCTTTTATAAATTCTTTTCAAGCTTCTTTTACTGGGATCTTTTGGCTGAGGCAGGTAACGCAACGTCTTTTTGGCGGGAGACGATAAAGACCGTCTTTGCCAACTGGTACGGCGTTTTGCTGCTTATCCTCCCCTTTGTGCTTTATTGCATCTTCGGCCGAAAGTACATCCCCGCCGAGCCGATCGACTGGGGCATGCGCGGCGTGGCCCTTGGCATTGCTTTCTTTTTGTTTTTGGGCGGCGTGGGCTTTGTCTCCTATCACGACGGCGACTATGACGATGATTTTTACTATCATTCCGGCTTTTCCGCCACCGAGGCGGCCGACCGCTTTGGCCTTTTAACGACCCTGCGGCTGGATACCAAGTATTTTATCTTCGGCACGCCGGAGGACACAACACCTGTCGATCCCACCGTGACCACGGTAGATCCCGGCAATCTGTTTATTCGCGATGACACCTCCGCCGCGCCGGACGTGACCACCACCCCCGGCGATAACACAGGCGACTCCACCACCCCCGGCGATCCCCCCGAGACCGAGCCGCCGAAGCCGGTGGACACCAGCCCCAATGTGCTTGATATCGACTTTGATGCGCTGATAGCCAATGCGTCATCAAGCGCGGAGCGCGATGCGCACACCTATTTTAAAAACCGCACGCCCACCAACAAAAACATCTACACCGGCATGTTTGAGGGCAAAAACCTGATACTGATGACGGTTGAGGCTTGGGCGCCCGCCGCGATAGACGAAAAACTGACCCCCACACTTTGGAAGATGAAGAACGAGGGATTTGTTTTTGAAAACTACTATTGCTCCAACTGGGGCGGCAGTACCGCAACGGGCGAGTATGCAGTGCTCTCCGGCAACTTTTACACCAGCGCAAAGTGCCTGGCCTACAGTGCCGATACGCTGATGAAGTTTGCCCCGGGCAATATGTTTAAGTCGGCCGGCTACCTCACCTACGGCTTCCACAACCACACCTATGATTACTACAGCCGCGATGTATCACACCCCAATATGGGCTACACATGGTACGGCATCGGCAACTGGGATAAATCCTCCCTCTTTACCTCGCAGTGGCCTAAATCCGACCGCGAGCTGGCGGTAAACACGCTTGATTATATCACGGCGGATCGGCCCTTCCATCTTTATTATATGACGGTCAGCGGCCACGCCTTCCAGACCTTTGGCGGCAACGCCAACTCCAAGAACCACCGCGCCGAGGTGCTTGCCGCGGGACTTAACTACACCGACCAGAATGCGCTCTCCTATATCGCCGCGCAGTATGAGGTGGAGCTGATGGTAAAAACGCTGGTGGACGAGCTGGACCGCCTTGGCATACTTGAGGATACCGTGTTTGTTATGGCACCGGATCACTACCCCTACAACGTATCCGACGACAGCTCCGAGACCTACGCCGCGCTCTCCGACCTCTATAAGATCCCCCTCACCTCCAACGCATCGGATATCGAGGGCAACTTTGATCTCTATCGTGCGCCGCTCATCATTTGGTCGGCATCGATGAGCAAGCCTGTAAAGGTCTCAAAGGTCTGCTCGGCTATCGATATCATGCCCACGGTATACAACCTCTTTGGGCTTGATTACGACTCAAGGATCATCACCGGTCGCGATATACTTTCGGACAGCGAGGGCTTTGTGCCGCTCAACTGCAACGGCAACGGCGGCTCTTGGCACTGGATAACCGATTACGGATCCTACAACACCAAGACCAAAAAGTTTACCACCGCCCCCGGCGTTTCGGTAAACGGAGATCAGCTGAGCGCCTATATCAGCTCAAACAACCAGACCTGCAACCTCCTGCAAAAGTACTCAAAGTATATCCTTAACGAGGATTACTACCGCAAGGTCTTCCCCGCCGGCTGATAAACAAAGCAAAAGGATATTTCAGTATTGGCTTTTGCTGGCAGATGTGCTAATTTGAGTGGTTCGCATAGACAAGACGAGCAAAAACGAGCCGCATTTATTGAAAATAATCAAAAATGTAAATTTAATTTTAACACATTCTATTGACAAGGCATTTCTTTTGCAGTATAATATAAACGCAAGTCAAAAACTCGACTCGCGTAATTACGGAAAGAGGTATCTCATGTACACAGACAAGACCCTGGTCTGCAAAGAATGCGGACAAGAATTCACATTTACTGCCAGCGAGCAGGAATTTTACGCCGAGAAGGGCTTTACCAACGAGCCCCAGCGCTGCCGCGAGTGCCGCGCAAAGCGTAAAAATGCCGCCAATAACGGTACACGCCAGATGTTCGACGCCGTCTGCGCAGAATGCGGAAAGCCCTGCAAGGTTCCCTTTGAGACTCGCACCGACCGCCCCGTATACTGCAGCGACTGCTTCTGAAATAAACAGCAGTGATCGCTGAAAATAGGTGAGCCCAACGGCTCACCTTTTTTCGTTGGAGGTTGCAGGGCACGTACTATGTGTCGTGACAACGATGGGATATTGCATTTTTCTGTCCGTAGGTAAAGATCCGGCGCGCCAAGCCTTCTCACACATGAGTAAGCTTGGGGCGGGGCCCTTAGTTTACAAAAATAACATTATCATTACTAAAATTGATAGAACAAAAACAACCAACACCCGGT
>CAYLLA010000045.1:0-13200 GCA_964384555.1 uncultured Ruminococcus sp. | reverse complement strand
TCCGCAGGCTCCTTCCGCCCTCGCAATTTGCTCGGGCACCTCCACTCGGTGGGAGGCTTGGCAAGAGTCCGCTCTTTTGCCTATAGCCGTAAACGGTTGCTCTATCCATCGTTGCGGGCTATGTATATAATCAAGCACCAAAGGTGCTTGTATATCATCCGCGCGAAGCGCTGCATATCATCACGCTCCTGCCCGCCATCTCACCACAAAAATATAAATATTTTATCCGCAAGATGTTAAAATTGCCGAATGAGGGCGGTTTTATCTTGCGGATATCTATATATTGTGCTATAATTATTTATTATATTAATACTTTTTATTTTATCATCGGCCGGAGGACGGAAGATCATTAACAGGAGGATCATCATGAACACAGAAACCGAAAAAGTCACTGCCAATGCCGCGTCGGCACCGGATGCCGCCGCATGTCGCCAAAAGATCAACGCCGTAATCGAGGGGGTGGAGCGTGTTATCGTTGGCAAACGCACCGAGATAGTTATGCTCATGACCGCCCTGCTCTCCGGCTCTCATGTGCTGATAGAGGACGTTCCCGGCACGGGCAAGACCACCCTTGCCGCCGCCATGGCAAAGGCCACGGGGCTGGATTTTCGCCGCGCTCAATTCACGCCCGATGTTATGGCATCGGATATCACCGGATTTAACGTATACAACCGTCAGCGTGAGGAATTTGAATTCCGCCGCGGCCTTGTTATGTGCAATCTTTTGCTTGCGGACGAGATAAACCGCGCATCCCCCAAAACGCAGTCGGCTCTGCTTGAGGCGATGGAGGAGGCACGCGTAACGGTTGACGGCGTGACCTACGCCATCCCCGACCCCTTTATGGTCATAGCCACGCAAAACCCCTCGGGATATGTCGGCACATACCCGCTGCCCGAGGCTCAGCTTGACCGCTTTGCGCTTAAGATCAGCATGGGCTATCCCTCTCGCGAGGATGAGCTGGCAATACTTCGCGCCCGCCGCGGGGAAAATCCGCTTGATAGGGTAGAGCCTGTTATCGGCATCGATGACGTGCGCGAGCTTCGCCGCGCCGCCGCCGCTGTTGAGGTGGACGAGGAGCTTGCCCGCTATATCGTGGATCTCATCGCCGCCACGCGCAAGCACCCGTCCCTTGAGCTTGGTGCCAGCCCCCGCGCCACGGTGGCTCTCATGCGCCTATCGCAAGCCTATGCCCTCATTCGCGGGCGTGCTTATGTTCTGCCCGAGGATATCGGTGCCATCTTCCGCTTTGCCATCGCCCACAGGCTGATGCTGCGGCAGGATGCCAAGCTTCGCGGCTTCCGCGCCGATGATATCCTGGCCGAGATCCTGCGCAACACGCAGGTCCCCTATAAGGGACGCCGCTGATACCATGTCAAGGAAAAGGAAAAAAGGCGAGGCCGAGCGTTCACAGCGCACGCTCTCCCTTGCCGCCGGAGCACCGATATACGCCGCCGTTTGGGTAGCCGCGCTGATATTTACGCAGGCCCTGCGCGCGGCGGCATCCAATTTGTTTTTTACATTTATAATACTGTTGCCGCTGTCCTCGCTCATCTATCTTTTTATCGCCCGCGGGGCGCTTAAGGTCACAATGAGCGGCGAGGGCGGCAAGACCGAAAAGCTTGCGCCCTATGAATACGAGTTTAGGATGATAAACGAGTCATGGCTGGCGTTCCCCTTTACCCGTGTGATGCTTTGCCTGCCGCAGGCAAACTCGGTGCGGGTCTCCGAGCGTGAGGTGATAATATCCCTTGCGCCGGGTGAATCCTACACCGTAAAAAACTCGGTACGTTTTCGCTTTCGCGGCAGGTACGAGATAGGCGTGCGGTGCTTTTACGTGTACGATCTGTTTCGCATCCTGCGCATGCGCATCGATATCGACCGATATGAAACGGTGGAGGTAATGCCGCGCCGCCTGTGGATAGATGACGACCCGGGGCGTGCGGCATCCGATTCCGCCAAGCAAACGGTAAAGCTGCCAAACAGCTATGATAAGCTTGAGGTCAGCGATATTCGCGAGTATCGGCTGGGCGATACACTTAAAAGCATACACTGGAATCTCTCGTCAAAGGGCGAGGAGCTTGTGGTGCGCGATTACAACACCGGCACGACCTCGATGACCAATATCTTTTGCGATATGGGTGCGCACTTCCCGGACGAGGAGCCGCGGGAGGAGGGCACGGCCGACACCGATGCCGGCGAGGACAACGGACAGGGGAAGTCCGGAAAGTCCAAAAAAGCGAAACAGGCCAAAAAGACGGCCCAAAAAGCAAATAAGGCCAAAAAGCAGACCCGCGCCGCGGCAAAGGAGGAGGCAGAGATCCCTCTCCCCGCGCCGCTGCGCCTTGCCCGACCCGAATACTACGAGGATATGAACGAATACTGCGCCGACGGCGCGGTGGAGCTGACCATTGCCGCCGTCCTGCGCGAGCTGCGCGCGGGCAACGCCGTGCGACTTTTGTGGTTTGACGAGCGTGCGGTGCTCGGCGCGTTTGCCTACGAGCTGACGAGCGAGGCCGACCTTGCGCTGATATTTGAGTTTTTTGCCACCGCCCCGATAATTCGCGGCAGTGCGCGGCGGCAGGTGACCGAGCTTTCCGCCATGCTGCGCGACGGCGGCGAGGCAAGAAATATCTATGTCATTCCCGCCATCGATGACAGCTCGCTGGCCGCGTTTTGCGGTGCGCACTCAACGGACGGCGCGGTATCTGTCGAGGTGATGCTCTACGATCCTGTCGAGCGGTTTGCCGATGCGGATGAGCATCACGCATATATCGAAAACTGCCGCGCACAGCTTGGCGAGGGCGGGCGGCGGCTGGTGACCCACAACACGGATACGTCACACGCCGCATATGATGCACGCGGCAGAGAGGCAGGTGAGCGTCATGCCGAATAACCAAAATACCGAGCATCGCACACAGGATGCCGTCAATATCAACAACAAAAATACCGAAAACACTGCATTTTCTGCAATCGAAAATGAGGCTTTGAACAATATCACCAACAAAAACGCTCAAAACGGTGCAATTCCTGCAATCGATAGGGACGATTTGGGCGATCTCAACAACAAAAACGGCGATATTGCCGCAATTCCTGCAATCGATAAGGCGGGAGAGACTGACGACACCGCATCCGCCAAGTCAAAGGCCGTGGCAAAGCGCAAGGCGCGGCGGGCGGCAAAGGCCAAAAAGCGGCAGGCGCGGCAGGCGCGGCGGCAGGCCAAAAAACAGCAGGCCATCCGCCCGCTTCTTGCCCGCCCGATGATATGCCCGCCTGATGCCTCCGATCACTCGGCCACCGCCGAGCTTTGGGGACTTATCCTGCGCGCGGCCGTCATCTTTTTTGCCATCTTCGGCATGAGCTTTACCCTGCTTGATGCGCTGGGCTTTTTCAGCGAGGCAGAGGGGGGACTCAATGCCGCTATCCCCGCGCTTGCCGCACTTGTATTGAGCGCCGCAGGCCTACTTTGCACCCTTCGCTCCACGCGGCGGGCGGCATTGCCTATATCTATCATCGCCATCGGCGGTGCGGCGGCGGCCGCGGTCATTCCAAACGCGGTCTATATCTACCGCGCGGTAGTCAACGGAGTGGTCACCCGCTTGCACGGGCGCGGATTTTTGTCCGTCATCCGTTTTGAACAGCCCGCGGAGTACGGCTCGCTCGGTCAGGGCGGCTGTGTGGCGGTGGCGGCGTGCGTTGTTTGCTGTATCTACGCGCTGGCGTATCTGCCAACGCTCATGCGCCGCGCAAGACCCGCCATCCCTGTGGCGGTAACGGTAATCACGCTGGTGCCGATCTTTGTGTACAACCTCACCTCCTCCAACTGGGGGATAATGATGATCATAGCCGCGTTTTCCGGTGCGCTGTGCATGTGCGTTTATGACGGCATATATCTGCGCAGTCCCGCCGCCGACAAATACGATACCGAGACTTTGATCTTTGAGCCTGTCGCCACCGAGGCGCTGGCGGGCGAGGAGACCTCCCGCGAGGTGAGCCGCCGCGCAAAGCGTGAGGCAAAGCAGGCAAAGCGGGCGGCGCGTGCCGAGCGGCGCGCCGAGCGCCGCCGCGCAAAGCGCGAGCGGGATGCGGGCGTGCGCTCTGCCGATGAGGAGATAAGCGAGTATTTTTCCGCCCCATCAAAGAAAAAGCAAAAAAAGAGCAAAAAAGCACGCGGCAAGGGTGAGCGCCGTCGTGCCCTCACACCCGCCGAGCGGAGGGAGGCCAAGTCCCGCCGCCACGCCGACCGCAAGGCTCGCCGCCTGCGTGACCGCGAGATCATGGGCGCGCGCCGCCGTGCCGCCGCCGCGGGCAGGGCTGTCAGCATTGCACGCGCCTCTGCGGGCGGCTTTGCGGGGGCAACCGCATGCGGCATCGTCCTTTTGATGCTGTTCATCCCCGCGCTTACCACCTCAGGCAGCTTCAGCATAATAAGATCGATAGATCAAAAGCTGGATTATTACCGTGAGTATGTGACCGCCCTGCTGATGGGTGATGACCCACTGCTTGACGAGCTGGCCTATGAGGGCGCGGCCGCAGGCTTTGCGCCGCGTTCCACCGTGGCCACACATCCGTTTTACACCGGCGAACAGCTCTTTGAGGTCAATGTGCCAAGCGCGGGATATCCCATCTATCTGCGCGGCTGGGTGGCGACAGATTACGACCGCGAGAGCAGCTCTTGGCTTACCGCCACCACCGACAGCGAGGCATTTTTGACCTATCGCGAGCTGTTTGGTACGGCCATCGACCCATCCGAGGCGATGCTGCGCGGCACATACAGCTATATCGCGCCAAGTGTGGTCAGGGATCTGGATTTTTCCTCCGGCAGGTACGGCAACAGCTCAACAAAATACGGGCTGATATCCATGCAGGTCAATGTAAAGCGGCTTAAAAATATCGGCTACGCCGCTTATTTGCCATCCTTTACCATGCGGACGTACAGTCCCATCATTGAGACCACCGGCGGCCGCACCGCCACCGCACTGCGTGCGTGGGGAAGTGCCGACCCGAGCGAGGTGACCTATATAAACTTTTTTGACGGCATCTATACCGGCTACAAGTTTGCAAGGGATACCGAGGGCTACGGCACTGTGGCCTACATCACCTCAATGAAGACATCCGCCTTTAGCCAAAACGTTGCCGCGGCGATAGCGCAGTTCAATACCGACCGCGAGCTTATCGAGCGGGATAAGACCGAAAAAGCCGAATCGCTTGCAAAATACGGCAGTGTGCAGTCAAGCGCGGGCATCTTCCGCACCGAGGAGACGGGCGAGGGCCGCTACACCGTATACCGCGAGGGCAAGCTATACTACACCGTAAGCTACGCCGAGGACGGCACGGTAACGATAGATCTGCCGGATAATACCGAGGGCATCGTCTACCGCTATATTTATTCATCCGAGGGCGAGCTGCAAAAAAAGAGCGCCGAGCGTCTCACCCCGGCCGAGGAGGGCGCGCCCTACGTCGCCGCACCCGATCTGCCCGCGATAATAAACTATCTTGAGTTTTATTCCGACGAGCAAAAGACCGCACTCTCCGGCACTTGGCGCGTCAGCGACTACTACACCCGCTATGTTTATGATACCTACACCGCAAAGTCCGGCAGCAGTATCATCTCGGATCTGACCGGGGAGATCATCTCCTCGGCGCATGTCGAGACGGTGGATTACACCGACGAGGGGGAGGAGATACGTAACGTCCGCCCGCTGGATCTTTCCCGCGCCGCCGAGCATAACGAGTACGCCGATCCCAAGCGACCCTACACACCGACCTCTCTCGTCACCGATGCCGAGGTCTACACCCAGCGGCACCGGCTTGTGATGGAGATAATAAACTGGATGCGCGATAACTGCACCTACACCCTCACCCCCACTCTTGACGAGACCGAGGGGCTGGACGGTGTTGAGCGCTTCCTTACCGTCACGCATGAGGGCTATTGCGTGCAGTTTGCATCCTCGCTTGCACTCATGTTGCGCGAGGCAGGCATTCCCGCCCGCTATGTGGACGGTTACATCGCCTCAAATTTCGTCCGCCGCGGCAGTGACGGCTACTTTGCCGCCGTGCGGGACAGAGAGGCGCACGCGTGGGTAGAGGTGTGGTATGACGGCATCGGCTGGGTACAGTACGAGGCCACGCCCGCATACTATTCGGCAATGTATGAGTACGCATCCTCCGATAGGATCGATACCACTCCCGGCTGGGTAGGCGGGGAGGATGAGGAAGATCCCGACGAGGGCGGGCTGAGCGAGGAAGAGCTTGCTGCTCTCCTGCGTGAGCAGGAGGAGGCCGAGCGCCGCCGCGCGATAATTCGCACGGTGATAGTCGCCGCCGTTGTCCTTTTGCTTATCGCCGCGGGTGCGGTAACGCTTGTAATACGCCGCCGCCGCGCCAAGGCACGGCAGGCCGCCATCCGGCGCATGCTGGCAACGCTTTTGGCACCGCAGTCGCTTGACAGTGCGGCTCGCACGGCACTGGTAAGGCAATTTTCGGATGAGCTGACCCCAAGGCTTGCAAAGCTTGGGTTTGAGCCGCGGCCCGGCGAGTTCCGCGGTGAGCTTGCCGCAAGGATCTGGCAGGATCTCGGCGAGGAGCTGAGCGCTCGCGCTCGCGATGCCGCCGCCGCTGATCCCTCGGCATTCAAAAAACAGCCTGCGATGACTGCGGGGCGGATGGCCGAATGCTTTGATATCATCGCCGCCGCCGAGTTTGGAGGTGCCGAGGTCGATATCTCGGACGAGGATCTCAAAAAGCTCCCCGCGCTTTGGCAGTTTTTAGAGCTTAAATAACGAAACTCCCCTATCGGAAATATCCGATAGGGGAGCTTTATTATAAGAGCAAGCCGCAGTAATGCGTACATGTCAATTTTTCGGTCACCGGATCGCGCGAAGCGCAAGCGCACTCCCTACTTTTCCAGCTCAAATGCCAGCGGCAGCAGCTCGGCCAGTGTATACTGCCCGTATGCCTCGAGGTTGCCGGTATCAAGTATCACGCGGAACTCGCGGGGGTCGCAAAACTCGGCCATCACCTGGCGGCAAACGCCGCAAGGCGGAAAGACCCTGCGTATATCCCCGCCCTGACCGCCGCAAACTGCTATCGCGGCAAACTCACGCGCGCCCTCGCTGACCGCCTTAAAAATGGCCGTCCGCTCGGCGCAGTTGGTGGGGGAGTAGGAGGCAGATTCTATATTGCACCCGCGCCATATCCTGCCGTCCCTGCCAAGCAGTGCCGCGCCAACGGTACAGCCGGAGTAGGGCGCGTAGGCATTGGCCATCGCCGCGCGTGCCTCACGTATCAACAGCTCGGGCGGGCAGGAAAGCTCGGCGGCAAAGCCCGGGGAGCTTGTTTTATATTCCACACCCAAAAGATCGCACACCGTGGCGGCAATGTTATCAAAGCCCGCACGCGTGCCAAGGTCCTGCGACGATATGCCGGGCCCCGTCACTATCAGCGGCGTATACTCGCGCGTGTGATCGGTCGTCATGGTAAATGCGGGGTCACAGCCGTGGTCGGCGGTGATCATCAGCACATCGCCCTCCCGCATCGTCGGCAAAAATCCGCCAAGCCAGCGGTCAAATTCGGATATCGCCTCGGCGTAGCCGTCAACATCCCGCCTGTGGCCGTACTTTGAGTCGGTATCCACCAGATTCACAAAGCAAAGGCCGTTAAAATCACGCTCGGCGTAGGCAGAGGTCTTTTTCATGCCGTCGGCATTGTCCTCGGCGTAAACATACTCGCCAAGGCCGCGCCCGGCAAAGATATCGTGTATCTTGCCAACGCCAAGCGAGTCAAGCCCCGCCGCCTTTATGGCATCAAGCATGGTGTCGGCGGGCGGCTCAAGCGAAAAGTCATGCCTGCGCGAGGTGCGGCTGAAGTTTGGCGCAACCCCCTCAAAGGGTCGGGCTATCACGCGCCCCACGGCGTACTCGCCGCAAAGCATCTCCCGCGCCATACGGCAGTATTCGTAAAGCTTTTCGGGCGGCAGAATGTCCTCATGCGCGGCGATCTGAAACACGCTGTCCGCCGAGGTGTAAACGATAAGATCCCCCGTGCGCATATGCTCCTCACCAAAATCGGCCAGTGCCGCCGTGCCGGAATAGGGAAGATTGCAAAGCACACCGCGCCCGGTGGCTCGGCTAAAGCGCTCGATCAGCTCCGCGGGGAAGCCCTGCGGAAAGGTGGGCATCGGCTCGGGCGAGATCAGCCCGGCTATCTCCCAGTGACCTATGGTGGTATCCTTGCCGCGGGAAAGCTCGGCAAGCCTTGCCACAGCGCCCTCGGGGCGGCGCGGCGTGGCGGCAGGGTTCTTTTTGGCCTGTCCCTCGATGTTAAACAGCCCAAGTCGGGTCAGGTTGGGGGCCGAAAAGCGCGGGCTTGCGGCGACCGAGCGCAAAGTGTCGCTCCCCACGTCGCCGCCGCGCTCGGTTATGCCAAACTCGTCGGCATCAGGCATCGCGCCTATCCCAAAGCTGTCAAGGACTATCAAAAATACTCTTTTTGCTTTTTTCATTTTCTTTTTTGCACTTTATTTTGAGAGTGCCACGGCGGTCTCAAGTGCGACCTCCATCATCTGGGTAAAGGAGTTTTGTCTCTCCTCGGCACTCGTGGCCTCGCCTGTCAGCAGGTGGTCGGAGATGGTGCAGATGGCAAGTGCGTTCTTACCCGCGCGCGCGGCGTTCATGTAGAGCGCGGCGGCCTCCATTTCAACGGCCATCACGCCAAGCTTTTGCCAGTGGCCGGAGGCCTCCGGGTCGTCACCGTAAAATGTATCGGAGGAGAGCAGATTGCCCACGTGATATCGCGCGCCAAGGCGTTCGCAGGCGGCAACCGCCTCACGGAGCATCGGGTAGCTGGCTATCGGCGCAAAGCTGCCGGTAAGATCATACTGCGCGGCGTAGTTTGAGTTTGTGCACGCGCCCTGACCGATAACGATATCCCGCACGCGGATATCCTTTTGCATAGCGCCGGCCGAGCCTATGCGCATGATGTTTTGAACGCCGAAAAAGTTATAAAGCTCGTAGCTGTATATGCCAATGGAGGGCATGCCCATTCCGGATGCCATAACGCTTACCGGCACTCCATGGTAGCGGCCGGTGTAGCCCTGAATGCCGCGCACGTTGTTGATAAGGCGTGCGCCCTCAAGAAAGTTTTCGGCAATAAATTTGGAGCGCAAGGGGTCGCCGGGCATCAGCACCGTGGGGGCAAAATCCTCCGGCGTGGCATTGATGTGAGGTGTTGGATAAGCAGGCATTGTTATATCTCCTTTGTTTTTATTTTTTAGCCGATCGTAAAACTTCGTTTTACGATCGAAGACCGCGAGGCGGATCTCAAATTGAATGATTTTTTAGGGCACGCACCACAGTGTCGTGCCAAGACGATTGATATCGATGTTTGTTCCGTCTGTAGGTGAAGATGGGGCATTTGCCAAGCCTTCTCATGTGTGAGAAGCGACTCGCCCCGCTTTGCGGTCGAGTCATCAAAAACGACTCGGCGAATGAAATTCGCCGTTTTGCGGGTCTTACCGTAACTCACGACGGACGAGGAGGTGAAGCTAAGATTTCCGCCGTGCGGAAATCTTCCTATCAAATCTTGCTTTCCATCCGTCTATAGGTGAAGCTCGAACGCTTGCCAAGCCTTCTCATGTGTGAGAAGGCTTGGCGAAAGTCGTATCTTTCACCTACAGCCGTAAACAAATGCGATATCCATCGTTGCGGGCGACCGCCGGTCGCCCCTACGGCGAAAAACACGACCAAATTCATTTAATTTTAAATTCGCACGGCGAATTTCTTCCGCGATCAGCGCGAAGCGCTGCATATCATCCGCGCGAAGCGCCAGCGGTGCTCCGCGCTCAAATATCCGCTATCTGCAGTTGTTTTTTCTGTTCGGCGACGGCGCGGCTCCAGCATTTATAGCACATGGCGATGTATGAATCATTTCCGCCTATCATCACCTGGTCGCCCTCGGTGATTATCCGTCCGTGAGCGCCTATGCGGGCGTTCACCGTAGCCTTTTCGCCGCAGTCGCAAACGGTCTTTATCTCGCTTATCGAGTCGGCTATCTCAAAAAGCCGACCACTGCCGGGGAAAAGGTGGGTAAGAAAGTCGGTGCGCAGTCCAAAGCAGAGCACGGGGCGGTCATACTCGTCCGCTATCGTGCGCATGGCATCCACCTGCGCGGGGGTGAAAAACTGCGCCTCGTCCGCTATAACCACGTCTGCATCGGTGTGCGACTCGCAATACATAGCAAAAAGATCGTCAGCCGGGGTGATAACATCCCCCTCTGCCGAAAGCCCTATGCGGGAGCGCACTGTGCGCTCGCCGTCGCGTGTGTCCACCGAGGGCTTTATAAGCCAAACGCGCATACCGCGCTCTTCGTAATTAAATTTTGTTATAAGCGCTTGGGCGGTCTTGGATGACCCCATCGCGCCGTATTTAAAATAAAGCTTTGCCATATCAAGGACGCGGCGGCTTACGCCTCCTCGTCTTCCTTTCCTTCCATAAAATAAGCCGCCTCCATGTCTGCCACCGTCAGCGCAAATGCCAGCGGGAACATTTCAAGCGCCCTACCCACCTGGTTGTTATCCTCGGTGCCCGAAAAGCCCATGTGATAGCGAATTGCAAATGCCTCGTCCCGCGTCAGGCGCATAAAGCCGGAGATGATATAAACGGATTTTTCGCCGTGGCCGTAGGGCAGGCGGTCGTCGATCGTGTAATAGGGAACGGATGTCCAAACTCCGTTCTTTTTTACGTTGCGGCTGTCCACGCGGTAAAAATTGACCTTGCAAAGGTCGTGCAAAAGCCCGGCTATTGCTATGCTCTCATCATCGTATTTAATGCCGTATTGCTCCCTCATGCGCGGACGTGCCAGCTGGTCGCAAAGGCAGTCGTACACATTAAGGCTGTGGCGGCAAAGACCGCCCGCCTCTGCGCCGTGAAAGCGCGTTGATGCAGGAGCGATAAAAAAATCGCTCGATTCGGAGCAAAGATAGCGCAAAAGCTCGTCCGCTCCCTCTCTTTTTATCTTGCTTTTATAAATATCAATAAATCTTTGTTTGTCGTTCATTTCCATGATCTCGGTATCCTCTCTCACTTTGCAATTATAAGCTTATTTTGCGGTATCGATGTACTTCCAAAGCGCGCGGAAGTAGTCCACACCCGACCACACGGTCATGACGGTGCACACAAGACCCGCCGCAACGGATATCGGCTGCAGCGTGACCATCTGCTCGCACCCGGGGATAAGCCCCCACAGCACAGGCTCTATCAGCAGGGCGGAAACGGTTATTATCTGCGATACTGTTTTTATCTTGCCAAGCATGCTTGCGGGAACCACCACGCCGCGCCCGGCAGTCACCAGCCGCAGGGAGGTCACACCAAGCTCGCGAAAGATTATGGCAACTATCACCCAAAACAGCCAACTGCGTACGTTCTCATAGCGATAAAGGACGGCAAGCATGGTGCCTATCACCATAAATTTATCCGCCAGCGGGTCAAAAAGCTTGCCAAAATCGGTAATAAGCCCGCGCGCGCGGGCTATCTTGCCGTCAAGGCAGTCGGTGACCGATGCCGCAACGAACAGCAAAAAGGCCACACAGCGGGATACCGTCTCCGGGCAGAGCCGCTCGGGCAGTATAACGGCTATGATGCAAAAGGGAACCATAAACAGGCGCAAAAGCGTCAGGCGGTTGGGGAGATTCATGCCTCCCTTATCGCGGCTCATCTGCCGCCCTCCGCGGCGATTCCGCAAAGGTCGTAGTCAAGCACCTCGGTGATCTTAACGTCAACAAAGGAGCCGGGCGCTATGCGGCGGCGGGCGCGGAAGTAAACCTTGCCGTCTATCTCCGGCGCATCGGCATAGCTGCGGCCAAAGTGCATTTCGGATACAGGGTCAAAATCCTCGCAAAGCACGCGCAGAGTGCGCCCAAGCATGGCGCGGTTGTGCGCCTCGCTTATCTCAAGCTGCTCGCGCATGATCATATCTGCGCGGTCCTGCTTTACCTGCTCCTCTATCTGGTCGGGGAACTCGGCCGCGGGCGTGCCCTCCTCCTGCGAGTAGGGGAAAACGCCAAGGCGGTCAAACTTTTGCTCCTTTACAAATCGGCAAAGCTCGGCAAAGTCTTCCTCCGTCTCACCCGGGAAGCCGGTTATAAAGGTCGTGCGAATGACAATGCCCGGCACCTCGGCGCGGAGCTTTGCCAGCACCTCGCGTATCATTTTAGAGTCGCCGCGGCGGTTCATGCGGCGAAGCACACGGTCGGAGATGTGCTGAAGCGGGATATCTATATACTTCAGCACGCGCGGATTGTCCCGCAGCTCGGCCACAAGCTCATCGGTGATCTTGTCCGGGTAGCAGTAGAGCAGGCGGAAGTATACCGACTTTGTTGCGGCGCAAAGCTCGCGCAACAGGCGCGCCAGCGAATATTCACCGTAAAGATCAATGCCGTAACGGGTGATATCCTGCGCTATTATCGTTATCTCGCGTGCGCCGAGGGCTTCAAGCTCGGCGGCCTCACGGCAAAGATCCTCCATCGGGCGACTGCGGTACTTGCCGCGTATGTAGGGGATGGCGCAATAGGTGCAACGGTTGTCACAGCCCTCGCCGATCTTAAGATATGTCCAAAATTGGGGGGTGGTCAGCACGCGGTCGCCGCCAAGGGCAACGGTATCGCGGTCGCCAAAGGCCGCAAAGCCGCGCTCGCCGCGCTCGACCGACCTCACGGCATCCACAATGTCGTGTATCGAGCCAACTCCCAGCACCGCATCCACCTCCGGGAACTCACGCAGCACCTCGTCGCGGTAGCGCTCGGTCATGCAACCGGTAACTATAATGCCGCGCAGGGTGTGGTTCTTTTTCAGCCACGCCACGTCAAGGATGTTGTCAATGGATTCTCGCTTGGCGGCCTCGATGAACGCACAGGTGTTTATAACTATTATGTCCGCCTCGGTCTCCTCCGGGGTGATCTCATACCCCGCAACTCTCAGCTCGTTGAGCATTACCTCGGTGTCAAGCTGATTTTTGGGACACCCGAGGGATATAAAGCCTATTTTCATTTATTTTCTTCCTTATATAATATATTGCTTGTGATAAAGGGCGCAGAGCGCCGTAACGATGGATGTCGATCTTGTTTACGGCTGTAGATAAAAGATGCGACTTTCGCCAAGCCTTCCCCGGTGGGAGAAGAGACTCGCCCCGCTTCGCGGGTCGAGTCGT
>CAYLLA010000044.1:0-13839 GCA_964384555.1 uncultured Ruminococcus sp. | reverse complement strand
ATGACAGCCCGGTGGGCTGTCAGAGCCCGAGCGTGACCGAGCCGCAGCGAGAAGCGATCCGTAGACGAGGTCGGAGGGATCGTTCGATGATCTTTGTAATGTTTAGATGATACAAGATACTGTGTTAGCACCCCAAAAGCTATTGCTTTGTGCGCGGATGTATGCTATAATATGATCAGAATAATTCCCGGCAAAAAGCCACGCGTGTGGGCAAGGTGATAAAAAATGATATTTGAAGAAAAGATAAAAAACATATACCGCGGGATGATGTTTACCCGCTATGACGACCGCGGGCTGGCCTATTATTACTCCGCCGCGGACTTTCCGGGGCTTGGCGCGGAGGAATATAATTTTCCATCCTCCGAGGGGCATAACTTGGCGGGAATGCTTTACAGCTACCCATCCCCGATCGCGGGGCGGCTGGTGATATTTGAGCACGGCATCGGCGGCGGTCACCGCTCCTACATGCGTGAGATCGAGCTGCTTTGCCGCCACGGGTATTCTGTGTTGGCTTACGATCACACGGGGTGTTGGCGTTCCGGCGGCAGTGACACCGGCGGGCTTTGCCACTCGCTTTGCGACCTTAACGATTGCATTGAGGCCGTCGCGCACGACCGACGCTTTGCGGGGTGCGACATTTCTGTTATGGGACACAGCCACGGCGGTTTTTCGGCACTCAACATATACGCGTGGCAGCCGCGCGTAAGCCATATTGTGGCGCTTTGCGGCTTTTTATCTGTAGAGCTGATGGCAAAAACGACATTTCCCGGTCTGCTTTGCGGCTACAGGCGGCCGATAATTGAGCTTGAGCGGCAAAGAAACCCCAAATATTCAACGGCAAACGCCGCCGCGACCTTGGCGGATGCGGATACCAAGATACTGGCGATATATTCGGACAACGACCGCATGTGCCCGCGCCTGCATTATGACACACTGCGTGCGGCGATAGGCGACCGCCCCGGCGCACGCGTGGAGCTGGTGAGCGGCCGCGGGCATAACCCCAACTACACGCCGGATGCTGTGGCATATCTCGGCGAGTATTCGGCAGAGCTTGCCCGCCTGCAAAAAAAACGCGGCAACGACATGAGCGATGCCGAGCGCGCGGAATTCCGCTCTCGCTTTGATTGGGCGCGGATGACGGAGCAGGACAGCGGAGTGTGGGAGATGATATTTTCAGCACTTGACAGCTGACATTCCAGACGACACTGCTATAATAAACAAAATAAAAATAAATTAAAAAGGCGGAACTTAAAATGAGCAGCTTTGAAGACCTCAGAATAGTAGACAATTTTTATCAGACATCACTTTTCTTCCCCATGCCGACGGTAGTTATCAGCACTCTTTGCGAGGACGGCACCACAAACCTTGGCCCGTACTCGCTCGTTCAGCCCTATTATGTAGCGGGCAAGGACTACTACGCCATGCTTCTTTCCTGCCGCAACTCATCCAATACCGCGCAAAACATCCTGCGCAACGGCAAATGCGCCATCAACTTTATCGATGACGACCCCCGCACCTTTAAGGAGGCGGTAAAGCTCTCCTGGCCGGGTGACCGCCCGTCCGAGAAAATGCCGAAATGCCGCTTTAAGCTTGAGCGCAGTATGACAGAAGAAAAGACCGGCGAGGTGCGCCCCCGCGTTATGACGGATGCGATACAGGTGATAGAATGCACATGGATGCGCGAGCTTGACGGTGCCGACCGCGACCGCGCGGGCGAGCTGACGGGATACGAAGGTCCGTACCATGATTTTAACGGTATCACCAGCAAGTTTGGCGCTCACTTTATCCTGCGCGTGGACCGCATACTTATGAAAAAGAAATACAGCGATGCGATAATCAACGGCGTTACCGCACGCGACTTCCCTCCCCTGCCGGTGGATTACGGCTACCGTGACAGCAAAAACTTTTGGTTCCACAAAAAAACGCGTATGCGTGCCGAGCTTTTGCAGGTAAGGCAGGCGTCTCTTGAATCCGTAAGATACGCCGCCGACAGGATAGACGACAAGATAAAATTTACCGATGATGCCCTGCGCACGATACTTGGCGTGCCGCGGGTATTCCTGCCCACCGTTTTGCGAGGATGCGTGGCATGGGCAAAGGAAAACGGCGTGGAGCTGGTGGATGCCGAGCATATGAAGATCATCAACGACAAACGCTCAAAGGAGAAAAAGGAGAAAAACAAAAAAATGAGCGACAAAGACTCCGCCACCCGTCTGCGCACCGAGCGTGAGCGAAAGCTGCGCGCAGTTACTCATCTTTCTACCGAACGGCTGATACTGCGCCATTGGCGAGAGAGTGATGCGCCCGCCCTGTATCGCTACGCCTCCGACCCGCTGGTAGGTCCGCCCGCAGGCTGGCCGCCGCACACCGATCCCGAAGAGAGCAAAAAAATACTGCTCAATGCTTTGATGCGCCCCGATACATTTGCTGTCTGCCTTGCCGCGGACGGTGAGGCGGCGGATGACGATGCGCTTGAGGCGATAGGCAGCATAAGCCTGATATTTGACGAGATGACCGACATGACCGACCGTGCGGACGAGTGCGAGCTTGGCTACTGGATAGGACGCCGATTTTGGGGTCAGGGGCTGATGCCGGAGGCGGGGCGCGAGCTTTTGCGCTTTGCGTTTTGCGAGCTTGGAGTGCGCGCCGTTTGGTGCGGCTACTACGACGGCAACGAGCGCAGTCACCGCGTGCAGGAAAAGCTGGGCTTTATATATCACCACACCACGCCGGACGTGCAAGTACCGCAGCTTAACACGGTGCGCGTGGGACACGTCTCACGCCTCACGCGCGAGCATTACATCGAGATATACGGCAGTTCCGACATCGACCGATAAAAAAGTTCCGAAATAGTCGATCATAAAACTAAGTTTTACAATCGGCTGAAGTTTCAAAAGTAAAGGAGCGATAAAAAATGGGTACACTTATTCAATATTGCACCGAGGCCTCAAAATTTGACGGCCAATTTGCTTGGCAGGCGGCGGGGATGGGGTATATCATCCTCACCCGCCACGGCCACATAATAGCCATTGACGGTGGCGGGTGCCGTGAGGATGCCGAGGGGATGATAGCCCTCATGGAGCGTGCCGCGGGCGAGCGGCCGAGGGTGGACCTTTGGATCATCACACACCCGCACAACGACCACTACACGGCGCTTTTAAAGATAGCGGAGGATCCCGAGCTGCAAAAACGGCTGGAGATAGATACGGTGATGAGCTGCATACCCGAGAGCTTTACCTGGATGCGCCGCGGCGAGCTTTGCAATGCGCAAAAGGATATAGACCGCGTTTCATCACTCGCGGGCAAGCTTGGCTGCAGTTCCAGACGTGCCGCCGCAGGTGAGCGGATCGACATTGACGGCACGGTGGTAGAGATCCTGCACACATATGAGAATGCCGCAACGGTGGCCGACCCCAACGAGCTTTCGATAGTTTTCACCGTCAGCGGCGACGCTAAAAGGATAATGTTTACGGGGGATGCCTACCCCGCGGGGCTTGAGGTGGTGTATCGCGCCTACCGCGAACGCCCCGAGGAGCTGAAATGCGATATCCTGCAAGCGGCACACCACGGTCTTAACGGCGGGCATACGCTGTTTTATAAGCTGGTGGATGCCGACACGGTGTTGGTGCCGATATCTCGCTCCGGCGACCGCGCCATGAACCTGCCGGAGGAGAATGTGGCGCACCATAACCTTTACGCCGAGCGCCGCGCCGCCACGGTGATAAAAGCCTTTTGCGGCACTGCCGCCATTGAGATATGACTGTGTGAGCATAAAAACAAGAATAAAAATGAAGACCTCCGTGCATCGGAGGTCTTCCGTTTTTTCAGATCATTTTTTACGCGCCCTCGATCAAGTTTGTGAGATACCGTCCGATAGCTATGGCATAGGCGGCAACGCCGTCACGCGTGGCACGGTCGTCCGGCAGGCAGACCATTCGGCACTCATAGTTAAAAACTCCGCAAAAGCCCGCAAGCGACAGCCCGCGCATGGCATCCGGCCAGTCGACAGTGCCGAAATACGGCAAAAGGTGCAGGTCCTGCGCGGCATGATTATCGTTGACATGCAGCACCGTCAGGCGCGAGCCGAGCTTTGCTATCTCCTCCGACTGCACCAGCCCCGAGGTATTTGCGTGCCCAAAATCCCAGCAGTTGCCCGCGCCGAAATAGTCGGCAATTGCAATTATCTCGTCGGCGGTCGAGCCATAGCGATGCACGCCCTCCGCCTCGCGCGGACTGCGCATGTTCTCTATCGTCAGCCGCACACCGTGCTTTTGCGCCTGCTCGGCAAACGGCGTAAGATATTCGATATTGCGCTCAAGGCCATCCTCACCGTCCCGGGCATCGATGGGATGTATCACGGCATTTTTGATGCCCGCGTATCCCGCCGCCTCGATGGCCAGCATCATATTGCGGGAGAAAAGCTCCGCACTCGGGCGACCGTCCGCGCCGCGGATCTTGTGGAACGGCAGGTGGCCGTAATCCATTTGGATATCATATTTTGCGGCAAGCTCGGCCGCCTCGCCGAGTATCCGCCGCCAATCCTCCCCCATTGCGGGTACTGTTTCAAGATCGAAATCGATCCCCTCAAAGCCAACGCGGTGAAAATGCTCCACCATCTCGCGGGGCGTATATTCCCCGCCGGCGTATACAGTGTGAAAGCGCGACGATGCGCCGATCCTAAGTTTCATGCCATTGCGCCCCTCCGTTTTTTTGCTTACAGTATAATTATACATTCATTTTTTTGCAATGTCAAGAAAAACAACTTGCAAAATGTTGACTTTGACGCGCCGTTAATGTATAATTTATTTGTAAAAACGCTAAACCAAGGACGGCCGCAACATGAAAAGACCGAAAAATATACTATTTGTTTTGACCGATGACCAAGGCGCGTGGGCGATGGGCTGTGCCGGCAACAGCGAGCTGCGCACCCCCACACTTGACCGCTTGGCCGCGGACGGCATGAGATTTGAAAATCTTTATTGCGTCTCCCCGGTATGCTCACCCGCCCGCGCGTCACTGCTGACAGGCAAGATACCCTCCCGCCACGGCGTGCATGACTGGCTGGCGCGCGGGCAGATAACCGCCTCCAGCCTTTCGGATGAGCTGCAGGCGGCCTTTGCCGCAGAGGATACCGAATTTAAATACCGCTGGCCGAAAGATCAGCTTGACGGCGACGTTGGCGTGCGCTATCTTGACGGTCACCGCTCCTTTACCGAGGTGCTGGCGGAGCACGGCTACGAGTGCGCACTCTCCGGCAAGTGGCATATAGGAGCGGCAGACGAGCCGCAGGCGGGATTTTCCTATTGGTCCACCTGCGCCATCGGCGGCGCGGACTATATAAATGCCGTAGTTCTTAAGGGCGACAGGATGGAGATGATCAGCGGCGAATATGTGACCGACTACATCACCGACCGCGCGATAGATTTTCTTGACCGCAGGCAAAAGGACAAGCCTTTTTGCCTGTGCGTGAACTACACCGCACCGCATTCGCCTTGGGGGCGCGAGTGCCACCCCAAAAAATATATCGATATGTATGACGATTGCCCTTTTGATTCTATCCCCGATCTGCCGCCCCACCCGTGGGTGGAGGGCGCTGAAGAAAGCTTTGCCGACTGGAAGCGCCGCCCGCACCCCGGCGTGCGTTTTCTTTACGCAAATTACGCGCCGATACGTGAGACTTGGCAGGAGTACCGCCGCGAGAGCCTGCGCGGGTACTTTGCCGCCGTCTCCGCCATGGATGAGTCGCTCGGCCGCCTGATCTACCGCCTTGATGCGGAGGGTCTGCGGGAGGACACGCTGATAGTTTTCACAAGCGACAACGGCAGTAACATGGGGCATCACGGAATATTCGGCAAGGGCAACGGCACCTACCCTGTCAACATGTATGAGACCTCCACCCGCGTGCCCGGCATTTTTGCCTGCCCGGGGACCATCCCCGCCGGCATCACCGCGCACGCAAAGGTGAGCCACTATGATATCTACCAAACATTGCTTGACTTTGTTGGCATCCCCTTTGAAAGTGAGGAGGGCATGCCCGGCGTGAGCTTTGCGCCGATACTGCGCGGCGAGGCTGACCCCGACCGCGATGGGGATGTGTTCGTTTGCGACGAGTACGGCGGCACGCGGATGATGACCGACCGCCGCTATAAGCTCGTTTTGCGTGAGCCGAATGGCCCCGGTGAGCTTTACGACCTGGCGACCGATCCCGATGAGTATGAAAACAGGTTTGACGACCCCACCCTTGCCGAGGTGCGCCGCAGTATGACCGACCGCCTGCACGAGTGGTTTGACCGCTACGTTGATCCCGCCTTTGACGGCTCACGCGAGGACGTCCGCGGCCACGGACAGATAACGAGCCACAGCTTTAAGTAAGAACTCCCGGCGGATAAACATCGCCATCGATCACATTAGATTTGAGAGCCGCCCCGCGGATCTCTTCCACGATCATCGCCGCAGGCGATGCATATCATCCGCGCGGAGCGCCACGCAGGGCGCCGCGCGGAGCGCCACGCAGAGCGCGATTCCCGCCGCCCGAGGACGGCGAAAGGAGACATTTATGTGGATAGCAGCAGCTGTTCTTTCCGCATTTTTTGCCGGTGTGACCTCAATACTCGCAAAATGCGGCATTAAAAAAACAAACTCGGATCTTGCAACCGCCATGCGAACGGTGGTGGTGCTGATCTTTTCCTGGCTGATGGTGGCGATCGTCGGCTCATACTCTACCCTGCCCGACATACCGCCGCGATCATGGATATTTTTGATCCTCTCGGGTCTTGCCACCGGCGGCTCATGGATCTGCTATTTTAAGGCGCTCTCGCTCGGGGACGTCAACCGCGTAGTGCCGATAGATAAATCAAGCACCGTAATATCCGTGCTTTTGGCCATCATCTGCTTTGGCGAGACCTCAAACCTCGCCGCAAAGCTTGCGGGCACTGCCATTCTTGCCGCGGGAATACTTTTGATGGTTGAAAAAAAGCCGAGCGACAAAAAGGCCGGCGGGCGGGCGTGGCTTATCTGCGCCGTGCTTTCCGCAGTATTTGCCGCGCTGACCTCGATCTTGGCCAAGGTCGGAATGTCCGGTGTGGAATCCAACCTCGGCACTGCCATTCGCACCTGTGTGGTGCTGGTGCTGGCATGGGGCATCGTCTTCTCGCGCGGCGAGCAGGACGGACTGCATGCCATCGACCGCCGCGAACTGATATTCATCCTGCTCTCCGGCGTGGCGACCGGCGCATCCTGGCTTTGCTACTACTACGCCATCCAAAACGGTGACGTGAGCATCGTGGTGCCGATAGACAAAATGAGCATTCTTGTGACCGTTGCATTCTCCCGCGTCGTGTTTGGCGAAAAGCTCAGCCGCCGCGCGACACTCGGTCTCGTTTTGATGCTTGCGGGCACACTGCTGATGGTATTTTTTAAATGATCCGCCGATCCCATAACGCGCAAAAAACCACCTGCCTTGGCAGGTGGTTTTTGCAATTATGGAGCTTATGCTTTCTCGGAGCATATCAAAGGATCATTCCCCTGTCGATCTCCTCTTTCTTATAAAAATATTTCTTATCGTGCTCGCCAATGCTGCGAAGCACGCGGCAGGGATTACCGACCGCAACCACATTATCCGGTATATCCTTTGTTACAACACTGCCGCCGCCGATCACGGTGTTTTTTCCGATGCGAACGCCCGGAACTATGATAACGCCCGCGCCGATCCATGTATTCTCGCCGATATACACATCCTTGTTGTATTGCAGCCCCTTTGCCCTCAGCTCCGGATCTATCGGATGATTGGCGGTAGCTATAGTTACATTCGGCCCGATCATGACCCGATCCCCGATATACACATGCCCGTCATCCACTAAGGTCAGATTAAAATTTGCGTAAACATTGTTCCCCAAATGCACATGATGACCACCCCAGTTTGCGCGAAACGGCAATTCTATATAGCAATCATCGCCGCATTCGGCGAACATTTCCTTCATATAATTCTTTTTCTCTGTCTGCTGTGAGGGCTTTAGCTGATTAAATTCCCACAGCTTATCCAGATACTGCAGCTGCTCATTTATGATCTCCCCATCATTCGGATCATATATAAGTCCGTTTATCATCTTTTCCCGCTCTGTCATATCATCAACCCTTTGCAATTTAAATTTACCCGTCCACGGTGCTCACCTTAAATCATACCACAAATCCACGGAATCGTCAACACATCAAGGTGACATTTCATTTATATTATCGAAAAAAGCGAAAAATTCAAGGCCGCCGCGCGGCTTTTGTCGATCGGACGGATAAAGCTTTTTTATTTGCCCCGCCCCACGATCTGATAGGCAAGGCGCGCCGTGTGCCGCGGCAGGCAGAGTTCCCGCCGCCCAAGGACGGCGGGAGCTTTTATATCGATATCGTATTTAAAAAGCCCGCAAAAAATGTTATAATAATGCGAGACTTCCCCTCTCCCCATGCGACTTATAAGTGAGGGGAGGATATCCCCCTCGGAAAGGAGCAGGTCAATGGATAACGGTGCCCGTAGCTACCGCCGTTTCCTTGATGGTGACGACACAGGGATAGCTGAGATCGTTGGAGAATATAAGGATGGTCTTATTCTTTATTTAAACGGTTATGTCAACAACATTTTTATTGCCGAGGATCTGGCGGAGGACACCTTTTTCCGTCTGATCACCAAAAAGCCGAGATGCTCCGGCAAAAGCTCATTTAAGTCATGGCTGTTTGCCATCGGGCGACATGTGGCGATAGACCATATAAGGCACCACTCAAAGCTTATCGATATATCCGCGGAGGATATGGAGCGTGAGCTTGGCGAGGAACAGAGCCTTGAGGCGGCCTACATAAAGGAAGAGCGAAAGATAGCAGTCCACAGGGCGCTTGCCACTCTTCCCGCCGACTACAGGGCAGTCATCTGGCTGGTGTATTTTGAGGAGCTTTCAAACGGTGATGCGGCAATAGCCTTAAATAAGAGCGACAGACAGATCAAAAATCTCCTTTATCGAGCAAAGCTTTCTTTGAGATCAAAGCTAAAAGAGGAGGGCTTTATTTATGAAGAACAGTGATGAGATGGTACGCAGCCTGCTTGAACGCAGAGACAGGTACGCGGCCGAGAAAAAAAGAAAAATGACGAGGATCACAGTTACATTATCCTCGCTGTGTTGCGTGTGCCTTGCAGTGCTTGCGGGCTTTGGGGTGTGGCGAGTCACCACGTCCCCAAGCGAGCCGCAAGAGCCCGCGATCATCGGAGAAAAAGATCCCGCGGCAAACAATACCACGGGGGATTCTCTGAGGATAGTTATAGTTACATCCCTCTCCGGCGGCAACACCGAGGAGTTTGCGGCCGATATGTATCGCCCGGAGGGAGTGGACCCGAATATCGGCTCTGCCCTTGCGCTGAAGATGAGCATTACTGAGGATGCCGAGCATAAATTTCCCGTGATCCTTTGCCCCGCGGCAGAGGCAGACCCCCGCAGCGCGATCAACGATGCGATCGGCAGTGCCGAGCTCCTGCTCGTCCACATTGCGGGCGAGGACCTCGCGGAGGGCAAATACTACTCCCAGCTGACCGCCGAGCAGATCACGGCGATGGCGGCAGGCGGGGTGAAGTGCTTTTATGTGGGATCCGGCATCGGCGACTATAAAAATATTAACTGGAACACCGCCGAGGGGATAGATACATATTGCGAATTGCACGGCGATATGTATATCAGCTATATCGGCGGCGATGGCGTGGAATATGCTCCCGACATTTCGGCCGAGTGACTTAAAAAGGAAGACAAACACATGAAAAAAATATGGTTGATGCTTTGCTGTGCGGTGCTTGCCATGTCCCTTGCCGGGTGTACGGGTCACGAGCTTTCGGCACTTGGCGAGCCACCATCCGACCTGGAGTTTTGGTTGACCGAGTGCGTGGATGACGTTGATCTTTCAAAATATCAAGAAAAATACGGTATGATGGGCGGGCACGAATATTACGGCACAGGTTACCTGCCGACCATCGGCGAGGATGGTCAGCAGATAGACCCGCAATACTTTGTTGTATACACGGTGACCCGATATCCCGATTACTCAAGCAAAAGACGGTGCGTTACATCGATCTGTATAACCGACCCCGCGATAGAGGTGTATGGCCTGACGGTCAACTCGACCGAGGAAGAGATACGCCGCCAAATGGAGGAGCGCGGCGGCTTTGCCGTTGAAAAAATGCCCGGCGGTGCTTTGATAGCACGCCGCGGCAATTATACCTTCGCATTTTCCCAGGAATGCATCAGGATCAGCGTAAAAGTGACAAATAAACACGGCATAACGTTTTGATCCATCTTTCGCACAGAAGAGAGCCCACGGGGGCATACGAACGCAAAGACAAATACCGATACCAAAAAACAAACGACCGCTTTTCGCCCCATCGGACGACACCGTCCGATGGGGCTTTGATATTCTGCCCCATTCCCCCAAAAAGCGATATCGGACTATGCCCAAGTGCTCCCCATTAAACTGACAGCAGCGGGCGGCCGCGCTTGTCATTCAAAATGTACATTCCGACCGTAGCAAAAACAAGTTTTTTGTCTATTTTTATCTTTATTTACTTGACAATTATCACTTTTTGTCGCATAATAAAAGCAGGAACAGCAAATATCTCCATAATGTTTGTCCCACGGAGAAAAAGAAAAAGACCCCCAAAAGCTTGGGAGCCTTTTGCGCACACGCTGTGCTATCGGCCGGGCCGACGATTTGAACTTATTTTATTTGAACTCGTAGTGTAATTTATAAGGGACACAAATTACATTTATATCTTAACACAAAAAGGAGCGTTTGTCAATATGAAAGATCAAAAATATTTTGTGGGGCTGGATATCGGAACAAATTCTGTGGGTTACGCCGTGGCGGGGGAGGACTATTCGCTTTGTAAATTCCACGGAGAACCGATGTGGGGAGTCACGCTTTTTGATGAGGCGCAATCTGCAGTACAGCGCCGCAGCTTCCGCACGGCTCGACGCAGACTTGACCGCCGCCAACAGCGCGTTCGCTTGGTGCGCGAATTGTTTGCGCACGAGATAGCCAAGATAGACGAGGGCTTTTTCAAAAGGATAAACGAGAGCTATCTCTTCCCCGAGAGCGCAGAGGACAAAGTGCGACTTTTTGATACATACGAGGCACAAAAAGATTACGACACGCGCTACCCGACGATCCACCACCTTATATCCGAGCTTATGAATGATCGGGGCGAGCATGACTTGCGTCTTGTTTACATTGCCTGCGCATGGCTTGTGGCTCACCGCGGACATTTTTTAAGCGAGGTTGACCGCGACAATGTTGAGGCGGTGACAGATCTGCGCACCGTGTATGACGATCTTGCGGAGTTTATCACCCGCGACGGAGAGTACCCGCTCCCTTGGTCGGATGACATTGATCTTTCCGCGGTGGCCGATGCGCTTAAATTAAAAAACGGCATCATCAAAAAAACCAAGGCACTCGGCACCGCGCTGTTTGGAGCCGGCGGTGCGCCCAAGACGATCAGCGAGCAATATGAATTCAACTATCAGCTTGTAATAAAATTGCTTTGCGGCGGCAAGGTCAGCCTTGATGCTTTGTTTGGCAAGGAAGAATACGCAGATCTTGATGCCGATTCGATATCCCTTGATTCGGACGATGAGATGCTGGCTGCCACTATGCAGGCACTGAACGATGATGATGCGGAGCTTATATGCAAGCTAAAGCAGATATACGATTGGTCGGTATTGGTTGATGTTTTGGGCGGGCGGCAGACTATATCCGAGGCCAAGGTGGATGTATATTATCGTCACCAAAGGGACCTTTGCGACCTAAAATCGATGGTAAGATCCTACCTGCCGACGAAGAAATACAAGGAAATATTCCGTTCCGTCACACAGCCCGGCAACTATTCATCCTATGTGGGTCACAGCACCGCTTTGCACCAAAAAAGAGACCCGGAGAAGCGCGCCACGCAGGATGAGTTTTGCAAGTACATTCGATCCGTGCTTGCGACTGTAAACGTAGATGAGTGCGACCGCGAGTGGTATAATGACATACTCGCTCGCCTTGAGAGCAACACCTTTATGCCCCGGCAGGTGGATGGCGATAACCGCGTGATACCCTACCAGCTGTATTATTACGAGCTTAAAAAGATCCTTGAAAACGCCGCGACCTATCTGCCGTTTTTGACTCAAGCGGATGCCGACGGTATCACCGTTACCGAAAAGCTGCTTGCGATCTTTGAGTTCAGGATCCCCTATTATGTCGGCCCGCTGAAAGAGGAGAGCGATAAAAAGCTGAATCACTGGATGGTGCGCCGCGCCGAGGGTGAGATATACCCTTGGAATTTTGATGAGATGGTAGACCTTGATGCAAGCGAGGAGGCCTTTATCAAGAGAATGACCAATCGGTGTACCTACCTCCCCGGGGAGGATGTACTGCCCAAATGCTCGCTGGTGTATTCGGCCTTTGAAGTCCTGAACGAGATCAACAATATAAAAATAAACGGCAATGATATACCGGTCGAGGCCAAGCAGAGCATATACAACAACGTATTTATGCATCACGCCAAGGTAACGCCCAAGCGTATTGCAAATCACCTGCGCGCCAACAATTACATGCAGGAGGGGGACACACTATCCGGGCTGGATATCACGGTAAAGTCATCACTGCGGCCGCACATACAGTTTGCCGCGCTCATCCGTTCGGGCGCCCTCACCACCGCAGATGCCGAGAGCATCATCCAACGTGCAACATATGCGGAGGACAGAGCAAGATACACAAAATGGCTGAGGAAAAACTATCGGATGCTGCCGGAGGGCGACCTGAAATATCTTTCGGGATTAAAATTCAAGGATTTTGGCAGATTATCGCGCAAGCTTTTGTGCGGTATCGAGGGCGCTGTAGACCCCAACACCGGCGAATATATGACCATACTGCGCGCGATGTGGGAGACCAACAACAACCTGATGCAGCTGATGTCGGATAGGTTTGATTTTAAGGCCAACATAGACCAACAGGTTATGGAATATTACGGCTCCAATGAGCGCGGCATTACGGCCGAAATTGAGGACCTTGGCCTTTCAAATTCAGTAAAACGCCCCTTGATACGCACGCTTGACATTTTAAAGGACATAGTAAAGATCCAAAAGCGCGCGCCGGAGAGGATATTTATTGAGATGGCTCGCGGCACCAAGGAGGATCAAAAGGGTAAACGCACCACCACTCGCCTGCAGCAGATAAAGGATCTTTACCAAAAGATAAAGGACGATGATATACGCAAGCTTTGTGCAGAGCTTGAGGGGCTTGGCGATATGGCGGACAACAAGCTTCAAAGTGACAAGCTGTTTTTGTACTTTATCCAGCTTGGCCGCTGTCTTTACACGGGGGATGAGATAGATATACAGTCTGTGTTATCCGGCGACGGCAGATATAATATCGAGCACATCTACCCGCGCAGCTTTGTTAAGGATGACAGCATAATAAACAATGAGATACTTGTTGACTCCCGCGTCAACGGTGATAAAACGGATAAATACCCGATCGATGCCGCAATACGAGAGAAGATGAGCGGCCATTGGTTGCACCTTAAAAAATGCGGGCTTTTGGGTGAGGAAAAATTCAAACGCCTGACGCGCAACACCGCATTTACCAACGAGGAGAGATTTGAGTTTATCAATCGCCAGCTGGTAGAGACGCGGCAGTCCACCAAAGCCGTTGCATCACTTTTGAAAAAGCTTTATCCCGACACCGAGATAGTGTATGTAAAGGCGGGGCTGGTATCCGACTTCAGGCAGGAATTTGAGCTTTTAAAATCCCGCGATGTAAACGATCTGCACCACGCAA
>CAYLLA010000043.1:0-14165 GCA_964384555.1 uncultured Ruminococcus sp. | reverse complement strand
AAGGGAGCTGGCGCTCCGCGCCTGAGGGATTGTAAGATCTGATCTTCTCCACCGTCTGTGGGAACGAGATGCAACTCTCGCCAAGCCTTCTCACACATGAGAAGGCTATCTTTGAGCCTGCTTACATACAGCGAAGCCGTATATATAACGATAGATATCAAAAAAATAAACTCTTGTTTTCTGCATGTCTATAATCTAAAGGCACAACTCTTGTCTACGGACGGAGCGGACATCGATATCCTTTTTCTCGTCGCGCCGCGTGACTTGTGCCGTACAATATGACCCCATCGCTCAAAATGCTAAATCCAAGTGCCGGATATTGCAAAACTGCTGTGTATGTGATATAATTACTGATGTACTGATAGATGATCGCGCAGGTGGGGATTCCGCCGAATGGCGGTCATCAAGCCGCGAAAGCGGCGGAACGGAGTTTACGGATGCTTGATACTTTTATTTTCGGAAAAAAGGATCTTTTTTTGCCGGGTGCTGATACCGAGGTGCGCATACAGCGCAACAAAAATCGCAGTGTTGTAATGCTTGGCGGTAACATCACCGGCAACAGGAGATCCGAGACCTCGGGAGCATGCGCGCGGGTGCGCCGCGGCGGCATGTGCGGGTTTTCCTCTTTGGCCGGCTGCACGCCCGAGGCTGTGGAGGCCGTGATACGCGCGGCGGGTGAGAATGCCGCTTTTATGGACGAAAAGCTTCGCCGCGGCAAAGGTGCGCTTCCGCCTCGGCCGCACGCGGTTATCGAAAATGTGTGCGATGCCGCCGACCCGGAGCAGAAATATTATGTTGATGCCGTGCGTGCGATAGATGCATACATAGTCAAAAAGTTCCCCGCGCTTGCCAGCCGCGCGGTGGTGGCGCAGAGCGAGAGCATTGAAAAGGTGATAGCCACCTCCGCCTGCGCGGACGGTCATGTGGACATGAACCGAAGCTACATATATGTTACCATGGCGGCGCAGACCCCCGCGGGCGTTACCGTGGATGTTATGGGGATCTATGGCGGTCTTGGCGGTTTTGAGGAGAATTTTGGTGACCTCAGCGCAATATACCCGCAGCTTGACGAGCTTTACGAGAGCGTTATGAAAAAGCGTGAGGGAGTATATCCGCGCGCGGGCGAGTGCACCTGCATACTGGCGGGCGAGCTTTCCGGTATTTTGGCGCACGAGGCGGTCGGTCACACCGTGGAAGCGGATATTGTTTCCGGCGGCTCGGTGGCGGCGCATATGATGGGCAAGCAGGTGGCAAGCGAGCTGGTATCGATGGTGGATTTTGCCCATACGGCGTTTGGTCGCCCCGCCCCGCTGCCGATATATATCGATGACGAGGGCGTGGAGGCGCGCGATGCAGTGCTGATAAAGGACGGCATCCTTACCGGCTATATGCACGACCGCGCAAGTGCGGAGCGTTACGGCACCGAGCCCTGCGGCAATGCGCGTGCATTTGAATTTTCGGACGAGCCGCTTATCCGCATGAGAAATACGGCTGTACTGCCGGGTAAATCAAAGCTTGAGGAGCTTATCGAGTCGGTGGACGACGGTTATTTGTTCTGCAAGACCAAAAACGGACAGGCGGACACCACCGGCGAATTTATGTTTGGCGTTACAACGGGTTACGAGATAAAAGACGGTCGCTTGGGGCGCGCCATACTTGATACCACCATCTCCGGAGTGGCGTTTGAGATGCTGAAGACGGTCGATATGGTCTCTGACAGCGTTGAGTGGAGCTCGTCCGGCTACTGCGGCAAAAAACAGCTGATCCCCGTGGGACTTGGCGGGCCGGCGCTACGTTGCCGTGTAAACGTTGGCGGCCGCTGATGAGCGCACGGTCATGCAAAAGGATTATCTTGGAGGTCTCTTTATAATAATGAATGAAATATATGATCTTGATGCAATTGCCGTGCGCACGATCGATGCGCTGACGGCGGCGGGGGCTGATGCGGCTTCCTGCACCGTAAAATACAGTGAACTGCATGAATTTAACTATGAGGGCGATGATTTTACCCTCTTTCGCACTCTGTTTAATACCGATATCATCCTCACGTCCATTAAGGGCGGCCGCCGCGGTACGGCATCCATCAACAGCTTTGAGGACGCGGCGATAGCCGCGGCCGTTGCCGATTGCTTGGCGGCAGGGGAGGCGACCGAGCCGGATGCGGCTTGGGATATCGCTCCCGCCATTGCCAACGGCGAGTTTACCGAGGGCGAGACAGAGCCTGATGTTGAGGGGCTTTTTGCCCGCACCCGCGAGCTGGTGGAGGATATAAAGGAGCGCCACCCTGCTATCGTTATCGAGTCGATGACGGCGGATCACACTGCCATACATCGCATTTATCGCAACTCAAAGGGCGCGCGTTTTGAGGTGCGCGGCGGATATTACAGCTGTGAGCCGTCCTTTTCCGCGCATGATGGCGAACGGGCATCTTCATTTTATTATTCCACGTTCCTCACACACGATCTATCCCGCCGCTTTATAGACTGCGGCTCTATGGAGCGCGACTTGGCGGACGACGAGCAGCAGATATACACCCGCGCAGTGGACGGTAAGTTCGTTGGCAGGGTGATACTTATGCCCGGGTGTGTGAGCGAGCTGATAGGCACGGCACTTGAGAATTTTGCAGGGGACAGCGGCATTCTTGACGGCACGAGCGTATGGCTCGATAAGCTCGGACATCAGGTGGCCGATGAGAGGCTGACTGTTACCATGGCGGCCTGCGACCCGAGACTTGCGATATCCGACCACTATACCGCCGAGGGATATCCCGCCGAAAACTACAAAATAATTGATGGCGGCGTGCTGAGATCCTTTGATATCTCGGATTATGTGGCAAAAAAGACAGGCCGTGAGCGTGCGCTCAACGATACAGGCAGATTTGTGATCGAGGCGGGGGACTGCCCGCTTGATGCGATGATAGCATCCATCGATCGCGGTCTTATCGTTGCCAGATTCTCCGGCGGCGAGCCTGCCGCCAACGGCGATTTTTCCGGCGTGGCCAAAAACAGCTTTATCATTGAGGGCGGTCGCATAACCGGTGCCGCCGCCGAGACGATGATATCCGGCAATCTTGCAGATATGCTTATGAACATTGCGGATATCTCCCGCGAGACGGTGGAGGATGGTGCGATGGTCCTGCCCTATATCTCCTTTGACGGCATAACGATATCCGGTAAATAACAAACAAAAATTTTTATTGACGAAAATGATCCTGCCGCGACGGTCGCGGCGGGTCACATCGTGAAAGGATGGCAAAAAATGCGCACACCCTCTTTTACATCGGAAAAGATAAAGGTCTACACAGGCTCGGATATAATATCCTGCGACCGTGATTCGCTCTCCCCCGAGCTGCGCGAGCTGCTTCGCGGGCGGCTGGGTCTGCTTACCGCCGCATCGGGAACTGACAAGCGCGGCATTCCCACATACTCCCGCCTTGCCGCCGAGGGGCACCTCAGTGTGCTTTTTGCGCCGGAGCACGGTATACATTCCGCCATGCAGGATGGTGGTTGGGGCGGCGAGTATACCGACCCCGAGACCGGCGTGCCGATATATAATCTCCCATCCAAGGGCAATCCGCGGATAGGCGAGGCACTGGCGCTGTGCGATGCGGTGCTTTATGATATCCAGGATGTAGGCGCAAGATTTTACACATATATCTACTGCCTTGCATATCTTATGCAGGAGTGCGCCGCACGGGGCATTCCGGTAGTCATTCTTGATCGCCCCGACCCGATAGGCGGCAATATCATCGAGGGCGCGATACTGGACGAGAGCCGTTATTCTTCCTTTGTGGGCAGATACGCCCTGCCGGTCAGATATTCAATGACCTGCGGCGAGTACGCGCTGTGGCTCAATGAGACTCATTCCATCGGGTGCGATGTGCATGTGGTGCGCTGTCGCGGGTGGGAGCGCGATGTCTACGCCGATGAGACGGATCTGCCGTGGATAAATCCATCCCCAAATCTCCCCTCCGCCATGGCATCGCTGATATACATAGGTACCTGCCTTATCGAGGCCACCAACGCATCGGAGGGGCGGGGAACTACAAGACCCTTTGAGCTGGTCGGCGCACCGTGGTGTCGAGCCGTGGATATGACGCGGCGGCTGAACTCGGTGGGGCTTGACGGCGTGTATTTCAGCCCCGCGTACTTTACGCCGGTGTTCGGCAAGCATGCGGGCGCGGTCTGCGAGGGCGTGCAGATAAACGTGACAGATAAGCGGGCGTTCCGCCCTCACCTTTGCGGACTGCATGTGCTCTCTGTAATAAGATCCCACCCGGAGTGCGAGTTGCGTGAGAATGGGCTTTGCCTGCGCTACGGAACCGATGCGCTCCTTTGCGATCCCGACCCTGCCGAGGTCATAAAGGCAGAGGCGGAGGGTATAGCAAAGTTTACCGCAGAGAGGGAAAAATTCCTGCTTTATTGATGCAGTGATGTCAAAAAAAGTAGGCAAAAGGCCCCAGGATGCCGCAAAAGTTGCCTGCCTTGGCAAACTGGACAGAAAAAAACTCCGTCAAAATATATAATTGTGAAAATTAAATATTGACATATCGGCGATACTGCGATATATTATTATACGCTTTGTTTTTAGCCGACCGTAAAAACGAGCCTTTGCGGTCGAGGAGCACGGCGGCACCTGAGCCACGTGTTGCATTTTAAGATGTTGATTTGAACGGTTGATTTTTGAAAGGAGGATAGTAATGATCATATTTGTATGCGATCTTTGCGGATACGAATATAAGGCATCCGAGGGATGTCCCGATTCCGGTATTGAGGAGGGCACGGATTTTGACGATCTGCCCGATGACTGGACCTGCCCCTATTGCGGTGCGGGAAAGGACGAATTTGAGCCGGTGGAAGTAAAGAGCGATGATGACGAATCGTCCGGCGGTTCGGATGATTATTGAAAATAAAAGGATGTCGCACCGGCCGAAAAAAATATTTTTCTCAAATTTCTCAAAAAGGTATTGACAAATCGGCAAATAAGCGATATAATAAGCAGGTCGAATATCGACGACCTGCGAGCGGGCCATTAGCTCAGTTGGTCAGAGCTACCGGCTCATAACCGGTTGGTCCGGGGTTCGAGTCCCTGATGGCCCACCAAAAATCCGCAAGACGGCCTTGCCGTCTTGCGGATTTTTTGTTGTTATATTGACTCGAACCCCCTACAAGCTCGCTCGGCGAGCTTGTATATGATCGGCGCCGAGGTGCGCGAACGGATCTGAAGTTCATACGCGCCGATCGGGGGTTCAGAGTCCCTGATGGTTTTGGGTTGCCGTACCGTTCGCTCCCTACTAGCTCGCCGCGCGAATTTCTTCCTAAACGCATGCGCGGCATTTGCCCGCATGCATATCACGTTTCGCGGAGCGGAACATATCACTTTGCGGCGATGGCCGCAAAATATCACTCGCCCCAAGCGCATACATCACTCCGCATGCAGTGAGCCATGCAACATCACATTTATTATGTAATTCGCGTGGCGGATCTTTCTCTGCCCTAAAAGATCCACACGTTTATAACATGGAGGTATCATGGATATTAATGCCAAGAAAGTAAAAGAAACATGGGCGATATATAACAAAGAGCGTCCCAATTATTTTTCGCTCGGGTTGAGATATGAAGACCCGCGGTCGGCTGTCGAATATTTTTGCACGCCGAAAGGAGCGAAGATCTTTGCCTCGATGGGCTTGGACGGCATTCATTATTGTACAGTTCCCAAGCACGGAGAGCGGATCTTTGCCGTGGTTCCGGATGCGTGCGACGACTGTTTTGTTTTTCCGGTGGCAAAGGACATATGCGAGTTCTTCCGTCTCGTTGCCGAATTGCACGGAACGCACTTGATAGATCAGATCCATTCTTTTGAAAGGGATCAGCTTGATAGGGAGCTGGCGACTCTGATATCAAATGAGGATGACACCGCCCGCCGGGAACTCTCAGAGTTCAGGGAGCGGTTTGCTGTTGAGCCGCTCGGCGCGCCGGCATATGATCTGGTCATGGGGCAGTATAACGATTTTGACCCGGACAGCATAAAGTTCACGCCGCTTTATTACGATACTCTGGGTATCGAACCGTAAGTGCCGCCAAAGCTTGCAGCGAGCCTTTATTTCAATGTTTTTTTCATTTTTTATTGATTTATTCCGCAGTATGTGATAAAATTAAGTATCTCAATTTCAGGAGGCTGAAAAATGTACGATCATTGGAATATGGACGCGCTTTACACGGGCGTCGAAGATGAAAAATTTAAAAGTGACTTGCAAAAGTTCAGTGAGGTACCCGCAAAGATAAACGAGCTTGCGGGCAAGTGCGGCTCTATCCCGGATGCGGAGCTTGTACGGTCATATCTTGAGCTTCAAGAGGGACTGAGCGACCTGGTTGAAAAGCTGTTTTGCTATATGTCACTGCGTGCATCCGTCAACTCGTCGGATACAGAGGCTATCGCATATATGGGCAGGATGCGTGCGCTCTTTTCGCAAATGTCGGGCGCGGATGCGGTATTGCGCGCGTATATCGGTAAGATAGAGGATCTGGATTCCATCATCGCAGGCGACAGCTTTGTGGGTGAGTTTGCTTATCTCCTCGGCACAATGCGCGACGATGCAAAGCATCTGCTCGGCGGTCGCGAGGAAGCGATAATGGCCAAGTATAATATCTCCGGAGGCTCGGCATGGAGCGACCTGCGCGATCACCTTACATCTACCGTTAAGGTCGAGTACCGCGGCGGTGTTACCAATCTTTCGGATATCCGCAATATGGCATACGAGGATGATCCCGAGGTACGCCGCACCGCATACGAGGCGGAGATGGCCTCCTATGAAAAGATAAAGGACAGCGTAGCGTTTGCGCTCAACAGCATAAAGATGCAGGCTATAACCGAGGCAGAGCTGCGCGGCTTTGATTCTCCCATGGCAAAGGTGCTGCATAATTCAAGGCTCAAGCCCGAAACACTGGATGCACTGCTTGGTGCTATGGTTGAATATATGCCGCATTTCAGACGTTACCTGCGTGCGCTCTCAAAGCTGCTCGGTCACGAGGGCGGACTGCCTTGGTACGATCTTTTTGCGCCTGTCGGCAATGATGACAGCAAATACACCCCCGAGGATGCAAGAGCATATCTTGCAAAGGTGTTTGGCGCGTTTGACGGAGAGCTGGCCGCAATGGTGGATCGTGCATTCGCCGAGGAATGGATCGACTTTTTCCCTGCCGACGGCAAGCGCGGCGGCGCGTTCTGCATGGGTCTGCACTCGATACAGCAGTCCCGCGTGCTTACAAACTTCGGCGGCAGATTTACCGATGTTATGACGCTGGCTCACGAGCTTGGCCATGCCTTCCATAACTACTGCATAAAGGATCACCGCGCACTCAATACAGATTACTCAATGCCTGTCGCCGAGACCGCCTCAAACTTTAATGAGGTACTCACGATGGACTATGCGCTCTCTCACGCCGAGGGTCGCGACCAGCGCCTTGCACTGCTCAACGGTAAGCTCTCGGATACCACGCAGATAATCTGCGATATCTACTCTCGCTATCTCTTTGAAAAGTCGGTTATCGACTCGCGCGAGTCCGGCTTTATGTTCCCGGATAAGCTTTGCGAGCTGATGCTTGATGCACAAAAGCAGGCATACGGCGATGGCCTTGATGAAAACTGCATGCACAAATACATGTGGATCTGCAAGAGCCACTATTATTCAGCTGGACTCAGCTTTTATAACTGGCCCTACGCGTTTGGCGGCCTCTTTGCACAGGGTCTGTTTGCAAAATACAAGGAGATGGGCGAGGACTTTATCCCGCTCTACAAAAAGCTCCTGCACGCAACCACCGTCAACTCGGTCGAGGATACCGCGCTCATCGCGGGCATCGACCTTACCGATCCGAATTTCTGGCGCCGCGGCCTTGACTATTTCGTTGAGCTGATCGACGAATTTGTGGCCCTTGCCGAGGAAAACTGACGATCACGCCGCAGGGCGTGTATAACACGGGACTCCGCCCCCTACAAGGTCGCTGTGCGACCTTGTAGGGGGGCGAGCCGTGAAAATGAGGCAATAAAAAAAGCAACACCTTATGGTGTTGCTTTTTTATTGGCGCGTCGTAAGGGACTCGAACCCCCGGCCTTTTGGTTCGTAGCCAAACACTCTATCCAGCTGAGCTAACGACGCAAAGCCCGCGGAAAAGTTTGCTTTTCCTTGGTGCCTATATATAATACCACAAACCGAGTGGTTTGTCAAGTCTTTTTTGAAAAAAATAAAAAATTCTTTTGCACTTGCGTGCCATATCTCTTCGCGCCGCCGTGACTCGATGTAAAAAAATATTGACAACACGGCGGAGAATTGATATAATTAATATGAGGCGGTCTTACCTGTTCGGTAATATATTTAAATATATTAAGATCGAACACGGCAGGACGTGCGGAAAGGGAAAGATCTAATGGATATAATTATTTCGGGCGGGCTTTACCGCCTGCTTACAGAGCATTTCGGCATCAGCGGTGTGCCCATGCTGCTTTGGATGATACCGCCGATACTTGTTTGCGCGGTGGGCGGCTATCTGCTTGGCAGTATAAATTCCGCCGTTATAATATCTCGCTCTGTTTTTGGAGATGACGTGCGCGAGCACGGCTCGGGCAACGCGGGCATGACAAACATGTTCCGTACCTTTGGCAAAAAGGGCGGGCTTTTGACCCTTGCGGGGGATATGGGAAAGACCATCGTAGCCATCCTTGTGGGCTATCTCTGCATGGGGTATATGGGCGCGTATCTTGCGGGCATGTTTTGCATCATCGGGCATATGTTCCCGGTGTTTTATAAGTTCCGCGGCGGCAAGGGAGTGCTGGCGGCGGCTACCATGATACTTTTGACCGAGCCGCTGGTATTTGTGGTGCTGATAGTTATCTTTGCCATCGTTCTGCTCGGCACTCGCATGGTATCCATGGCATCCGCCATGGCGGCAGTGCTTTACCCAATGGTATTGAGCGCTGTATATGCCATGATGACGGGCAACGCCAGTGTGGCGGGCATGCGCATGCCGATAGCCGTTTTTATTACCGCCATGATACTTTTCATGCACCGCGAGAACTTCAAACGCATCTATGCCGGCACCGAGCGAAAGATAAACTTCCCCTGGAATCATGATGACGGCGGCTGTGTGTCGGACAATGATGCAAAGAGACTCAGCGATGCCGATGACGATGAAGACGAGCGGGATGCGACAGCGACCGCCGCCCCAAAGGGCGCAAGCGGTGAGCACCGCCGCCGTGTAAGCAAGCATTCAAATTACGGAAAAAAGAAAAAATAACAGACCGAAAAGGCAAATATCAAATATTATGGACGATCAAAAAAACGATACTCTGCTTCGCATGGCGGAGCTGATCATTCGCGCCTCCGCCGCGGGGGTGATGAAAAAATGCACGCTTTCAATGCCGCGGGCAGGGGAGGTCAAAAGCGCTGCTCTGCGCTCGGTTGTGATAGGCGGTGCGCGAATGATACAGGCCGAGACCTTTATGCGGGACGGCAAGGCCCTGCAAAAGAACCTGCCGGAGGCGGATGTTGCCGCCATCGGTGAGATCCTCGGCGGCTACCTGCGCGTAAATCTCATTCTCTCAACGCCGGGCGGCGCATCCTGTGAATTTCGCGCAAATGCCAAGGGCAGGTGCGCCATCATCGGCGAGAGTGCCGTGGCGCGCGCGATAGATGCCGCGGCGGCATCAGGTGGCGGCGATGTTGCCGAGTCCGTCGGCAATGACCGCTCAAAGCACCGCCTTTTACGCGGGGATGAGCCCTTTTTGCGAGAGCTTGGCGTCAGCTCGCCGGACGGCCGAGTATATGACAAAAAACAGCCGAAGTTCAGGCAGATATGCCGCTTTCTTGAGCATATCCGCGATATCGAGCCGCGCCTGCCACAGGACGGCGAGCTGCGCATATGCGATCTTTGCTGTGGCAAGAGCTATCTTTCATTTGCCGTTTACCATTATTTTGCGGTGATACGCGGTCGCCGCGTCAGCATGACCGGGGTAGATCTTAAGCCGGATGTGATAGAATACTGCTCCTCCGTTGCGGCTCGGCTCGGCTATGACGGGCTTGAATTTCTCTGCGGCGATGTTCTTAAATATGACAGCGCCGAGCGCGGTGCGCCACAGCTGGTGGTATCCCTACATGCCTGCGATGTGGCAACCGACATCGTGCTTACCAAGGCGGCGCAGTGGCACGCCGAGGTGATACTCTCCACCCCCTGCTGTCACCACGCGCTGGCAAATATCATCGATTGCCCCGAGCTTGCCTTTGTTACCGAGCATCCGTTTTTGTCGCGCAAGCTCTGCGATGTACTGACGGATGCGGCAAGGCTGGCGCGGCTTTCCGCCGAGGGGTATGATGTCTCCGCCCTTGAATTGACGGATCCGGACGATACCCCCAAAAACGTGATGCTTCGCGCGGTGCGCGAGCGGACGGTATCGGAGGGCGAGCTTGCTCGGCGGCGCGGGGATTATGAGGCGATACGCCGTTTTCTTGCAGGCGCGGCGGATGCATCCTCCGCTTTGCCGGATATAGTTGAGTAACGCCCGGGGCAAACGACCAAGGTGTAATTATAATTATAATAAATAAGTAGAAAAGAACAGGCACAAAACAAAAGACCTAAAAGACCTAAAAGGCCGGATGGCATCGGTGCGACCAAAGCACCTGAAAGGCAGGCGTCCATGACACCACTTAATGCAGAAAAATACATGCGGGAGCTACCCGTTAAAAATGATATCGGAGCGCCGGCGCGGCTCAGCTCGCTCCTGCTTACGATGGGGACAGATAACACGGCGCGCAGGATATTTCACGTGTGCTGTGCGGGGCTTTACGCCAGCCACACCGCCGCGCAGTTCAATGCTATCCTTACCGAGGCGGGCATCACATCGGTGCGGCTCTCCTTTGGTGCGCCCTTTTCGGGAAATCTTAAGCCGCTTTGGGTAAACGGTGCGCGTCCCTCCATGAACGAGATGGCCACAATGGTCACTGCCATGTCGCAGGCGGTGCGGCGAGATCCCGAGATAGGCGAGATAGGTCGCTATGAGGCACTGGTGGCACTGGGGCTTTCCTTTTGCCGCGCCATCGATGCCACGGTGCTGATAACCGATGTAACGGATCTGCCCTATCTTTCGCAAAAGCTTTTGCCCCCGGCGGCTGTGGTGATACTCGGCGCGGTGTCGGAGGATCCCTCGATACTGCTCAGAAACACGATACAAAAGAACACAGACGAGACCGTGAGCGCGGCGCAACGCCCGGAGGTCCAGCGCGCCATAATCGACCGCTGTGCCGCGGCGGGATGCCGCCTGACCACTGCCGCAAAGCTTGGTCTGCTTGGCGGGCCGGAGATACATTCCTTCTCCTTTGCCGGTTTCACCTTCGGATATCGCGGGGTAGAGGTCAGATTGCCGTCGGTGTTTTTGTCGCTCATCGATTCCGCCTGTGCCGCCATCGATGCCGTGCGTGCAATGCGCCGCGCGGGATTTGAGATAGCCGACGAGGCTGTGGCGGCGGGAATACGCAAAACGCCGGCCGACAGTCACGGCAGGGTGCTTTCGATAAAGCCCGCGGCGGTGGTGGCATCCGTCCCGCCGGAGCTTGCCGATCCCGCATGGACGGTTGCACAGCGTGAGGTGCTGTTTGATACCCTTGTGGCGGATATGAAATATGCCGAGCGCGTGTTCGGCAAGCGGGTAAACATCGTGTGGTTGCCGTCGGATACCGTGCCGCCCCGCCTTTTTGCCGCCTTGGAAAACGGTGGGATCGAATGCGGAGATGTGATCACCGCACATGCGGGTGAGGGTGCAGTCGAAGCCGCAAGGCGCATCGCCCCTGAGCTTGTGGTGCGGCAGGAGGAGATAGCGGCGTATGAGGAGTATGACCGCGCGGGCGGACGGACCTATATCATTTTCGGTACGCCGGAGAACATCGACCCCGCACTTCCCGCACTTTTGCGCGGCATAACAAATACCATGCAGTGAGCGGTGAGAAAAGCTCAAAAACATAAAGATCAATGTCTATATGATAAGACCGACCATCGGGTGTGCCCGATGGTCGGTCTTTGTTTTTTTATCGAGTGGGAGGTCGGTCCTCCCGGGCGGCACTGTCACCATCGCCGCCCGCATCCGCCGCGGCACGCAGGGCAAGGGTGAGCAGTGGGCCGATGATGATCCCCGCCACGCCGAATATCGAAAAGCCGATATACATTGCGGTAAGGGTGAGCAACGGGTGAATGCCGAGGGTGCGCCCGAGTATCCGCGGCTCAATAAACTGCCTTATTATCTCGATCACGGCAAAGATCACAATTAGCCCCACACCGCGCCCCGGGTGACCCATTATCATCTCTATTCCGCCCCATGGGATCAGGACCGTGCCGATGCCGAGGACCGGCAGGATGTCTATCAGCGAGATGAGTACCGCAAGGATGAATGCGTAATCGATCCCAAGTATCAAAAAGCCGATATAGAGCTGAACGAGGGTGATGCCGAGTATGATGAGATAGGCCTTTATATAGCCCGCGGCGGTCAGAGCGGCGCGGCGGCGCAGCTCGGGAATGCTCCCGCGTATGCTTTTTGGCAGGATGCGGGTGACGGCATCAAGTATCCGCCGCCGGTCAAGGGCAAAGTAAAAGGCGGATATCACGGTAACGGTCAGCGACAAAAGGATGGATGGCATTGCCGCTATCGCCGAGGCGGCAAGGGCAGGGAGCTTGGAGGTCAGCTCCCCCAAAAGCTTGCCCGCAATACTGCCCATGGCAGTGTCTATCCCCTCAAAAAAACCGGCAAGCTCCTCCCGCTCACGCAGATGCCCGAGTATCGGCAGGCGTGAGCCGAGCGAATCAAAAAGCTCCACCGCCCGACCTATCATGCCGCCGATGACATCGGTGCGCTCCCCGCCTGCTATCAGTGAGCCAAGCTCCATGGCCGCACGATCGACCGCCATCGCCGCCAGCGTGAATATCAAGGCCCAGATCACAAGCACCGTCAGTGATATGCAAAAGCGCGGCGGCAGGTGGGCGCGTGATGCTAAGCGCCGCGCTATCGGCAGGGCGGCGGAGGCCACCAGCCACGCCGCCAAAAAGGGCAGGGCAATGCCAAGCATGTATCTGCCCGCCAGATATATGCCTCCGGCGGTGCACAGGATGCAAAACAGCCTCGCTGCCCGCCCCTCCCAGTCGGTGCGGGAGTCATTTGTGTCTTGCGGTGGATTTGAGTTCATCGGGAGATTCCTTTCCTATATATAATGTGTGGAATGCATTACGGCACATCGTGCCGATCATATACACGCTGCGCACAGTTTTATTCCGCACAGCGGAACATATCACTTTGCGGCAAAAGCTGCAAATATCACTCTGTGCCACGCACGGACTATCACTCGCGCGGAGCGCCGAATATTATCATGCGCGGCGTGCATCTGCTCCCGCGACGGCGGCGGTTTTTTATCATCACATGGATATTTACCTCGGCAGGCGGAAAATATTCAGGAGCAGGGGCGCGGGAGGTGCGTTTTTTACGCCGCAAGCGAAAAATATACGCCCCGAGAAAATATTTTTTAAATTTTTTCGCATAATCCCTTGACACGGCCGATTTAGAGTGATATAATAATACACTGAATTATAATCGCTTAATATGTCAAAAAACGGCCGCCGGTTTGTCGGCGCATCGGCTTTTGCGGCCGATGAGAGCGGGGGAGATCATCTCGGGGGAGATGCATTTTTGGCTCTTTGCGCGTTTTTTGGCGTGAAGTGAGCGTTTAAACTACGTTGAATGGAGTGATTGATTTAATGGTCCATACCACCGACCAGCAGCTTGGCAGAAATGTTCTGCGTAAAAGCTTTTCCAAAACGCGAACGACGCTTGAGATCCCGAATCTCATAGAGATCCAAACAAAATCCTACAAATGGTTCCTCGAGGAGGGACTTATGGAGGTGCTTCGGGATGTTTCGCCGATCGTAGACTACTCCGGCAATCTTTCCATCGAGTTCGTTTCCTTTTCGCTTGATTCCAAGCCGAAATATCCGGTCGAGGAGTGCAAGGAAAGAGATGTGAACTATGCCGCACCGCTTAAGGTCAATGTCCGCCTTACCAAAAAGCTGACGGGCGAGGTAAATCAAACGGATATATATTTGGGCGATTTCCCGCTCATGACCGAAAACGGTACCTTT
>CAYLLA010000042.1:12598-14460 GCA_964384555.1 uncultured Ruminococcus sp. | reverse complement strand
AGGTATCATCAGGTTACCTACATAGCCGTAGGTATCATAAATTCACACACACATGCGTGACCGCGCCGACCAAGCGGCCGTCCTGAATGATCGGACTGCCGCTCATTCCCTGCAGAATGCCGCCGGTGCGCTCGATGAGGCGGCTGTCCGTTACCTGCACGGTAAAGGATCGCCCGCCGCGCGAGGAGCGGTCTATCGCCGCAAGGCGGATAGAATACTCGCCGACCCCGCCGCCGTCAAGCGTGCAGAGCATTACCGCATCGCCCTCCCGCACGTCGGCGCGGTGCGCGATGGGGATCGCCTCCCGCGTGCCGCTTGGTAGCGCGGCGAACGCGCCAAACACGCCAAGGGCGGTGTTTTCGGTCACCGCACCGAGCCGTACCGAGTCAAAGCTGCCGCGCAGCTCACCCGGCTCGCCGGGGCGACTGCGCTCGATGCCGGAGAGGCGAACGCCAAGCAAGCACCCGCGGCTCATCGGCATGGGGCGGCCGGTATCCGGGTCGCAGATGCCGTGCCCCAGCCCGCCGAAGATATTGCAGGTGGGGTCGATATAGGTGACGGTGCCGATCCCCGCGCCGCCGTCGCGAATCATCACCCCCGCCTCAAAGCCGCCGCCCTGTGTTTTTCGCGGGGTGAGCGTGACGGTCAGCTCCCGCCCATCACGCAGGCAGTCAAGCCGCACCGCGCGGCCGCCGCACCCGTCTATCGCCTTGCCGACCGCCGCCGCGCCGCCTGCGGGCCTGCCGTCGATCTTTAAAATAACATCGCCCACACGCAAGCCCGCACGTGCGGCGGGGGACGAATTGTCGGAAATTCCGACTATCAGCACACCGTTCGTGGCAAAGCGCACGCCAAAGGGCATGCCGCCGGGGCAAAGCATAAGCTCGCCGCCATCCGACTGTGTTGCCGATGCGGCAGGCGCGGCGGAGAGGGTCAGCAAAAATATCGCCAGTGCGGCGGCAACACGGCGCAATTTATATTTTTTATGAATCAAGATCTGGATCATGAGGTTTTTTCCTTTCAGCGCGGACGATGGCTCGACCTCGCACTATTAATTTGCCCGCCGCGCGACAAAAGATGTGTAGCAAATTAGCACCGCGCAAGCAGAAAATTCCGCTTTTTTGCCCAAGCAAAGCTGAACATTGTGTGAATTTTAATTTTTTTGCTTGACATGCCGAAAAAGCGTGATATAATTTATTAGTAAACTAATTTTTTTAGAAAGGAGACAAAAGATGCAGGATAATGAGCGATCCGAAAAGGCAGCGGAGATGGCGGCTGGGCGCAGTGGTTGTGATGACTCGATGCCCACATCGATGCTTATCGGGCGGTGTGCGCGAATGCACATGAACATAATGCGCAACACCGAGCAACCCGGCTCGATAATGGCGCAAAACAGCTGCCGCGCGATAATTCGCACGCTGATGCATGAGGACGGCATATCCCAGCTTGAGCTTTCGCGGCGGACGGGACTAAAACCCCCCACCGTTAGTGTTGCGCTTGGTAAAATGGAGCGCGAGGGGTACATATGCCGCCAAGTGAACGAGCATGACGGCCGCGAGGTGCGAGTGCTGTTGACCGATGCCGGGCGCGCGCTTGAGGCCGATACGCAGGTGCGCCTGCGCCGTGCCGATGCCGCCGCCATGCGGGATGTAACCCCCGAGGAGGAAGCGGAGCTGCGGCGGATACTTTTTAAGATAAAAAAAGCCCTCGACGAAAACGAAAATACATCAGACCCGAGGATGAGATGAAGAACGGCGCGAGGCGCAGTGAGATTCTGCACTGCGTGCAGAGTGATATTGTGCTTCGCACAGTTATATTCCGCACGTTGTGCGGAGCTATATGTTCCGCTTCGCGGAACGTGA
>CAYLLA010000042.1:0-12588 GCA_964384555.1 uncultured Ruminococcus sp. | reverse complement strand
TATGCATGAGTGAGATCGCCACGCATGCGGTTGATGAAGAGATCCGCAGGTCGCCCCTACGTAAAAAATACAGAACAAATTTATTCAATTTGAAATTCGCGTGGCGATTTTCTTCCTCTATCATCGCCGCAGGCGATGCATACGATCCGCGCGAAGCGCTGTATGTGCCCCATCGACCCCAATAGTTACAGAAAGGCGGCTCGAACGAGCCGAAAAAACAATGAAAAAGCTTATAAGATACCTAAAGCCCTACACGCTTTACGCCATCATATCGCCCATCATGATGGCGTGCGAGGTAACGGCTGACCTGCTTTTGCCGTTTTTGACCTCCTACATAGTCAACTACGGCATTATGGGCATTCCACTGGACGACCCGGAAAACGGCTCTCGCATGGCGGCGTGGATTGTGCGCACCTTTTGCGGTGAGTCGGCCACATCCATGCAGATGATAATCACCTTTGGCCTTTTGATGCTTGGCATAACCCTGATAGGCGGAACCTTTGGCACGCTTTGCGCCTACACCGCCGCGCGTGCCTCGCAGGGCTTTGGTAATGACCTGCGTTGCGATGCCTACCGCCATGTTATGTCGCTCTCTGTTGAGCAGACGGATAAATTCACCACCGGCTCCCTCGTTACCCGTATGACCAACGATGTAACGCGGCTGGTCGAGCTTGTTGAATCCGTCCTGCGGCATTTCGTCCGCGCCCCTACATTTTTTATCGGCGGCACGATAATGCTGTTGGCGCTGAACGTCGATTTTGGCCTTGTTCTGCTCTGCTCTCTCCCGGTCTTGCTGATAGCGATAATCTTTATCCTTAAAAAGGCCATCCCGATGTTTAGCGAGATGCAGGTAAGGCTGGATAACGTCAACTCCGTTGTGCAGGAGGATGTTTCCGGTGCGCGTGTTATCAAGGCATACGTGCGTGAGGACTACGAATGCGACCGTTTTGACCGCGCAAACCGCGCCCTTTGCGACACCAACCGCCGTGTTATGTCGCTTATGGCCTACTTCTCCCCTATTTTGAACCTGATACTTAACTTTTCGATCATCGCCCTGTTCGTGATCGGCGGAACTCGCATCAACGCCGGCGTTGCGGGCATGAACGCCGGCACGATAATGGCGGGCATCACCTACGTCACGCAGGTCATCTTCTCCCTGATGCAGGTGGCAATGATATTCCAGACCTTCTCCCGCGCCGCCGCCTCCGCCGAGCGTGTTATAGCGGTGCTTGACTCCGACCCGGTGGTCCTTGGCGGCAGGATCGACGATCACACCCCCAAGTGCCCCGCCTCCACCCCCGCGGTAGAGCTGAAAAACGTAAGCTTCAGCTACCCCGGCACGCACGGCAAGCCGGTGCTTTCGGGCATCGATCTTATGATCGGCCGCGGCGAGACGGTTGCGGTCATCGGTGCCACGGGCTCGGGCAAATCCTCCCTTTGCAAGCTGCTTATGCGCTTTTACGACCCCACCGGCGGCGAGATATACATTGACGGCCGCCCGATAAAGGACTACTCCCTGCGCGCTCTGCGCCGCAAATTCGGCTTTGTTATGCAAAAGAGCGTGCTGTTTTCGGACACCATTGCAAACAACATCCGTTGGGGCAAGCCCGATGCCGACGACGGCGAGGTAAAGGCCGCCGCCGAGATAGCGCAGGCCGACGGCTTTATCAGCGACTTCAGCGATGGCTATGATACCTTTGTGGCCGAAAAGGGCGCATCGCTTTCCGGCGGACAAAAACAGCGCGTATCCATCTCCCGCGCACTGGTGCGCCACCCCGAGATACTGATACTTGATGACTCCACATCCGCCCTTGACCTTGCCACCGAGGCACGCCTGCGCTCGGCACTGCACTCGTCGCTTTCGGACACCACCGTTATAATGGTGGCGCAAAGAATAGCCAGCGTGCGGGATGCCGACCGTATTGCGGTAATTGAAAATGACGGCAGCATACGCCATTTTGCGCCGCATGACGTGCTGATGCGGGAGAGCGAGACCTATCGCGATATTTACGATTCGCAAATGCAAAAGAACGCGGAGGATAACTGATCATGGCAGCTGCAAATAATACAAGAACACAACAAAATGAGGCACCCCGCGTTGAATTTCGCCCCGGACCCGGCGGTCGCGGCGGCCGCGGTCCTCGTATGAATACAGAAAAACCAAAGGATGCTAAAAAAACACTGGTGCGACTTGCCAAATACATCGGCAAGAGTCGCGTGATCCTTTTGGCCATCGTTTTGCTGACGGTCATAGTTTCGCTGACCGACCTTATCGGCCCCAAGCTTCAACAGCTGGCCATCGATACCATCAGCGTTGAGGACGGCCGCGTGACGGTGGATCTTGAAGCGATGCTGGGCTATCTTGCGATAATGGGCGTGTTTTTTATCATCAGCGCGTCTCTCTCCTTTGTGCAGGAGCGTCTCTCGGTGCGGCTTTCGACCTCAACGGTCTATATCATGCGCCGCGAGCTTTTTGAAAAGATCGCTCGCCTGCCGATAAAATACACCGATACCCACCGCCACGGCGACATAATGAGCCGCATGACAAACGATATTGATAACGTTTCCTCGGCAATATCCCAGTCGCTGACCTCCCTTTTCTCCGGCGTTATAACCATCGTCGGTGCCGTTGCCATGATGCTTTATTTCAGCCCGGCGGTCACCCTGATCGCAATAATCACCATACCGCTGACGATACTTGTCACATCGACACTTTCAAAATTTATGCGCCGCTATTTTATCCGTCAGCAGACACTGCTGGGTCAGCTCAACGGACAGGTTGAGGAGATGGTAACGGGCTACACCACCGTCATCTCCTACGGCAAAGAGCCGGAGGCGGTCGAAAAATTCTCCGCGATATCCGACGAATTTTGCAAATGCTCGGTCAGCGCACGCGTTTGGGGCTCGATCATGGGTCCTGTTATGAACTTTATCGGCAACCTGCAATATGTTTTGGTGGCCGGCTTTGGCGGATTTTTAATGCTCAGCGGCAGCGGCATCACCGTGGGTTCGATCCAAGCGATGCTCCAGTACTCCAAAAAGCTTTCCCGCCCGATCAACATGATAGCCAACCAATATTCGGCAATACTTACAGCTCTTGCGGGCGCGGAGCGTATATTTGATATTCTTGACACCCCCGATGAGATAAATGAGGGTAAAAATGCCGTCACTCCCGCCGAAATTCACGGCGATATCGACTTTGAGCATATCGATTTCTCCTATGTTGAGGGTGAGCGCGTGCTGAAGGATCTCTCGCTGTCGATCAATCCGGGGCAAAAGATAGCCATTGTCGGCGCGACAGGCTCCGGCAAAACAACGATAGTAAACCTGCTGACCCGCTTTTACGAGCTTGACGGCGGCAGGATCACGATCGACGGCATCGATATTACCGAGATACCCAAACAGACCCTGCGCCGCGCGATAGCGATAGTGCTTCAGGATACGGTGCTCTTCTCCGATTCGATACGCCAAAACATCAAATACGGCAGGCTTGAGGCCACAGACGAGGAGGTCCGTGCCGCCGCCGCCACCGCCCGCGCCGATACATTTATCGAGCGCTTGCCGGAGGGCTATGACACGGTGCTTGCCGAGTCGGGCAGTAACCTCTCCGAGGGTCAGCGACAGCTGTTGGCCATTGCCCGCGCCGTGCTTGCCGATCCCAAGATACTTATCCTTGACGAGGCGACCTCCTCTGTTGACACGCGCACCGAGATGCATATTCAGGATGCCATGAACGAGCTGATGAAGAATCGCACCTCGCTGATCATCGCGCACCGCCTCTCAACGATACGCAACGCGGACAGGATAGTAGTTCTCTCGCACGGCGAGATAGTTGAAACAGGCACGCATGACGAGCTGCTCGCTCGCGGCGGAGAGTATTCAAAGCTCTACGCCAGCCAGTTTGCGGGCATTGCGACCTGATAGCGTGGACAAATGCCATTTATCGAATGTTCGGCGGCGGATAGGGCAAGATTTTGCGATATCTGCCGCGAGCTTGTGATGACAGAGCGGCAGGGCTACCGCGGCTACGGTGACGAGTCGGGCGACCATGTGGGTCTGCTTGGTGAAAAGCGCATGCACGCGATAATCAAGCGATATATCTGCCCGGATATCTCCTATCACGAGCAGAGAGTGGCCGAGGCCGCGCCGGGAGCGAAAAAATACGTTGCCGACGTCCTTTGCGGGGACGAGATATACGAGATACAGACCGGCGGGTTCTATCCGTTGCAAAAAAAGCTGGAATGGTATACCCAAAACACCGATCACCATGTGACGGTGGTGCACCCGATGGCTGTGCGGCGGCGGATAGTGCGCATCGACCCGGAAACAGGCACGGCCACCCCCGCGCCGCGGCTTGCGCCGAAAGCCAGGCCGATAACGATACTGCCGGAGCTGGTCTATATCTCCGAGCTGATCGCCACAGGGCGGGTCGGGGTGCGATTGCTCTTGATAGAAGCGGAGGAATATCGCCTCAGCGGTGTTCGCCCCCGCCGCGGGCGCAGGAGAGAATCGCGCTATGAGCTGCTCCCCACCGCCCTTTGCGGGGAGATAACACTTGAACTACCCGAGGACCTTGCCGACCTGCTTCCCGATACACTCCCCGAGAGCTTTAGCGGCGCGGATCTTGCAATGGCCGCACGACTTCCCTCCCGCGCCGCGTATCTTGCACTGCATACGCTCCAAAATGTCGGTGCCATCGAGTGCATAGACACGGGCAGACCGAAAAAATATCGCCTTGCCCGCGCGTGACTCGGCTCTGCGCCGTATATCATATCGTATATTATATAATGAAGCTTTCCGCCACCCGCGGAAAGCTTTTTTAGTGCGAGTATGACGATCCACACACCGCCACTTAATGTTCCACGTGAAACCACGCCGCGTGATGTTCCACGTGAAACACTGTCGCATTCAGTCATCCTTCGCGAAAAATTCATGCATGGTCACAAAAAAGGGTTGAAATAGCGCGCGCTTCATGCTATAATAATATAAGAACGAACTCCGCGCCCGCGCGGCGATGAAAGGATCGGCTTTATGGGTAAGATAATATCATTTGCAAATCAAAAGGGCGGTGTGGGCAAGACCACCTCCGCCGTCAACGTTGCCGCATCCCTCGGCGTTTTGGGCAAGCGGGTACTGCTTGTTGACCTCGACCCGCAGGGCAACAGCACCAGCGGCGTTGGCATCATGAAAAAAGGACTCCGCCACACGGTGCGCGACCTTTTGCTGTCCGATGGCACCGACGGCAGCTGTTCCGCCGCCGCAGACGGCGCGGCCAAGACTGCCGCGATAGAGACAAAATTCCGCGGTCTGACCGTCATACCCTCAACTATCGCGCTTGCAGGGGCTGAATTTGACCTTTTCTCGCTCGATGACGGCGAATATGCACTCAAACGCTCGCTTGATGCGGTGCGTGACGACTATGATTATATTATCATCGATTGTCCGCCCTCGCTCGGCATGCTCACCGTCAACGCGCTCAGCGCATCGGATGGTGTTGTCATCCCCATGCAGTGCGAGTTTTACGCGCTTGAGGGGCTTTCACAGCTGATGATCACCATCGGCCGCATCCGCCAGCGCTACAACAAGCCGCTCGGCATCACCGGAATACTTATCACAATGTACAATGGCCGCCTGTTGCTCACCTCGCAGGTCATCGGCGAACTGAAAAAGCACTACTACGAAAAGCTCTTCTCTACCGCCATCTCCCGCGGCGTGCGGCTCTCCGAGGCACCGTCCTTTGGAATGCCTGTCTACTATCACGATAAGAGCTGTAAGGGCGCGGCGGAATATTTGGATGTGGCGCGCGAGCTTATCGAGCGCATATAAGTGCCAAGCTTCGGCAATAACAATTGAAAGGTAGCGCCGCCCGCGTGGCGGCGGCTCAAAAAGGTAATAAAAATGGCAAATCGCAAGGGACTTGGGCGCTCTTTTACGTCCATGCTTGAGGATAATCTAATGGAGGCGCCAAAGGGGGCGGTGCGTTCCCTGCCGCTTTCTGATATAGAGCCAAACCGCGGCCAGCCGCGCCGCGACTTTGACGAGGAGGCGCTTGCGGCACTGGCGGCATCGATAGGCGAGCTTGGCGTGCTTCAGCCGATAATCGTGACCGAAATGGCGGACGGCTCCGGCACATATCGCATAATCGCAGGCGAGCGGCGTTGGCGTGCGGCACGCATGGCGGGACTTTCCGAGATTCCCGCAGTGATATTTGACGGTACCGAGCTTGCCGAGGCGCAGATAGCATTGGTTGAGAACATCCAGCGGCGGGATCTTACCGCCGTTGAGGAGGCACTTGCCTACCGTGGGCTTATAGAACGCTTTGGCTTGACACAGGACGAGGTAGCGGACAAGGTGGGCAAAAGCCGCCCGACAGTTACAAATCTGCTCCGTTTGCTTGAACTTCCCGACGAGGTGCTTGAGATGATAGCGGACGGACGGCTCTCAATGGGTCACGCACGTGCCATTTTGGGGCTTGCCGACCATTCGGACGAGGCAAGGGTGGCACTTGCCGCCGAGGTTGCGGAGGCAGAGCTTTCCGTCCGCGAGACCGAGCGGCGGGTAAAGCTCCTCAACACCCCCAAAAAGGAAAAAAAGCCGAAAACGGTGCGGGACGAGCAGACCGCCGCATACTATGCCGAGCTTGAATCAAGATCCATGCGCCTGCTTGGCCGCCGCGTAAAGATAAATGACGGCGGGGACGGCAAGCGCCGCCTTGAGCTGACATATGAGAGCGCGGACGATCTGGCCGAGCTGCTTTTAAAGCTTTGCGGCCCCGAGATCTTTGACGAGACGGCCGACGTGTGACGGCTCGTGCAATTATTATATATATAATTAAATAGGAAGAAAAATGAATCAAACAGTCTTGTTTTCGGCGTTCTTGAGTGCCGAAATGCCTACGATTCGCGAGCTTTTTGACGAGCTTTTTGCGCTTGACCTTGGCAGCTATGACAACATAGGATTCACATCAACTACTTTTACCGGCGTGCGCGGAATGATAATCGCGCTTTTTGTCGGAGCTATCATCGGCAGTGTGGCCTCGCTTTTTAACAAACGCGTGCTCGGCGATTTTGTTCGCGCCGTGATATCCGAGGGATGCAGCTCCCCCGAGAGCGCAAAAACGCTCGGCGAGCTTGGATTTCTTAAAAATTCGGCGGTGCGCTCCTCCCTTCGCTCAAGCGGAATGCTCGGGCGGGTGGTCAGATGTGTTGAGGAGGACAGATACGAGGCCGAGCAGGCCGAGCTGCGCGGCATTCTCGAGCTTCGCGCGGCGGAGGACGGCGGCGCGGTCGAGCCGTATCGCGCACTTCCCTACAAACGCAACTTAAACACCGCGCATTTTTACATCCCCGCGGAGAAAAGCGACGCCGCGGAGCTGCGCTTCAGCAAAAAAGGCACAAATCCCGTGGTGCTCGTGATCGGCATCATCGCATCGCTCCTGCTTATGTGGGTCGTTTTGCGCATCCTGCCCGACCTGTTGCAGATGCTTGATAATCTTGTGGGCGGAATGTGACCCACACGGTCATAGATAAAGAAAGCTTTTGCAGTTGCAAAAGAGATAGGTTTTAGAAAAGATGGCAACAAATACAAACTCAAATAAAAAAGGAAGATCCACATACACCACCGCCACTCGCGGCAAGGGTGAGGCATCCGGCAAAAAATATTATCGCCGGCCGCACAAGCTGACGCTCGGCGTGCGGACTTTCATCGCGCTGATGGTGGCGATCCTTGTGATCCTCGTGGCGATCGTGGCGGCCTACTACAGCGGCTGGCGCTATATCGCGGCAAGCCGTGAGGATGGCGAAGTCGTGCGCTTTTTCGGGCGCGTGCGCGCATCGGACGAGCGCCCTATATCCGGCTGGGTGTTTTATTCCGGCGGCATGAGTGCGCGAATCAATACCGAGACCGGAATGATAGAATATTCCAACAGTGCCGTCTATCTTGGTGATATGGTAAACTTTTATCGCGAGGGCACGGGTACCTTAAAGCTTAAAAATGGCGATGAATACACCGGCGAGTTCCATGATGACGTGATTACCGGTCACGGCGTGTATAAATTTGCCAACGGCGATGTCTACGAGGGCGATTTTATCGCGGGCGTTAAGGAGGGTCACGGCAAATACACCTACGCGGACGGCAGTGTCTACGAGGGCGAGTTTGCGGGCGACCTTCGCCATGGCGAGGGCAAAATGACCTGGACGGACGGCAGCGTTTTTGAGGGTGGCTATAAATTCGGCCTCAAGAGCGGTCGGGGCAGCTATACCTACTCAAACGGCGACACATATGTGGGCGATTTTGAGGAGGATATGCGGCAGGGCGAGGGCATCTACACCTGGGTCGCCGAGGGCGAGCAGTACAGCGGCAGCTTTAGAGCCGATAATATGCACGGCTACGGCACTTACACATGGAGCGAGGGGCGCAAGACCTACTCCGGCTATTTTGAAAACGGCAAGATCGTTGCCGTTGAACCTTAAACCTTAGATCTTCAAAGGAGAGAGATATGGCAGGCTACAGAAGAGACAGAATAAATGAGGAAACGGTAAGGGTAATGTCCGAGCTTTTGCGCGAGGTCAAGGACCCGCGCGTGCATGATGCGTTTATCAGCATCACGGCGGCGGATGTCACCCCCGACCTCAAGTATGCAAAGATATATTACTCGGTCCTCGGCGCCGACGGCGATGAGGAAAAGAAAAAGCAGATCCTGCGCGGACTTAGGTCCGCCTCCGGCTTTCTGCGCCGCGGCATGGCGGAAAAAATGAATATGCGCATTACCCCGGAGCTCAGCTTCGTCTATGACGGCAGCGCCGCCAACGGCGCACATATCGCCGAGCTGCTCTCGAAGCTCTAAAGACTTCGGCTGATACATATATCCCCGCTTTTGTACAAAATTATTTCTGATTTTGGCCGCAAAAGCGGGGATAAATGTATAAATTGTACAAAATACCGCTTGACAAAGTATTAACTATGTTGTATAATGTTCATGTGCCGGCGGGCGTCGGCACATTTCGTCATACCTAAATAAAATTAATAAGGAGAACACCATGTCTATTGCAAAGAGACTTCCGGCACTTATTCTTGCCGGGCTGATGCTGATAGGTCTTGTTGCCTGTGCCCAGCCGGGTCAGAGCGGCGACTCGTCAGCCGAATCTACCGCCGCACCCGATGCGGGAAACGAAAACGATGATCTTTACCTCGGCTACCCCAAAGATGATATCCCCGATACCCTTAAGTACAGCGGCGAGACCGTTAAGATCCTTTACTGGAACGACAGCGAGCGCCCCGAGTTTGAGGTTGCGGAGGATGCAGACGATGCAGACCGTATAATTTCCGCCATCAAGGCGCGTAATGCCGTTGTTCAGGAAAGACTTGGCGTTACCTTTGAGTGGGACGGTCAGCCCGGTGACGTTGGCGAGCGCGCCAACTTTACAAAGTATGTTGACAGCCAGTTTACGGCCAGCAACTTCTATGATGTTATAGCCACCTACAGCCGCACCTCCGGCATGCTTGCCACCCGCGGATTTTTGGCCGACCTCAACACCATTGATGACAGCCATCTTAACTTTAACCAGCCCTGGTGGCCGGAGACCTTGGTGGATACCTGTACCATCGGCAAATCGCTGTATTTCATCTCCGGCGATGCATCCACAAACACACTGCACTTTATGTACGGCGTGTACTACAACAAAGAGCTTGTTGCAGACTACGAGCTTGAGGATCCCCAGGCTCTCACCACCGCCGGCACATGGACCATTGACAAGCTAATGGCCATGACAAAGGACAAATATCAGGACCTTAACAGCAACGATAAGCAGGATAAGGACGATTTTGTTCCTTTCGGCACCAAAAACTTCCACTGTGATGCCTTCTACACCGGCTCGGATCTTATGCTCGTTGAGCAGGATGCCGACAGCGTGTTGGTGATCTCCCCCGACTTCAGCAGTGAAAAGACTGTTAACCTTGTTGCAAAGCTTGGCACATGGCTGCCTACCGATGATACTATCCTCGGCGACGACTACATGAAGCCGTTTGTTGCCGGTCAGGGTCTGTTCTGCCTCAACCGCGTTTACATGGCGGATAACGTAAGCTCCAACGGCCTTAACGCCGTTACCTGGACATACGGTATAGTTCCCGTGCCGAAGCATGATACCGACCAGGAAAACTACATAACCGTTATGGGCAACCCCTTTACCCTTTACGGCGTGGGCAACGGCTGTGCCGATCCCTCAATGGCGACCGCCGTTATCGAGTGCTGGGCCTCCGAGGCTTACCGCCGCACCACTCCCGCGATCTTTGAGATCAACATGAAGCTCAAATACTCCAAGGAGAACGTTGATGCGCAGATGTTTGATATCATCCGCTCCACCGTTCGCTACGATCTTGGCCGTATCTTCTCGGATCAGCTCAATACCATGAGCGAGATGCCCTCCAAGGCCGCTTGCGCAGGTACTTCCTGGAGCTCCGGACTTAAGGCGAAGATAAGCATCCTCAAGACCAAGTGCGCCAGCATCGTTGAAGACCTTGAAAATAACGCAAGTCTTGTAAGATAAACAGGATAAAATAAAAATGCCGTCCCGAAAGGGGCGGCATTTTGTGTATTGATAGGCTATCAGATCTCGGCGAACTGCTTTTTGGCAAACATTCCGCGCCAAGCAGCTGTAAAGTACGCGATCTCGGCGATGGCGGTAATGCTCCAGGAGAAGACATAAAGGAGATACAGCGAGGGGATCGTTCCGAAATGCGCAAATATCGTGTACACCCACACAACGCGGAAAACGCAGGAGCCGAGGATAACGATGACCGTTGGCCACAGGCTTTTGCCGATGCCGCGGGAGGCGGCGATGGTGCAATCCATAAACGCGGATACCATATAGGATGCGCCCATTATCATTATGCGGTGCATGCCCGCCTCGGCGACCGCGGCCTCGGTGGTGAACAGCGCCAAAAACTGCCGCCCGAAGAGCATAAGCAGGCCGCCCATTATCGCGCCCGCGGCAAAGGAATAAACAAGGCTTATTATGTAGCTCTCCATCACCCGGCGCCGCTTGCCCGCGCCGAGGTTTTGCCCCATAAATGTGGAGCAGGCGGTGTAAAACGCACCCATCACGTTATAGACTATCGAGTCAGAGTTGGCGGCTGCGGCGTTGCCCTCCACCATGATGTGGTCAAAGGAGTTGACCGCCGACTGTATAAAGAGGTTTGCTACGGCAAAAATGGCGTTTTGCAGTCCCGCGGGAATGCCCAGCGCCAGTATCGCGCGTGCGCGGTCGGGGTAGATGCGTATGATCTCTGCTCGCAGACCGCACGCAGAGCAGTCGCGCGACATTCTAACTATCACCAGCGCGGCCGAAAGATACTGCGAGATGATGCTGGCCCACGCCACGCCGTCCGCGGCCATGCCGAGCCCAAGTACAAAAACAAGATTTAGGATAACGTTTAAAACGCCGGAGACGGTAAGATACACCAGCGGGCGGCGGGTGTCGCCCTCGGCGCTCAGCACGGCATTGCCGAAGTTAAAGATGCCAAGCGCGGGCATGCCGAGAGAGTAGATCCTAAAATAAAGGATCGCGCCCTCTATCAGCTCGTCCTTGGTGTTGATAAGCTCAAGCATCGGGCGCGCCAGGGTCAGGCACACGGCGGATATCAAAATACCGAGCGCGGTGCAGATGATAAGCGAGCTGCCGACTGTCTCGGCGGTCTCGCGCTTGTCGCCCGCACCGATGGCACGCGCCACCAAAACATTAACTCCGCTGCCCATGCCGATCAGCAGTCCGGTAAACAGAGTGACGAGTATGGTGGTGGAACCGACCGATCCCATGGCGGCGGAGCTTGAAAAACGCCCCACTATCGCCACATCGGCCATGTTGAACATGACCTGCAGCAGCTGGGAGGCCATCAGCGGCAGGCTGAAGAGGAGTATCTTTCGCCAAAGCGAGCCTTGGGTCATATCCGCCTCCGCCGCGGGATCTATGCTTTTGTGAGATGTAAATTTCATATCGATCAATTGCCTTTGCGTGTGTTGTTATGGCGCGATGGCGCGCATGCAATATCATATCACAAAATGCGAAAAAGGTCAAGAGGGAGAGAGGGCAGGCGCTGCGCGCGATTGCATACAGCGCTTGCGCGCTGATGATATGCAGCGCTCTGCGCGGATGATATACAGCGCTTGCGCGCTGATTATATACAGCGCTCTGCGCGGATGATATGCAGCGCTTGCGCGCTGATGATATGCAAGCACCTTTGGTGCTTGATTATATACATCGCCTGCGGCGATGATCGCGGAAGAGATCCGCATGGCGGATTTCAAATTGAATAAATTTGTTCTGTATTTTATGCCGTAGGGGCGACCTGCGGTCGCCCGCAACGATGGATATCGCAATTGTTTATGGCTGTAGTCTAAAGATATGACTTTATTAAGGCTCCCACCGAGCGGAGCTTGCGCGGCTCGTCCGCGACTGAAGGAGAATGCGGCACTAAAGAGTGCGCTGTTCTTCACCAAATGCGGATTTTCAAGCTCCGCAGGCTCCTTCCGCCCTCGCATTTGCTCGGGCACCTCCACTCGGAGGGAGGCTTTCAGTTAGTGCGAACATGGTG
>CAYLLA010000041.1:0-15565 GCA_964384555.1 uncultured Ruminococcus sp. | reverse complement strand
GTATTTTATCCTACAGACGAGTGGAAAGCAAGATTTTGATGTTTTGATATCTATCGTTGTCATATGGCTTCGCTGTATGTTAGCAGGCACGTAGAAAGCCTTCTCATGTGTGAGAAGGCTTGGCAAGGATCGTCTCTCTCACCTATAGACGGAACGAACATCAATATCCATCGTTTTCGGCACGACACACAGGTCGTGCCCTACAGCAACAAATACAGATCAAATTCTTTCAATTTGAAATCCGCCGTGCGGATTTCTTCCGCGATCATCGCCGTAGGCGATGCATATCATCCGCGCGGAGCGCGGCATATCATCAAGCGCCAAAGGCGCTTGTATATCATCAGCACGCAGTGCTGTATATCATCAGCGCGAAGCGCTGCATATAATCACGCGCAGCGTGCATCTCGCTCTCTCGTTTGTCACTTTTTTGTCTTTCCCTGTTCCAAAAAGCAAAAAGCGCCGAATAGATGCGCGGCGAGCGGCAGATAATAAAGTCAGTGCGGCAGCTCTGCGCGGCAGTGCGGGGCAAACGGCAAAAGAAAATGAAAACGGTAGGACCAAAAATGAAGACTGCGATATACAAAATTGACGGCAAAAACGGTCTGCACGCGCGGCCTGCGGGCGCGATGGTGAACGCGGCAAAGCAGTACAGCGCGGCGATAACCGTCACGCTTGGCGAGCGCGAGGCGGACGGCAAGCGGCTGATATCCCTTATGACACTTGGTGCGCGTGCGGGTGACGAGCTTAAAATAACGGCGGCGGGAGAGGACGAGGCGGCGGCGCTACCCGCAGTGATATCGGCGCTTGAGCAGGCTTTTTCCGCCGAGCGGGGGTGAGCGGCATGGCGGCATCTCTTGGCAGGCGGGAGTATTTTGGCATTGGTGCATCGGCAGGTGAGGCCGCGGGGCGGATATTCTGCCCCGACTGCCACACGCGCCCCATCCACGGGCGTGCCGATGCCAACGTTGGCTCCGACCCCGATGCGGAGCGCAAAAGGCTCGCCTTGGCCTGTCGCAGTGCCGCGCAGGAGCTTGAGCGGCTGGCGGCGGAGATGCGCTCCCGCGCGGGGGATGCGGCGGAGATATTCGAGATCCACCGAATGATGACGGAGGACGGCGACCTTTTGGAGGCGGCACAGCGGCATATTGCAGCAGGAGAGACCGCTGCGGCGGCGATAATTGCGGCGGGGGAGGAGCTATCCGCCGAAATGGCGGCACTGGGTGATGAATACCTCGGCGCGCGCGGTGCGGACATCAAGGACGTGGCGCAAAGGATAGCCCGCCACGCGTGCGGCGGGGGCGCGGTGACGGCGGAGATCCCCGCGGGGGCTTTGATACTTGCCCGCGATCTTTCCCCCGGGGACACCGCCGCGCTTGACCCGACCCGAGTGCGGGGACTGGCGACGATCGGCGGCTCTCCCACATCACATACGGCAATACTTGCAAGGCAGCTTGGCCTACCCGCGGTAGTGCGGCTTGGCGGGATAGACGAGGGTGAGCTTTCAGCCCTTGACGGCAGGGAGGCGATCATTGACGGCCGCGGCGGGCGGCTTTTGATAGAGCCTACCCTGCCGGAGCTTGAGGAGCTGGCATCCCGCACGGCACGCGAGCGGGAGCGGCGGGCGGCGCAACGCTCGGCGGCGGCACTGCCGGCGGTAACGCGCTCGGGGCGGCGGGTCACCGTAATGGCCAACATCGGCTCGCCCGCCGAGGCGGCGACAGCCGCAGAGCTTGGCGCGGAGGGAATTGGACTTTTCAGGAGCGAGTTTTTGTATCTCGGTCGTGACGAGCCGCCCGGCGAGGAGGAGCAGGTGGCGGCCTATCGGCAGGTGATACGAGCCATACCGCGCGGGCAGGTGATAATTCGCACGCTCGATATCGGCGCGGATAAGCAGGAGGGGAAGGTCGCCGCGGCGGGGGCGGAAAACCCCGCGCTTGGCGTGCGCGGCCTCCGTTGGTGCATGGAGGCGGCAAATCTTGCGCTGTTTCGCACACAGCTGCGTGCCGTCTGCCGCGCATCTGTCGGCGGGCGGGTCGCCCTCATGCTCCCGATGGTCACCACCCCTGCGGAGGTGCGGCGGGTGCGCGAGCTTTTGCGGGAGGTGCAAAACGAGCTGCGCTTTGAGGAGGCGGAGTTTGACCCCGAAATGCCGCTTGGCATTATGATAGAAACTCCCGCCGCCGCGCTGATGGCGGACGAGCTTTGCCGCATATGCGATTTCTTTTCGATCGGAACGAACGATCTTTGCCAGTACACCTTGGCGGCGGACAGGCAATCGGCGGCGCTTTTGGAGCTGGTGCGGGAGGGCATGCCCGCAGTCCTGCGGCTGATAGGCGGGGTGTGCGGCGCGGTGCGGCGCGCGCGGGAGAGCGGCGAGGGGCGCGTGCGATGGGTAGGCGTTTGCGGCGAGCTGGCGGCCGACCCCAAGACATGCGCCGCCCTTGTACGCCTTGGCGCGGATGAGGTCTCCCTGCCGCCGCCGTCGATACCCGAGATAAAAGCGGCAATAAGGGAAATGGAGTAGCGCGGAGCGCCGGCATATGCTCCGTGCGGCAAAAAGAAAAGAGGTACACATGTCAATATTCAAACAAAGCGGCGGGCGGTTGGTTGCCGCCGCAAACGGGAGGGCGATCCCTCTCTCGGAGGTCCCTGACGAGGCGTTTGCCTCCGGCATGCTGGGCACGGGCTTTGCCGTGCGGCCGACAGACGGCGCGATATTTTGCCCCGCCGACGGCAAGCTTATGTCGATCTCCGAGGCGCGGCACGCCTACACGATAGAGACCACGGATGGGCTGGAGCTGCTCCTGCACATCGGCATTGATACCGTATCGCTCGGCGGGCGCGGCTTTTTCCCGCTGGCGGCGGCGGGGGATGCACTGGCCGCGGGGGATCCTTTGGCGCGGGTGGAGCTTGATGTCCTGCACGAGGCGGGGCTTGACCCGTCTGTTGTGGTGCTGATATCAAACAGCGAGTGCATCAGCCGCCCGCGGGTGCGCCCGGGCGCGGTGCGCGGCGGGCATGACGTTGCCATGACCTATGAGGTCAACAAAAAAACCGCCGCGGGTGGCGCATCATGAGCGCGGCCGCAAGGGGCGAGGGGCGCGCCTTTGGCATTTTACAGCGCGTGGGGCGCTCCTTTATGCTCCCCATTGCCCTGTTGCCGATAGCGGGACTCTTTCTTGGCATCGGCTCATCCCTTACCAATCCCGCCACCATCGCATCACTGGGTCTTGGCGGCATACTCGGCGAGGGCACGGCGGCGGGCGCGGTGCTTGGCGTGATGTCTGCCGTCGGCTCGATAATCTTTAACAACCTGCCGATACTTTTTGCCATGGGCGTGGCGCTTGGCATGGCGGAGAGTGAAAAAGCCACGGCAGTGCTTTCCGCCGCCATTGCCTTTTTTGTTATGCACTCGACCATTGGCAGCTTGCTTGCGGTCAGCGGGCGGCTGACCGACGGCTCCCTCCCCGAGGGCGCGGTGGGGGATGTGTGCGGCATACGCTCGCTTGAGATGGGCGTTTTCGGCGGCATTATAGTCGGCCTTGGCGTGGCCGCCCTGCACAATCGGACCTACAAGCTCCGCCTGCCCGGGGTGATATCCTTTTTTGGCGGCACGCGCTTTGTACCTATCATCTCAACCGTTGTCTACACCCTCGTGGGCGGCGTGATGTTTCTTATTTGGCCGTATATTCAGGCGGGAATACACGCGCTCGGCTCGCTCGTTTTGGGCTCGGGGTATGTGGGAACGCTGATATACGGTCTTATTGAGCGGCTTTTGATACCCTTTGGACTCCACCATGTGTTTTATCTGCCCTTTTGGCAGACGGGTGTGGGCGGCACGGCGATGATAGACGGTGCACTCGTCAGCGGCGCGCAGAATATATTTTTTGCCGAGCTTGCCTCGGCATCCACCAAGGTTTTTTCGGTCAGCGCCACAAGATTTATGTCTGGCAAGTTCCCCATCATGATATTCGGTCTGCCGGGGCTGGCGCTGGCCATATACAGGCAGGCGCGCCCCGACCGCCGCCGCGCCGCGGGCGGGCTTTTGCTCTCCGCCGCGCTGACATCGATCCTCACCGGCATCACCGAGCCGCTGGAATTTACTTTTTTGTTCACAGCACCCTCTATCTATCTCATCCACTGCATCCTATCCGGGCTTTCATATATGCTGATGCACATCCTGCGCGTTGGCGTTGGCATGACATTTTCCGGCGGGCTGATAGACCTTTTGCTTTTTGGCGTGATACAGGGGCAGGCAAGGACCAACTGGCTTATGATACTGCCGGTGGGCGCGTTGTATTTTGCGATATATTATCTGCTTTTCGGCATGATGATAAAAAAATTCGACCTCCCCACCCCCGGGCGGGAGGCGGACGGCGGCGAGGTGCGGCTTTATTCTCGTGCGGATGTTGAGCGCCGCCGCGCCGCGCCGGGTGAGCCGCAGATGTCGGCGGCGGATGTTGGCGAGGAGTCACAGGCCTCGATCATTTTGCGCGGGCTTGGCGGGCGCGGGAATATTCAAAGCGTGGATGCCTGCGCCACCCGCCTGCGCGTGAGCGTTTTGCGCGGCGAGGATGTGGATGATGAGTTGCTTAAAAAGAGCGGCGCGGCGGGAGTGATACGCCGCGGCGATGGTGTGCAGGTGGTGTACGGTCCGCAGGTATCGGTGATAAAAAGCGAGCTTTGCGAGCTGATAGAGCGCGAGGCGGACACCTGACTGCTTTACAAGGCGGAAATTATGTGATATAATTAGGATATATGTATACGGATATTCCGTTCCGCCGCGGCGGGGCAGGAGGTGGAGCAATGTCACATAAAAAAAACAGGGCGTGCGCCCTGATCACAGCTGTATTTTGTCTTTTGGTGCTGGCGGGGTGCGTACATCCCGGCGGCGGGACACCTGCCACCCTGCCGCCGCAGACAGATGAGACCTCTGACGCCGCGCCGCCGTCATCTACGACTCCGACCGAGACCGAAGCCGCCACGGCAAACGGCGGGGATATCTCCGCCATGGACGGCCGCGGCGTGGTGCTGGTGGGCGGTCTTACCAAAAACAAAAGCAATACCGATGCCCGCGGCGAGTTTTATCTTGAGCTCCCCTCCCCCTTGGAGCTTGGCGGCGTGAGCATCTCCCGCCTGACGCTATCGACCGCCGATGCGGACGGTCTGCCGAAATACGAGTATATCTGCAGTGTGGTAACGATCGTTGGGCGGATATCCGTCACCGCCGGCGAGGCGACCCTTGACTGCGCGGCGATATATTACGGCGAGCGCACCCAAACGCCCGGCTTTTATGAGCTTGAGATACCCAAATATGACACCCCTGAGGGCGGAGTGTTGCCGACGGATATTGCCGAGCGCATCGCACCTGCCGTGGCGGGTGGGGCTTATATCTACTCGCCCTACCGCCTGTCCGATGCCGCCGCGGCTTTGGGCGGCGCGGAGCTTTGCCGAGTGTACATAGATTTTATCGATGCGTATCTTAACTACAAAACAACGGTGCCCTGTCCCTCTGCCTTTTGCGCCTACTACCTGCCGCAGCTGCTTGAGCGGGAGTTCCCGCTGTTTGGCGCAGAGGTGGAGTTTGACCTCCTCACCGCCTATGATGCGGCGGCGGGCAGCTTTAACTGGAGCTACAACACATCATCCCGCGCCGAGCATGATGCGCTCGTAGGCAGCTTTACCGATGCGGCAAATGCCTATCTTGCAGGTGCAGGTGTCTCCCTTGACGAGGAGAGCCGCGCGCGGGTGGTATACCACAACCTTACCGCGGTCTGCAAATATGATTACGGCATGTATGATGATAATTACACGCCAAGGTATATTCCAAGCTATACCGCATACGCCGAGGGACACCTTGGAATATGCGCTACCTTTGCCCGCGCGTGCGTGCAGATGATGACACAGGCGGGGCTTGATGCCGAGTTTTGCTGCTGCGATATGCGCGGCGAGGTCACGGGGCACGCGTGGGTGCAGCTGACCATCGGCGGCGAGGCGAGCTTTTGCGACCCCACATATGAGCTTTCAAGCAGCGGCGGGCTGGGGTACATCCATTTTGGAATGGACTACCGCCGCCGTCTTGCCACCGATTTTAGGATAATCGCGGCCACCATCACGGTGGGAAGCTATGGGGCCGGGAGTTCCGCACTGCGTGCGGAGTGATGTACCGCAATAATGCGGAGTGATGTTCGCTCCGCGAGTGATGCCGGCGCTCCGCGCCGAGTGATGTTTCGCGGCTCGCGCCGCAAAGTGATGTGCATGCGGCGAATGCAGCGTGCGTTTAGAAAAAAGGCAGCGGCCCGCCGCTGTCTTTTTCCACTTATCTGTCACTGCAAAACACCCTGCTATCTTGCAATAAGGGGTTGCATTTTTTCAAGCCTTGTGGTATAATAATAGTACTAATTGGGGTATACATTTGCGGATATATACTTGAGAGAGCCGAGCTTGCTTGGCTCTCTTTTTGCATTATATGACCCGCCTTTACGTCTTATATCCTCCTATACGGATCCATTTTAAGCTCGCGCTCGAAGCGTTTGGTCACAAAAAAGAGCACAAAGCAGATGGCTATCAAGGCGGCCAAGAGAGTGGCCGGGGAGAGACCGTGGTATCCTATTGATACATCATAAAGATAATATTTTGCATAAAGGCGGCAGATATAGCGTGCAAGGCAGGCGTACGGCAAGCAAAGCAGTGGGATGCACGGCAAAAGCCACGGCCGCGGCAGTACCAGCCGCAACATAAATTTGCAATTCAGCGCGGCCTCCGTGCGCGGCGGCAGGCTTATTGCAAATATCGAAACGGCGGCCGCGTATATCGCAAAAAAGAATGCCACGCCAAGGCACACGCGGCAGGCTATCACATAGCCGCGGGCGCTCCGGGCAAAGGAAAGATCCACCTCGTCCGGCTCCTCCTCACGCTCAAGCCTGTCAAGCCTATCCTCCGCCGCCGCGTAGGTGGATGCCGCCAGCGTTTTAAAGGACTGCCGCCGCTTGACCTCGCCGTCATTGATAAAAAATACGGACCTTGCCATAAGATAAAGCGCAAACGTCAGCACCGCCGCAAGCGGCATAAGATATTTTAGGTATATCAGTGTTTTTTTCATTTTTTAAACTCACTTATATTCAGCTGCCGCGCTATGCGGCCAAGTATCATATCCAGCGCAACGGTATTCTCGCCGCCCTCCGGAACTATCAGGTGCGCATATTTTTTGGATGGCTCAACATACGCCTCATGCATCGGCTTTACCGTTTCGGTGTATTGAGATATTACCGATCCGATGCTCCGCCCGCGCTCAAGCACATCCCGCTGCAGGCGGCGCAGGATGCGGATATCTGCATCGGTATCCACAAAAATGCGAATATCCAGCATCTGCCGCAGCTCACGGTCGGCAAACAGCAGTATCCCCTCAACTATGATCACACGTGCCGGCTCGATATGCAGGGTGTTTTGCGCCCGCGTGTGCTGTGTGTAGTCATATTGCGGGCAATCCACCGCCTCGCCGTGGCGCAGTGCGCGCAGATCGGCTATCAACCGCTCGGTCTCAAACGCCTCCGGGCAGTCGTAATTCTGCCGTGCACGCTCAGGGAGGGTCAGCTCGTCCTGCGCACGGTAGTACCAGTCGTGGCAGAGGACCGCCACCTCCCCCGCAAAATGCTCGGCAAGTTTTGAAACAAGAGTCGTCTTACCACTGCCGGTCCCGCCGGCTACACCTATCAGCAATGAGTCCATACCCGCACCTCGCTTAAACGGCCGCGCCGTTTTGTCACTTATATTATATAATAAAAATGAAAAAAACGCAATACCGCGGGCGCGGTGACTTGACAAAATCGCCCCCGCGTGATATCATTTATAGTGAAAAAAATAAAAAGGCAGGTTGTTGTTATGATAAGACATATAGTTATGTGGCGCTTTGCCGATGAGGCTCTCGGCCGCACAAAAGAAGAAAACATGGCGCACGTTCGCGCCTCCCTGATGGCGCTTTTGGGCGTTGTGCCGGGACTTGAGCGGATGGAGATAGGCACGGATATATCGCACACGGATATGTCCTTTGACATGGTACTGCTGACAGAGTTTGATGACGCCGCGGCGCTTGAGGGCTACCGCGTACACCCGGAGCACCGCAAGGTACAGGAGTATGTAAAGCAGGTGCGCACAGAAAGAGTCGTTATCGACTGCGAGATATAACGGGGTGCGGCATGGATCTTAAGGTCGAGATATTAAAGCATCCCACCGATGCCGACTGGCTTTGGTGCAAGACCTGCACACTCAACACGGTGGGCAAGGCATCAACAAAGCTACCAACGGATGAGTGGAAGCGCCGTCTTATTGCCGCCGAGCACAGCCCCCTGCGCGAGCTGTGGTTTGGCATTAAAATGGAGATACCCTACTGGGTATCGGTGCATTTTGTGCGCCATCACATAGGCGTTAATCACTATGTGCAGTCACAGCGCAACGACAGGCAGGATAAATATGACCGCACCGAGGCACCGCAGAGTGCGCCGGTATCGCATATAATGTCCATAAACGCGCAGGAGCTTGTTTTTATGGCGCACCGCCGCCTGTGCCGTCAGGCCTCGCCGGAGACCCGCGCGGTTATGGAAGAGATAGCGCGGCAGGTGGCCGAGCTGAACCCCGAATTTGCCGAGTTTTTGGTGCCAATGTGCGTTTACCGTAACGGCCTTTGCACCGAGTTTAACCCCTGCGGGTATTATAAAACGGTAAAACCCCAAAATGATATATAATATAAAAAACAGGCCGTCCCCGTGACGGCCTGTTTTTGCCGCGCTACGTGCGCAGCGCACATCATTGCGCGAAGCGCACTTCACCTTCCCAATTGCTCGATCATCTCAAGTATCTTAAATCTTATCCTGTATTTCGGTGCGGTGGTCTTGGTGATCGTTCGGTACTGCTCGGGGGTAAAGCCGGCGGCAAGGTATTCCTCCTCCGGCGCGGCATTCCCGGATGCGCCCTTTTTGGCGGCGGCCATGCAAAGGGTGGGAAAAAGCACGCACCACCAGTTTTGCCCCTCACCCTCTCCTATCGTCACCCGCAGTGAGGTGTACTCCCCCGCAGGCAGGCGTATATCGCCGTAATCGCGGGTGGGATAGCTCTCCCGCCCCAGCTCCACCCGCACGCGGTCGCCGCAACCAAGCTCACAGAGTCTTGCCTCCGCAACAGAGACCAACCGCTCTCGCCCCGCATCCGCCGCCGCCACGGCATCCGAGAGCGTTTTTGCCTCACATAGCAGCTCCTCCATCTCCGTCAGCAGTGCATCCCGCACCTCAAGCTTTAGCGCCTGATCCCGCTCGCTGTCCGATGCCGCTATAACGTGCAGGCGCAACAGCCGATCCCGCAGCTCTCCCTCTCCGTGTATCGGCAGGCAGTCGCAAACTACCGCCGCCATTATAAGGGATATTACCACCAAAAGCGCCGCCGCGCGTTCTTTTTTGCTCATTCCCCTCACCTCCTGCATGATTATCTCCCCGCTTGCCCTCCGCTTAATCAAAAACCTTTGCCGCACGGCGAATATTTTTTTGAAATTGGAAAAAACTTTTGAAAAAGCTATTGACAGATCAGCAGATCTGTTGTATAATAATGATAGTGATAATCATTATCGTTATTGAGCAAGATAAGAAAGCAGGTATAAATAAAATGAAGATAACAGACAGCATCCTTTATGTTGGCGTGACAGATCGCGCGGTGGATCTTTTTGAGGGACAGTACCGCGTACCGGAGGGAATGAGCTATAATTCCTATCTTATTATGGATGAAAAGATCGCCGTGATGGACACGGTGGATGCGCACTTTGGCGGCGAGTGGCTGGCAAACATTCGCTCAGCCCTCGGCGAGCGCCGCCCGGACTATCTTGTAGTCCACCACATGGAGCCGGATCACTCGGCAAATATTGCAAACATCCTTTCGGTATACCCCGAGCTTACCGTGGTGGCCACCGCCGCGGCGTTTAAGATGATGCGCCAGTTTTTTGGCTCCGAGCCGCAGTCGCGCCTGATCGTGGGGGACGGCGACACTCTGGACCTCGGCACGCACCGCCTGACATTCCTCACCGCGCCGATGGTGCATTGGCCGGAGGTTATGGTGAGCTTTGAATCCACCGATGGCGTGCTGTTTTCCGCCGATGCGTTTGGCCGCTTTGGCGCACCGGATGCCAAGACCCCGTGGCGGGATGAGGCGCGGCGCTATTATATCGGCATAGTTGGCAAATACGGCCGCCAAGTTGGGCTTTTGCTTGACCGCGCCGCCGCGCTGGACATTCGGACCATCTGCCCCCTGCACGGTCCCGTCCTGCGCGAGGACCTTGGCTATTATATCAAGCTTTGCCGCACATGGTCCTCCTACGAGCCGGAGGAGGAGGGCGCAGTGGTGGCCTACACCTCGGTCTACGGCAACACCGAGCGCGCCGCGCGACTGGTGGCTGACCGCATGCGCGAGCTGGGCTGCCCGAACGTTGTGCTTTACGATCTTGCCCGCTGTGATATGTCGGCCGCGGTGGCGGATGCCTTTAGATTTGAAAAGCTGGTGCTTGCCACCACGACCTATAACTCGGATATCTTTCCCTTTATGCGCGAGTTTATCTCGCACCTGACCGAGCGCGGCTTCCGCCGCCGCACGGTGGGGCTTATCGAGAACGGCTCCTGGGCGCCGCGAGCGGCCAAGGTGATGCGGGATATGCTGTCCCCCTCCCCCGAGCTTGAGTTTGCCGCCCACACGGTGACCATTCTTTCCGCCATGACGGAAAAGAACCGGGAGGAGATCGACCTTTTGGCGCGTGAGCTGTGCGAGGATTACATCCTGCGCCGCGAGTCCGCCGAGGTGATGACCGACCCTGCCGCGCTCAGAAACATCGGCTACGGCCTTTATGTTGTAACCTCAAATGACGGCACGCGGGACAACGGACTGATTGTCAACACCGTCACACAGCTGACGGACAGCCCCAGCCGCGTATCTGTTGTGATAAACAAAAAGAACTACTCGCATGATATCATCAAGCGCCGCGGCATTATGAACGTCAACTGCCTCACCGTTGATGCGCCGTTTGAGATATTTGAGCGCTTTGGCTTTCACAGCGGGCGGGATACCGATAAATTTGCGGGCATGGAGACAGAACGCTCTGCAAACGGCCTTGCCGTGCTGAAAAAGTATGTAAACTCGCAAATGTCACTGCGCGTTGTTGAGTATATCGATATCGGCAGCCACGGAATGTTTATTTGCGAGGTCACCGAGGCACACCTGCTCTCCGACCGTGAGACCATGAGCTACACATACTATCACAAAAACGTAAAGCCCAAGCCCGCGGCCGAGGGGCGGCGCGGCTTTGTGTGCCGCATTTGCGGGTATGTTTATGAGGGCGAGACCCTGCCGCCCGACTTTATCTGCCCGCTTTGCAAGCACGGCGCCGCGGATTTTGAGCCGATAGAGTGATAAAAACGCTCTGAAAAAAACATCACAAAAAAATTTTTAAAAAATGCATTTTGGGGGTTGACAGAATAGTCCCGATGTGCTATAATAATAACGGTAATGATAATCATTATCGTTTGGAAGGAGTCGAATATGAATCAACCCCTAAAACATTCAAAACAGCGGGATGCGGTGCTTGAGCTTTTGCGCGGCGTTACCTGCCATCCCAGTGCCGAGTGGCTGCACACCGAGCTGCGGCGCGAGCATCCGCAAATAAGCCTTGCAACGGTATACCGCAATCTTGGCGTGCTTTGCGAGTGCGGTCAGGCGATACGCATAGATGTTGGCGACGGCACCGTGCGCTATGATGCCGACACAAGCGATCACAATCACTTTTTCTGCACCGCTTGCAGGTCGCTGAGCGACCTCGGAGATGCCGAAACAGCGGGCATTGACAAAAAGCTTGAGGAGCGCATGGGCGTCAGCGTTTCGCACCATCAATTCGTTTTTTACGGCCTCTGCCGTGAATGCAATAAAAAATAAAATAATTATATCAAAAATAAGATCAAAATTCAGATCAAAAAGGAGAAGATCATTATGAAAAAGTTTGTATGTCCTGTTTGCGGTTATGTTCACGAGGGTGACAGCGCACCCGAAAAATGCCCCCAGTGCGGCGTGCCCGGTGCAAAGTTTACCGAGGTAAAGGAAGATTCTCTTAACTATGCTTGCGAGCATGTTATCGGCGTTGGCGCCAAGGGCAAGATCGATGACGAGGTCTATGCCGGACTTAAGGCTAACTTTGAGGGCGAGTGCACCGAGGTTGGCATGTACATTGCAATGAGCCGCCAGGCTATCCGCGAGGGATACCCCGAGGTTGGCGCATTTTATCTCCAGGCCGCATACGAGGAGGCCGAGCACGCCGCCAAGTTTGCCGAGCTTTTGGGCGAGGTGGTAACACCCTCCACAAAGAAGAACCTGCAGCTGCGCAGCGAGGCCGAGTGCGGCGCGACCGCCGGCAAGTTTGAGCTTGCAAAGCGCGCCAAGGAGCTGGGCTATGATGCCATTCATGATACAGTCCATGAGATGGCCAAGGACGAGGCTCGCCACGGCCGCGGCTTTGAGGGCATGCTGAAGAGATATTTTAACTGATATATAGGATCGCCTAAAAGGTTTAAATAACATAACCCATCCCCGCGGGAGTGCTGCGCACCCCGCGGGGATGGGTTTTTTGCGCTGCACGCCGAGTTATGTTTTGCGGCTCGCGCCGCAAAGTGATGTGCATGCTCGGCGTGCGCCAGCATTGCGCGAAGCGCACATCATTGCGCGTAGCGCACTTCATTGTGCGAAGCGCACTTCATTGCGCGCAGCGCACTTCATTGCGCGTAGCGCAACATGCGCTCCGGGCCTGCATGCATTTCTTCCCGCAAAGTATTGATTCTCTCGTCCGAATGTGCTATAATTAGTGTGTATGCGCCAAGTGGCGCGGAGAGGAGACAAAATGACAGCATCCGGTGTAAAAAAACGTTCATTCGGCAAAAAGCTGGAGCTTGACATGACCCGCGGGAGCATTGCCAAAAACCTTATCACATTTGCGGCGCCCCTGCTTGTGGGCAATCTTTTTCAACAGCTTTACAACATGGTGGATACCTGGGTCATCGGTCAGACCGGCGTTGCGGGCGACTATGCCGCCGTTGGCAGTATAGGACCGATAATCAACATCCTTATCGGCTTTTTCTCCGGCCTTGCCAGCGGTGCGGGAGTTGTGATATCACGCCACTTTGGTGCGCGTGACGAGGAAGGTGTGCGCCGTGCCGTTCACACCTCGATGGTAATGACGCTGGTAATGGCGGTGGCGTTTACCGTGCTTGGCGTGATCTTTGCCCCATTTATGCTTGAATTGATGCTTGACAGCGAGCGCGAGGGCTACGCAGAGATGTTTGGCGCGGGCAAGACCTATCTTACCATCTATTTTGCCGGCGTTATCGGCCTTATGATATACAACATGGGTGCGGGCATTCTGCGCGCGGTGGGAGATTCCCAGCGGCCGCTGTACTTTCTTGTTGCCTGCGCCATAACCAACACCGCCCTTGACCTTTTATTTGTATTTAAGCTCGGCATGGGAGTGGCAGGCGTTGCGCTGGCCACCATCATCTCGCAAGCACTTTCCGCCGTGCTGACCCTTTGGGTGCTGTTTCGCACCGATTCCTGCGTAAAGCTGCGCCTGCGGGACCTCAAGATAGACCGCGTGATGCTTGGCAGGATCATAAACATAGGCATTCCCTCTGCCATTCAAATGGCGCTGACCGCCTTTGCCAACGTTTTTGTGCAATCCTATATTGCGGGGACCGAGGGCAACATGACGGTAAACACCGGCGGCTGGACGACCTACTCAAAGGTTGACCAGTTTATCTTCCTGCCCATTCAGTCGATAGCGCTTGCCACCACCACCTTTGTGGGGCAAAACCTTGGCGTGGGCAATGTTGAGCGCGCCCGCCGCGGTGCAAGGCTTGCGTATTTTATGTCTACCGCTTGCTCGATAGTGATAATCATACCGGTGATGATATTTGCCGCGCCGATAGCGGGGGTATTTAACCCAGACCCGATGATAGTTGAGACCGCTACCCGCCTGCTTAGGATAATAACTCCCTTTTATCTCTTCTGCTCGGTAAACCAAGTATTTTCGGCGGCACTGCGCGGCGCGGGCAACAGCCGCATGCCGATGATAATAATGCTGACGTCCTTTATAGGCATTCGCCAGATATATCTGTTCGTAATGTCGCACTACATATCCAACCAGCTGATACCCGTTGGCATCGGCTACCCTGTGGGATGGTTCTTTTGCTGTGTGCTGACCCTTGCCTATTACCTGCACTTTGATTTTTCAAAGGTCAAAACGGTAAACGAGGAGAACAGCGAGCGCAATAAAAAAACGGAGGCGACCGTTTAAAATGAAAAAAAAGAAAAAACTGCTTTGCCGCGCGGCGGCACTGCTGCTGGCCGCGCTGATGGCCGCCCTCCCCTCCTGCGCGCCCGCAAACGGCGGCGGCGAGGACACAACTGATGGCTTGCCGCCGATATCAAGCGGCGATGGCACATCCGGCTCGACCACGCCGGGCAGTGAAAGCACCGGCGGCTCGACCGCGGCGGACACACAAGCCCCCGCGCCGATGCTGGAGATCCCCCGCGGCAAGCTTGATTCGGCGCAGGTGATAGTTTACGACACCGCCGAGCGGCGCGCAATATATGAATACAACGGCGTGATAGACGGCAAGGTCTACCCCGCCAGCACCACAAAGCTGTTTACCGCGCTGACCGCCCTTGACTATCTCTCCCCCGAGGATGTGATAACGGCGGGCGAGGAGCTCTCCCTTGTGGCATCAGATTCCTCGATAGCATATGTGCGGCGCGGGCATCGCCTTACCGTTTCAATGCTGATAGCGGGGATGCTTTTGCCCAGCGGCGGAGATGCGGCGTATGTTTTGGCCGCCGCCGCGGGCAGGCGAGTGCTTGGCGGATCTGCCACCGCAAAGCAGGAGGTGGCGGCGTTCGTTGCCGAGATGAACCGCAAGCTGGCCGCGCTGGGGCTTAGCGGCACGCATTTTGCCAATCCCGACGGCTATCACGACCCCAACCACTACACCACCCTCTCCGACATTGCAAAGATAGGCGCGCTGGCGCTTGAGAACGCCACCATCATGAAATACGCCACCTTGGCGCAGGATCGCGTGATATATGCGAGTGGCGAATCCAACAACTGGCAAAACACAAATAAGCTGATACATAGCGAATCCCCCCTCTACCGCGCCGATGCGGTGGGGCTTAAAACAGGCTCGACCGACGAGGCGGGCTATTGCCTGCTTACCGCCAAGCGCGGCAGTGACGGCCGCTATTACGTGGTGGGCATATTCGGCGCATCGACGGGAGATGCAAGATTTATGGACGCCGCAAAGGTGTTTGACCTTTTGGATGCCTTTGGCGGATAAGAACAAAAAATATTATCGGATGATGCTCGCATCATCCGATTTTTTGATGCCACGCGAGAGGTGATGAATAAGTAATAAGGAAGATTTCCGCGCGGCGGAAATCTCTTTTTTTCCTCCTCATCCGTCATGTCCGCGAAAAAATGCAATGCAGATTCCAATGCCCCCCC
>CAYLLA010000040.1:0-16770 GCA_964384555.1 uncultured Ruminococcus sp. | reverse complement strand
ACCAAAGGTGCTTGTATATCATCAGCGCGCAAGCGCTGTATATCACCCCGCGCAGCGTGCATATCATCAGCGCGCAAGCGCTGCATATAATCACGCGCAGCGTGCATATCATCACGCCGAGCGCCGCATCTTTTCTACAAAAAAACGGATGCCTGTACGCGGCATCCGTTTAACTGCCCGCTTACTTTCTGATGTTAAGTCTTGCGATAATGGAGCGGTATCTTTCGATATCGACCTTCATCAGATAGTTGAGCAGGTTTCTTCTGTGACCAACCATTTTAAGAAGACCGCGGCGGCTGTGATGGTCGTTGTTGTTCTTCTTAAGATGCTCGGTAAGTGTGTTGATCCTGCTGGTGAGCAGAGCGATCTGAACCTCGGGCGAGCCTGTGTCACCCTCGTGGGTCGCGTACTCTTCGATAATGGAGAGCTTTTCTTCTTTGGTCATTTTTTTCACCTCATTAAATATATGCGCCAACTCAGCGACCGGCCGGTGAACGGCCATGGGCCTTATCCCGGAGACCGAGTTTGCGTCATGCCGCGGCATTACACCAAGGCAATGTTATTATACCACACCGCGGCGGTTTTGTAAAGACCAAATGAGGGTTTTTTTATTATATTTATATGAAGTTTTTTCCCGCCGCCGTTAGGGCGGCCGGCACCATCGCTGTTTGGTTTATATTTTGTTTACTTTTTGCGCCAAAAGATTAAATATTTTTTCAAAATCGCTTGACATCCACCCGATTATATGCTAAAATAAACTTAAATCATTGTGGCACACCATGCCGCAAAAACTCAACAAAGGAGAATACCATGAAAAAGATCATTTCCCTTGTACTTGCAGCACTTATGCTGACGATCCTTGCGGTGCCCGCATTTGCGGCAGACGCACCTGCGGCCGAAGCACCCACACCCATCACCAATGCCGAAGAATTTTTGGCAATGGAATCCGGCAAGACCTACATCCTCGCCAACGATATCGACTTTGGCGGTAAGGTGTTCAGCGAAATCATGATCTCCGGCGGCAAATTCATTGCCGGTCTTGACGGCGACGGCCACGCCATCAAAAACTTTAAGTTTGAGGCTACCGATCACGCAGGCGACCTTGCTATCTTCCAGCAGCTCGGCGGCGGTTACATCAAAAACCTCAGCATCGGTACTGTTAACGATCCCCTTGTTTACAAGGTAAACAACCCCACAAAGGGTACTTATGCTATCCTTGCCGCCAGCACGCAGAACAAGGATCAGACCCCCGAGATCGATAACGTTCACATCTACACCAAAACCGAGATCCTCTTTGCAACTACCTCCGTTAAGGTGCAGATCGGCGGTTTTATAGGCTTTGCAAGAAACTACAAGATCACCAACAGCTCAATGAACGGTGAGATCACCGTTAAAAACTCTGTTGCCGAGCCCATGTCTGTCTACAGAAACGTTGGCGGCTTCATCGGCGCCGATAAAGAGAACTGGTCGGTTGGTCTGCTTGAAAACTGCGAGAATAACGCAACCATCACTCACCTTGACAACGCATACGAGGCTCGTGTTGCCGGCTTTATAGGCTACACCGATAAGTACGACAGCACCATTAAAAACTGCACCAACAACGGTGCCATCCACCTTGCCACCTCCGCAGGTGCCGGCTACGCCGCAGGTATCGTTGGAACCTCCAACAGCCCCATCGATGGTTCTATGACCATTGACGGTTGCGTAAACAACGGCAGCATCACCTACGATTGCAAGAATGAGGATGCAGATAAGCTCAAGACCTTTGCGGGCGGTATCATTGCCGGTGCACAGAGAGGTGCCATCACCGTTACCAACTGCCAAAACACCGTGCTGTTTGATTCCACCGCGGCTAACAACCTTGAGATCATCGGCGGCACCGTTGACGGCGGCTTCCCCTACATCGAGGAAAAGGACAACAAGACCACTGCCGATATGACAGTGATCCCCGTACAGCCCATCCTGCCGGTTGATACCAACCCGGTTGACACCAACCCGGTTGATACCACTGCTCCCGCCGAGGACACAAAGGCTCCCGAGACACAGCCCTCCAGCCCCTCCACCGGCGACCACAGCCTGGTCATCATCCTGCTTGCAGCATTCATGTCCGTTGCCGGCGCAGCATTTGCTATCATCGCCCGCCGCGAGAACTGATAAACGCATAAACGATATTTAATATCAAACACCACAGCCTCCCGCATGCGGGAGGCTGTGGTGTTATATTTTAAATTCAATTCAAATATTCTCGGCTTCGGGGTGTTCGGCCTTGAATTTTTTTGAGTTTATTATCACCAGGTAGCAAACGAATGCGGCGGCGCTGGTCAGCGCCCAGGATATGGGGAAGACCACATATATCGATTCCAGCGTGCCGACCGAGCGGAAGACGGTGCCGATCCATATCATTCTGAACACGCACGCGCCGAGCAGAGAGACGATCATTGATGTCATGGATGCGCCAAGCCCGCGCAGCACGCCTGACATTACCTCCATCATGCCGCCGATAAAATAGGGGATGCCCATGTAGAGCAGCCGCACCATGCCGTACTCGATGACAGCCATGTCATCCTGCGCAAAGATAGACAGCAGCTGCGGCCCGAGCGCGTAACAGCCAAGGCCTATGGCAAGACCTATGGTGCTGACCAGCAGCATGCAATCGCGGCAGGACTGCCGTATCCTTTTTATCTGCCGCCCGCCGAGGTTTTGCCCGGTAAAGGTCAGCGCGGCGTGATAAAATGAGTTTTGCGCTATGTATATCAGGCCGTCCACATTTGATGCCGCGCCGTTGCCGGCAACGATGGCGGCGCTCTCAAATGAGTTGATGGAGGACTGTATCAGCACGTTTGAAAAGGAAAACAGCACGCTCTGCACGCCCGCTGGCAGGCCGATGCGCAATATCTTTAAAAGCTTTTCGCCCTTGATGTATAGGTGCGCAAGATCAAGGCGACAGCAGTCGTCAAGTCGGCAGAGCAAGCGAACGGTCAGAAATGCCGAAAGATACTGTGATGCGATGGTGGCGGCGGCAACGCCCCAAACATCGCGGAAGCAGTAAACGAGGATAATATTCAGCACCACATTGACCGCGCCGGATATCACCAAAAAGATAAGCGGGTTTTTGGTATCCCCCCGCGCGCGCAGGATGGATGTGCCGTAGTTATACACCATCTGCGCGGGAATGCCGAGAAAGATTATGCGCATGTAGCGGGTGGATTGAGCAATGCATTCCTCAACCGTGCCCATCAGCTCAAGCAGTGGCTTGCAGGCAAAAAAGCCAAACACCGCAACCACCAGCCCCAGCACAAAGCTTACGGTTATGGCGGTCTGTACGATGTCGTGCGCATCGTCCTCGCGGTGCGAGCCGAGCGCGTGAGAGACCGATACCGATGCGCCTACCGAAAGGCCGATAAACAGTCCGGTTATCATGTTTGACAGCGCACCGGTGGAGCTGACCGCTCCCAGCGCATCTGTCCCCACCAGCCAACCGACAACGGCCGAGTCGGATGCGTTGTAAAGGAACTGCAAAACGCCCGTTGCCATTACCGGCAGGGTAAAAAGCAATATGTTTTTCATCAGCGGACCGTGAAGAAAGTCTATCTCCCGCCCGCGCTTTTTTACTGTATCTGACATGGATACCTCACGAAAGTCGTTTTAGGGCAGCTCGGCCGCGCCAAAGGCGGCATTCATACCCATTATAATTATAGCGCGCGGGGCGAGTTTGTCAAGTATTTTCTCGGTCTTTGTGGAAATATTAAAATATAACTATGGAATATCTATAAAAAATATGATATAATAATGTCATTACAAAAAAGGACGGTCGCGGTATGGGTAATGGCGGGGAGTTTTGCGCCTGCACGGCACGCGCGAGGGATGCCGAGCGGGAGATGTGCGGCATTTGGCGCGATTGCTTTCCCACCGACGGAGAGCGGGATGCACGGCTTTTTTGCCGCCTCTCGGGGGCGGATGTGCTCCTGCTTCGCTCGGGGAGTGAGCCGGCGGGCGGTTGCGGGATAGTACCGCTGGCCGCGGGCGAGCTGCGCGGCGGGTATATCTTTGCGCTCGGCGTGCTTGCGGCCTATCGCGGGCGCGGCGGAATGAAGCAGCTGCTCACCGCGGCGCGTGAGTACGGCGCGGCGCACGGGTTTGACTTTTTGGCGCTCGTTCCGGCCGACCATGCGCTCTTCCGCACATATTCGCGCTACGGCTTTGGCGGGCGGGTAGAGATCCCGCGTTGGGAGGTCGCGGCCACAGCGCCGCTTTGTCCCGCGCATTTGCCCCCGCCGCGCGTGCCCGGCGGCAGGGTGATAATGCCCGGTGCGGGATTTGTGGACTATATTCGCGCCACATATCGCGAGTTTGAGCTTTGCGGCGCGGGGCTGGTGTGCGGCGAGGAGAAAAACGGTCGGCGAGATGTTTATGAATACATCCCCGGCGAGAGGGATGAGGGCATTGTGCCGGTCGCCGTTTCGGATGATGGGATGCTCCTGCCGCTGACCCCCGCCGCCGAACACCTGCGCGAGGGTTATAGGTTTTATTGCTCGATGGGAGAGTGATGTGCGCTGCGCGCAATGGTGTGCCGCGATGCACAATGAAATTCCGCACGGTGTGCGGTTGTGAAACGACGGATATCGCGTTCGTTTACGTCTATAGGCGAATGATGCGACTCTTGCCAAGCCTTCTCACACATGAGAAGGCTATCGATGTGCGGCGCGAACACACTGCAAAGCCGTACAGATGATGGTAGATATCAAGACCATAAAATCTTGTTTTATGTACGTCTGTAGGCGTATCTTCTTGCCGTAGGGGGGCTTGCTCGCGCCGCAAAGCGAGGGGGATTTCCGCAAGCAAAAATCTTCATATTAGATCTACCCGACAAATATCGTAACATTCTCATTCAACGGTTCACATAAAAATATCGGATAAACATCCGGAGGTGTAAAATGGTATACGTTTTTCTTGCAAATGGATTTGAGGAAGTCGAGGCGCTGGCGCCCATCGACATCCTGCGCCGCGCGGGGGTCAGTGTGGTCACCGTCGGCATTGGCGGGCGGACTGTCACCGGCTCGCACGGTATCAGCGTTATGGCTGACGTCTCCGATGACGGATTCACCCCCGCCGGCGACATTGAGGCGGTGATCCTCCCCGGCGGCATGCCCGGAGCCACCAATCTTGATGCCTCCCCCATAGTTGACTCAACTCTTCGTGCCGCCGATGCGGCGGGCGCGTACCTTTGCGCCATCTGCGCCGCGCCGCTGGTGCTTGGCCGCCGCGGCTATCTGCGGGATCATGCCGCCACCTGCTTCCCCGGCTTTGAGGGCGAGCTGGCGGGCGCGCATGTCTCTGCCGACCGCGTTGTTACCGACCGCCGCCGCATTACTGCCGCCGGCATGGGCGTGGCAGTGGAATTCGGCCTTGCCATTACCGCCGCGCTTTGCGGAGACGAAAAAGCGCAGGCGCTTCGCCGCGGCTTTCTTGCCGACTGAATCTAAAAGAATCAACTAAAAAAGAAAGGCGGTGAAAAAAGTGCGACCGCAGGACAGAGAAAATGCTAAACCGCAAGGCAGATCCCCCGCGGCCTCCGCGCCCGCGCCGAGGGAGCGCCGATACGCGCCGTCAATGACGGCACCACTGCTCGTTTTGGCGGTGTTTTTGCTTTTGCTCCTTGTGCGCTTTATATCCCCCTATATCTTTGACCGCGAAAACGAGGTGATACTCCTCACCGTCGTGCAGGTGCTTATCTTTATGCTCCCCGCGGTCATATACCTCCGTCTTTGCCGCGTGAGCCTGCGCCGATTGCGCCCCGCTCCCTTTGGCATTAACCACATATTGCTTATAGTCTCCGCAGTCATAGCCGCCACCGCAGGCTCGCTGTTGCTTGATCTTGCCGCATCCGGCTATGATGCATTTTCAGACACCTACACCCTGTACGGCGCGTTTTCCGCCCCTGTCGGGGAGGGCGCGGCACGCACCCTCTACCTTGCCTTGGTCTACGCCGCCCTGCCCGCGTTTTGCGAGGAGCTGGTGTTTCGCGCCATCCTGTGTGCCGAATATGAGTCTGACGGCGGCAGCTTCAGCGCGGTGGTGCTGACATCCCTTTGGTTTGCCATGCTCCACTTTGATACCCGCTCATTTTTTGTCTATTTTTTGGCGGGGATGCTCCTATCCCTCACCCTTTACGCCACAAGATCCTTTTTTGCCGCCTTTGCGGTGCATCTGGGATATGATCTTATCGCGGTGTTCGGTGCGCCGCTCTTTCGCACCTTTTACGATGCGGGGGGCAGAACGCTTTATATTTTGATACTCGGGGTCGCCGCACTTTTCGCGCTGACGGTGTTTTTCGGCGAGTGCGCCCGCCTTTACGGCTCTTATGCCGACCGCGCGCTGGATAGCAGCTACCGCGGATCCTACTCGGCCGCCCCGCAGGCAGGAGATGCCGAGCATTCCAAGGCCGCGCCGAGCGTGCCCGCCGCCCCGGGTGATCCCACTGGACAAAAAGCGCCAAACGGACAAAAACGTCCAACAGGACCGAACGCGCAGAGTGCGCCGCCCGAGAGCCGGAGCCCTCGCGAGTCGCTCCGTCGCGCCTTTGCGGGTAATGCAAGGGCATTTTTGGCTCCCTCCGCCCTGCTTTGCTATCTGCTTTACATAGCGGTGATACTGTTTTTAAACTGAAACACCGCGGAATGAGGTAAATCATGCCAACGAAAAACAAAAAAGAAAAACAGCTGACCGAGGCCGACCGCGCCAGAGCGCGTGCCAAGGCCATGCGCGCCGCCGAGGCGGAGACTGCGGGGCTGATGGGAGAGGATCCCACCAAAAAGCCCGGCTATACCGAGACCTCAAGCACCATAATGGCACTGCTAAAAACGGTGCTGTATATCAGCTTTATCGTTATAGTTTCAGTCTCTCTGGCGCTTTTGGCCATCAGCCTTGTAAACGATATGTACGCATTTGTTAAGGACAGCGAGGAGGTGGAGATCACCGTCTCCGAGTTTGCCACCGTTGCCGATATCTCGGAGATGCTGGGCGAGGAGGGGGTAATAAAATACCCGTGGCTGTTCCGCCTTTACGCAAAGCTTAAGCATATCGATCAATATATCATCGAATATCCCGAAAAATACGCTTTTGTGGTCGGCTCGCACACCGTCAACGGCATGATGAATTATGATGAGCTGTTGATAGCACTGCGCCCAAGCACCACGCGCTCAACTATCAGACTAACGATACCCGAGGGCTATAACGTTGAGGATATAATCACACTTTTCACCTCAAACGGCATCGGCACGCGGGAGGGCTTTATCAGCGCGATAAACGATGAGGAATATGATTATGAATTTCTCCCCGCCGCCGACGAGGATAGTGGCCGCCACTATCGCCTTGAGGGCTATCTCTACCCCGATACCTATGATTTTTATACCGATAACTCGGAGCGCTACTATATAAACAAGCTGCTGGCGCGCTTTGATGAGGTCTACAACGCAAAGCTCCGCGCGTATACCGAGCGCATGGGCATGACGATAGACGAGGTGGTGACCATCGCCTCGATAATCGAAAAGGAGGCCTACTACGCATCGGATTTTGATAAGGTCTCGGCGGTAATACACAACCGCCTTGCCAAGCCCGCGGATTTTCCCTATCTTGAATGCGATGCCACCAGCGTTTACGCGTGGCTGGCACTCTACGGCGAAAAGCCGGAGGATATCGGGGCGGAACAGCTCAACCTTGATAGCCCCTATAACACATACGTCTCACGCGGCCTGCCGCCCGGGGCGATATGCAACCCCTCATATCAGGCCATTACCTGCGCGCTCTCCCCGGATGCCGAAAGCTCAAATTACTTCTTTGTGACCGATACCGATAGATTTATGCTCTACGCCGAGACCCGCGCCGGGCATGAACGCAACGTGGCACTGGTAAAGAAGCACCAAGAGGAACTGGCAAACGCAGGATAGGGCGCATGGCGCTCCGCGCAGTGAAATTGCGCACTGCGTGCGCAGTGAAATTGCGCACTGCGTGCAGAGTGAAATCTGCTTCGCAGGTGAAATCGCATGCGGGCGAACGCCGCGCATGCGGTTTCGGAAGAAATCCGCGGGGCGGATTTCAAATTGATAAATTTGTTCTGTATTTTTTGCCGTAGGGGCGACCTGCGGTCGCCAGCTTCAAAAAATATCGCATTTGTTTATGGCTGTAGGCAAAAGAACGGACTCTCGCCAAGCCTTCTCATGTGTGAGAAGCGACTCGGGGAGTGAGACTCGCCGTCAGACGGCAATCCCCAACGAACCCTAAAAAATAAACATAAAAGACAAGGCAGTAAAGATCAATGTTAAAAAGATTCATCGCTTATTATCGGCCGCACAAATTCATGTTTGCGGCAGACATGTTTGCATCCCTGCTCATCTCGCTCATCGGCATGATATACCCGATAGTGACACGGCGGATGCTTAACGACCTCATACCCAACAAAAACTTCCGCGGTGTTGTAGCGGCGGGACTTTTGGTGCTGGGGCTTTATATTTTGCGCCTGCTTTTGCGCTATTTCGTGCAGTATTACGGCCACATGATCGGCACGGCCATGCAAGCGCAGATGCGGCGGGATATGTTTGCCCACCTGCAAAAGCTTCCCTTTTCCTTTTTTGACGATCATGAGACAGGCAAGATAATGACCCGCCTTACCAGCGACCTTTTTGACATTGCCGAGCTTGCCCACCACGGACCGGAGAATCTTATAATCAGCTCTGTGATGGTGATCGGCTCGTTTGCTTATCTTTGTTCTATCAACATCTGGCTCACGCTTATAATATTTACCTGTGTGCCGATCCTTTTGGTGGTCTCAATGCGCCTGCGCCGTCAAATGCGTGATGCGTTCACCGACCGCCGCCGCAGTAACGCCGTGATAAATGCCGCTATCGAGAGCTCGGTCTCCGGCATTCGCGTTACCAAGGCCTACACCAATTCGGAAAAAGAGATGGAAAAGTTTGAGGTCGGCAACGGGCAGTTCGTTGATGCCTGCCGCCGCGCGTACAAGGCCATGGCGGCGTTCCATTCCTCGTCATCTTTTATCACGGATATCTTCAACGTTATAATCCTGATCGCCGGCGGTATCTTTCTTTACGCGGGCAGGATCGATTTTGCCGATTATTCTGCGTTTATCGTGTCGGTGAGCCTCTTTATCACGCCGATAACCACGCTGATAAACTTTATGGAGTCCTACCAAAACGGCGTGACCGGCTTTGAGCGCTTTTGCGAGATCATGGATATCCCGCCGGAGGCAGATGCGGAGGATGCCGTGAAGATGGGTCGCGCCGAGGGCGATATAAAACTCGAGGGGGTCGAGTTCAGCTATCAGTCAAGCGACCCGGAGGTGCAGTCCGCAGAGGTACTGCACGGCGTAAGCCTGCACCTTGAGCGCGGCAAAACGCTGGCGCTGGTTGGGCCGTCCGGCGGCGGCAAGACCACCATTTGCCACCTGATACCGCATTTTTACCCGATAAACGGCGGGCGCATCACCATCGACGGGCAGGATATCAACAATGTAACGCTTGAGTCGCTTCGCGCAAATATCGGTATCGTTCAGCAGGATGTGTTTTTGTTTAACGGATCCATCCGCGATAATATCCTTTACGGCAGGCTGGATGCCACCGATGAGGAGGTCGTGGAGGCCGCACGGCGGGCAAACATCCATGATTGGGTGATGTCGCTTGAGCACGGCTATGATACCGAGATCGGCGAGCGCGGCGTGCGCCTCTCCGGCGGTCAAAAACAGCGCCTCAGCATTGCCCGCGTGTTCCTTAAGGACCCCGCAATACTTATTCTGGACGAAGCCACCTCGGCACTGGATAACACCACCGAGATACTTATACAGCGCGCGCTTGACGAGCTTTGCCGCGGCCGCACTACGATAGTTGTGGCGCACAGGCTCTCCACCATTCGCAACGCCGATAAGATCGCCGTTATCTCCGACGGCCGCGTGGCGGAGGAGGGCACGCACGAGGAGCTGATGACCCTCGGCGGAATATATTCAAAGCTCTATAACCTCCAGTTCCGCGATTCGGAGTGATCGGTGCTCCGCGCAGCGCAGTAAGATCCTGCTTCGCTTTGCGAATTTCATTTTAACGCAATACCGGTCAACCGGTACGATGGATATTGCGTTTGTTTACGTCTGTCGATAAACTCCGTAGGGACGGAGCAAGCCCCCGCCGCCTTAAATGCTAAGATCGCATTTAAGGCGGCGGGCTTTTATTATATCGTTGGATCCCCCGCGTGCAAAAAACTATTGATTTTTATCTCCGCGGGGTGTATAATATAAAGGAAGTAACATGCCGCGCAGATGGCGGCGAAAGGATGTTCCCATGCCCAACAAACAAGAGAGCCGAGACGTAAAAGACACGGCGCCGAAAACGACAGCCGAGGAATTGCACTCCACCCCCGAAGGTGCGGATGGTGCCTCCTCTCGCCCCGCCGAAAAAGCCAAGAAAAAGCGCGGGCACGTAGATCCCAAGCTGCTTTTGCGCCGCCTGACCGTTACCGCGGTCTGCACGGCCTTTGCGGTCGTGCTTAAATGCTTTACAAACCTTGCCCTCAACATTCCCGCCCTTGGCATCAAGGTCGGCTTTGGCGGAATCTTTACATTCTTCCCCGCGGCCGTTTGCGGTCCGCTTTGGGGCGGTGCGGCCTGTGCGCTCTCAGATCTTTTGGGGCATTTTATCGCGCCGGACGGCGCATATATCCCGTGGCTGACCATCACCGCATTTGCCGGCGGGTGCATCATAGGCATCCTTTGGCGCGTGGTTGGACGTCGCTACTCTCGCCCCTTGCGCGCGGCGCTGATCTCTTTCTTTGCGGTCGTCCTGTTTTTCGGCCAATTTGCCGCAATATCGCTTAAAAATGACGGTGTCATCTCCGGCGGTACTGCCGTGATGACCGAGCTGCCAAGCCGCGCCGAGGTAGACGAAATGGAGCTTTCCTCCGTCTCCCGCTTTGTTGTGGGGCTGGCGCAGTATTCAAAGGATTCAAAAAATATAACCCTTAAAACTCTGCCGGAGGGAGCGGCGGCCATCCCTGCCGCGCTTACGATCAATGGTGAGGAACGCCGTGTCACCTCCGTCAGCGCGGGTGCTTTGGCCGCCGCGGGCGAGCGGCTGTATATTCCCGCCACCTGCAAAACGATACCGGACGGCGCACTCGGCGACCGTGACCCCGCAACTATTACCATCATCTCCACCGCCGCCTCCCCCGCCGCCACCTTTGCAAAGGCGGTCGGTGCAAAGTTTGAGGCAGTGGAGGATGCCGCCGCGGCGGATCTTGAGGCCACACTGCCCGCGCTCAGCGGGGTCGCCGCGCACGCGCTTGTTGAATGCGAGGGCTTTGCCTTTACCCAGTCTGATACATACCGCAAAAATCTTGCAAGCAATATAAATTTTGCAACCATAGGCTGTACCGTCATCGGCATTGCGGGCATTTTGTTTGTTGTGCTCAACATCTTTACCGCCTCGCTTGAGAGCCGCCGCCGCAACCACGGCGAGGGCGGGCGCAGCTTTACCTTCCTTAAGATCGCGCTCTGCGTAACGGTGGCGGGACTTGTCGTTACCACCATCAACACATTCATCCTGCGCATCTACCTGCCCGCATGGAGCGGCCGCGCAATACTGGTACTGCTCATTCCGCGCGTGATCGAGGAGATAGTGGTGCGCCTGTTCCAGGCCTATGTGATCTCACTTTTGATGATCAATGCCGAGCGGGCGATAAACAGGATATTCCCGGATTCGATATAACACTGAAAAATCTAAAAAAGAAGGTGTACCCATGGACAGACAGCAAAAGCGACAAATGATCTTTATTATGACCGACACACAGCGCTACGACATGATCAGCTGTGCCGCGGATACCGGGCTTCGCACCCCCTGCATCGATGCGCTTGCCGCCTCCGGTGTAAGGTACGAGCGCGCGTACACCACCCAGCCGGTGTGCGGACCTGCAAGATCCGGCCTGTTTACCGGGCTGTACCCCTCCGCAAACGGAGTGTCCGCCAACTGCGCACCGCTTGGGGATAACGTCCACACCATCGGCCAGCGCCTGCGCGATGCCGGATTGCACACCGCCTACATTGGCAAGTGGCATCTTGACGGCAGTGACTATTTCGGCAACGGCATCTGCCCGGATGGTTGGGACCCGGATTATTGGTATGATATGCGCCGCTATCTTTTGGAGCTGAGCGAGGAGGATCGCGTGCGCTCCCGCCGCACAAAAACGATGCGGGAGGGGGATATCGAGCCGGAATTTACATACGGCTGGCGCGTTATGACCCGCGCGCTCGACTTTATCGAGCGCCACCGCGATGAGGATTACTTTTTGGTGGTCTCCTTTGACGAGCCGCACGGCCCGTATCTTTGCCCACAGCCCTATGCATCTATGTATCGTGATTACGAATTCCCCAAAAATCCCGCCGTTTATGATACGCTTGAGGGCAAGCCGATACACCAAAAGATCTGGGCGGCGCAAAATCCCGCCCCCGACCGAGATGCGTTTACTATCAAAAAGCCGTATTATTTCGGTTGCAATTCCTATGTTGACAGCCTGATCGGCCGTGTGGCGGAGGCCGCGCCGAGCGATGCGGCTATCATCTACACCTCAGATCACGGCGACCTTTTGGGCAGTCATTGCCTGTTTGCAAAAGGCCCTGCGGCGTATGACGATGTGGCACGCGTGCCCTTTATCATGCGCATGCCCGGCGGTATCAGCGGTGCGGTCTACGATCGCGCGCCCGTCTCGCATATAAACGTCTGCCCCACGATCATGGAGTACTTCGGTCTGCCCATACCGCGGCAGTTCCCTGGCGGTAGTATACTTGCCACTGCGTATGATACCACCGCGCCGGCGGATGAGTCATTTATCATAGAGTTTGAAAGATATGAGGTCGATCACGATGGCTTTGGCGGCCTCCAGCCCATGCGGTGCCTTGTGCGCGATAAAATGAAGCTTGTGATAAATCTTTTGTCGGATGACGAGCTGTATGACCTCGCCGCCGATGAGTATGAATGCCATAATCTTATAAATGACGAGTCATATGCGGCGGTGCGCGATGCAATGCATGACGAGCTGTTGGATAAAATGAATATTTGGCGCGACCCCCTGCGCGGATATTATTGGGAGCGCCGCCCGTGGCGGAAGGATGCCCGCGAGGCCACATGGCCCTACACCGGCTGGACCCGCCAGCGCGAAAACGAGGAGTACGAGCCCCGCCAGCTCGATTACGCCACCGGCCTTGATATGGTCTCCCCGCAAAGACTTAAATGATAAAATGATCAAAAAGATCCCCCCGCCGGCCCAACGGGCCTGCGGGGGGATAAAGCTTTATTTTCGTTTTTTTGTTTTTACCACCTGTTGGCCGTACATATCGTAGGTGGGTTCGGAGGGGGAGATGGCGTCATATTTATTGGCGCACTGGCCGGCGCGGAGGTTTATCGGGCCGTCAAGCAGTGGGTCATGTGTGCGGCGCATCCAATCCTCCAGTGTGGCAGAAAGCTCGGCAAGCTCACCCGCGTACTCGGGGCGGTGGGCAAGGTTTTGCCGCTCCTCGGGGTCTGCCACCAGATCGTAAAGATACACCGGCTCGCGCGGGATAAAGGGCAGCTTTGAGGTCATAAAAATATCCTTTGCGGCGTGGTCGCCGATATTTGCCATCGAGCGGCGCAGCTCGCCAAAGTGGCGTATCAGCTTTAGCCTATCGGTGCGCACCGCACGCATGGGATCATACGCCGCGTGGTAGGTCACCTCCGAGAAGATATGATCGTTGACCTTATCCACCTCGCCGCGCATCAGCGGCAGGAGCGAATGCCCCTCCAGCCAATCGGGGCGCGGTAGCCCCAGCATATCGCAAACGGTGGGGTAGATATCCACCTGCGAGACGAGCGCATCGGTGGCGCCGCGCCCGATATCCGGATGGCGGATGAACAGCGCCACTCCCGTGCCGGCATCGCGCAGGGTACACTTTTTACCTCGCTTTGGTTTTGTGGATACCCCCCAGCTGTTTTTTTGGGGGGTGATATTGGTTTTGCACCCGGAGAATTTACAGTCCGGATCTAAAAAAGCCCGGGGAGCTTGCTCACCCGGGCCTAAAGTTTATTCAAAAGCTTTCATCATTTCGTCAAGCTTGCTTTGCAGTACGTCAACCTGCGCTGAGTAGTTGCGCAGATAGTTGGGATTGCTCTTGCATATGCAATTGCGGAAGATGGAGTAGGTCAGGTTTCCAAGCGCATCGCTGTAGGTACGTCCAAGGTCAAAGCACACGCCGGCGCGGGCGGTGTCAAAGGTCTTGGAGGCTGTGGGATCCTGTGAGTAGCGGACCTTCATCGTTACCTCAAAGAGGGTGGGGGTGATGATGCGGTAGCCCTCGGAGGAGAGGCATTCAAGCGCTATAGCGGCCTCCTCGGGGTGCTGTGCCGCGCCCGAGATCGAGTAAAACGTTGCGGGGAAGCCAAGGCAGGTGTAATAACCATCCTGATCGGCTGAGTATTTGGGTATGGGAGCTATGCCGTACTGGAACGCGGCATCGCCAAGATCGCGGCTGGCGTATCTTGCGCGGCTCATCAGGAACATGGCGTTGCCTGCAAGGAAAGTCGCGTTACACTTGGAGCCAACAAGGCTGATGGGGTCGGAGAGATAGGCTTCTACCAGTGTTACAACGTTTTGTGCGCGTTCACTGCCGAAAAGCTCGGAGATGATGGGCGTGCCGTTTTCGTCACGGTCAAGCGTGCGCAGTCCCGCGCCGTAAAAGAACGGGTCGGTGTGCATGGTGTTGGCGGTAAAGCCGTACACAGGCGTATCAAGCGTTTGCATGCCGTCAAGCTTGTGCGACATCGCAATCATCGTCTCATATGTCCAGGTGTTGTCATCAAGGCATGCATAAGGATCGCCCGCATTGTTTTGGGTCATAAGATCCTTGTTAAAGTACATAACGTACATCATGTAGAGGAGGTTGGTGGAAAGGTCACCCGTTGCAAAAAACAGCTTGTTGTTGATGGTGGATTCTTCGATCAGCTTTTGCGGCCACCAGGGGGCCTCAAAATCTATCACCTCATAGTCAAGCAGGTTGGTGCAAAAGCCGTTTGTGGCGGCGGTCGCCATCGTCATGGTGTAGCCGGCGTAGATATCAAAGGGATTGTCCGTGGCGTAGGTGTTGCGCACCTTGTTGATATAGTCACTGCGCTTTGAGTTGTTGCCGGGCGTGCCGGTGTACTCGATCTTGATGCCAAGGCGATCTTCTACCTTTGCGTTGCGGCGGTTGATGGAGGCCTCAACGGCATCAGTTGTGCTTTCATCGGCAAAAAATTCGGTGTTTTCAACATCCGACCAGTAGAGCATGCCGATCGTTACGCCGAGGTCTTGCACCTCGGGGAGCTGATCCTTAAGATAGCCGTTTTCGTCATATTTGCCGGCATCGGGATCGGCCGTTGTTTCGGCCTGCGGGGGCGCGGTGGTGACCACGGGGTCGTTTGTGGGTTTTGAGCAAGCCACAAGAGTGCAGGCGAGCATTGCGAGCATCAGTACTATGGCCGCTATCGATCGTAGGGATCTCTTTTTGTTAAGTTTGATCATAACAGTCTTTCCTTTCGCAAGGTTTATTGTGCATTTATTTTACCATTTTAGAGCGCGGCCTGTAAATAAGGATGATATTATTTTTTTAGAAATCTTATTTATATTTTCAGGAGGCAGAACATGCCTCACGGCCGCTTTTAAGCAAAAAAAGCGAAAGATCCTGCTTTTTTCTCCCCTTTTGCGGAAAAATTTGTGCAAAAAATGCTTGACGATTGCGGCATTCACTGCTATAATAATAAAAAAGATTAAAAAAACGCCCGAATTTTAGGATCCGAGCGTGAAAAAATCTTATTTTTGTTTAAAAATATTGCAAAGGATGCATCTCCGCCGCGGCGGAGGGAAAGGCAGATCAAAATGTCACAGCTTGACGGAAAAACATTAGTCGTACTCGGCGATTCACTTATTCACGGCAATAAGCTCGGCCCGGATGCCACATGGGTGGCACTGCTGGCCAAAAAACACGGCATGACGGCGTATAACTACGGCGTAAACGGCAACCCCGTGGCCTATCCGCCCGCCGAGGAGGAGTACACGCGCCTGCCAATGTGCGTTCGCTATGCCGAAATGGCGGACGATGCGGACTATGTGGTCATTCTTGGCGGCGCAAACGATAAAAGACTTCACATCCCGCTTGGGGAGGAGAGCCGCCGCGCGGATCGCTCCTATCGCGATACCGCGACCTTTTGCGGCGCGCTCAATGAGCTGATAGCCGGCGTTACCGCAAAATATCCCAAGGCAAAGATACTGCTCATGACCAACTATAACCGCTGGCCGAGCAAAAATAAGCAGGGGCTGAGCGATATCGACTATGTTGATGCAATGCTGCAGGTCGCCGCCGCGTGGTCGCTGCCCTGCTTTGATAATTACCGTGAGTCGGGGATATCATTCCAAAATCCTGCACAGCTGCAGTGGATGGATGAGGGCCTCGAGCTTGGCATCGGCGAAAATCACCACTTCTCACACGAGGGCTACGAGTGGCTCACAAATAAGTACGAGCACCTGCTGGAAGCACTGTAAGGAGCTACGCGATGCACGCTGCGCGTGATCATATGCAGCGCTCCGCGCCGATCGCGGAAGAGATCTGCGGAGCGGATTTCAAATTGAATAAATTTGTTCTGTATTTTTTACCGTAGGGGCGACCTGTGGTCGCCCGCTTCAAAAAATATCGCATTTGTTTATGGC
>CAYLLA010000039.1:0-17142 GCA_964384555.1 uncultured Ruminococcus sp. | reverse complement strand
CGTTTTTGTATAGGAAAACCAAGCGGTTTTCCTTGCATTTTGCCTCGTTCGCTCTGCACAAAACAGGGCTTGGAAATTGGGAATATGACGTCATCTACACCGGCTACAAGTGCAACATGACGGATATACAGGCGGCGATAGGGCTTGCCCAGCTGGAAAGATACGAAGCTCTGCTGGCTCGCCGCGGCGAGATAATTCGCCGATATGACGAGGTATTGCACCCGCTGGGGATAAAAACGCTTGAGCATTTTGAACCGGGCGCACGGACGAGCCGTCATTTATACCTTGCCCGCGTGCCGGGCATGAGCGACGGCGAGCGCCGCCGAGTGATAGACAAAATGGCGGAGCGCGGCGTGGCCTGCAATGTGCATTACAAGCCCCTGCCGATGCTGACGGCATACAAAAAGCTCGGGTTTGATATATCCGACTATCCCCGCGCGCTGGCGCAATACGAAAACGAGATAACTCTGCCGTTGCACACCCGCCTCTCGGATGACGATGTGGAGTACATCCTCGGTGTGTTTACCGATGCCTTGAGATGACGCGGGTCGCAATGCTCCGGAGAACCGAAAAATGACTGAAAAAGCAATGATGAAATGGGACCCCTGCCTTGATGAGTATATAGCCATCCTCAAAAAAAGGCGCCCCTCACTTATAATTAAAAGAATATTCGACATTACAGCGGCGTTGGCACTTATAGTCATTTTGGCATTGCCGATGCTGCTCATCGCCGCCGCTGTTGCGATAGATTCGCCCGGCGGCGTGTTCTATCGTCAGGCAAGAGTGACCAAAAACGGCAGGATATTTAAGATAATAAAGTTTCGCACCATGCGTGCCGATGCCGACCGCCGCGGCCCCGCCGTAACATCCGGGGATGATGCCCGCATAACGCGGGTGGGGCGGCTGCTGCGCGGGTGCCGTCTTGACGAGCTGCCGCAGCTGTTTAACGTGGTGGCGGGGGATATGTCCTTTGTCGGCACGCGCCCCGAAGTGCCGAAATTTGTGGAAAAATACACCCCCGAGATGTACGCCACACTGCTGATGCCCGCGGGGATAACCTCCGAGGCGAGCATTAGATTTAAGGATGAGGCGGATATGTTTGATAACTCCGCAGACCCGGAGGCGGATTACCTTAATATCCTCCTGCCCCGCAAGATGGAATATAACCTTGCATCCATCAAAAATTTCAGCCTTGTCGGCGACCTGCGCACCATGGTGCGTACCGTCCTTGCAGTACTGGGTAAGGATTACAGTAAAAAGTAAGAACGCGGAGCAAGCGCTGCGCGCAGATCACATACATCGCCTGCGGCGATGATCGCGGAAGAAAACCGCAAGGCGGATTTCAAATTAAACGTAACCCCTGTAGGGCATGACCTGTGTGTCGTGCCAGCATTAAGAACCACCGATCGGAGCTTAAAATGTCAAACACACCCTTTATTTCGGTGATCGTTCCCACCTACAACGAGGAGCGATCCATCGACGAATGCGTATCCTCGATGCTCGCACAGGACTACCCGCGGGAGCGGATGGAGTGGTTTTTTGTGGACGGCGAGTCCACCGATGCCACAACGAGCCTGCTTTGCGGCTACCGCGAGAGCTATCCCGAGTTGATAAAGATAATAAACAACCCCCACCGCACCGTGCCCTTTGCCATGAACCTTGGCATACGCGCCGCCCGCGGCGAATATATAATTCGGCTTGATGCGCATGCCGCCTACGCCCCGGATTATTTCAGCTCCTGCGTGCGCGTGCTTGAGCGCACAGGGGCGGACAATGTTGGCGGCGTGATAGAGACCCGCGCACGCACCGATATGGGGCGTAGCATTGCAAAAATGCTTTCCTCCCCCTTTGGAGTGGGCAACTCGACCTTTCGCACCGGCGGCCGTGACGGATATGTGGATACCGTCCCCTTTGGCGCGTTCCGCCGCGAGGTTTTTGAGCGCGTGGGGCTTTATGACGAGCGGCTGACCCGCAATCAGGACAGCGAGCTGAACTACAGGATAATCAAAAACGGCGGCAGGATATACCTCAGCCACGAGATACGGCTGGCATATTACTGCCGTGACACCCTGCGCGGCATCACCAAAATGGCCTACCAAAACGGCAAATGGAATATAATCACCTCCCGACTCTGCCCGGGATCGATGCGCCTGCGGCACTTTGTACCCTGCATTTTTCTTTTGTCACTCATCTGCCTGCCCGCGGCGGCGGGAATATTTGCGGTCCTGTCTCCGTTTATCGGCGGCGTGCTCTCCGCGTGGCTCTCGGGTCTTGCGGGCGCGGCACTGGGGCTTGAGCTTTTGGCGTATCTGGCGCTTGATTGCCTGTTTTCCGCCCGCGCGGCGAGCGATGTGCGGGAATTTTTAAGGCTTTTGTATCTCCACCCCGCCTTTCACCTCTGCTACGGCGCGGGCAGCCTTGCAGGAATACTAAAGGGAAGATAATTGCCGCACTCACATTTATCGCTAAACAAAAAGGAGGCTATGCTATAATGCAAAAAAGGATAGACCGGGCTCGGCTTATTTCGGTGGGCTGTGTACTCTTCCCGCTGGGGCTTGTATTTTCGGATATCTATAAGCTCTGCCTTTACTGTATCGGGCTTGCCGTAACAGAGTGCGGCGCGTATGATATCATCTACCCCGCAGGGTGTGCGCTTTATGCGCTTGCGTGCGGCATTTTGTTCCTTTTAATTATAAAAGAGGTGCGCCCCGCGTGGCATCGCGCGTGCCTCCCAGCAGTGGCCATCCTCTGCTTTTTGATACTTTTTGCCACAGGTTATCTCGGCGGCGGTGCGGGTGAGTACCGCGCATACAATATAGCTCTGTTTATCCTGCGCTGTGCGCCCGCCTTTATGGGCGGCGCCGGCGCCGCACTGATATGCGGACATGCCGCCGATAGCTTTACCGCAATCGGCGAGCGGCTGGCGATACTTGCCCTCCCGGCGGGGATCATATATTTTACAATGGCAGTATTCGGGTGCAATCCGTACACCGACGGCACATATCTTGGTACCATCAACTATATGACCTTTGCCTACACCCTCATGCCCCTGCTTTGCTGTATTCTTTTGCGGCTGTATGAGGATGCACCTCTCACCGTCAGGACGATAGCCGGCGAGTACACGGTGCGCCACCCGCGCATAGCTCGCACCGCGGTGATACTCGTCTTTTGGGTGGATATCATCGCCTCCGGCACGCGCGGCTGTTACCTTGCCGTGATAGTTTTTTGCGTAGCGGCATTTTTGTGGCGGCTTATCTCCCGCCGCCGCGCCATCCTCGGCTTTGCCGTGTCAGCCCTCATGGCCGCGGTATTTATCATCAATGTTTTTGTTTGGGCGCCGCCCGGAATGCAGGCCGCGCACAGGCTTAATATCTTTCTTGACCACATGGCGGACGGTGAGTTTTCAACGACCGACAGCGAGGACCCCGAGCTTTCGGACATGATAGACGATGCATTTGAGGATGCCCTGCGCGGCGAGGTCTCGGGCGAGATCGAAATAGAGCTTGACGCGGGCGACAGGATCAGCGACCGCGGCTCGATATATAAGCTTGCAATAGCCGAGTTTTTGCACTCGCCGCTCACAGGCATGGGTCAGGGCGAATTTCAGGAAAAATACGGCATATATCCGCACAATATCTTCCTTGAGATGCTTTGCGAGACCGGTATTTGCGGCACGCTCCCCCTGCTTTTACTGCTTTTGCTTGCCGCGGCAGGCATTCTGCGTGCGGCAAAAGCCTCCCGCGGCGGCGCGGAGGTGGCCCTGATATTTATCGCGTATCTTGTGCGCGAGAATATAAGCAACAGCATGTGGCAGTCCGTCCCCCTGCTGGCGGCACTGGGCTGGGGACTTACCCTACTTACCGCACGCCGCGGAGACATGGCGGCATCCGTACCCTCAAAAAGCGAGCCGACCCGCGGTGAGGAGGCGGCAGGATGAGCGGCAAGCGGCGGCGCGGCGCGACAGCGGCAGTGTTTTCTGTCACCGGAGTGATAATAATATCAAAGCTTTTGGGCTTTATAAAGCAGATGGTCACCTCCGCCGCGTTTGGAGCCAACACCGCCACCGATATGATAAACATAGCGCAAACGGTGATAGGCGACCTTGAATATGTGCTGGCGAATGTTTTGATGACATCCTTTATATCCGTCTATATCAATGCTGCAGACGAGGGCGAGGTGCGGCGGGCGCGGTTTGCCAAAAATGCCGCGGCCGCGCTTTTGATGATCTCGGCGGCGGCGGCCGTGCTGATAGGCCTCACATCCTACCCGCTGGCGGGTCTGCTTGCACCGGGATATGACAGCGCGGGGCGGCGGACACTGGCGCGATATATAGCGATATACACCCCGCTTTTGATACTTTTTGCGCTGACGGCGGTAAACCAAGGGCTTTTAAACGCCGACCGCCGCTTTACCGCGGTGGAAGCGCGAAGCATCCCGCAAAGCATTATCATAATTGCCGCCATCGCGCTTTTGAGCGGTGCTTTGGGGGCGGATTCACTGGTAGTGGGCTTTCTCGTCTACACCGCATTCAACACAGTCTGGTTTTATCTGCTCGCGCGGCGTTACTATCACGCGCCGATGGCACTTGCCCTGCATGATGAGGCGGCGGCTTATCGCTCACCGTTTGCCGACCCCTTGGTGCGGCGGCTGTTGCGCCTTTCGATGCCACTGCTGGTGGGATACTCGGCATATTACGTCAATCAGCAGATAAACAAGAGCCTTGCCTCCCGCCTTGGCGAGGGCGCGGTGACCGAGCTTGGCTACGGCGCGGTGCTTTATAATCTTGTTACCGCATTTATCGCATCCTTTGCATCTATCATGTTCTCCTATGTGACGGATGCCATTGCAAAGGGGCGCGGCGGCCGCGCCGCGCGCATCGCCAACGGCACAGCGGCAGGACTTTGCGCTTTGTTTTTGCCCGTAAGCATCATTTGCGTGATGCTGTCCCGCGATATCAGCTCGATAGCGTTCGGGCGCGGCGAATTTACCGATAAAAACGTGGCCTCGACCGCCGCCGCACTGGCGGGGTATTCGGTCTCCTTTTTGCCGCTGATAATTCGCGAGGTATACGGGCGGGTCAGCTACGGCTACGGCGACACCCGCCGCCCGATGATAAACAGCATAATATCCATCGCCTGCAATATCACCCTCAGCATCATCATAGCCCCGCGCTTTGGCGTGGGCGGCATCACGCTGGCCTACAGCGCGGCAACGCTCGTTTACGGCGTGCTGGATCTTATCACCGCGCGGCGGCATGACAGGCACCTCTCGCTTATGCCTACCCTGCGCCTGTTGCCGCAAATGGCGGCGGGCGGAATACTTTGCGGCGCGGCGGTGTATTTTATATCGGCATCGCTTGACGGCAGACCCGTCGTTTGGCGCTTTGCGCTCTCCGCCGCGGCGGGAATTGCGGTGTATGCGCTTCCCCTCCTGCCGAATATCATAACCCTTTTGCGCCGCTGTCTGCGCGGCGAGCTTTTCGCGGATGCGGGGGATAAATAAAAAAGAAAGATAAATATTTTTTTCGCATATCCGCCCCAGTATATTAAAATGTTCATATTTTGCTGTTATAATATACGCGATGAGAGACTCCTCTCCCAAGTTTTAAAACAGCAAAAAACAGATGAAAGCCGGGTTTTTTAAAATGAAAAAAGCAAAGCTACGTTTTTTATCCCTGATACTTGCATCACTGATGCTTATGTCCGCCGCATCCCTCGTTGCCTGCGACGGCGGCAACACTCCGGGCAACACGGACGACAGCACCGAGCCGCCGGAAACGACAGCCGAGCCCGCACAGCCGCTTGAGATCATCAAGGACGGCCAGCTGAATTACAAGATAATCGTTCCAGCCCGCGCCGATGACAGCGTGCTGGCTTTGGCCGCACTGCTGACGAACAATATAAAAAAGTGGTACGGCATTGAGTGCAGCTATGAATTTGACTCGATGACCCCGACCTCTGACGATGCGCGCGAGATACTTATAGGCGCCACCGACCGCCCGGAATCCGCCGAGGCGATAGAGGGCTTGCGCTCACGCGACTATGCCATGATGATATACGGCCAAAAGCTGGTGCTGAACGGCCCCAACAGCACCATGGTGGATCGCGCGGTCAACGCTTTTGTGGATTTTATCCTGCTGGCGCAATACGCCGCGGGCAGTCGTGATGTTATAATGCAACCCACCGAGGCACAGCGCGGGCTTTCGGATTATAAAATAAAGGAATGCAACATCCTCGGTGTATCGATACAGGATCACACCATCGTTTACCAGTCGGATCTTTTCTCCGCCAAGCGGCTGGCCATACGCCTTGCCGCGCACATCTCCGATTGCACAGGCTACGAGCTGCCTGTTGTGAGCGATAAGACCGATGCCGCCGCGCACGAGATACTTATAGGCAAGACCTCGCGCGGGGGAGTTGAGCTCAGCGGTGCGGCACTGGGAGCTTACTCGGCGACCGTCAGCGGCACATCCCTCTGCTTTGGTGCCGAAAACCTGTTTGGATATATGAATCTTTATAATTATCTCACAAAAGAGCTGTTTGTCGGCGAGCATCTTGAGATCTCCGCCGATTATACCGCCGCAGGCGAGGGCTCACCCGAGGAGGAGGCCGCACTTTCGGTCGAGCGGCACGGCGAGTACCGCGTGATGTTCTTTAACATTCTCGGCAACTGCGATACCGCGCTCTACCCCACGGCACAGCGCAACCAGACCGCCGCCGAGGCGCTTATTGCCATGGCGCCGGATGCATTCGGTCTTCAGGAATGCTCCCCCAACAGCCGCGGAAGTGACAGCATAGTGCGCACACTGAATCTTGCGGGTTATGCCGAGGTCCCTGTTACCGCCAACAACTCAAACAGCACAAACTACACACCCCTCTTTTACAAAAAGGATAAATTCAACGTCATCGAGTGCGGCTATCACCTCTATGATGACGGACAAAAGGATAAATCCAAATCCATAACCTGGGGCGTGCTTGAGGACAAAGCCACCGGCCGCCGCTTTGCCGTTTGCTCCACGCATTATTCCTACAAAGCAGAGGCATCCGCCGCGAGAATGAAGGACTCGGAGCAGCTGATAGCCATAAATGATCAGATAAAGCAAAAATACAACTGCCCGATAATCTCAGGCGGTGATCTTAACTGCAAAACGCCCACCGCGGAATACAAGGCACTGCTCACGGCGGGGCTTTTGGATATGCAAAAGCTTGCCACCGTTACCGAGGACAGCAACACAACACATACATACCCCGAGTATGATACCAAAGCGGGACTTTACCTTAAGCTCTACCGCCCCGCAAAAAAATATGTTGATGCCATCGACCACGCAATGCTCTATAACGGCGAGGGCGTGCGCGTTAACCGCTTTGAGATACTTACCCTTGAATACACACTCCTCTCCGCCGACCATTGCCCACTGCTGGTGGACTTTGATATCAATTAAGTCAAGAGGCAAAACCGGTGCGGCCGGCAAAGGCTCCTTTTTTTCCAAAACAAAAAATGAAGATACTGATAGTTGCAATGGCAATGAATGCGGGCGGGGCGGAAACGCACGTGCTGACGTTGGCGCGTGCGTTGATCCGCCGCGGCGACAGCGTTACCATCGCATCCGCCGGCGGCAAGCTTGCCGCCGCGGCGGAGCGGGACGGCGCACGCACCGCCACACTGCCGCTTGACAAAAACTCGCCGCTCTCGCTTTGGCGGTCGGTCATAGGGCTCGCCCGGCTTTGCCGAGGCGAGCATTTTGACGTTTTGCATGCGCACGGCAGGATCCCCGCCCTTGCCGCCGACATTGCCCGCAGGCTCTGCCGCCGCGTGCCGCCCGCGGTGGTAACGGTACATGGGATCTACAGCCGCCGCTCGCGCGGTGCGGGACTATCTAAATGGGGCGCGCGCACGATAGCGGTCAGCGAGGATATTGCCGCGCACACCTCCATCACCTACGGCGTGCCGCGGGAGCGGATAGACGTGATAGAAAACGGCGTGGAGATACCAAAGCATGGCGCGGCCTATCGCGCAGATGGACTCTGCATCCTTTCCACCTGCCGCCAAGACCGCGATTCCTGCGCCGCCGCCGAGACACTTTGCCGTGTCTTTCCCGAGCTTTGCCGCCGATATCCCCGGCTTTCCCCGCGCCTTAAGATAGTTGGCGGCGGCGAGCGGTTAGACAGCATCCGCGCCATGGCTTGGGAAGCCTGCCGCGCCATCGGCCGCGAGGCGATAGAATGCCCGGGAGACGTGGCGGATGCCGCCGCCCTTTGCCGTGATGCCGACCTGTTTGTGGGCACGGCACGTTCGGCTCTTGAGGCACTGGCCGCGGGCGTGCCGACCCTGCTTTTTGGCGATGACGGCGCACGCGGACTTGCTGACCACGCCACCCTTGCCGCCGCCGCCGAGGATAACCTGACCTGCCGCTGTGCGCCGCCTGTGGGCGACCCCGACAGCTTTTTGCTTGGCGAGCTTTTGCGCTTTGCCGCGCTTGATGCCGCAGGGCGGGAGCAGTTGGGGCTTTGCGGGCGCGAATGGGTAACAAAAAAATATGATATAACCAATATTACCGAGCGCACTGCCGCGGTGCTACGTGATGTGGCCGTCTCGGCGCGGCGCGGGCTTTTGATCTGCGGCTACTACGGCGCGGGCAACCTTGGGGATGATGCATCGCTTTTGGCGATAGCGGAGGCGGCACGCGCGGCCGACCCCGACCTGCCGCTGACGGTACTTACCCGCGGCGAGCACACCGAGCTTTTGCCGCCGCGGGCGGATCACATCCCCGCGGCCGATATTTGGCGCGTTATACCAAAAATGCGCCGCTCGCGCGATTTTTTGCTTGGCGGCGGCAGTCTGCTGCAGGATTCCACCAGCCTGCGCTCGCTGATATTTTACACCTGCATGACCCGCGCGGCGCACCGCTTTGGCTGTCGTGTAACGATCCTCGGCGGCATCGGGCCGCTTCGCGGTCGTCTTTCACGCCGCATTGCCGCGGCGGCCGTCCGCTCGGCGGATGCCGTATACGCGCGGGATGCCCTCTCCGCCCGCCTTTTTGCCGAGCTTGGAGCGGCGGCGGATAGGATATCCATCGTCCGCGACCCCGCATATGCCACCTGCGCGGCGGATGAGGCGGGGGCAACGCTAAAATACCTCCCAGAGGGGCGGTATATAGTGGTCTGCCCGCGCAGTGTTCGCGCCCTCGGGCGCGGCGGGCGGAAGCTTGAATGCCGTCTTTTTGACGAGCTGTTGCAAGCAGTGGCTGACTCCCCTACCGACACGAGCGTGCTGTTTGCCGCGTTTGCGCCGCAGGATGAAGCCGTTTGCGCCGAGCTTGCGGGGCGGGTGGCGCACCCTGCGCGGCTCATCCCCGCGGGCGCACTCACGCCCGGCGAGATGATACGGCTGATGGCGGGCGCAGATAGAGTCATTGCCATGCGTCTGCACGCGGCGATATTCGCCGCCGTGGCGGGCACGCCATGCACGCCGCTTGAATACGATCCGAAATTTCGCGCACTTGACACGGCGGATGATGCAAAAAAGTATTGACATCTCCCCACCGCAGAGGTATAATTATCTTGATGACCCATGGTCATAAAACGACAAAAAAACGGAGGGTGAAATGACACCACAAGAGATCGCCGCACTGCCAAGGCTTGTGACGGTGGACGAGTTCCCGGAGGGACACGTTCAGGGCATTGCCATTGACAGCGAGCATAAATATATCTATTATTCCTTCACCACCGCACTCGTAAAGGCGGATATGGAGGGCAACATAATCGGCACGGTAACAGGTCTTACCGGCCACCTGGGTTGCATTGCCTATAACGAGGCAGACCGCCGTGTTTGGGGCTCGATAGAATACAAGCATGACTCTATCGGCCGCGGCATTATGAACCGCACGGGCGTTGCGCTTGCCGATGAGGATGCATTCTATGTGGCAATTTTCGATGTTGAGCGCATAGACCGCGTGGGCATGGATGCCGAGCGCGACGGCATTATGCGCGCTACCTATCTGCCGGAGGTGGCAGAGGACTACGCCGCCAAGAACGCAGACGGCAGTGACCACCGCTACGCCTGCTCAGGCATTGACGGCACCGGCTTTGGACCTGTGCCGGGTTCACCCGCAGGCTCGCCCCGCATGCTTTTTGTGGCATACGGCGTTTACGGCAATGTGGACCGCACCGATAACGATAATCAAATTATAATGATGCTCGATCCCGCCGAGGTCGCGGCGGCGGCACTTCCGCTGTCGCAATCAGCACCGCACCACAGCGGAGTGAGGAGCCGCGAGAGGTTCTTCCTTTACACCGGCAACACCACCTGGGGCGTGCAGAATCTTGAGTACGACAGCTACCTTGATGCGTGGCTGGTATCTGTATATGTCGGCAAAAAGCCGCAATTTAAAAATCCGCCGCTGTTTTTGATAGACGGCGCAAAGGCGCCGATCGAGCAAGAAGTACCGGGGCTTGGCATCACCGCCAAAATGCTGTCGCTCAAGGCGGTGGGAGGTCATGATGAGGCGCATGATGTTTGGTACTCCTCCTTCCCCAAAGGGCAGACCGGCATTTATTCGGTAGGCGGGGGCTATTATTATATCTCCTTTGAGAAAAAGACCGAGCGAGACGGCGTGAGATATTTTTCGACCGATGTTAAGCTCTGCCGCTACACCGGCGAGGGCGAGCGGTTGTTTGATATTGCAGAGTAAGCCGAGAGGCTTAAAAATAAAACCGAAAGGCGCTTTCGCAGTGCGAGAGCGGGGTTAAAAAAATGAAACTGTCAACGCAAAACTCAAATGCAGTAGCAAGACTGGGCTTTGAGGAGGGCAACCTTCTTTTAAAGCGTGCGGGGTACGATGCCCTTGATATGTCATTGTTTTCAATGGTCAATGCCGCCTCTCCCTATCTTGCCGAGGATTGGCGCGAGTACACCGAGGCACAGCGCCGCTTTGCCGATGAGCACGGCATAGTCTTTAATCAGGCACACGCGCCCTTTTCTTTCCATTGGGAAGACCCGCAAGTGCGCGACGGAATAGCTCAACCGAGCGTTTTGCGCTCGATAGAGGTGGCGGCGATACTCGGCGCGGATACAATAGTGGTGCACCCGCTCCATTACCGCAACTTTGCCGAGCACGCCGAGGATATGCACCGCGAAAACCTTGATTATTACCGCTCAATGATCCCGCTTTGCCGCGACCTTGGCATAAAGGTGGCGGTCGAGAACATGTGGCAGATGAACCCGCTCCGCCGTTTTATCGATTACGATGTTGCGGCGCGCCCCGAGGAGCTTGCACAGTTTATCGATGAGCTTGACAGCGAGTGGGTGACCGCTTGCCTCGACCTCGGTCACTGCGGACTGGTTGGCGAGGACGCTGCCGAGTCGATAAGGATACTCGGCCACGATCGCCTTGGTGCGCTCCACGTGCATGATAATAACTTCCGCGAGGATACCCACACACTGCCCGGCATGGGCAGGATGGATTGGCCGTCCATCTGCCGCGCCCTGCATGATATAAACTATAAGGGCGAGTTTACATACGAGGCGGATTCCTTCCTTAAGAACTTCCGCGCGGAGCAGCTGCCGGATGCCGCCGCCTTTATGGTGACCATCGGCCGCGGCCTTATAGCAATGATAGAACAAGACTGATGCGCGGAGCGTGTCAGTCAACGCACGCGGCGCAAGCCGCGTGCGTATCACGTTCCGCGAAGCGGAACATATCACTCCGCGCAAAGCGCGGAATATAACTTGCGCGCAGCGCAAATACTACTCACGCAAGGCGACCGCAGGTCGCCCGCGAAAAAGACAGCGGCATAGCCGCTGTCTTTTTTTATTCTTTTATCGCTGCGCGATACCTTACTGCTTGGGCAGGTACACGCGGAGGTGGCAGGCCGCCTGAGCGTAGATCTTTGATATATCGCGCTTGGGGTTGGATGAAATATTCCATGCAAGCAATGTTGCATTGCCCATAAGGGCGGCATCCAGCTGATAGAAGCGCTGTGTTATCATGCCCGGGCGCTTGCCGCCATACTTTTGATCGGCATCGGTATAGATATCTATACGGTACTGCCAGCCCTCGTCCGCAATAAACAGCGTGCCGAGTGGCAGCTCGCCCAGCGAATACTTACGATCAGAGCAGACATTTTGGTGATAGGTAGAGCTTGACGTGCCGGGGGTCTGTGTGTCGGCTTTGGATGTGCAGTTCCAGTAGGTATTTTCAAGATATCCCCACTCAAGGAGGGTATATTTTGTAAGATCCACACCGTTTGCGGCGGCCAAGGTCTTATCCGCCTCAAAGAAATCGGCGGGGATAAGCTCAACCGTCGGGTCATCTGCCGATGCGCCGTCCGCGTGCTTGCCGGTCTTGATCGCGGATTCGGTCACCGCAAGCGGGCTTGCCATGGCGTTTTTGACCGCCTCGCGTGCCACTGCCAGCATATCCTCACTGATGGCGGCGGTTGAGGGATTATACTTTATCGCATCCACGTCCCCGCCCGTCAGCACGGCATACCAGGTAAGGCCCGCAATATAGCGGCCTATGTTGTAATCAAGGTGATAGCCGTCACGCGTGAGGGTATCGCCAAGGAAGGATGTGCGGGCGTTTTGTATAGATGTCATGCAGGGAATGACCGTCTCAAAGCTGCCGCTCTTTTCAACGCACTCGCGGGTGCAATCGATGATCATATCATACATCTTTTGCTGGCTCTTATCATAGTTTGGGAAGGATGCGTGTGTGCTGTCCTGCTGGTATGCCCATGTCATATGGAACATAAAGCGTGCCGCGGGCAGCTTGCCGCGCACGTGCGAGACGAGCGCGGGGAGGGAGGAATAGCTTGAGCGCAGACCGCAGGTCTTTGAGGTCTGCTGAAAGGTAACTATATCCCACTCTTCATCGGCCAGTGCCTGGGACATCTTATATTTTTCTGTTTTTTTCCACTCGCCGGTGGTGTTTTTGTAGTATGTATAGGAGTCACTATCCGACTTTGCAAACGCCAGGTGCTGGTTTATGCTGCAACCGCCGTAATAAAGGTTGCCAAGCACTACCTCCTCAACGCCGCCATCGCGGCAGATCTGCCACAGATATTGCATTGCATCTGTCGAAAAGCTGTTACCTATTGCCAAGACCTTCAATGATCTCACCTCTTTTTTCTCTTCTTCTTTTGTTGTCTCGGGGGCGGATGTTGCGGTATCGCCGTCGGTCGCGGGCGCGGTGGTATCATCCTGCGGCGCGTTTGATGACTCGGGCGCGCCGGTGGTATCCACCCCTCCGCCCTGCGTGCAGGCAATTGCAGACGGCATCAGCATTAAAAGGATAAGCAGTGCCGCGGTGAGTCTTAAAAGATACATTTGGGTGTGTGATCCTGTTTTTTTCATGTTGATTACCTCTTTTTTAAAACAAGGGACAGCGCCAAGACTTGATCTAAGCCTTGGTACTGTCCCTTTATTTTTTATAACAACTCGCAAACTGCCGCCCATATGGCCTCGGAGACCTCCGCGGCAGGGAGATCGGCATTGATGCGCGCAATGCGCCGCCCGCGCTCGCCAAGATATGCCAGCGCATCATTATATCCCGCAAGCACGCGCCGCTGTGTTTCATCGGCATCGTAGGTCTCGCGTGATGATCTGTCCGCGGCACGGCGTGCGGCCGATACCTCGGGGGTGACATCAAGATATATGATCAGATCCGGGTCAAGCGATTCAAAGCAGGGGCGATTAAGCTCGTATATCTGCTCCATCGATAGGCGATCGGTGCGGTTGTAGGCCATGTTTGAGATATAATATCTGTCGCAAACGATATCCTGACCCTCCAAAAGCTTGGGGAGCATAAAATCGATATGCTCAAGCCTGTCCGCCACATGCATATAGGCCACAGATTCCGGCAGGAGCTTTACACTGCCGAAATAGGATGCGCGTATCACCGCGCCAACGATATCACGCTGGTCCGGCTCGCGCTCGGAAAGACAGCGCCGCCCGCGCGCCTCGGTAAGACGGCGGCAAAGCTCTGCCGCTTGGGTGGTCTTGCCGCAGCCGTCGCCGCCCTCAAGAACTATAAACAGACCGCGCTTTTGGCCCGCGGCGGAGGTTAAGTCTTTCATATCTTTGTTGCGGCCCGCCTGCGGCGCGCCCTCCTTGTTTGTTGACGGATCAAAACCGGTTTTGACCGCTGTTTTGGTCTTTTTACAGCCTGCGGATGACCGCAGGCTGTTAGAGAATAATTATTTATCTTCTTTTTTTGCGATAAGTGCGCCGCCAAGGACTGCAACTGCCATGGTGATGGCGGCAGTGCCGGCGATGGCTGAGCCGCAACCGCTCTTTTCGACGGCGGGGGCGACAGTGGTTTCGGCATCGTTGCCTGCGTCGGCTGTAGTATCAACTACAGGAGCGGCAGTGGTGTCGGCAGGTGTCTCTGCGGTGGTATCATCGGCGGGAGCAGCAGTGGCCTCGGGCTCGTAAAGAGCCGCAGTGGTCTCGGGCTGAGTGGCCTCAACATCGGCTACCGCGGTGGGTGCGGGAACTACTGCATCGTTGCCGGAGAGGTAGAGCTGGGAGATCTCATCTGCACTGAGCACACGGTCGTAGATGCGAAGATCATCGATGTAGCCCTTGTAGAAGTTCTTGTACTCGTAGTGACCGCCAATGCTGATGCCGTCAATATTGATCGGAACTGCGGCGGTGTATGTGGCTGTCTCCAAAAGCTCGCCGTTGGCGTAGTAGTTAGCTGTTGCGGTGTTGACATCGTATGTCCAGGTCATAAGTACCCACTTGCCGGTCTCTGCCGGGGGAGTACGGTAGTAAGTGCTGGTGGAATATGCACCGCCGGTAGGAGCGGTTGCGCCCTTAACTGTCATCTGGCAGGAGCCGGGGTAGTCGCCCCATACGAAGATAAGGTGATAGGAGCCAACATCCCAGCTGAATGTGGTAACGGGATACTGGTTGCCGTCTTCCTTTGTTACGGGGAAGGCATCGGCATACACCCACATGGAGTATGTGAGAGCGTTAAGAGCATTGTAATTTGTGCCGAAAACGGTGGGATCGGCCTGGAAGACAGTCTCGCCGTCAAAGTATGCGGCCTTGCCTACAGGACCGTCGCTGACGTTGGCTGTACCCATCATCTTTTCGATGGCAAGGGGAGCGTTGGCAACTGTGCCGGCGTAGGTCTGGGTGGCGGGATCATACTCGTCAAAGGTGTAGTGAACGATAAGACCGTCGGTAACAAGACCGTCGGCAGGGTTGGCGGCGGTGGCGGTGAGCGCAAGTGCCGCTACCATCACAAGTGTGATGATGAGGGATATTATTTTTTTCATTTTGTTTTTCTCCTTTTGTTATAGGATGTATCAGTCTATTCCAAGACCTACTCTGGCCTTGTTGATAGCATTGTTAACTACCTTTTTAACGCCTGCAAGGCTGGAGGTGATATCCGCCTTGTTGGCCTTAAAGGCGTTCTCTATCGTGTTTCTTACAGAACCGAAGCCGTAAACGTATGCAAGCTCAAACTGACCGCTCTTGTAAACGGTATCAAGAATGGAGATAGACTGGGGATCCTTGCTGTACTTGTAGCAAAGGGTAATGGTGTAGTAAGCAGGCTTTACGACCTCGTGGGAGGTTGCGGCAAGGTTCTCGGCGATGATGGCGGCGCGTTCAACATCGGGAGAGCCAACGGGGATGCAGAGCGCACCGACCGTTACGGCGATGGGGGAGACGTAGTTCTGTTGCTCCTCGTTATACTTGGGAGAGGGAACTATACCGTATGTAAAGGGATCGTCACGGTGCTGCTTGAGGGTACCTGTGACCTCATAGAGGAAGAGTGCGCGACCCTCGGTAAAGACCTTGTTCTGGTTGCCGCCGAGATTGGAGTAGCCATCACTGATCGAGCTGCCGCAAAGGGTGGTGTTGTAGAGAGTCTGCAGTACCTTTGTGTAGGCATTGATCAACTTTTCGTTAGCACCTGCATAGTTTGCCAGGGGGATATTGTTACCCTCGTAGTTGAGCAGAGAGGTATCAAAACCGGTCATCATCATAACGCCGGCATTGTAGTGCGCGGTAAGGCCGTAGATGCTGGAGGCATCGGTGATATTCTTTTTGCCGTTGGCATCAAGGTCGGTAGCCACGATCTTGGACATGGCATTGAGCTTTTCTATAGTCCATGTGCCATCCTCAACGAGCTTGTAGGGGTCATCAAGTCCCTCATAGTTGCCCATAAGGTCCTTGTTGAAGACGGTAACATAAAAGCCCTCGTGATAGTGGAGGTGAGCATCGGAGAATGCCATGTAAACGGCATCGCCGATCGCTACGCTGCTGGTGGATGCGGGATACCACCATTCTTTATCAAGCTGAATGGCATCCTGCGCTTTAAGATTTTCAAGTCTTCCCTCAATTGCAAGCTTTGTGTTGCTGGAGGCAGAGTCAAAATAAAAATCGTAGTAGTGGGTCTGGGTATCCTGGTCGGCGATCATGGCCTGTTGGACGTTGGTGTTAGAGTCGTAGACGATCTTAACATTGAGCTTGGATTCAACTATACCGTTGCGCTTTGTAATGGCATCGGCAATGGTATCACCCAGCTGCTCGCTGGACTCCATGGTCGTGAGTGCCCATGTGCTGGTGTTGTTAAGCACGTGCACCTCTGCATTGTCAAAATTACCGGTAGGTACATCGGCGTAAATATCGGCAGTAGTTTCCGGGATGTCAACTGAGGCTGTGGTCTCGGGCTCTGTGGTATCGCCACCCTGTGAGGGGTCGGCACACGCACAAAGAGTACCCATGAGCATCAAAAGGGACATCGACGCGGCGATGAGCTTTGATACAAGGCTTGTGTGTTTCATGATTTTTTCCTTTCATGGCTTGTTTTCACCCGGCGAGCAGACTCGCCGAGTATAAAGTTTCATGTTATTATACCACATGCCCCGACCAAAGTCAACATCAAAAATGCTTTTTTCACTATCTGCCGCCCACTGCCTGTAACCTGCGACTTGACAACCCGCCCCGAGTGGATTATAATTATATTGTATTGATGATATGCTGGCGGATCACATACACGCTGCGCGATGATATGCATCGCCTGCGGCGATGATCGATGAAGAGATCCGCAAGGCGGATCTCAAATTGAATGGAATCTTGTAGCCGAAACGATGGATATAGATATTTTAAATGTCTATAGGTGAAAAT
>CAYLLA010000038.1:4013-17297 GCA_964384555.1 uncultured Ruminococcus sp. | reverse complement strand
GGCATGACTACGAAATGTCCGTTGCACCATACGGCAAGGATAAACCGATTTATTACGAATTTACTGCCTGTCCCATTGCGGAATTTGCCAAACAGCATGATTTATTAGAAATCATGCCAGCCATGTGCAATCCCGATTATGCCGCCATGGAGCTGCTCCACGCACGGCTGGTACGGACGACCACCTGCGCTGATGGCTGCAAGTGCGATTATTCCATCTGCGGGGACAAAGACGAATATCTGAAAGAACACCCCGAATATGTGGATGAACAGGGCTTTCGGCGAAACAAGTGAGAAAGAGAGGCGATTTGACGATGAAAATTTTGGTATTGGGCGCAGGTGTTCTGGGCTGCAATCTGGCGAATGACCTGTTTCGGGCCGGAAAGGATGTCACGCTGCTGGCACGGGGCGCATGGGGTAACGAAATCCAGAAGAACGGACTGAAGATCAAGAGCATCTTTTCACCGTGGGCAACCGTTAGCCATATTCCGGTGGTGACCGAGCTAAAGCCGGAAGATCCGTATGATGTGATTTTCGTGGTCGTGCGCTACACACAGATCGAATCGGTGATTGACACGCTGCGGGCAAGCCGTGCGAAGAACATCGTTTTTGTTGGAAACAACGTACGAGCATCAGAAATTGCCGCACTTCTGCCGGAGAAAAATGTGCTGTTTGCCTTTTCTCTTTCGGCAGGTCATCGGGAAGCCGACCGGGTGGTTTCCATGGATTTGAAGAAGATCACCATCGGTCAGTTGCGGGGTGCGCCCTCCAATAAAGCGCTGATCGACGAGATCTTTGTCGGAATGAAATTCAAGGTGGTCTACGAACCGAACATGGAAGATTATTTACTGTGCCATGCGGCATTTGTGCTTCCGGCAGCATTCGCCTGCTACAAAACAGACGGTGACCTTAAAAGGCTCAAGGGGAATACCGCTTACTTAAATCGGCTGATCGATGCCAATATTGAGGGCTACCGTGCCATCCGAAACGCCGGACACGAAATTCTGCCGAAAGCGGACACTGATTTTGAGAGTGCCGCTTATCGCAAGACCTGTTTGCGTTTTTTTAAGCTCATGTGCGCCACAAGCCTTGGTAAAATCTGCGCCTCTGACCATGCCATGAACGCAGTAGGTGAGATGAATGCGCTGAACCATGATATCAAGCGGTTTTTCGAAAATACCGGCGCAAAATACCCCACATGGCAAGCACTGGAACAGGAATGCGGACGGTATTTGGGGAAGAAGGAATCAGTATGAAATACATAGGGATGCCCTTTGCTGTGTGGCAGTTCTTTTGCGCTTCGTTTGAGAAAAATCTGACCGCCGTGTTTGGCGCGACCAAAGCGGAGGACAAGACGATCGTGGCAAAGGCAAAGGGGAAATACAAAGAGATCATTTATTCGGGTGATATCGCCCCCGGGTGTGCTTTTCGGAAAAAATATGACCGTGTCTTTATTGGCGCTTGAAAAACATCCTGCGCTGTGGTATAATCAATTAAAGATAAAACCCAAAACGGAGGTTTGTGTGATATGAAAAAACATCTTTGGTTGAGGATACTCATATCGGTCGTGGGTGTGGTGATACTTGCCGTGGCAGCGCTTGTGGGCTACCTCACGGTAACCGAGTACCGTCCCGCGGATAGGCAGGCGGCGGATATGTGGGAACGGCAGGACGGCTCGGCCGTCTCCCCCGGCGCACAGCTGACGATCTACAGCTGGAACATCGGCTACGCGGGACTGGGCGCGGGTGCGGATTTCTTTATGGACGGCGGCAGTAAGGTCAACCCCACCGATGAGGAGGTGGCGGCAAATCTTGCGGCCATCGGACATGTTATCGCCTCCCGCCCCGCGGATGCGTGGCTGCTGCAGGAGGTGGATGTAAACTCCTCCCGCACCGGCGGTGTGGATGAGCTTAGCTCCGTCACGCAGGCGTATCGCGGTAGTGCGGCGCTGGCGTATAACTATAAATGCGGCTTTGTGCCAATTCCGTGGCCGCCGATAGGCCGAGTGGCAAGCGGCATTGCAACGCTTACCGATAAAGCGGTGGACGGCACGCCGGAGCGGGTTGCCCTGCCGTGCCCCTTCTCATGGCCTGTCAGCACCGCAAACCTAAAACGTTGCCTGCTGGTCACGCGCCTGCCGCTGGAGGGCAGTGACCGTGAAGTCGTGCTTGTCAACCTGCACCTTGAGGCATATGACGATGGCGAGGGAAAGATAGCTCAAACCAAACAGCTGATGGAGCTGCTTGCGGCGGAATACGAAAAGGGCAATTACGTTATCGCGGGCGGCGATTTTAATCAGGCCTTTCCCGGCACGTGGGATATATACCCGGTAGCGGGAGACGTGTGGATGCCAGGCAGCCTTGATGCGGCCGACCTGCCCGCGGGCTTTAGCTACGCCTATGACAGCTCCCACGCCACCTGCCGCCTGCTTGACCGCCCGCTTGCCGCAGATAGCCAAACATATGTGCTGGATGGCTTTATCATCTCACCGAACGTCTGCCTCGATCACGTGGAAACAGTGGACCTGGGCTTTAAAAACTCCGACCATAACCCCGTAAAATTGACCGTGACCCTCGAACCGTGACTCCGCATCCGCCAAACGTCGGAATAAAATCCCGCCAATCGTCGGAATGAAAATTCGCCAATCGCCGGAAATATCGACAAAGCGGTCTTGTATCAACGATCGGGAGACTCAAAAGTTGTATGAGTACCAAAATGTTGCTTGTGATCTGATGGTGCGGAAATAAAAAGGGGGAGGGCAGCAAAGAGGTGCGAGCATTTTATGAATGACGCGCACGTCTTTCTTTGCGCTCTCCCCCTGTTTTTATATGTTTTTTTCGCATATTACGGTTTTTTTATTGCGCGGGAGCTTTTTTTGTTGTATAATAAGATCGGCGGGGCGTGGAGCCCTGCGACAAAAGGTCATACAAAGGTAGTATGACTGTTGAAAGGATGATAACGATCATGGAGATAAAGCTTACAGCGGCCACGTATGATGAGGTCGTGGGCGGTGCTGATGGCACTGTGCTGATAGATTTTTGGGCGGAGTGGTGCGGTCCATGCCGCATGATAGCTCCGATAATTGCGGAGGTCGCCGCCGAGCACCCTGAGATCACCGTTTGCAAGGTGAATGTTGACGAGGAGCCGGAGCTGGCAAACAGATTTGAAATCAAATTTATTCCCACCCTTGCGGTGCTTCGCGGCGGCCGTCTGCTTGACTCGGTCAGCAGATATATGGACAAGGCGGCAGTGCTTGAGTTCGTGCGTGCAGCGGAGGCTCGTGCATGAAGCCCGCGATAAGGCTCAACGAGGATGCCGCCGTTGTTGCGGCGGTGAGAGAGGGACTGCGCCGCACAGGTGGGTACTGTCCCTGTGTGCGTGAGCAGAGCGAGGACACCAAATGCATCTGCCGCGCTTTTCGCGAGCAGATGGCCGACCCTGATTTTGAGGGCTACTGCCACTGCATGCTCTACTATAAGGCAAAAGAAAAATGATCGATCGTAAAGCTGTGCTTTGATCGGTCGAGTAAGACTTTGCGGGGCATCCCGCAGACAGAAATATTCAAGCTTAAGATAAAACGGAGGCTCATCATGGAAAAACTTACACCTGCGCAGTTGATCGAGGCGCTTAAGGGCAGCGAACGCAAGCGGATCATTCTCGATACCGATGCGTATAACGAGGTAGATGACCAGTATGCTATTGCTTATGCCATGCTGTCCGATGACAGAATTGAGATATCGTCGATAAACGCAGCGCCGTTTTTTAACAGGCGGTCATCATCCGCGGCCGACGGTATGGAAAAGAGCCGGCGCGAGATATTTCATATTACCAAGCTCACGGACGCGAAAAAAGCGGAGTCGATACCCATATACCGCGGCTCTGAGCGATTTATGACCGCGCGCGGCGACCTTGTTGAGTCGGAGGCCTGCGATAACATCATCCGCACCGTAATGGAGAGCGACGAGCGCGTTTATATAGTGGCGATAGGAGCTATCACCAACGTTGCGGCCGCCATCATAAAAGAGCCGCGCATATGCGAGCGTGCCGCGCTGATCTGGCTGGGCGGGCATGCCTTGGACTATCCCGACACGCGTGAATTTAATCTGCGGCAGGATATCCCCGCGGCGCAAACGGTGTTTGATTCTAAAATGCCGCTTTTGCAGATCCCCTGCAACGGCGTTTGCAGTGCCTTTATCACTACCATCCCTGAGGTGGAATACTATCTGCGCGGCAAGGGCGAGCTTTGCGATTATCTTTGTGATATCACCGCATCATATACCGATCAGCCCTACGGTTGGTCAAAGGTGATATGGGATGTTACCGCCGTGGCGTGCCTTACAAAGCCTGAGGCGCTTGATATGGTGGTCCTGCCGCGCCCGTATGTAACCTCCGATTGCCGCTATGCATTTGATGCCGCGCGCGAGCCGTTTGTTTATGTTCGCCGGATACACCGCGACCCGATATATGCCGATCTCTTCCGTAAGCTTTCCGGCATCGGTGGGTGACGAGGCACAGCCGCGCGGACCGAGGCTCTAACTGCCCGATGATCAAATAAAAGCAAAACACCCAAAATATATTCCCCTATAAAAAACAGCCGGTCGGGACGGTGGGTAAAGCCCGCCGCGATCGGAGAAAAGGAGATCACACCATGTCTAAAAATGTAAACCTGATCTGCAGCGATAATGCGCTCCTGTCTGCCGCCAACGAGGTCATACCGATGCTTGGTCTGCGCCGCAGTGCCTCGGGAACCACGGTCAAGGTTGCCGAGGGGGAGGCGCTGTCCGTGTGCCGCGAGGGCGACGGATATATTCTGACATACCGCAAAAAGCATGAGTTCTTCCGCGCTCTTTCCCTCCTTGCCACCGCAATGAATGAGGGGGAAGAATATCGTGAGGTCGGTCAGTGCGATATGCTTTGCTATATGGCGGATGCCTCCCGCAACGCCGTGCCGAGCGTTGATGGTGCCAAAAAGCTTATTCGCCTTTTGGCGGTGATGGGATATGACTCTTTCATGCTCTACACCGAGGATACATACGAGGTAAAAAAGTATCCCTACTTTGGCCGCATGCGCGGTCGCTACAGTGCAGAGGAGCTGCGCGAGATAGATGACTATGCAGATAGGTTCGGTATTGAGGTGATCCCCTGCATTCAAACGCTGGCTCACCTTGCCACCGCTCTGCGCTGGCCGGGAATGTCCAAGATCTGGGACTGCGATGATATCCTCATGGTCGGCGAGGAGCGCACATATGACTTTATTCGCGCCTGCCTTGAGACCTGCCGCGGCGTGTTCCGCTCAAACAGGATCAACATCGGTATGGATGAAGCGCACATGCTGGGTCGCGGCAGATACCTGACTCACAACGGTCACCGCCCCGCGCCCGAGATAATGCTTGAGCACCTTGAGCGTGTTGCCGCAATGTGCGACGAGGTGGGCTACCGCCCCATGATGTGGAGCGATATGTTCTTCCGTATGGCGTTTGGCGGTGCTTATCGCGTGCGCGAGGGAGAGATATCCCCCGAGATAATGGCAAAGGTCCCGAAAAACGTGACACTTGTTTACTGGGATTATTATTCGCTTGACCGCCAGATCTTTGACCACATGGTAGAGTGCCATCAAAAATTTGACAATCCGCTCGTGTTTGCGGGCGGTGCATGGAAGTGGTCCGGTTTTGCACCGCACAATGCGTTCTCACTTGCATCTACCCGCCTGCAGCTTGACTCCTGTGCCGAGCATGGGCTGTCCAGCGTGATAGTAACAGGCTGGGGAGATAACGGCGGCGAGGCATCGCAATTTTCCACCCTGCCTACTCTGCTTTATTTTGCCGAGCGGCTCTATCACGGCAAGGCGGCGGATGACTCATGGCTTGAGGCGCGTGCCCGCACTGTCTTTGGCATGAGCTTTTCGGAGCTTATGCTGTTTGATCTGCCCAATGCGCTCCCGGGAACATCTCCGAGTGAAATGTCGCACCCGGTCTGCCCATCGAAATATCTGCTCTTTAACGATCCGCTTGAGGGCCTGATGGACTGGCATGTCGATGACGAAGCACCCGAGTTTTACAAAAATGCCGCCGTGAGCTTGCTGGAGCATGAGTCGAATGAGAGGTGGGGGTATATCTTCCGCACACTCGGCACGCTTTGTGCACTGCTGGCGGATAAGTGCGACCTTACTCTGCGCATTCGCGCCGCGTATCTTGACGGCAACCGCGAGGCCGTGCGCCGCTTGGCACACAGGGATATACCCGCGATAATCAGCGAGCTTGATGAGTTTGTTGATGCGTTCCGCCGTCAATGGTATGCCGAAAACAAGACCTTTGGCTTTTCGGCACAGGAACAGCGCCTCGGCGGTCTTCGCCTGCGCCTTGAATCTACCATGGCGCGGCTTGATGCATGGCTTGACGGTGAGGTGGAGCGCATAGCCGAGCTTGAGGAGCCGATCCTTTCCATGGACGGTCGCGGCGCGAATGACGAGCGCTCGCCCTATATCAGCTATAATAGCTGGGAGCGCACTGTCGGCGCGGGCATCGTTTGATAGTCGCCTGCCTGCTTGCGCCAACTGTGGTCGGGTGATGATGCTCGGCCGGGGATGAAATAAAAGTATCATAAAAGCATCTGCCGTGCGGGCGATATGTCCGCCTGCGGATGCTTTTTTATCTCGACCGCGCGGGAGAATTATATTATCATCTTTTATTTTCGATATCTGCGTAAAGTTTTAATTTGCACTTGCGGCGGCGGGCGGTTAGTGGTATAATTAATATAAGTATATTAATGTAATATATAATCAACGAGCATTCTGTCTGATAGACAGGCCATCACTTCGGGGAAGGGGAAAAACCAATGAATACTATCGGTAAGGACAACATAAAACTGTGGCATTCACCTGCGGCGTATGCCGTGGTGGGGCACGGACAGGATATATTTGCGGCTATCGAGCATTCCGCGGCCACGCTTGAGGGGGAACTGCCGCCAAGGCTTGAGCTGTCACTCTCGCCCTGCGGCGCATCGTTTGAAACACGCCTAATGACACCGTGTGATTCCTTTTCATGCGGGGAGCGGGCGTTTGAGATATATTCGGCACATATTCCCGCCGCGGCAATGACGGCGGGGCGGCTCTCCTATACAATATCCGGCGGTGGCATGCGCGGGGACTATTCGCTTGAGGTCGTGTCTCTCCCCGCACCTCCCCCTGTGATCATAACCGAGATGTTTTTGAGGGCAAAGGGCGCGGAGCACGCCGCATATCTTGAACTTTACGCTGCGGGCGGCAAGGATGTGGATCTTTATGATTGGGATCTTTTGCTCACCTCCGAGCTGACCTCCCCCGTGCGCTATCCGCTGGCGCTTGAGCGCGGGACCATCCTGCACGCGGGCGAGGTAGCGGTATGGTGGCCGATAATGAAGCGCAATTTCGGCATTGGTAAGTCGGGGCGCGACGCCACGACCCCGGCCGAGTTTTGCGCGGATCTTAATTCAATGTACTATCCGCCCGTTCCCCCTGCAGACCCAGCAGAGATAAAGATAATTTCTGTCGGTTACGCCGAACGCGGTGATAGTGGCGCGGTGCATGTTAAGGTCGATGCTGAGCCGTTCCCGTATGAATACAACCCATGGCTTATAAGCCTTGTCCCGCGCGGAGGGGATACGGCGGATGCCGTTTACACGCTTACCTATAACAATGTCTGGGGCAGGTGGGATGCGCATGTGCGCCGCGCCTCCGAGTGGGGGATAGATCTGCGCCATCCCGATGTAGCGGTAAATCTGCGACATAATGCCGACCCGACTCCGGGGCTGCTCAGCTCCATGCAAGCACTGCCGAATGCCGACTCTCCCACGCCCCTGATCCTGCCGCTCTCGCCCGAGGGTGAGTTGTATATCGGTGACGATGGGCATGAGATAGTATTTGCCGCGCTGACCCCGAACGGGGAGGGCGCCGTGACCGCCGCTTGGGCGGATGTTGCGGCAGACGGCAAGACGGTTCGCCTTAATGCCGTGGCGGGGGAGGACGGCCTTTGGCATGCATCGATCCCGCGCAAGCTTATTGAGCGCATGTCGCGGCTTGAATATTCAATTGGTGCAACAAACGGCACGCGCGAGTCGGTGGTCACGTCACTCACTGCCGCCGTGTTCGATAACGCAGGCCCGCGCATCCTCTCAATGCGCCCCACACAGCGCTACGCATATGACATTGGCGGGAATCTTGATATAACGGCAAGCTGGTTCGATATCTCGGGCGTGCGGCTCTCCGAGTGCCGCCTGCTGCTTGACGGCCGCGATGTTACATCCGCGGCGGATTGGAGCGCAGATGGTGTGCGCCTTGCCGCACCTCGCCTCATGCGGGTGGGAGATCACACTCTCCGCCTTGAGCTTTGCGATATGCTCGGCAACAAGACCGTGCGGCGGGTGGATTTTTCGGTCTCGGACATGAGCGAGCTTTTTGCCTATCGCGGCGAAGTGCATACACATACATCCACCTCAGATGGCGTTGGCACACCTGCCGATGCTTACAGGTACGCACGTGATGTCGGCGGCGTTGACTATTTTGCCGTGACAGATCATTCGCATTATGTGGTGGATGATGAGGAGTCGCAGGACCGCCTGATAGAGGTGGCGGACGAATTTGAAGATCCGGGTCACTTTGCGGCACTTTACGGATATGAGATGACTTGGAACATGAAGTGCGGCTACTGGGGACACATGAATGTTCTCGGCGCATCCGAAATACAAAACCGCATATTCACCACCACGCTCCCCGAGCTTTACAGCAAAATATCCGAGGATAGCTCCGCTGTTGCAATGTTCAACCACCCCGGCTACCCTTGGGGCAACTTTGATGAGTTTGCCTACCTCACACCGGGCGCGGATGAGCATGTCTGCCTCTCCGAGATACGTGAGGGGTCATATGACCGCGAGTATGCCGCATCCCTTGCCGCCGGCTGGCATACGGGACCTGTCTCAAACGAGGATAACCACTCCGCCAACTGGACTACGGCCAGACGCGCCATAGGCTTTGTTTTGGCACCGTCCCTGACACGCGAGAATATAATGGATGCATTTAGGGCGCGCCGCACCTATACCGCGGCCGAGCCTACGCTTAAGATCAAATACCGCGTAAACGGACAGTGGCTCGGCTCTCGTCTCAACGCACCCGAAAAGCTTGATTTTGATATTGATATCTCCACCGAGGACGAGGGCGGCATCGGCAGGATCGAGATAGTGGCGGAGGATAATATAGTCGTTGCGTCCAAAAACGCTGGCGCGCGGCGTTCTATAAAATGGACCCCCACCCTACTGCCCGAATTTGATTATTACTACCTGCGCATAACGGCTCCGGGCAAGTATTCGGTCACCGCCCCTGTTTGGATAGAAAACAGGCGGCAGGTAACTATCGGTGCCATCGAGAGCGGAATGTCATACAATACGCGCCGCGGCACTGCCGTGCGACTGCGAGTGACCAACTCCGGCGAGGATAAATTGCGCGACGTTCGCGCCGAGCTTTATATCTCAAGCACCGCGGGACTGGATATCAGGGACGAGGAGCCGTATTGCGTGGTGCATTGCGGCGATATGGCGGCAGGCAGGTCTGTGCGCATCAGCCGTTCCGTCCCGGAGCATGCCGACCTGCACAGGCTCTGCGTTGTTGTGACCGCGGAGGTGGACGGCTCTCGCCGCGCCATGGCGACCGCATCTACCATCATTTCGCCGGTAACGATGACCGAGGTGCTGCCCTACAGCATGGCGGCGGAACACGGCGGCGTAACGATAGACGATCCGTACCCTTACCTTACGCTCTATAATTCCTCATCCCGCGCACAGGAGCTTGGAGGAATGACCCTCAGGCTTTGGCACACCACAGGCAAAGCGCCAAGCGAGGCTCGCACATGGCGCATCCCCGCGGGGACTGTGATCGCGCCGCGCTCTACCCTTGTTGTTTGGGTGCGGTCGGCAGAGGCAGAAGCGGCAGGGCTGGGCGTTGACGATTTTAACGCCTGCTACGGCACTGCCCTTAAGGCAGGGGAGGATATCATCATCTGCAATAAGGCGATACTCTCGCACTCCGAGTTCGGACGTCGCCTTGAGCTGGTGTCGGGCGAGGTCATCTCTCGCGTGCATTGGAACTACGGAATGGCGTTTGACGGCGATGCACATCGCGGTCGCGCGCGCAGATATCTGAAGCGCTCGGGGCTTTATCCCACATCAACGCCGATAGGACTTTTTGATCCCGCACCGGGATATATCAGCGATGAACAACGCACACCCGAGATACCCACATCTCCAGCACGCGGCGAGGCACGCAACATAAAACGCGGCGAGGCGAGAGATCAAAAGCTAAAGGCACGCCGCGAGAGACTTAAACGCACAAACGGCGAGACGGCGGCCCTTGCGGCACTTTCTGCCGCCGCTGTCGGCACTGCAGCGGCCCTTGCGGCCGTGATCGGCGGAAGATCAAAAAAATGATAAAGGTCGATGCCGTCTGTGAAAGATGACGGTGAGCGACCCCCTTGAGATCTTTACATAAAAAATAAAAAAACCTTAAAAACAAAAAAGCCCCGCCGCGGCGGGGCTTGGGAGCGTAAAATGGCAGAGATCTATCCTATGCATGTTTCCTATACGTCAAGATCCCCTATCTGGGGTGGCAAAACGCTCGCGCGGCGCTTTGGCAAGACCACAGCGGGTGGCAATAACGCGGCGGATGCCACCATCGGCGAAACATGGGAGCTTTCGGTACGGCAGGATGCCATGAGCCGCATACTTGACGGCATATACGCCGGCATGACGCTTGGCGAGTACATCGACCTCAGCGGCGGCGCGGCGGTGGGAGAGGGCTTTGCGCCGGGGGATAACTTCCCTCTGCTTATAAAGTTTATCGATGCCGCCGACAGGCTGTCGGTGCAGGTACACCCGGATGATGATTACGCCGCCCGCGTTGAGGGCGGTAACGGCAAGACCGAGATGTGGTATATCATCGCAGCCGAGCCGGGCGCGGAGCTTATAATGGGGCTTCGCAACGGCATAGATCCCGCCGAATTTCGCGCGGCGGCAGGGCGCGGTGAGGATGTATCCCCTCTGCTTTGCCGCAAAAAGGTAAGTGCAGGGGAGTGCTTTTTCATCCCCTCCGGTATGATACATGCCATAGGCGGCGGAATACTTATAGCCGAGATCCAGCAAAATTGCGACCTTACTTATCGCGTTTGGGACTGGGGGCGCGTGGATAGTTCGGGGCGGCCGCGCGAGCTGCATGTGGAGCGTGCCTGCGACGTTGTGCGCTCATTTGCGCCAGACGAGGTCGAGGCGGAGAGGTTTGAATGCTCCCGCGCTGACGATGTGCTTGCCTCCTGCAGATATTTTACCGTAAGGCTCGGCCGAGGCGGCGACAGCTTTACGGCGGGCGCGGATTCCTTTAACTCCGTCCTCTGCTTTGAGGGGCAGGGAACTGTGGAATGGTCGGGCGGCAGTGTTGCTCTTGCGGCGGGGGAGAGCATTTTCATCCCCGCAGGTCTTGGGGATTATACCCTCCGCGGCAGCGCCCGCGCACTGATAAGCCGGGTGTGAGAGGATTTTGTTTATTGTCGTGGTGATTCAAAAACGGGTCGGAGAAAATGTCTCCGACCCGTTTTTGGTGAAATATTAATTGTTATTCGCATTCTTCCCGTTCAGATTTTTGAGAATTGAGATGATATCCGGTGATGTTGGAGTGAGCTTGATGCCGTTTTTTATTAAACGGATCACTTTTTTCGCCTTATTCTCTATAGCATCAACATCTTTTTTGTATGGCAATATCAAAGGATTAGAACCGAGTGTGTAGGCGCGTTCAACGTATTTATCTGTAATAGGGAAGATGTCTTGAATCAAAAAGGCACTTTCTGCTCCGCTTGGCAGCTTGCATATGTATAATCCGTCGCACGGTCTTTTATGTTCAAGTTTAGCTTCGATTATACGCTTGTATTTTTCCACCCTGCTTGAGAGTGGAATCATCCAATATATATTTTGTTCTTTGCGGCTCTCCCTGACACAATAATAGAATGGGCGACTTTCGTTTTTGTTGTTTTTTAGATACGGATCATTCATCTCTGTGAAGAATTCATCCTTTAATATGTAAAAGCCGCATAAAGTCATGCTCGACATTTTTTGCACCTCAACTCTAAAAAAATCCCCTCGCCTTGAGAGCGAGGGGATAAACCTTCGACCCGACCATTTATAGATCCGCATATCGGTCAGCGGAATACTTACGACCCGATCATTTATATACCCGCATATCGGTCAGCGGGATACTTACATTTAAAGCTCGGCTTTTGCAATGCCGGAGGGAGAAGACGATAATTCATCATCTTCGTTTTTATTATAAACGATAAACATCGATTTGTCAATAGGGGTATCGAACTTATTTGCAGTTTTTTATGATCCGCCAACAAATAGTCTGCCGCGCGGGGCAGCTTGCGTTACAGCGGTATCTGACCGAGATGAGGTAAAAGGAAACAGCCGAGCGATAACGCTCGGCTGTCCCTTTACAGCAGGATTTGTTGTATAGGGTCGATTATTTGATCTCGACAGTAGCGCCGGCCTCGGTGAGCTGAGCCTTGATAGACTCTGCCTCATCCTTGGAGCAGCCTTCCTTAAGAGTCTTGGGAGCGCCCTCAACGAGCTCCTTAGCTTCCTTAAGTCCAAGACCTGTGATCTCACGGACGACTTTGATAACGCCGAGCTTGCTGGAGCCGAAGCTTGCAAGAACAACGTCAAATTCGGTCTTCTCTTCAGCAGCGGCGGGAGCAGCTGCGCCACCGGCAACAGGGCCGGAGACCATAGCGGCGGCGGAGACGCCAAAGGTTTCCTCTACCTCTTTAACAAGGTCAGAAAGTTCAAGAATGGTAAGAGCTTTTATCTCTTCTACGATAGCAGTAATCTTTTCGGATGCCATTTCAGTAATCCTCCTAAAATGAATAGATTAATATTTTTAAATTTCAGATCCGCGGACCTATCAGGCCTCTGCGGGAGCGGCTTCTGCCGCGGGGGCTTCCTCCGCGTCCTTCTTGGATGCGGCGTCAAGCACAAATGCGAGCTTGTAAAGCGGGCTGAGCAAGCTGCCAAGCAGTTTGCTGACGAGAACTTCCTTGGAAGGAGTCTGGGCGAGCTCGATTACCTGAGCCTCGTCGAGGACCTTGCCGTCTACGTATCCTGTCAAAAGCTTGAAGGATTCGATCTTGTCGGCGTATTCCTTAAGGATCTTCGCGGGTGCAACCGCGTCGTTCTCGCTGATCGCAATAGCGGTCATGCCGGTGAGGTGCTGTTTGAT
>CAYLLA010000038.1:0-4003 GCA_964384555.1 uncultured Ruminococcus sp. | reverse complement strand
GCAGGCTCTGCCGGTCAGGGTGTTTTTAACGACCATATACTTAACGCCTGCTTCACGCAGTGCCTTACGCATCTTGGTGTCGTCATCAACGGTAATGCCCTGATAATTGACAATAACGCCGGAAACGGAATTACGGATCAGTTCGGAAAGGTCGGAAACAACCTGCTGCTTTTGCTCAAGTATGGCGTTGCTGGGCATGTTATTATCTCCTTTGATCGTTGATCGGTCCCATAAAGGGTAAAAAAATATCTTTCTCCCGCGGAAAACGCTCCACGCCGAGAAAGACACGCAAAATATATTGAAGACGAGCTTCAAGTATCGTGTTTACCTCGGCAGGGTGGCTTGCGCTTTTACGGGAACCTGCTGTCTTAAGTCAACGGATGATATTATACACGCATTTTTGCGTTTTGTCAATAGCTTTTTTGAAAAAAGTCGCGATTTTTTGCATTTTTTCTTCCCGATGGGGTGCCGGTGGCGAAATTAGAGCGCCGCGTACACAATGAATTCATAATTTTGTATTATAATAGGATCTGCAAAGGGCGCATGTCGCCCGGAAAGGACCCGGAAGTCTCCGGTAACGCTATGGATACTAACACAAAGCAAACATCAAATATATCAAATAATAAAGATAACCTCAAAAAAAACAATAAAACAGGGCAGGGCAACGCTCTGCCGCAGGTAAACGCCCGCCTGTGGGCGGTGCTGGTGTTGGTCGCAGCATTTTCGGCCGCCGTGCTCAGGACCGCGGCGATACTTTTATCATATGATGCCGAGATAGGCTATTTTGCACGCGGTGCGGCTCTGCCGGTGCTTGCGGATGTCGTCTGCATCATTGGTACTCTCGCGGCTGTCGGCTTTGCATTCTCCTGCCGTCCGCGCGGCTGTGTGACGTGCAACGTCGGTGCGCGTGATTCCGCTCCGGTCTACTTTGCCACGGCCTATGCCGCGTTCGTGATGCTTGGAACATTTATGCACGAGCTTTGGCGTTGCTTTAGTGAGCGTACTGCGGCATCCTATTTTGAAAAAGCCGCCGCGGTGGATAACGCATACACCGCACGCAGTCTGCGCATACAGGGCGTGCTTATTATAATCGGTATCATCGCCTCGGCCGTCTCTGCGATCTATTTCTTTTGCAGGCTCAGCGGCAAGGGCTGGCGCGAGTGGTATGTGATACTTGGATTTGCCCCGGGATTGCGCGGCGTTTCCGGCATGGCCACGATCTATTTTGATATGACGGTGGAGATGAACAGCCCCAACAAGATGCTGCTTCAGCTGGCACTGATATCCGTTATGCTCTACTTTCTGCTTGAGCTGCGTATGCTGCTTGGCGAAAAAAAGGCTCGCCCGCGCGCATATGCCGCTGTCGGTCTTGCCGCCACAGTGCTTACCGCCGCCGCATCGGTATCGCTCATTGCGGCGTACTTTGCGGGGCAGGTATCAAATGCGTATTTCTTCACCGAGTCCTTCTTCTGCTTTAACATGATGATCTACATCATGGTGCGCACGGTGGCGTTTATTGCAGGGCCGTACACCAAGACGGCCGAGATCGCGACTGCCGAGTGCGAGCCTGCACCCGCGCTCGCAGATGCGCCGGCGGATGCAGATGCTGGGCAGGGCAGTGACGACTGATAAAGAATTTGTGACCGAGATTTCCTACCTATTTATTATATAATATATGATGAGCATGACCGGCGGTGGGGAATAGTCCCCGCGAACCTCACCGCGGCTGTGGAGGCAATGATATGGGCGGCGTAACGGCAAACGCGAATGAGCGGATAAGATGGTTACATAAAAAGATAGCGGACGGTTCTTACCCCAATGCCGTTCGCCTTTCCGAGCGTTTTGGCGTTTCTCGCCGACAGGCTACGCGAGATGTTGAATATATGCGCCGTGAGCTTGCGGCACCAATCGAATATGATAAGAGCCGGCGCGGGTTTTACTATTCCGCGGATTTTGCGCTTCCCACGACCATCAGCGTGGCACAGCCGGATGATTATGTTGAATGCATAGCCGCCATGGGTGATATCTCGGCGGCGGGCGGGGCGCTGAATCTGGGAGATGACAGCGAGCTGACACAGATGAGCATTCCCTATACCGCTATACTCGAGATACCGGATAAGCTGACCGTCATAAAGCTCGGCCGCCTCATCAGTGGGCGTGTGCCAGCGCGGCGCGGCGATAAAAAGAGCAGATACATTTGTGAATTCGGCAGTGTTGAGGCCTTTTTGGGCGCTATAATGGCACTCGGTGCGCCGGTAACGATAGTAAGCCCGGAGTGGCTGAGGCAGAGATTGCTTGAAAATGCCGAGTCGCTTATAAAGGCTAATGGTGATGTGTGAATATTGCACAAAAATCCGCGCAAAAAATCGTAAAAATTCTACACGTGATCCTATTGCATAATTGCGTTATTTATAGTATAATATCAGAGCTTGATGTGCGAAGTGTGCGTTGAAGCGAAAGGTTGCCGTCGGGGTCTACCGCCGCGGCGGGTAATTTTCGTGGAGTATGTCCGTAAAAACGGGCGAGATCCGCCGGTCGAACATGTTTCGTCTGCGGTGATGGGTAATGTCAAGCACCCCCAGTGTATACCGGAGTTTGCCGGTCGTCTTGTCGTGACTGACGAGGTGGCAGATTTCGGGTTTTTGTATGAAGCAAAAAGAAACGCGCGGGACGGTGCAAAAGCAAAACGATCCCCCAAATGGAACGCAGTAACGCGCAAAAGCTACATTTAAATATACGCAGCGCGTAAATCCAAAAGGAGGAAAAAGAAATGGCAGTAAAAGAGAAGATCAGGATCCGCCTTAAGAGCTACGACCACACACTGGTCGATGCGGCGGCCGCAAAGATCGTCGAGGTTGCAAAGCGCAACGGTGCCGAGGTCTCCGGACCGATCCCGCTCCCCACGGAGAAGGAGATCGTTACCATCCTTCGTGCAGTCCACAAATACAAGGACAGCCGTGAGCAGTTCGAGCTTCGCAACCACAAGAGACTTATCGATATCGTTAAGCCTTCCAAGAAGCTGACCGAGGAGCTGATGAACATCGAGCTTCCCGCCGGCGTTGACATTCAGGTGACCCTCTGATCCTAAAAGATCAAGAGCGGCGGCGAATGTCACGGCCTGCGGACATGCTCCGCGGCCCTAAAACTTAAAAACAAGCCCGAAAGGGTGCTTGTTGGTCAAGTTGGCGCAATCCGAAAGGAAAATCCAAAAACGCCAACCAATAACCCACAGGAGGAAAAATGAAAAAGGGAATTATCGGTAAAAAGATCGGTATGACTCAGATCTTCGACGAAGTCGGAAATGTCGTACCGGTAACGGTGATTCAGGCAGGCCCCTGCGTTGTCGCACAGCGCAAGACTGCCGAAAAGGACGGCTATGAGGCCGTACAGCTCGGTTTTATGGATGCAAAAGCAAAGCAGACCAATAAACCCGATGCGGGACACTTTGAAAAGAACGGACTTGCGGTGAAACGCCACCTCAAGGAGTTCCGTCTTGACGATTGCTCGGCATATTCGGTCGGCGACGTCGTATCCGTCGAAACCTTCGCCGTAGGCGATAAGGTCGATGTAACCGGTACGACTAAGGGAAACGGATACACCGGTGTTATCAAGAGATGGAATCACCACAAGCTCAGAATGACGCACGGCGTCGGCCCCGTACACCGCGAAGTCGGTTCCATGGGTGCTAACTCCAGCCCGTCCCGCGTGTTCAAGAACAAGAAGATGGCAGGTCAGTACGGTCACGAACAGGTCACCATCCTTAATCTGAACGTAGTCAAGATCGACAAAGAGAACAACCTTATCGCCATCCGCGGAGCTATTCCCGGAGCCAAGGGCGGCATCGTGTTCCTCCGCGACTCGATCAAAGCATGAGAGAGAAGGAGGATTAAGCAATGCCTAGCGTAAAAGTTGTTGATATGACAGGCAAAGAGGTCGGCGAGATCGCTCTTTCCGAGAAGCTTTTCGGAGCTGAGGTATCCGAACCCGTTCTCCATGCCGCCGT
>CAYLLA010000037.1:0-17304 GCA_964384555.1 uncultured Ruminococcus sp. | reverse complement strand
ATTGTAAACCCTTGCTTTCTGCATGTCTATAATCTAAAGCTCAAACTCTCGCCAAGCCTTCGCATGTGTGAGAATGCTTGGCGAAAGTCATTTCTTTTGCCTATAGCCATAAACAATTGCGATATCCATCGTTCCTACGGCAAAATATTTTTGTTTTACCTGCGGACGGTGCGGCGATAAGGCTCATCGGCGGCACGACACCGCGGGAGCTACTATCAAAAAGAGAAAAGACAGCGGCGGGCCGCTGTCTTTTTTCCGAAACACACGCAGGCGTTCGCCTGCGTGCACTTCAATTGTGTATAGCACGTACATCACTCGCGCAATACGCCGTGATGTGTGGTCCCGAGCAAGATCAGATAAAGTACTCCTCGGGGATCGTATAAGCCATATGCTTTGCGCCGGCGAGGGACGGGTGCAGGTGATCGCCGCTATCATACTCGGGTATCATCTGCTTATGGTCCTCTGTCTGCCACATAGCAGCTTCAAAATCGATGATGCCATCGGCCATGCCTGATGTGCGAATCCAATCGTTGGCCGCACAACGAATCTCCTCTTTAACGCCGCCATCCTTCATGCAGCGCGGGCAAGGCAGGACCGTGCCCTGATATATCTTAAGTCCGTGGCGATGTGCCGTCTCGATATAGAGCTTATATCCATCGATCAGCTCCTCGGCGGTAGGCAGCTCGTCCATACCGCAAAGGGGGTTGTTTTCACCGGGGTGGATTATATCGTTGATGCCGTGAAGCAGGAACACACGATCGACACCTGCCTGAGTGATATCGCGCTCAAAGCGTTTTATGCCCGCAGGCCCCCAATGCTGTTTGATGCGGCAGGAATAGTCACGCAGCACGCGGCTGCCTCCGATAGCCTTGCGGACCACACCGCGGCGCACGCCCATCTCTACCAAGCGGCGAGAGAAGCAATCCGGCCAGGGCTGTGCGGTAATGGAATCGCCAAACGCGATTATTGCCGAGCTGGCGGCATCGGTGAGATAATCAATGGTATTTATAAATACGTAGGGTCCGCCGTCACCATATGTAAGCGTGGGGATCTCATCCGCCGAGGCATAGTCGCCGCGTGAATAGTACTTTGTAATGTAAGCGCCGCTGTTCCAGTGACCACTGCGAAGCTCGCATCTTTCCTTTATATACATACTTACAAAATACTCTGCCCCGGGTTCGGTAGCGAATTCCGCAGGATCGCTGACAACAGCCTCTCCGGGCTCAAGTGCAAAGCCGCTCTTGCCGTCAAAAAGCACTTCAACAGCAGTACCGGGGACTGCACACTTCCAGTTTTGGCGGCGTGCGACATAGACCTTATCTACCTTTATCGGCTCTGTGCCCTGCAGGTTAGAAAAGTGTATTCTTAACGCCTCGGAGGCGAGAGTGGAATATATCACATATCTGAATGTTATATCCTCGATATGGTCGGTGATGGTCTGGGTTGTGATATCCTCGCAGCAGCCCCAGCCTGCGACCCATTTTTTGTTTTCCATGATCTGTGTTTTTTCCTTTCGGGCGGATCAGTTAGTGTAGTTATCAAAGTAGCCCTGAATCCAAACGATGGGCGTTCCCTTGTCTCCGCTGCCGGAGGTGAGGTCGCAAAGCGAGCCGATAAGATCGGTAAGTCTGCGCGGGGTAGTTCCCTGCGATGCCATTTGACCCACAAGGTCGCCGTCCTTTTCGCGAATACGCTCGGATATTGCGGCACGAAGCTCCTCGCCGCTGAGGTCGGCAAAGTCGTTATCAGCAAGATATTTAAGTTTAAGCTCGTTGGGTGTACCCTCAAGTCCCTCTGTAAATGCCGGGGAGACCACCGGGTCAGCAAGCTCCCAGATCTTGCCGATGGGATCCTTAAACGCACCGTCACCGTAGATCATTACCTCGATGTTTTTGCCGGTTGCGGCATCAAGGCGGTTTTTAATGTCGTTTACAACCGCAAAGCAGGCACGCGGAAAGAGCTTTACGCTCTCATCCGTTGCTTTGTTTGAGCCGAGAAGTCCGTAGTACTCATTATATCCGCTGCCGTCAACAGATTCGGTGAGGATCTCGTCAAGCCCGTATACGGTCTCAGCGCCAGCGGCTTTGAGCTTGCGGCGGGTGCGCTCGCGGCTGTGGATATCACAGGAGAGGACATCCTTTGTATAATCAAGTATAACGCAGGGATCGTTTGCAAGTATGACCTCGCACTCGCACCCGCGGCTCTCCACGAGCTTTTTGTAGAAATCTATATAGTTTACGCCGGTAAAGGGATGGCGTGACTCGCCAAACAGCTCGGCAAATTTTGCTTCTGTCAGCACATCGGTATAAGGATTGACTCCCGCCGCATCAAGTGCATCAAGATCGACCAGGTGGTTGCCGACCTCATCGGAGGGGTAAGCAAGCATGAGGGTGATCTTTTTCACGCCGTCAGCAATTCCGCTGAGGCAGACAGAAAAGCGGTTACGGGAGAGGATGGGCAGAATAACGCCGATATGTCCGCGCGGGAATTTTTTTGCAATGTCCGCGGCTATCTGCGCGGTGGTGGCGTAGTTGCCCTGAGCACGTGCAACAACGGCCTCTGTCACCGCCACGACATCACGGTCATGAAACGGAATATTCTCGCTCTTTGCCGCCGCCAGCACACTGTCGGCAACTATTGCGGCGATATCATCACCGCTTCTTATTATTGGTGCGCGCACACCGCGCGACACGGTTCCTATAAATCTTTGATCTTTCATTCGAGACAAGACCTCCTAATGATTTCATACATATTATACAACACATGAGGGCAGTTGTCAAACGCTATATTGAGAAAAACAGGCATTTATTTTGCAATTAAAAAAAACTTAACAAAAGCGGCTTGACAGATCAGCCCCGCGGGCATATAATAAAGAGGCAGGATCAGTATCGGATCGGTCAGATCTGTATAATTCTGTATCAAAAAACACAAACAATGAATGAAAGCGGCCTGCCGCGCGCGGGCTTAATTTTATTAAATGTTAAATAAAAACAAAAATCAGAAAACATATCAGGGTTAGATAAGATGAGGATAAAGGACATAAAAAAAAGAACGGCAAGCGGCTCTTTGCCGCAAAAATGCATTGCGGGCACGCTGTCGCTTATGCTTATATGCGCCATGACGGCAGGATGCTCGCGTACCGGCCCCGGGGATAATTCAGATCTCCCCTCCACCGACGCTCCCAACACGCCAAGCAGCGGTGTGGCATCCCCCGCCATATCCGACACGCAGGACAGCGGTGAGCTGACGACGGATACGCCCGACACATCCGCGCCGGAGGTGACCACCGAGCCTCCCGTCACTCACAAGCTTGAGAATGTTGACGGCATTTGGTATGTTGACGGCGTACTTGTTGCAAACAAGTCCTATCCCCTGCCCGCCGACTATGCGCCCGGCGGTCTGCTTGATGCGGCGGAGATAGCATTTATGGAAATGAAGAACGCCGCAGCCCGCGACGGAATAACGCTTACCATCGTTTCCGGCTATCGCTCATATGCACGTCAAGAGAGGCTGTACAATAATTACGTTGCGAAGGACGGTAAGGACGAGGCGGACAGATACTCCGCGCGCCCCGGGCACTCGGAGCATCAAAGCGGGCTTGCGATGGATCTCAACTCGGTGGAAGACAGCTTTGCCAACACCAAGGAGGCCAAATGGATCGCAGAAAATTGCGCTAAGTACGGATTTATAATAAGATATCCCAAGGGCAAGGAGGAACAGACCGGCTATATCTACGAGCCGTGGCATGTGCGCTACCTTGGCGTTGACCTTGCTGAGGAGATAACGGCCTCCGGTCTTTGCTTTGAAGAATACTTTGGTATCACATCAGAGTATGACAAATAATATGTGATCGGATAGTACGAGATCGAGCAAAAGCATTCATCAGCTCCGCTGGAGACGGTGAATGCTTTTTTCTTTCTGCTAATATTTATTTTTTATTGACAATTGAATGATAACATGATAAAATGCTGATACGGAAATATGCACATCTATAATAATAAAAGGAGGATACCAAAATGAAGTTCAACCTTGATTCCTACCGCGACAAGGTGTATGCCTGTTGGCTCGGCAAAAACATAGGCGGCACCATGGGAACACCATACGAGGGGATACGCTCAATGCATGACATTCACGGCTTTGCCACAGAGGCGAATGTGATACTCCCAAATGATGACCTTGACCTCCAGCTGATGTGGCTTGCCGCAGTAGAGACCTGCGGCATTGCAGGGCTTGATGCCAAACGTCTCGGGGAGATGTGGCTCAGCTATATCACACCGCACTGGAATGAATACGGCATAGGCAAAGCGAACATGCAGCTTGGCATACAGCCGCCGCTCTCAGGCGATGCCTTTAACCCTTGGAAGCACTCAAACGGCGCATGGATACGCACCGAGATCTGGGCCTGTCTTGCTCCCGGCGCGCCGGACATTGCCATGAAATACGCATACGAGGATGCCTGCGTTGACCACGGCACGGGCGAGGGCACGGTAGCGGCAATGCTTATATCCGCCATTGAAAGCGCGGCCTTTGCGGAGCGTGATATCAGGCGGCTGATAGACATAGGACTTTCCAAGATACCCGAGGATTCAAGGCTTGCGGCAAGCGTTAGGCTTTTGCTTGAATGCTATGGTTCCGGCATGGACTACCGCGATGCAAGAGATGCGATATTTAAGCAGAATGCCGACATAGGTGACGGCTGGTTTGAAGCACCGTCAAACGTTACATACGCCCTGCTTGGGCTTTTGTGGGGCGGCGGCGACTTTAAAAAGTCGATGATATACGCCATAAACTGCGGCGATGATACCGATTGCACTGCCGCAACCGTTGGCTCGATACTCGGCATACTCGGCGGCACGGCGGCGATACCCGAGGATTGGCGCCAACACATTGGTGACGGCATAGTTACCGCGACGCTTGCCGAATGCCGCATGCACATGAAACGCCCGCCCAAGACCTGCCGCGAGCTGACCGAAAGAGTTGTGAAACAAGCTCCCGCTGTTTTGGCGCATCATCGTGCCGACGTTGAATTTACAAGCGGTGCGGATGAGATACCCGCAGACATTACCGAGCGGATAATTGCAGACGATAAGTTTTCACGGGAGCTCAGCGCCCGCCCGCCGTATTCGTTTAGAGTTGATTTTGAGTACGCCGCGGCGATAATTTCACTTGAGGGTGACCCGCGCATCTCCCCCGGCGGACATTTTGCTGTACACGCGAAATTTATAAACCATTACCGTACCTTTGGAAACCCGCCGTATCTTTTGAAATTCCGCTGGCTGCTGCCCGACGGCTTTACCGTCAGCGGTCCGCGCAGTGTGATATTGCCGGAAAAGAACGCCCACTGCAACGGTACGGCGGATGTGGATTTTGTGATAAACGCGCCCGATAATATCGATGCGGTAAACAGAATAGTGCTGGAGGCAATGGCCGAGGGCAGAATGAGTGCGGGCTACATGCCTATAACTCTGCTGGGCTGATCCACAAACGAGAGCGCCCCTCTCGGCAGGGCGCACAGCCGCTGCAGCAGCTCAGGCTCGCTTGACCTATTGTCTGTTGTTAGATATACCCGAAAAAAGTTTTTTATATTGCAATAGCGCCGCAGATGTTGTATAATACAGTTCAAGAAAAAAATGCCGTATTGCCGGCATATCCCCCCTAAAAACGAAAGGATACAAATAAAAAATGATGAACTCCGCCGCCGAGCTGATAAATAATATCGCCGCACCGATCGATGCCCCACTGCTTGAGGCTTGCCACACCGCCGCGGAATGTGGGGGTGCGATCCTCACACCGCTTTTGCGTGCCGTTACCTTTATTGGCGAGAAGGGTTTGATATTTTTTGCGTTGGCCGCAGTGCTGATGCTGTTTAAAAAAACACGCCGCACCGGCGTTTGCCTGTTTGGGGCGATATGCTGTGGCGCTCTTATCGGCAACATAATTCTAAAGGATCTTATTGCACGCCCGCGGCCGCTGACGGTCGCGCCTTATACAGACTGGTGGCTTGCCGTAGGCTCACCCGCTGAGGATGGATTCTCCTTCCCATCCGGTCACGTTACCGCCGCCGCCGCGGGCATTACCGCGCTCTGCCTTTCTGTAAAAAAGAAGACAATGCTGCTCGGCTATATCTATGTTGTTTTGATGGCGTTTTCAAGATGCTATCTTATGGCGCATTACCCCTCCGATACGTTTGCGGGGATAATAATAGGTGCCGCATCCGCCGTGATCGCATTCTTCATAGCGCGAGCGATATTTGCCCTGCTTGAGGGTCACAGCCAAAACAAGCTGTTTGACTTTATCCTTGAGTTTGATGTTGCAAATATATGCCGATCCGACAAGCAAAAATAAAAAAGCAGACGAAGCCCCCCCAAAAAAAGCAAAGCCCATCCCTCTCGCCTACACGCGGCAGAGGGATGGGCTTTTTTAGTTATACGTTATTCGTTATTTGATAATCGGCAGCTCGATGTTTACTCGGCGACGGTCGTACCAAGGTAGATATCGATATATATCGGCAGATGGTCGGAAGCGTTCGTCCAGTAATCTCCGAGGAGCGTATTATAATAAAGGACATTTGCGTTCGGCGAGCATGCGATATGGTCGATGCCGACGGCCGCCGAAGTGCTCGCACCGGTTCCGAGCTTATGGTAGGTCTTTACCGGATTATCGATCTTTTGCGCTTTGTATTTCGGGTCGATAAAGCCTGTGGCTTTCATAAAGGTACCAAACGGCAAGCTCTGCTCGTCGCAGTTATAATCGCCGCAGCAAAAGATCGGCACGCCGTAGTCCGCGGCAAGCTTATTGACGAGCTCCGCCATCTCGGTGGCCTGCTGTACACGTATGTGTGTATGGTCGCCTGTGTGGTTGGCATCGTAATGCGTATTGCAAACGATATACCGCTCACCGTTGCTCTTTGATTCAAAAAGTCCCCAATTGAGCAGGCGCAGGCGCGGGCTGTTGCCAACAGAGTAAACAGTAAGTCCGCTCTCTATCAGCTTGGCTTTGTTTTTGTTGTAGATAAGACCTGTATAGTTGTACTGACCCGAGGGGATGGTCTTACCCACAAATTCATATTCGCTCCCTATCAGCGCCTCAAGTCTCTGGTACCATTTTTCTGATACCTCCTGGACGCCGGCAACATCGGGTGAATAATATGTCAGCGTGGCGGCGACCTTATAGTCACGTCCGTCCATGACGGCCGCGGAGTCCCATTCCTCCGAGAGGATATTAAAGGACATTATCCTGGCATTGGCACCGTCGATGAGTGTCGGGGATGGCGACATACCCGCAAGCTGATCCTTGTGCGTATCCTTGGCGATGTCAAAGGTCGGGGACAGGGACGGCGTGATATATTCATCAACAAACGAGTCGATGGCATACGTGGCCATAGTGCTTGAATCGCCGTAGAGGATGTATATGCTCTTATCTCGAATGAACACGCGGTAGCCCGCATATTCGTAAAGCCCCCTAAAGCCGTCAAAATCGCCGCTCTTTGAGCGATTTGTAAAGCCCAAAACGAACTCATATTCGCCAACCGGCTCGTTATCGTCCACAACGGGCAGGTCGATTCCATACGCGCGCTTTATAGCCCTTGCAAGCTTTTGCGCCTGCGTATTTTTTGCCACATTGCTGTAAACGATCTTATAATCGGCAAGGCTTGCGGCACCATCTCCGCTGAAAAGATATTCCGTATTGCTCTTGCCGCCTGTCAGCACGCTCTCGGCCGACATATACACACTGCCGTCCTCGCGGCGCTCGACCAATTTTTTGACATGCTCCGCGGCCATGGCGAGCTGCTCCTCTGTGTGCGCGGCAATAACTATCTTGTTGCCGATATGCTTTATAAGATATCCGTCACGCGGAGTCTCGGCATACGCCTCGCGGCTCTCGTCGCGATCTACGCAACCCAAAAGTATCTCGGGGATCGACGCGGGATCGGTATTCGGCATCAGCCAGTCATCCGACGGCTCCATGCCGCATTCAAGGTCGTGGTTAAAAAAGCGCATGAGTGACTTGAATGTTTCAAGAACCTCACCTGAACAATCAGAGGGCCTTATGATCTTATAGGACGACTGTCCTCCCTCCGAGAGCTTTATCGGCTCTGCCGTCGGCTCGGTGCTCTCATCCGGCTGATCGTCGCCTGTTCCGTTACCGTTGCAGGCGGCCAAGAGCATGGTGAACATAAGTATCGCCGCAAGCAGCAGCGCGGCGCGGGCGATCCTTCGATCTGTTGCTGTTTTCATAGTCTTGTACCTCGTTTTATTCGAGAATTATTTATGTTTTGCATTCCGCGGTCATACAATTGATGACCGCGAAAAAGCATTACAGCATAGGGTGGTTTTGCGTTTTTGTGTTTGGAGTTTTTATGTTTTTGTGCTTTGATCTATGTTTTATGATGTTGCATTACATCACAATAGGTCGAACATGGATATCTGCGCGGTCTCGCTCAAGCTGTCAAGCACGCCGTTCGTACGCAATATCTCGATGACCGATTTATTGAGTTTTGCCCGCAGCTGGAGATCCTCCACCGAAAAGTAGGGTCTGTCCCCGCGTGCGTTCATTATCGCAAGTGCGGCGTTCTCGCCAACACCGGGAAGCGCCGTAAACGGCATTCTGATATTACCGTCCTCCGGCAAAAATTCCTTGGCGTGCGAGCGCTCTATACTGACAGGCAGGAACTTGATATTGCGCAGCATGCACTCGTTGGCAAATTGCAATGCGCCAAAAAGATCCTTATCTTTTTGCGTAGCATCGTTCCAGCGCGCGTTGATATCCTGCATGGTCTCCACCACCGCTCGCCGTCCGCGAGAGACAACGGCGGCATCAAAGCCATCGGGGGCCACGGTAAGTATCGAGCAATAAAACGCCACCGGGCGATGGACCTTGTACCAGCCAAGTCTTATTGCCGACATAACGTACGCCGCAGCGTGTGCCTTGGGGAACATGTATTTTATCTTGCGCAGTGAATCGATATACCATTCCGGCACGCCCTTTTCGCGCATGGCGGCAACCATATCCTCGGGTATCGGCTTGCCCTTTTTGTTCTTTCTTACAAGCTCCATTATCTTAAAGGAAAGGTTTTTATCCACTCCGTAGCGGATAAGGTCAAGCATTATACCGTCACGCGTACCAACAACGTGGGATATATCGCATATGCCGTTTTTTATAAGATCCTGCGCGTTGCCCAGCCACACGTCGGTTCCGTGCGTAAGGCCCGATATCTGCATAAGGTCGGCAAAGTTTTTAGGCTTTGCATCAACGAGCACCTGTTGGATAAAGCTTGTACCAAACTCCGGCAGACCCAAAGTGCCCACCATGAGTCCAAGCATTTTTGTTTCTTTATCGCCAACATCCGCTTGCGGTATACCCAGCGGCTCGGTGGATTCAAAAAGCTCGTAGACCGTCCTGTCGTTCATGGCAACATCCATCACGGATATGCCGCTGTACTTTTCAAGATACTTATATTTTGTCGGAATATCATGCCCCAGCTCATCAAGCTTGAGTATGGTATCATGCAGATAGGAGAACGCAAAGTGCGTTGTAACTATATCGGATTTCGGGTCATCCGCAGGGTGCTGTACAGGCGTGAAGTCGTATACATCTTTTTCACGCGGAACGACTATGATGCCGCCCGGGTGCTGTCCCGTTGTGCGCTTAACACCCACGCAGTGCGTGATTATTCTGTCTATCTCGGCGCGGCAGACAGACTCGCCCTTGGATTCAAAATATTTTGCAATAAAGCCGTAGGCCGTCTTATCGGCCAGTGTGCCAAGCGTTCCCGCACGGAAAACGTTTTCCGCACCGAACAGCTCCTCTGTGAACTTATGCACTCTGCCCTGCACGTCTCCCGAAAAGTTAAGGTCAATATCCGGAGATTTTTCACCGTAAAAGCCCAAAAAGGTCTCAAAGGGGATATCCTGACCGTCCTGCGCCAGCTTTTCGCCGCAAACGGGGCAATTGCGCGTTGGCATATCAAAGCCCGAGCCAACGCCATCGGGATTGGAAAAATCGCTGTAACGGCACTTGGGGCAGTAATAGTGCGGCGGCAGAGGATTGACCTCGGATATGCCGGCCATTGTGGCAACAAAGGAGGATCCCACAGATCCGCGCGAGCCGACAAGATAGCCTTGGCTCTCGGAATAATGCACCAGCTTTTCGGCAATAACGTAGAGCACCGCAAAGCCGTTTTTGATTATAGAGCTGAGCTCGCGCTCAAGCCTTGAGGAAACTATCTCCGGCAGGTCATCGCCGTACATGTTATGCGCGCGTGTCCAGCACTTTTCGGTCAGCTCCTCCTCTGCTCCGTCAAGATGCGGCGGGAAGGATCCCTCCGGTATCGGGCGAATACGCTCGATGCTGTCGTTTATCGCATTGGGATTCGTGACGACTACCTCGTATGCCTTATCTGCTCCGAGATAGGAAAACTCCTCAAGCATATCATCGGTGGTGTGGAAGTATATCGGGCAGGATTTATCAGCATCCTTAAATTTCATGCCAGCAAGCAGGATATGACGGTAGATCTCATCCTCCGGGTTCAGAAAGTGAGCATCCGATGTTGCGACCACAGGCTTACCGAGCTTTTCGCCAAGTGCCACGATGCGGCGGTTGTAATCGCGCAGTGCCTCCTCGTTCGGCACTTTGCCCTCATCGATCATAAAATGGTTGTTCCCCACCGGCTGTATCTCAAGATAATCGTAGTAGGATGCTATATCCTCGATATCGGCATCCGAACGGTTATCCGCGATGGCGGAATAAAGCTCGCCCGCCTCGCAGGCCGAGCCGATGATAAGTCCCTCACGGTAGCGGTCAAGCTCGCTTTTGGGTATACGCGGAACACGGCGGTAGTAGTTGAGATAGCTCAACGACACCAGCTTATACAGGTTTTTAAGTCCCACAAGATCCTTTACCAAAATGATCATATGGTAGGTCTTGAGAGTGAGCGGGTCGGTATTTGCGTGTATCTCGGAAATGAGCCTTGCGTAATCCTCGATGCCGAACTTTTCAAGCTTTTCAAGCATACGCAGGTATATAAGCCCCAGCATTTCTGCATCGTCCACCGCGCGGTGGTGATTAAAATCGCCAAGACCGAAATATTTTGCTACTGCATCGAGCTTATGAGATTTGAGGTCGGTGTTTACGTATCTTGACAGAGCGACCGTGTCAAGATATGGGTTTGAAAACGCCAGCCCCTGCTCCTTGGCGGCATAGCGGATAAAGCCGGTATCAAAATCGGCATTATGCGCCACCAAAAGATCGTCACCGATAAACTCAAGAAATTGCGGCAGTGCCTCTGTTATCTTCGGCGCGCCCCGCACCATATCGTCATCGATCGATGTAATGCGCGTTATCTCCTCCGGAATATGGCATTCGGGGTCTACAAATGTGGAGAAACGATCCACCACCTCGCCGCCCTTTATCTTGACGGCGCCTATCTCGGTTATCTTACAGGTGACCACCGAAAGGCCTGTGGTCTCAAGGTCAAACACGACCACCTCATCGGCAAACGGACGGCTCCATTCGCCAAACAGCGGGCTTGCGCTATCGTTTACAAAATAAGCCTCAAGACCGTATATTACTTTCATATCCGCCTTTTCGGCGGCGATCATCGCCTCGGGAAACCCCTGAACGTTGGCGTGATCCGTTACCGCCACGGCGGGATGCCCCCATCTTTTAGCGGTGTTTATTGCATCGGCCGGGGAGATTATCGCATCCATGGCCGACATATTTGTGTCAAGGTGAAGCTCAACACGCTTTGAATCGTCCGTATCCTGCCGCAACACGCGGCACAACTATGCTATGCTTTGGTAGTAAAAAAGCATATCGGGGGAGTTTTTATCCACCCGCACGTCTCCCAGGGCGGCGATCACCATGCCGTTTGATATCAGCTCTGATATCTCTGCGGCATCCTCCGCCTCAAGCCTGCGGGTACGCACCTCGATAGATGCGTTGCCGTCAAACACGCCAAAGGTTATATACATTCCCCCGCCGCGTGCCTCGTCACACTTAAAAGAGGATACCTCACCCACTATAACAACACGTCTGCGCGCTGTGCGAAGCAGTGATATAGACTGCGGCACTATCTCAAACGGGTCGCCTATTATGTAATCCGGCTCGGATATATCAAATACCGATGTGCCGATCCGACAAATGCCGCCATATATCTCTGCGACCGCATCCTCATCGTATGCCGAATATATACGTCTGAACACCTGCGCCTCCTCACCGTCTTCACCATCGCCGTTACCGTTGCCATTACCGTTGCCGTTACCGTATCCGCCGGATGCTCCGGCAGAGTCGGAGGCACGGCGGCGCTCCTCTGCGGCATATCTCACCGCCGCTTCCGCTCCGCGCCTGTCCATATCCTCAAACATGGCCTCACGCGCCGCCTCATAGATCGGGCGTGCGCCCTCAAGCTCTCGCACCACCACAGGCATGGTGATGCCAAACTCGGATCTTATTATATTTTCTATCACAGCGGGGGTCTTGGCATCGTTTACAAATCCCACACCGTTTGCGGTAAACGGAATGGCTATATCAAGCTTGCCCTCGGTGATATGCGCCTCACAGTCGTAAAAAAATCCGCGCGCCACACAGCCCACATGCTCGGCCTCAAGCAGTATCTCGGGAATATATATCTCACTTAAAAGCTCCGCGGGGTAGGACGGCATAAATTTAACTATATAGCCCTCATACGCCTCGGCAATGCCCGCCTCGGCGCTGTATATAGTGCTTTTTTCAATGATCCGCGGCAGTTTTACCGATATTTCAAATATCGGGCGCTCACGGTGGCGTTTTACCGTATATTCGATTACGGCATCAAAAAAGCGACGCTCCATCTCACCCGGTGTATATTTTGAAAAAAGCTCTCCAAGCGTTCGCATTTTTATCCCTCCTCTTTTACGGCATGACCGTTATTTTGTTTACTTTGAATTATTTTTGATTGATCCTGTCTTATTTCGATATGAATCACGGGCATTATCCGCCGCAATACTTTTCCTTTATCCTTGCCACCAGTGCATCGATAACATCGCCCTCGGCGACCTTACCGACTATCTCACCGTGCTCAAAGATCACAGCCTCGCCGACTCCGCCGGCAATACCGATATCGGCCTCTCGCGCCTCGCCGGGGCCGTTAACGGCACAGCCCATCAAGGCTACCTTGATCTCCAGCCCCAAAAGCCCTTCGGCGGCCGCGCGCGCCTCAAATTCCGAGACGAGACGGCAAAGATCTATCCTTGTTCTGCCGCAGGTGGGACAGCTGACGATATTAAGCCCGCTGTGCCCAGGGCAATCAAGCGCACGCAGGATATCCCGCGCCGCCTCGACCTCCCTCTCCGGGGCATCGGTCAAGGAGACACGCACGGTGTCGCCTATCCCGTCGCATATCAGCGCACCGAATGCGGCCGAGCTCTTAATTATTCCCATGCGGCTGCTGCCCGCCTCGGTAACACCAAGGTGCAATGGATAATCGCACCGCTCGGAGATAAATCTGTATGCATCCACCGTAGCGCGAACATCGGAGGACTTAACGGATATTATGATATCATCAAAATCATAACGATTGAGCAGAGCCACATGTCCCATGGCGCTCTCGTATAGTGCCTCGGCTGTAGGTGCGCCGTATTTTTGCAGGAGAGGCTTCTCAAGCGAGCCGCTGTTGACGCCGATCCTTATAGGGATGCTTTTTTCGGCGCATGCCTTGGCCACGGCACGAACGCGCTCCGCGTCCCCGATATTGCCGGGGTTGATCCTTATCTTGTCTACTCCGTACTCGGCGCACTTCAGCGCAATGCGCCAATCAAAGTGGATATCCGCCACGAGCGGGATGGATATCCCCCTCTCCTTTATATAACGCACCGACTCGGCCGCCTCGATGCTCGGCACAGCTATGCGAATTATATCGCACCCCGCGGTCTCCAGCCGCCTTATCTGCTCGTATGTTGCCGCGGCATCGGTAGCCGGTTTGTTTGTCATTGATTGGATCGGTATGCGGTGTCCGCCGCCCACAGGGACATTCCCCACCATTACCGTCCGCGTTGTTTTATTGTTCTTTACTGTCATCATACTGCCTCAACTTGACTGCCTATCATTTTTTCACAAGCGTAAAGATATCTTTAAACGCCACCAAGATCATAAGTCCCATCAATATCAGCAAACTGATACCGTTTATATAGGCCTCGACCTTACGGTTGACCGGTCGCCCTATTATTGCCTCAATGAGGATAAATACAAATCTTCCGCCGTCAAGTGCCGGTACCGGCAGAAGGTTTACCACGCCCAGATTCATTGCAAGCACAACGAAAAGGTAAAGCAGATTCATAAACCCGCCCTGCTGTACGACAGTACCTACCGTCTCGGTGATACCTATAGGACCCGATATGGCCTCCACTCCGTACCTGCCGCGAAGCATATCGATAATGGAATCCCAGATCATCTTTATGGTAGAGAGAGATCTGAAAAAGCCGTGCTTCATGACCGACCCGAAATTCTTTTCCTCTGCATACGGCTTAAAATCAACATCGCCAAAGGTCGCGCCCGACTCGGTAAAGGTGGGAAATTCGACTCCCTCAAGTGTCATTTTAAGGCCGTCACGCAGAACGGTAACATCTATCGGCTCATAGCCGCTGTTCATTATCTCATATACAAGCTCATTACCGGTATACACGGGTACGCCATCGACAGCCATGATCTTATCTCCCGGACGCAGCCACGCGGAGCTTGTTGCCCCCTCGTTAAACTCGGCCACAACAGTGGATGCAAGCTGACCTGATGCGCCAACAAGTATCATCATACATATAACACCGATGAGGATATTTGTAAGCGGGCCTGCAAGTATCGTCATCATGCGCCGCCCGACGCTTTTATTGCAAAATGCATTGGGGTTTTCGGATTCGCCATCCTCACCCGCCATGCTTACAAAGCCGCCGAGGGGCAGGGCGCGCAGAGAATATCTTATCCCGCTCTTTTTTGATACATGGCTTACAAGCTTTGGTCCCATGCCGATAGAAAATTCCTCTATCTCGATACCGCCGGCACGAGCGACCAAAAAATGCCCGCCCTCATGCACCAAAACAAGTATGCCGAAGATAAATATCGTAAGAATAAAATACAGTATTACCATCACATCTCCCCCGCCGACGTCGGGACGTCAGCGTGATATTTTCGTTAAATATGCGCGTGCGCTCTCGCGTGCCGCCGCATCGGCGGTCTTGATCCCCTCAAGCGTGTGCACCTGCGGCGCGTCCTTGGCAAATTCATCCGTCACGAATCGAAGTGTATCCATCACGTCCAAAAACGCACATCTGCCCGCCAAAAATTCGCTGACTGCGACCTCGTTTGCGGCATTCAGCACTGCAGTTGATGCACCGCCTGCCTTTATTGCACTCCTTGCAAGCGCCAAGGGAATAAATGTTTCCTCATCCGGCTCAAAAAAGCTGAGCCGGCCTATCTTTACAAGGTCAAGTCTTTCGATAACGGCGGCATCCCTCTCGGGACGATTGAGCGCATACTGCACGCACAGGCGCATATCCGGGACAGACATCTGCGCAATAACAGAGTTATCCGCAAATTCGACCATAGAATGAATAATGCTCTCGCGATGCACCACCACACGTATATTATCGGCATCGATACCGAAAAGATGTGCCGCCTCGATCAGCTCAAAGCCCTTGTTCATAAGGGTCGCGCTGTCGATGGTTATCTTGGCCCCCATGCTCCACGTGGGGTGCGCCAGAGCCTGTGCGGCAGTGATACTGCCAAGCTCCGAGCGTTTTTTGCCGAAAAACGGTCCGCCGGATGCGGTTATTATCAGGCTTTTCACTTCACCGTGCGTGCCGGCGCGCAAGCACTGGTCTATGGCGCAATGCTCGCTGTCTATCGGCGCAATGTCAACACCACGCTCCGCGGCGCGGCTCATGACTATCTCTCCCGCCACAACAAGGGATTCTTTATTTGCAAGCGCCAAGGACTTACCGCTCTCGATAACGGCAAGTGTGGGGTCAAGCCCCGCGTAGCCGATTATGGAGTTTATCGCGGTATCGGCATCCGAGTTTGCTATCATCTCGCATATGCCGTCAACACCGGAATAGATCTTAACATCGGTATCCGCCAGTGCCAGCTTCAACTCCGCCGCCGCGCTCGGGTCGCTCATTGCCGCCGCCGCGGGGCGGAATTCACGCACCTGCTGCTCAACGAGCTTTGTATTACTTTTTGCACAAATTGCACGGACCGTATACCCCCGTGCCCGTGCAACATCCGCCGCCTGTGTTCCCACCGAGCCGGTGGAACCAAGCAGCATAAGCTTTTTTTCTTTCATTGTCATTTTATTATACCTCGGACCCTTTTCGCGGGTCCGATATTTTATTCCGGATCTTTTAGTACGATCCTTATCTTTTAGTTTGATCCGGAGCATCCCGGTGACCGGGCGCTATTACCATCCCCGAGCCTTTATCATTTGCTTTTCGGGGACGATCGACGCGCATCACTGAATTACAAGTACCGTATCACGGACGTGAGTGCGGATGCCCCCTCTATGGCCGTCATCGGTTCGGTACGCATCAGGCCAAAGAAGTTTTCGATAAGCAAAAGCATGAGGGCAACGGCTATGACCGAATCAAAGCGGTCAAGTATTCCGCCATGTCCCGGCAAGAGCTTGCCAAAATCCTTGATGCCGCGACTGCGCTTGATGGCCGACATTATAAGGTCGCCCGCTTGAGACACGATAGAGGTAAAAAGTCCACCGATGGCAAAAACGATATAATCCGGCTTCATATCCGCAAAAATATCAAGGCAGATGGCGTAGATAAGAAAGGACAGCACGCAAAAAACAACTCCGCCCAGTGCGCCCTCAACAGTCTTTTTGGGGCTGATCGACGGTATGAGCTTATGCTTGCCAAGCAATCTGCCAGTGAGATACGCAAATATATCGGTAGACCATGCTCCGATAAATATCAAAAGACAGATATATTTACCCGCACTGCCGCTGTCACTTAACAGCACCACGCTCATAAGCGCAATTATGATATAACAACCGACAGTTCCCGCGGCGCATGCCTGCTCCAGCGAGACTCGCCCGCGCGAGAAAGTAAACACCGTTAAAACAACAAGGAATATTATCCCGAGCACCGCCATAGCACCACCAAGGAACATTTGTCGGTCAAGATATCTTGCCGCAAATGGCGCAGCCCCGGCGGCCAGATAAAACGGCACGGATATCCATATGTTTTTTTGCAAATCAAAGCAACGCAAAAGCTCAAATTCGGCAATGATGGCGGTAAGGGATATTATTATCGGAAAAACTATCGTTCCCTG
>CAYLLA010000036.1:311-17619 GCA_964384555.1 uncultured Ruminococcus sp. | reverse complement strand
CAATGGCGGGCAGTCATTCGGTGATAAGGTTGATCAAAAGCAGGTGGACAGGCTCAAGGATGGTAAATCCAAGCAGGGTGGCCACAAAGATAGAGAGCACCTCGGCAAGGTTGGAGGAGAGCAGGAACTGGATGGATTTACGAATGTTATCGTAAATGCGGCGTCCCTCCTCAACTGCCGCCACGATGGTGGCAAAGTTATCGTCGGCAAGCACCATGTCGGCAACGTTTTTGGTAACGTCGGTACCGGTAATACCCATGCCAACGCCGATATCCGAGGACTTGATGGAGGGCGCATCGTTCACGCCGTCACCTGTCATGGCGGTTATCATGCCGTGTGCGCGCCATGCATTGACTATTCTCACCTTGTGCTCGGGCTGAACGCGGGCGTAGACCGAGTATTTTTCAATGGTAGCTTCAAGCTCCTCGTCAGAGATAGCGTTAAGCTCCGCGCCGGTTATTGCCAGGTCGCCCTCGCGCAGGATGCCAAGCTGTCTGGCTATCGCCGCGGCGGTGTCGCGGTGGTCGCCCGTGATCATTATCGGGCGAATGCCTGCCGCGCGGCATTCCTTAACTGCATCGATGACTTCCGGGCGAACGGGGTCGATCATGCCCGCAAGACCAAGGAAGATCAGGTCGGATTCCATCACCTCGGGGGTGTAATCTGTGGGTGCGGCATCATAGGTGCGGTAGGCGGCGGCCAAAACGCGCAGTGCGCGGTCGGCAAAGCGCTTGTTGGCCTCGGCCAGCTGAACGCGCAGCTCATCGGTCATGGGAATGACCGCGCCCTCAACCAGTATCTTGGTGCAACGACCTATAACAACGTCGGGCGCACCGGTGGTGTGCTGAATGTAGCCGCCGTCCTTTTGGTGAACGGTGGTCATCATCTTTCTGCCCGAGTCAAAGGGGATCTCGCCCACGCGAGGGGCGCGCTCCTCAAGCTCGTACTTGGGCAAGCCAAGCTTTGCGGCGTAGTCAACAACGGCGGTCTGTGTGGGGTCGCCCTCGGATACCGTCTTGCCGCGGGGCAGAACAGCATCGGTGCAGAGCGCAAAGGATTCGGCCAGCAGCTGCTCGTTGTCGCCGTAGTGGTCAACAACGGTCATCTTGTTTTGGGTCAGTGTGCCGGTCTTATCCGAGCAGATTATCTGTGTGCAGCCAAGGGTCTCAACTGCCGTCAGCTTGCGGATAACGGCATTGCGGCGGGACATGTTTGTAACGCCTATTGAGAGAACTATGGTAACAACGGCGGCAAGTCCCTCGGGGATCGCGGCCACGGCAAGGCTTACTGCCACCATAAAGGTGTTAAGAATGCCCTCGCCGCTAAAGTTCGGGTACATGCGCACAAGGTCTATACCGAATATAACAACGCAGATGCCGAGCACCAAAAAGCTCAGTATCTTGCTCAGCTGATTCAGCTTGAGCTGGAGGGGAGTCTCCTCCTCCTTGGCAAGAGTCAATGCGTTTGCTATCTTGCCCATTTCGGTCTCCATGCCGGTGTCAACCACCACGGCCTTGCCGCGTCCGTAAACGGCGGTAGAGCCCATGTAGACCATGTTTTTGCGGTCGCCAAGCGGTACTTCACCGTTGTCGGCGGGGGAGATTGAGTTTGCGGTCTTGAGTACGGGGACAGATTCACCTGTCAGTGCCGCCTCCTCGCACTTAAGGCTGGCGCACTCTATCAGGCGGCAGTCGGCGGGGATCGAGTCGCCGGCTTCAAGCACTACGATGTCGCCGGGGACGAGCTCATCACTGCGGATGGTGATCTGGCGGCCGTCACGTATCACCTTTGAGGTCGCGGCGGCTATCTGCTGGAGCGCTTCTATCGCCTTTTCGGCCTTGCTCTCCTGCACGACACCCAGCACCGCGTTGATGATAACAACGGCCATGATGATGATAACGTCGGCAAAGGATTCATTTTGCAGTACCGCCGTCACACCGGATATCACCGCCGCGGCGATGAGGATCAGGATCATGGGGTCGGTAAACTGGCCAAGCAGCTTGTGGAGGAGAGTTTCTTTTTTCGCCTCGGCAAGCTTGTTTTTGCCGTACTTTGCAAGCCTTTGTTCGGCTTCTGCCGAGCTGAGGCCTGCGGGGGAGGAGGATTTTGCTTTTAGTACCTCTTCGGCACTCTGCAAATACTCTTTCATTTTTTCTTTTGTTCTCCTTGTTTTATTATGTAAATATTTTTTACTGACAAATAATATCTATGCGGCGGTGCGGCGGATATCAGCCAAATACGCCAAGGCCGTCAAGCAGGAGCTTAAGCCCCACCAGTATCAGCATAACGCCGCCGGCAAGCTCTGCCTTTGATTTAAATCTGTCGCCAAACACATTGCCTATCTTAACTCCCACGGCGGAGAAGATAAATGTGGTGATGCCGATGATGATCACCGGGGGGAAGATGCTCTCACCCGCGCCCAGTGACAGGGAAAGTGCAACGCCGACCGCCAGCGCATCAATGCTTGTGGCAATGGCCATGGGCAGCATCGCGCGGACCGAAAAGGAGTCGCTTTGCTCCTCCTCTTCCTTGGAAAAGGACTCACGTATCATGTTTATGCCTATCACGGCAAGTATCACAAAGGCTATCCAGTGGCTGAAGCGGGTTATCAGCTCGGCAAACTGTGAGCCTATAAAGTAGCCGATAAGCGGCATCAGCGCCTGAAATCCGCCAAAATACGCACCTGCTATCAGTGCGTGGCGCGGGCGCATCTTGCTGACGGAAAGCCCCTTGCAGATCGAAACTGCAAAGGCATCCATCGATAGTCCTACGGCGAGTACAAAGATCTCAAGAAAGTTCATAACGGGTCCTCTTATTTATGCCGCGATCACTTGCGGCAGATTGATTAGGATGCAAAGAAAAAGCCCCCGCCCCGAACTTGCTGTGTCCGACGGCAGAGGTAAAAAAAGAGACTTCTCTGCCGCGGCAGATAAGTCTTGTCTTGTGAGATAACTCATATATCGCGCCATGAGGCGAAGCCTCAGGGTGATGTTGACGCGATCACGCCCGATGGGGCGCAGACTACTCCCTGTATCCACACATATTATAGCACAGTTTGCGGCGGCGGTCAATAGTTTTAGAAAAAAATTTTTATTTCTTGCAAAATTGCGTGCAATTACGGCCAATATGTGGTATAATATATGTGATGGCCGTCAGCCGCGAGCTTTCGGCAAAGGAGGTCAGTGATGTTAGACATTTTTAATTTTCGCGCAGCTTGCTTTACCGGACACAGAAAGTTTTCAAGGGACGAGGAGCGTGTGGTCCTCGAACGCTTGGATCGGGGCGTGCGCTATCTTATAGAAGAACGCGACATTCGCGCCTTCAGGACTGGCGGCGCCTTGGGCTTTGATACCATGGCCGCGTATACCGTGCTGGGTTACCGTCACATCTACCCCAAGATAAGGCTTGAGTTATACCTGCCCTGCCCGGATCAGACCCGCTATTGGTCGGATGATGATCGCAAGTCGTATGAATACATAAAGGATCACGCAAACAAGGTCATTTATACGAGCGACCATTATTTCAGCGGCTGTATGCATCTGCGCAATCGCTGCTTGGTGGATGGCTCGTTGATCTGCGTGGCGTACTGCCGCGGCGGCTCTGAGGGCGGCACGGCGTATACCGTTGACTACGCTCAAAATCATGGTGTGGAGCTTATAAATCTTTTTGATACACCCATCGCTCCCCACGCTTGACCGTGCCGATCGGGCGGGATATCATCGCAACGACTCTTTTATCCCTATCCGAAAGACAGCCAAGACTCAAGACAACATATATAGACTATAGACACGGCGGAGCGCCGCCGGTCGAAAAATATAAAAATAAACTGAAAAAGAAAAATAAAAAAGGAAAAAAGGATCATGAAAAAAGCACTTATGTACGGTGCCGGTAATATCGGTCGCGGATTTATCGGCAAGCGCTTCTTCCTCTCCGGCTACCACACGGTATTTGTGGATGTTAATGCCGATATGGTTGAGAAGCTCCGCGCCGCCGGTAGATACCCCATATACGTTACCAGCGGCGATAAATATCTGCCCGAGTGGGTGGAGAACTGCACTGCGGTCAACGGCCGTGACGAGGCGGCGGTAATTGAGGAGATAGCCACCTGCGATATCATGGCAACGGCACTGGGGGTCAACGTCCTGCCGCATGTTGCCTCGCTCATCGCACGCGGAATACTTGCACGCCGCGAGCGTGGCGGTCGCCCCCTCAATATACTTATCTGTGAGAACCTTATCGGCTCGGATAAATTCCTGCGCGATCTGGTCGCCCCGCATATCCCCGCCGATGCGCAGAGCTATTTTCTTGACGAGGTCGGCTTTGTCAGCGTTTCGGTCGGCATAACCGTTCCCCCCACACCCGAAAAGTTCTTGGCAGAGGATCCGCTTGCCGTTTGCACCGACCTTTACCGTGAGCTGCCTGCCGACGCACTCGGCTTCCGCCCCGTCGGCGCACCCACACCCGAGATCGATGGTATGGTGGTGTTTAGCCCCTTTGGATATTTTATCGAGCGCAAGCTGCTGATCCACAATATGGGCCACGCACTTATGGCATACCTCGGCTATCTTAAAAAATACAATTACATATACGAGGTCGCGGCGGACGGCGAGATCAAATATATCCTGACCCGCGCTTTGGTCGAGTCGGCGCGCGCGCTGGCAAAGCGCCACGGCGCACCGCTTGAGGATGTTATGAACTTTGTTGAAACGCTCATCCCGCGCCTTGATAACCCCCTGCTTGAGGATACCCTCTTCAGAGTCGGCCGCGATACAAAACGTAAGCTTGCGGCGGGCGATAGGCTTGGCGGCGCATATCTTATGGTGCGCGAGCAGGGCGGAGTGCCGGCGCATATCGCGGTAGGCATCGCCGCGGGCTATCTCTTTGATTGCCCCGAGGATCCCATCGCCGTTGAGGTATCCGCCTACGCACGCGAGGCGGGGCTTGCCGCCGCGCTTGAAAAATACAGCGGCATCACCGATCCGCGCGATGTTGCCATGATCAGCGATATCTATACGCTGCTTGACCGCCGCGCATCCTTTGATGAGCTTGTAAAAACGCTCAACGCATATAAAACGGGACTTAAATGATCATCTGTCTTTGAAGACAGTGATCTGCACAAAATACAATACCCGGCCGCCCCATGCGGGGCGGCCGGGTATCGGTTTATATGATTTAGTCGATCGATTTATCGATATTAAATCTTGTGATCTTTTTGGAGGTGTTCTTTACAAACTCGGTCTTGCGGAGTTTGACAAGTCCCACCTTTTTGTAGGGTGCCATTCTGGTGTTGGCATCGCGCACATGCTCGTTAAAGTAGGCCTGTACATCGTCCACACCGTCAGCCTCAAGCTGCTCGTAGTCGGGGTATATCTCGGCAACTATAACTTCCTTGCCGGGGTCCTTGCGGCTCTCGCCCGCGTAAACAACTACCTCAAGCACGCCGCGAATGCGGGAGATCTCTGTCTCTATCTCCTCGGGGTAAACGTTCTTGCCGTTGGAGAAGATTATAAGGTTCTTAAGTCTGCCGGTGATGTAGATCCACTGCTGGCCGTCATGCACCTCTATCTTGCCGTAGTCGCCGGTGCGGAAGAAGCCTTCATCATCAAACACCGCGGCAGTCGCCTCGGGATCCTCAAAGTAGCCAAGCATAACGTTGGGGCCTTTAACGCAGATCTCGCCCTCGCCGTTTTCGTCTGGATCCTTTATCTTTACCTCCTCGCCGATGATGGGCAGACCAACACTGCCCTTGTACTGCAGCTTGTTGCGGTTGCAGGAGATAAGGGGAGAGCACTCGGTGATGCCGTAGCCGTTGAGGATGGTAATGCCGATGGCATCAAAGAAATCTATAATATCCTGATTCAGCGCCGCGCCGCCGCAGATTATCAGCTCAAGCTCGCCGCCAAAGGTCTTAAGTACATCGGCAAAAAGCGTTTTGCGCTTGTCAATGCCGAGCTTGCGCAGTGCATTGCTGATCTTAATGCCTTTTTTGAGCTTTTCTGCCTGGCCGGATCTTTCCGCTGTTGCCCAAATGCGGCGGTAGATGGTCTCAACAAAGAGGGGAACAAGTATCAGGTGCGTGGGCTTTTGCTCCTGGAACTCCTTAAGCATGTAGCGGATGCCGGAGGAGATGTATATCTCACAGCCCTGCGCATAGTGACCCACCAGGTTTACCACCGAGCCGAAGGTGTGGTGCGGGGGCAACAGGAACATGGTCTTTTTGGTAATGGCAAAGTTGTACATGCCCTGGGTCATATCCGATACTATGTTGGTCTGGGAGAGCATAACGCCCTTGCCCTTACCTGTGGTGCCGGAGGTGAAAACGATGGAGGCAAGACGGTCGGGGTCTATATCGTAATCATAGTAGGAATTGTCCCCTGCGGCATACTTTTCGCCGCCGCGAGCAATGAGGGTATCAATGCTGTCGTCCGCGCCCTCGCCGTTCATGCAAACGTAAATCGTTGCGCCGGAGTTTGCCTTTATGTGGTCAAGCTTGCCGCCTATCTCCGCGCCGTAAAATACTGCGGTGCAGTGGGCGCGCTCAATGGTGGTCAGCATCTCGGAGGCGGGCAGCTCCTTGTCTATCGGCACGGTCACGGCGCCTATCGACATAAGTGCAAGGTAGGAGTACATCCAGCCAATGCTTGCGCCGCCGATGATGGCGCACTTTTTGTCGCGCAGGCCAAGTGAGATGCACTCGGTGCCAAGGCCACGGGAGGCATCGCGGGTCTGGTTAAAGGAGACCTTTATGACTTCGCTGTCGTTGGGACTTTTTTTGTAGCTAAAAGCGGTTGCATCGCCGTGAAGCTCGGCGGCCTGCTCGCTCATTATGCGAAAATCGCGGAATTTTGTGGTCTCATAAAGCGGATAGTTCTTTTTCTTCATTATTTGGAGGTTACCTTTCTTATGATGCAAATGATCCGATTAAAATAAACTAAATGTTTTGCGGGGGCGCTTGAGTGCCGTTGCACCCCGCCCGCGCGGTAAAATTTACTACGGATATTTTATCAGCTTTTTTTAGTTATATCAATAATAATGTGTGAATAAAGTGCAAACACAGCGACCGATGCACTTATTTGTGCTCCGATCGCCGTGTTTTTGCGCCGCAGGGGGGATCAGCTGTTGGGCGTGTAGTCAAAATATTCTCTCGCCGCCGCCGAATATACGGCAATGGCGCGGCAAAGCTCGGCCAACGCTCCGCTGCCGCTCGCCTTGTTGGCGCAGTAGGTGGTCACGCTGTAGGATATCATCCTGTCGTAACGCTCGCTGCCGTCGGGTGCGATCTCGACCATTCTGAAATAGTAGGTATCCGCCAGCTTTTTGGCGGGGATGTCATCAAGCAAAAACACGCCGTCCTCTGTCGGGGAAAGCAGCTTTTTGCAGCCGGCCAGCTTCAGCGCCGAGTCAAGATCCTGCGCCGCGGCGGCTATCGCCTTGTATTCCGAATGGCTCCAAACAAGCAAACGGTAGGTGTAGCCCTCCCGCATGCCGTTGGCGCGCATGCGAATGCCAACGCACCCGCCAAGCTCAAGACTTGCCGACATTATGTGCGCATCCCCCTCATAGCTGAGTACGGGTGCCGGCTCGGCGGTCCTGAAAAGCTCGTCGGCGCTGTACTGCGGCGGCGTTCTGCCCGCCTCCGGCAGATAAGAAGTGGCAAGGCTGTCGGTCTCGTAGTCAAAATACAGCTGTGCCGCCGCGCCGTAGCTCATCATGGCGGAAAGCAGGCGGTCAAGCTTGCGGCGCGAGGTATCCGTCTCGCTCCCGCCGCCGTACATGTTTGCCGCGTAGCGGGTGACCGAATAGCTCACCTCCTGCGAGGCGCGGGTGTAGCTCACCCCTCTGTCATCGGTGGCGGTGGCTGTCACATAGCCGTACACGGTGTCGGTCAGTTTTTTCGGCTGTATGCCGTCGGTGCAGAAATAAAGCAGGCCGTTCTCGCCAATTTCCGCAAGCTGCCCCACGCCGCTCTCGCCGCTCGAGGTGCGCCAGATAAGGGCAAGGTCGATATCTCCGCTCTTAAGGCCCGTTGTGTCCGAGATATACGCGCCAAAGCGGATGGATACATTGTCATTTATCGAAAGACTGGCCGAGCGCATCTCAAGGTTAAGCGCCGAGGAGTAACGGCGGCGCTCGCCGCGCGTTTCGGCTGAGACAAAGGGATCCGCCTCAAATTCGGCTATCTCGGATGCCGCCCACAGCTCGCCGCCGCCAAGCTTTATATTGGCCGCGCCGATGCCGAGAGTACCGCTGTCAAGCACCATGCCGGCGGTAAGGGTAAGGCTTATGTCACCCGCCAGCGCGCGGGTGGGGATAAGGCGCACCTCGCCGCCCTGCTTTGAGATCAGCTCTGCGGCATCCGCGGCCGCGTCGGTGAGCGAGGCGTATCCGATGCGGGATACATGCTCGCCGCCGCTGTAATGATCGTATATCACCGCGGGTAGCTCGGGGGATGCGGTGGCCTCCATATATTCAAGCGATGACCAACCGTCCTGTCCGTCGTAAAACACGCGCCCCCAAAGGCCGTCCGCGCTAATTTCGGTAACATAAAGCTCGGTGCCATAGGGAATAAGCGCCAGCTTATCATATCCCGTGCCGGGGCCGGAGCGAACGCGCAGTCCCACATCCGCAGTAATGCGGCAGACCGACGGCTCTTTTACCGTTACCTCTGTCGTTGGGGGGACGAGCGGTGTTTCGCTCTCGTCCTCAAACCATATAACGCCGTCAAGTATAAAGGAGTTTGGCGCATAGAACTTAAAAAGCTCATTTATCGTGCATTTGATGGCACGCCCCTCCGGGTAATATGTACCGCCCACCGTCACGCCTATGCTGTCCGAAAAATAAACATAGCCGTCGCGTATGAGGTGGATAAAAAAGGTGTGGCCGTATTTTTCGCCATCGCCGCCCGCCTTACTGAACCCCGCCAGCACGTTGCGTACAGGCATGCCGCCCGCGGAGTTTACAATGGCGTTCAGTGCGCTCTTGAGGGTGTATTCATCCTCCGGGTAGGCGTGAACGCGGTAGCCGCCGGTGGTGTATTTCAGGTTGCGGTAGTTGTTAAATTCGTCCTTGCCGTCACCTGTTACGTATTTTTTGTTGATGTCCAGCAGGTAGAGCTGGAGGTTGACATACCACGCGCAGTAGCCCTTAAAGGAACGGCGGCCGCAGCTTGCCAGCGCGCGGGCGCGCAGCTCGACTATCGCGGCCTTAAAGACCGAGTCGGATGCATCGGTGGCGGGCATTTTGTATACGTCCACCGCTGCGGCAGGGAGGCAGGAGGCGCCGATGCCGCAGGTGAATATCACCATCACGAGCAACAGCGATATTATCGACCGCCATGCTCCGCGCGGGCGGGCGGATCTTTTTTCTGTATCTTTGTTATTTATATGATTCATGGGGAGGTTTGGCCTTTCCGGAAACGGCTTTTTGGTTCTCTCAAGGTCGGGTCACCCGGCGGGGAGGGCGGACCCAAAAGCAGGATCCGACCCCGACCGACAGGACCGTATAGTATCTGACATTATAATTGTACCATCAACTCCGCGGCATGTCAAGTACCGCGCCACAAAACAGTTGATTTTTTATCTCTTATATGATATAATATGATTAAGTATAGTTGCCGGGGCGGCGCTTGGCTCAGCTACGGATGATAAAAATGTTAAAATAAAATAAAAAAGGCCACGCGGGCGTGACCGAGATGGGGGAGTACAGTCAGATGAAAGAAACCGAAAAGATAAAGATCCAGGAATCCGGCGAGATGTATCTTGAAACGATACTCATCCTCTCGCAAAAAAAAGGCAGTGTCCGCTCGCTTGACGTTGCGGAATATATGGGATATTCAAAGCCCAGTGTCAGCCGCGCGGTGGGCATTTTGCGCCGCGACGGCTATCTTGAGATGAGTGCCGATGGGCACCTGACCCTCACGCCCGACGGCGAGGCCGCCGCCGCACGCATATACGAGCGGCATAAGGTGATATCCGCTTTTTTGGTAAAGATAGGTGTGGACCCGGATACCGCCGCCGCCGATGCCTGCAAAATGGAGCATGACATTAGCGACGAGACACTTAATGCAATAAAACGCTTTACCGCTTCGCTTTAAGGCGGCGGGGGCTATTCCCCACAGCGAGTGAGCGCGGTAACTATCTCCCCAAAAAAGGCGCGGTGAAGATCCCGCTCGGGGTAGTTGGCCTCCAGCACCGCCGGGTCGTTAAAATGATCGGCATGAATATCGTCGGTGTACACTCGGCGGCAGATCAGCACCACCTGTGCGCCGTCCGGGAAGGGTACCGGCGTACCGTTTATCTCAATGTGGCGGTAGCTCATGCCGCAGGCCGCGGCCTTGTCGCCGTCCCTGCCGCTGTGAGAGCCGAAATGTGCCAGCTCACGCCGCCGCTCCTCCCCGAAAAAGGCAAGGGAATAGTACTCCGCCCGGTCTGCAAGATGATATGTAAATCTTTGCGGGCGAATAAAGCATATCGCCGACGGTGCGCCCCAAAGCTCACCCAAAAAGCCCCAGCTGGCGGTCATGGCGTTCGTTTCGCCCTCCCACTCGGCGCAGATCAGCATCCACTCGCGCCCAATGGCGCGGCAGACGGGTGACATATCAAGCTCATACGGTGAAATTTTTTTGTAATCGTATATCATTCTGCCTCCATGCTCGCGTGGGGCATATTTGCCGCACGCGTTCTTGAATGGTTTTTGTAGGTCGTATCGATAAATATATATTTCCCGCGCCGCCGCGTGATGCATGCGGGCGGACGTCTGAACAAAAATTAAAATTTATTTGCCGCCGATCGGCGGCGGAACGGAGTTTTGCATGATACATAAGACATTTGAGCTGTCCCCGGCCTATCCCGGAGCCACCATAACGACATATGTCGTTGAAAACACAGCGGAGCTTAAGCTCTCGCCCCGCCGCGCCGTGATTGTTTGCCCCGGCGGCGGATATCATTTTCTCTCGGACCGCGAGGCCGAGCCGGTAGTGGCGCAGTTTTTGACGGCAAACATCAATGTTTTTCTGCTTCGCTACACCGTGGGCATGGCCCGCACCGCGGAAAACGCGGGGGCTTCTGGCTATGCGCCGCTGATCGAGGCGGGACTGGCGATAAAATTCGTCCGCGACCACGCCGAGGAGTACTCCACCGACCCGCAAAAGGTCTTTATCCTCGGTTTTTCCGCCGGGGGACATGTTGCTGCATCCGCGGGCACGCTTTGGAATATCCCCGAGGTGCGTGATGCTATCGGCATCAGCGCGGGTGAATGCCCCGAGGGTATCAATCGCCCGGACGGAACTATTCTTTGCTACCCTGTTATCACCGGCGGCGACCGCGCGCACCGCGGCTCGGTCAAAAACTTTTCGGGTCATGATGAGCTGACGGAGGAGGATATCGAGCGCTTCTCGCTTGAGCGGCATGTGGATGGAGCAACATCCCCTGCATTTATCTGGCACACGGCGTCGGATGGCACTGTTCCGGTACAAAACTCGCTTATGTACGCCGCGGCGCTTGCGGCGCAAAAGATACCCTTTGAACTTCACATCTATCCCGAGGGCAAGCACGGACTTTCGCTTTGCAACGAGTTCACATCATCGCAAAACAGCGCCAACCTTGTGCCGTACGCCGCCGGTTGGATCGACCACGCCGTGAAGTGGGTAAAGGAATTTCATTTTTGATAGGTATTGATCTTATATATCGACCCGCGGGGGAGAGTTACGGCTCTTCCCTGTGCTTTTTCATGGCGGCGTACACCTCGCCGGTGGTAAAGCCGCGGCGCACGAGCGATGCGATGGCGCGATTGCGCTCATCGCGGTCGGCGGGCAGAGTGCCGCCGTATTTTTTGTATATCACTTCGGCGCAAAGGCTTGTAAAATCAACACTGTCAAGATATTCTCCAACGGCCGCTATCGCATCATCTCTGTAGCCGAGGGAGCGGAGCTTGGCTCTGATATATGTCTTGCCGCGAAGCTCCCCAACGCACCGCTCGGCCACGCGCCGTGCCGATGCGTTTTCGTTTATCAGCCCCTCGGCGGCAAGGGCATCAACCGCCGCGCGCGCCGCCTCCTTTGAGTGCCCGCGCTCTATCAGCTTTTGCCGCAGTTTTTGCCGCGAATTTGCACCGTATGCCAGTATTCCCGCGCCGTGCTTTGTTGCCTGCGCCGTGTCTGAGAGCCGCAAAAGCTCGTCAAATTCCGCCTCGCTCACCGTATCGCCGCGCGATATGTGGTGTATCCTGTAGTCGGTAAGCGAGAGCAAAAGGGTGCGCCGCTCACAGCTCGTGATGGCGTATGATCTTGCCGCGCGGCCGGGTATTATCTCATATTGCGTGTTGTTCTCCCCCGGTGCTGTGCTTATCTCAAAGGTTATAAGCACGCCTCCGCCGCCGTCGGCCTCTCGCAAGGATGTTGCTTTTATGATCATTCCGTCGCCCCCCTTTTTGTTTATCGTATTTATTGCAGTTTTTAAAAACGGCCTCCGCACCTCGATCGGTGGGAGGCCGTTTATCGTCGGATAGCCGGATCATCGGCCTTTGGTCTTATTTTGTGTCTGTTTTCGGCTCTTATTCGTTGTCGGCCAGGTCGATGTCAAGCTCGTCATCGTCCTCTTCAAGCTCAAACTCGGCCGCGTTGTCCGCCAGCTCATCGCCCATAGAGCGTATCTTCTGCTCTATCTCCTCAAACAGCTCGGGGTTGGATTCAAGTGTTGCGCGGGCATTATCCCTACCCTGACCAAGTCTTTCCCCGCCGTAGGAGAGCCACGAGCCGCTTTTTTGCACCACGCCGAGGTTTATGCCCATGTCAAGCACCTCGCCGGAGCGAGATATTCCCTTGCCGTAAAGGATATCAAACTCGCAGGTGCGGAAGGGCGGCGCAACTTTATTTTTTACGACTTTGCATTTTACGCGGTTGCCGTATATATCATTGCCGTTTTTAAGCTGCTCGGAGCGGCGAACATCTATTCTTACCGATGCATAGAACTTAAGCGCGCGGCCGCCGGTGGTGACCTCCGGGTTGCCGTATATCACGCCGACCTTTTCGCGCAGCTGGTTGATAAATATCACCACGCAGTTGCTCTTGGCTATGACCGCCGAGAGCTTTCTCATTGCCTGTGACATAAGGCGAGCCTGCACACCGACAGATGATGCGCCCATGTCGCCCTCTATCTCCTGCCTCGGAACGAGCGCGGCCACCGAGTCGATGACCACTATGTCGATAGCGCCGGAGCGCACCAGCGCCTCGGTGATATCAAGCGCATCCTCGCCGCAGTCCGGCTGGGATACGAGCAGATTATCCACGTTAACGCCAAGGGCGCGTGCGTAGACAGGGTCAAGGGCGTGCTCGGCATCGATAAACGCCGCCTCGCCGCCGTTTTTTTGTATCTCGGCCACCACGTGCAGGGCGACCGTCGTTTTACCGGAGGATTCCGGACCGTATATCTCAATTATTCTGCCGCGCGGGAGTCCGCCAATGCCGAGAGCCATATCAAGCCCCAGTGAGCCTGTATGCACGGCCTGCACCTCCATGCGCGTGTTCTCGCCAAGGCGCATGATAGCACCCGAGCCGAAATTGCGCTCTATCTGTGTTATTGCGGTCTTTATAGCCTTTTGCTTTTCTTCCTTGTCGTTGCCTATGGGTGTGACGGTAGGTGTCTTTTTTGTCTGCTTCATGCTGTGGCCTCACGATCTTTCTTATTTGACTCTATTATATATCATAACTGCCGCGTTGTCAAGTACTTTTTAAAATTATTTTGTTCCGAAAACGGAATTATTTTTTTATTCGCGCAAAAAAAGCGGCGAAACGATGCCGCACAAGTTCCAAAAGCAGACCGAGGAAATAAAACAAAGACCCGCGAACGACCTTGGGTCGTTCGCGGGTGTCGGCTCAAAGCTCCTCTACGGTGGTCACACCGGGGATCTCGGAGACTATCGCCATTATGTTTTCATGTGCTATCTTCTTTTTAAATCTAAGCGAGAGGATGGCGCTCATGTGCATGCCCTCGGAGGGGCGGGATTTGGTTATCTCCATATCGGTGATGGTCAGATTGTGTGTTTTAAGCTCTTCAACTATCTCGTCAAGCGTTTCCGAACTTGCAAATTCTATGTATACGTTCATAGAGCGAGCGGTGGAGATGATAAAATATTCAAGCTTTGAGAGCACAAGTTCGGAGAAGAGCACCAACAGGACGGTAAAGATGGCCGCCTCATAGTAGCCTGTTCCGATGGCAAGGCCGATGATGGCGGAGGTCCAAAGACCTGCGGCGGTCGTCAGTCCCTTTACCTGGCGGCGGGAGGTAACGATTATCGCGCCGGCGCCGATAAAGCCCATGCCGGCGATGACCTGTGCGCCGAGACGTGCGGGATCGGTGGAGAGACCCGCGGCAATGAGATACTGGCTGGTGAGTGTGGTGAGCGATGCACCGATGCAGATCAGCGTATGCGTGCGGAAGCCCGCCGAGCGGCGCTTGCTTTCGCGTTCAAGTCCAATAAGACCGCCGCAAAGGACGGCAAGGAGCATTCTTACCGCAACGCCGACCACGCCAACGCCGCGAACAAGCTCTGATATGTATTCAAGATGTTCCATTTTACCCTCCATCAAGGCTCTTCTACCGACAGTACGCCGTCAAGCGCGGCCACTGCGGTGATTATCTCCGCGTGCGGGCGCGAGCGCGGAAGCTTCATTTCAATTATAACGTTCGGCGGCGATACCTTGAGGTCGCGCACGTTGGTTATCTCAAAGTCAAATATCTTTATGTCCATGTCGCGGAGCGCATCAAGCACGCCGGGCAGGTGCGAGACGGCGCTGAGGCTCAGCTCAATGTTCATGTTTTTGGTGCGGGATGTCAGCATCTTTTCGAGATTGTTCAGCACCGTGATGGTGAAAAAGATAGTCAGGCACGCAAGTATCGCGCACTCGTAGTAGCCCGCGCCGATGGCAAGTCCCATACAGGCAGATGCCCAAAGACCCGCCGCGGTGGTAAGTCCCTTTACCTGCTGATGGCCTGTGACCACTATCGTGCCCGCGCCGAGAAAACCGATGCCGTTGATGCATTGCGCACCAAGCCTTGATATATCGGTGGATTGACCAAGTGTTACGTAAAGATATTGGCTTATGCACATGGCAAGCGCCGCACCCATGCAAACGAGTATGTGTGTGCGAAAGCCCGCAGGACGGTGACGTCTGCCGCGTTCTATGCCAATGATACCGCCAAACAGCATCGCCAAAAACAGACGAAAGGCCGTAGCGGCAAGATTTGCCCCGCGCAGTGTTTCAAGCGCGGAATTGAACCATTCCATTATGTTTACTCCCTCTCCGCCGTTCGGCGGAAGATATTTGCCCACTTCTGTGCGCGGGGCGGCGCTATCTCATCGGCCGTGGCCGTTACAACGATAATATTTTGTTATCACGAGCAATAACGCTTTATTATATCATGCCTGAGAGCTTTTTTCAAGACCGCATTGTTAATTTTCTGCCTATTTCGGCTTAAATACTTGATTTTGTGACCGATTCGGTGTATTATTATAGAAGAATTGCATGGGCGGATCCCGCCTGTGATGAGCGATCATCAACATATCAATAAATAAAATCACGGAGGACATCGACATGACGACAAAAAAAGGTGGTCTTATACTTCCGCCGCGTTTGCGGCAAGGGGATGTGATAGGCATCGCATCGCCAAGCAGTATCCAAAAGCCGGATCATATCGCACGGGTGACGGCGGTCATCGAAAAGCTTGGCTATCGCGCACGTCCCGCGGCCAACATCTACTCGGACAGCTGGGGCTTTCTGGCCTCTGATACCGAGCGCGCCGAGGATATAAACTCGCTTATTCGTGACCCGGAGGTGAGGATGATAATGATAGGCGGCGGCGAGGGCTCGCCTGCCATCCCGCGGCTGCTTGACTATGAGGCCATCCGCCGCGACCCCAAGATATACTCAAGCTACAGTGACGGTACAACGATACTCGGCGCCATCACCTCAAAGGTGGGGCTGGTGACCTATTACGGCCAGACCGCTTCTGTCTTCAGCGACCTGCGCTACTACAACTACATGCAATTTACCGAGAACTTTGTCAGCGGCAAGCATGAGCTGTTTGACTGCGATACCGAGTGGATACCGCTTCACGGCGGCGTGGGGGAGGGACGTCTTATCGGCGGCTACACCCGCAACTTTGCCATGATGCTGGGCAGCCCCAATTTCAGTTGGGACCCCTCGGAGGACTACATCCTGTTTATCGAGGATCACGAAAAGTTCTCCCGCCTTGATGCCATCAGTGAGTATCTTTCCGCGATATGGGAAAATCCCATCATGGAGCGTGTGCGCGGCTTTGTGTTTGGCTGTTATAACAGCGATCTCGTCCCGCCAGAGCCGCTGGCGGCACTGCTGAAGCTTATCGGCGAGCGGTACAACATTCCCGTGGCCTATACCGTGGATATAGGGCACGGCAGTCGCCATGGCATACTGCCAATGGGCTGTCGCGTAAGGCTTGACGGTGCGGATGCATCGCTCCGCTTCCTTGAGCGGACCATAAAATAAAAAATACCACCGAGGGACACACGTCCCTCGGTGGTATTTCAGCTGTTGGGGGCGGGGGATCATTCCTCCTCGCCGTCCTCCTCATCTTCCTCATCCTCGTCAAAGCAGGGATGCTCGCAGTCACAGCAGTTAAAATCGCAGTCCTCGTAGTCCTCGCAGTCGCAGTCGTCATCACAGCAATCGCACTCGTCGCCGTAGATGTCGCTCTCAACGGAACCGAGGTCCTCGTCAAGCTCCTCAATGTAGTCGTTGAGGTATTCAAGATCCTCATCGATCTCGCTAACTGCCTTGGTCACATCGCCGAGCAGGTCGATGATGGCGGAGAGCAGCTTGCCCTCGGCTGTGGTCTTATCGATGTTAAGACCCTCGGCAAGACCGGAAAGGTATGCGGCCTTTTCGCTAAGTTTCATTTTTATATACCTGACCTTTTTATTATTTATCCCGTGTGTGGCTATGCCATCAAGCGCGGGAGAGATACTCGCCTGTACGAGTGTCGATCTTGATCACGTCGCCGCGGTCGATAAAGAGCGGTACCTTGATCTCGGCGCCGGTCTCAAGAGTTGCGGGCTTAAGGGTGTTTGTAGCGGTGTTGCCTGCAAAGCCGGGATCGGTATCCACGACCTCAAGCTCAACGAATGTGGGGGGCTCAACGTTGAAGACCTTGCCCTTGTAGGAGTAGATGGTGCAGACCATGTTCTCTTTGACGAACTTGAAGTTGTCGTTGAGGACGCTCTCATCGATGGGCTCCAGCTCATAGGTATCGGGATCCATGAAATAGTACAGGTT
>CAYLLA010000036.1:0-301 GCA_964384555.1 uncultured Ruminococcus sp. | reverse complement strand
CACATCATCTCTTCCTTAACGAACTTAAAGGAATCGGGCAGGGACTCTTTGTTAAGGGTAGTCATATAAAAGTACTCCATATCCATAAATTAGTAAAGGTCTCCGTCGTTGTAGGAGTACTGCATATCCTTTCTTTCGATATATGCACTGTCAAACTTATCTGTGGGGCTAAAGGTCTTTTCAACCACGCCGCCTGTGATAACGTTTTTAAGTTTGGTGCGGACAAACGCCGCGCCCTTTCCGGGTTTTACGTGCTGAAACTCGATCACCTGGTCGACGCTGCCGTCCATTTCAAAGGTGA
>CAYLLA010000035.1:0-17739 GCA_964384555.1 uncultured Ruminococcus sp. | reverse complement strand
CGGCGTTTTCGGGATGCCGCACGCAGTTCCCTGCGCACATTTTGCTTTTAAATTGCTCCGATTATATTGTACACCATATCTCGCTAAATTGCAATAGGGTTTTGAGATTTTTGTGAGATTCGGTCGCGAGCGTTTGTGCGTTTGCCGATTATTTATCTTTTGAATAATGTTTGCTTTTTAATATGAAATTTTTGCTTGCAAAACAGCGAGTTTCACTCGCCGAGTCGTTTTTGATGACTCGACCCGCTCCTGCTCCCGCATGGAGTGTGCTCTCAATACAGACAGCACGTACATAGTGCACAGCCCACCTCATCCGTCAGCCTGCGGCTGACACCTTCTCCCACTGGAGAAGGCTTGGCGAGAGTTTGAGCTTTAGATTATATACATGCAGAAAGCAAGAGTCTACAATCCCTCAGGCGCGGAGCGCCGGCTCCTGCATGGAGTGTGCTCCTAATATTGACAGCACGTTCATAGTGCACAGCCCACCTCATCCGTCACGCTTCGCGTGACACCTTCCCCCACTGGGGAAGGCTTGGCAAGAGCCTGAACCTCAATTTATAGACATATAGAAAGCAAGATTTTAAAGTTTTGATATTTCCAGTTTTTCCAATGGCTTTGCACTATGTTAGCACTAACAAAAAAGCCTCCCTTGTGTAAAGGGAGGTGGCCGAGCGGTAGCGAGGTCGGAGGGCTTGTTCGATGACATTTCGTAATGTTTAAATGTCTATAGGCGGAAGATTCGATCCCTGCCAAGCCTTCTCATGTGTGAGAAGGCTTGGCAAGCGCTCTCTCTTTCACCTATAGCCATAAACGATTGCGATATCCATTGTTTCCGTCACGGCGCTGTTGTGCGCGCCCTGCGGCAAGGTTGCTCACATGGGAAAGGGATTCTGAATCCCGCTTTGCGCGTATGGACTGCAAATTCTATTTCTCACCTTATCGCAAAGCTTTACAAGGCCTACGGCCTTGCAGAGGGTTCGAATCGTGATATCTCCAAAAAATAAACCGTGAGCGGCTAAAAGCCGCGCTCACTTGGGAAAGGGATTCTGAATCCCGCTTTGCGCGTATGGACTGCCAATTCCATTCCTCACCTTGGCGCAAAGCTTTACAAGGCCTACGGCCTTGCAGAGGGTTCGAATCGTGATATCTCCAAAAAATAAACCGTGAGCGGCTTTTAGCCGCTCACGGTTTATTTGGCGGAGGGAAAGGGATTCGAACCCTTGTGGGATTGCTCCCAAACGGTTTTCAAGACCGCCTCGTTATGACCACTTCGATATCCCTCCGTATTTATCTCACGCTTGATATTTTAGCACACTTTCGGCGTTTTGTCAATAGATTTATGCGTTTTTTTCGCCAAGCCGCGAGAATGATCCCTCGCGGCTTGGCGTTTTTTTATTTACTTGGATATTTTATCAAACTGCTCGTTGAACTTTTTGAGCAATCCCTTAAGTATGGGAGCTTTGCGCGGGTATGTGGTTGCAAATGCGGCCTTACCGTCAACAGCGTTACGGAAGACGTTATATGTGATATTCTCAAGCGAGGAGGTGTATATTCTTCCAACATCAAAGCTGACACCTGCGCGGATTATATCAAACATACGTGCGGCTATGGGGTCATCCACATATCTTACCTTCATAGACACCTCAAAGAGGGCGGGGGTAACGGTGCGGTATGCCTCGGATGCAAGTGCCTCAAGCAGATACGCGGCGGCCTCGCCATGCTGACTGCCTGCGGAAATTGCGTAGAGGGTATAGGGGAAGCCGAGGCAGGTGGAATAATCGGTCTGATCGACGCTGTATTTAGGCATGGGGATAACACCAAAGGGCATATCGGTATCACCAAGCTGTGAGCTTGCATAGCTGGCGCGGTCAACATAGAAGAGAGACCGTCCGTCATGGAAGACTGCCCCGCCCTTTTCTCTTGTGCCGAGACCGCCGTTCCAAAGATCCTGCATCTTATCGGCGGTATTGATAGCCTTTTCACTGCCAAACAGATCAGAGATTATAAGCTGGTCGTTTTCATCCTTATCAAGGGTGCGGAGACCCGCGCCGTAGAAGAAGGAGTCATAATGCACGTTTGAGCTGGTGGCGATGCCGTAATTTTTACTGTCGGCATCTGCATCGGAGCGCATGACCTCGGCCATTTCTATCATCTTATCGATAGTCCATGTGCCGGCATCAACAAGTGCATAAGGATCATCAAGGTTATTGTTTGTAATGAGATCCTTTGAATAGTACATAACATACATCATATAGAGCATGTTTGTGGAGATATCGCCGGATGCCATATAGAGCTTATGGTTGATGGAAGCCTCGCTTGTGAGCTTTTCCGGCCACCAAGGCTTTTCAAAATTGATGACTTCATACTGGAACAGGTCGGCGCAGTAGCCGCTGTATGCGCAGTTTGCCACCGACATCGAATAGGATGCATATATATCATATGTATTGCCTGCAGTGAAATCGGCGTATACCTTTTTCTCGTATTCGGCGCGGTTTTCATAGTTGCCGGGCGTGCCGACGTAATCCACTGTTACGCCAAGGCGCTTTTCAACGGCGGAGTTACGGTTTTTGATTGCATATTCTACAGAGTCGGTGGCGTCCTCCTCGGCGAAGAACTCTACAAATGCATAGTCATCATTGTAGAGCATCACCACTGTCTCGTTAAGCTCCAAAGTAGCAGGCAGGTCATCTGCCTCGTAGAGAGATGTGGTCACCGGCGCTGCAATGTCAGAGCTGCTCACGGGTGCGGCGGTGGTATCCTCTCCACCGGATGGTGTTTTAGCGCAGGCGGCAAGTGCCGTGATGCAGAGGATGGCCAAAACCGCGGCCATTATCTTGTTTGCCAATTTGATCTTCATTATTAATACCTCCTCGGCATTTTAATTTTTGTCGGTGCTACAGTTGGCATCAGTTGCCCGACATTTGTTCCATGATATTTGCAAGGTCCTCCTCAAGCGTGCTCTTGGCCGCACGATACGTGACCTTCCAGTTTTTAGATCCGGCGATCACCGCGTTGCGGTAAAGCAGGATTGGGTTGGTCCTAAAGCTTTCGGAGAAGATATACCCAAAGTCGAACATTGCATTGCGGCGGATGATATCGTATATCTGCCCCGTACTGCTGTCAGACGAGTATTTAAACTTAAGCATTACCTCAAAATACTTCGGCGCAACATCGATATACGCGGAGTAGGCAAGGTACTCAATGACAGCGGCGGACATATCAGGGTCGCGCGCGCCCTTGGTAACGCAAAACGCATCATGCGTGTTTGACATATAAGTAATGTACGACTGCTGTTCATCGTTATATTTCGGGATTGGCAGAACGCCAAACTCAAAATCAAGCTTACGATCCACTATTGCAACGGGCGTACAGTAGAACAGCACCTGGCCCGCCTCAAGCATGGCGTACATTTGATTATCCGCCATGTAGGAATTTTCATTTTCAAACAGGCGGTTCATACGCTCAAGCACGTTTTGAACCTTTTCATCTCCAAGTGTCATTGAAAAGCTGCCGTCGCTGTTCTTGCTGACGATCGACAGTCCCGAGCCGTGGAAGAATGCATCAAGGCGCGGCTTATCAACGCAGGAAAAGCCGAATCTATCGCCGTAATCCGAGGTGTTATTGACATTAAGATCGCGGTAGGTACCGGCGATCAGTTCCTCCATCTTATCAAGCGTCCAACCGTCCTCAAGCACGGTGGTGTAAAGCCCTTCCGGCGTGAGTGAATATTCATCGGCCACATCCTTGCGGAACATGATGCAAGCCATGTTGCGGATAGAACCGTAGGAGGAGTTATCCACTGCAAAATACACACGATCCTTTATGCTTATGATATCGATAAGCCTCGCGGGCCACCACGGATTTGAGAAATCCGTGTATTGCGACTCGTTAAGATCGCAGATGAGCCCGCGCACCGCCAAGGTGGGAGGGATGAGGTTATAGGCGATTATTAGATCGTAATCACTGCCACCGGACACCGATGTTTCGACCTTTGATATAAAGGAGGCGCGGTTGCTCCAGTTGCCAGGCTCCTCAACAAAATTAAATGTGACACCCAGCGTATCCTGTACGCGGGAAAGACGAGTGGCAAGCGCATCCGCCAAAACAAGGTCGGAATCCTCGGACCCGAGTGTTTGCTTTCTCTGCTCCTTGCAAAGGAGGACATAAAGCTCGGTATTGTTATAATTAAGCGTTTCCGGAATCTCCGGCTTTGGGGCGGTAGTTACATCACCTGCGGCCGTGCCCTCCGAATCGACTGCGGCTGTGGTATCCGGGGTGGATGAGCCGTCAGCACTGCCGGGCGATACCGTACAGGAGGAAAGCAACAGCGACAGCATGACTGCCAACAATACGGCGCGAACAAGTATAAGCTCCGCCGATGACCTCGGGCTTTTTTGCTTTTTTGATATACGACCGATCATTTTCATTCTCAGTTCCTCTGTTTCTCCGCACGCGGCGGTAAGATGCAGTTTTGCGGCTTTGCGAATCCCGACAGATCGAACGCTCGTTGGGGAAAAGATCATATATATTTTATCACTTTGCGGTCACGCTGTCAACAAAAAAATAAAAAGTTGATGGCAAAAAAGCTTACTTTTTTTGATCGTTCCGCCGGCGGTTTGTATAATTTGACGGCAAAGGAAGGCTCATCATCCACCGCTTAAAAAAAGATGCACTGCGGAATGCAAAAAAAGCACAAATAACGCATAAAACCTTTGACAAATCGGTCGATGTGCGATATAATTATAAGGAATATAAATTTGAACTTTCGGAGATAAGCTTTTATGTCTGATAAATATGTTTTGGGCGTGGATTTCGGCACGCTCTCGGCGCGAGCTCTGCTTGTGCGAACACGGGATGGCCGCGAGATGGCCGACACCGCCATGGATTATCCGCACGGCGTGATAGACAAAACTCTGCCGATAAGCGGTGAGGAGCTGCCGCCCGACTGGGCACTTGAGGACCCGCATGATTTCCCGCTGGTGCTTGAAGTGATAATCCCGCGTGTGCTTGAGATGGCGGGGGTCAGCAAGCGCGATGTTGTGGGTATCGGCATAGACTTTACCTGTTGTTCGATAATGCCGATATACAGCGACGGCACGCCGCTCTGCTTTACCGAAAAGCACAAGGAGAACAAGCACGCATACCTTAAGCTTTGGAAGCATCACGGTGCGGCCAAATATGCCGAGCGGATGACAGAGGTCGCAGCGCGACGCGGTGAGCCTTGGCTGCGCGCGTTCGGTGGCAAGGTATCAAGCGAGTGGATGTTCCCAAAGATCTGGCAACTGTACGCCGAGGCGCCCGAGATATACCATGACTGCGATATGATAGTTGAGGCAGGCGACTGGATGAGCTTTTTGCTTTGCGGCGAGATGCGACACGGCTATCTTTACGCCGCGTACAAGAGCCACTACATGATACATGACGGTGGTTTTCCCTCCCCCGACTTTTTTGCCGAGCTTGACCCGGGGCTGCGCAACGTTATTGCGGACAAAGTCTCCGCACCCATTGCGATGCCCGGCGAGCGGATAGGGCGTGTCACCCCGGAGGCGGCCGAGCGCTTTGGGCTTGAGCCGGGCACTGCCGTTTCCTGCGCCTCACCCGATGCGCATGTTGCCGCGCCCGCAGTTGGCTTTGAACGTTGCGGAGACATGTACGGCGTGCTTGGAACCTCAAACTGCTACTACGCGCTGGCCGAGGAATTTCACGATGTTCCCGGCATCTGCGGCTGTGCATGGGATGGTCTTACCGAGGGGCTTTACGGCTTTGAGGCCGGCCTTTGCTGCGGCGGCGACCACTTTGCGTGGGCGGCCGATGCAATTGCCCCGGCTGAATACAAGGCCGAGGCCGAGCGACTGGGCATTCCGCTTATAAAATACATAGTCAGCAAGGCGGCGGAAAAACGCCCCGGCGAGAGCGGGCTTTTGGCACTTGATTGGTGGAACGGCAACAGATCCATCCTGGTTGACCCTGAGCTTTCCGGCGTTTTGGTGGGCATGACGTTGCGCACACGCGCCGAGGATATAATGCGCGCACTGATCGAAGCCACAGCATTTGCCACCCGCGTGATAATTGAAAATTTCAGAGAACACGGCATTCGAGTTGATACATTTTATGCCGCGGGAGGGATAGCACGTAAGGATCCCTTTACGATGCAGGTCTACTCAGATGTCCTCAAGCTCCCCATTCGCATAGCCGGCTCGGCACTTATGCCCTGTCTTGGCACGGCGATACTTGCCGCGGTGGCGGCGGGCGAATACGGCTCGATCCATGATGCAAGCATGGCAATGAAGAGTGTGAGCGACAAGATCTACACACCCGACCCCGAGGCATCCGCGATATATGACAAGCTATATGCCGAATACCTTACCCTGCACGATTATTTCGGGCGCGGCGGCAACGATGTGATGCACCGCCTGCGCGCCATAGCGGCGGCGGCCACCACCGATGATCCCCAATGAACTATGATACCATCCGCGCTTATATCATGATGTGCGTGTGGTGATGATAGATAAAAAACTACAGCAAAACAACTACGGAGACCCTACAATGAGCACCACCGAAAAACCACACATTCAGACCCCCAAAAACAACCAAAACACCTTTTCCTCCACCCTTAAAAAATACTCAAAGCGCTATTTTATTGATGCCATGGGCGCTATGGCGCTTGGACTTTTTGCCTCGCTTTTGATCGGTACGATATTTAAAGCGCTGGGCATGATACCGCACTGCGAGTTTTTTGCCACCATCGGCGGCTATGCGCAAAGCGTTGCGGGACCCGCAATGGCTATCGCCATCGCAAACTCGCTCTGCCGCGACCCGCTCGTTATCTTTTCATCAGCCGCCGTGGGCTATGCCGCAAACTATCTCGGCGCGGCGGGCGGTCCGCTTGCCGTCTTCTTTATCACCATAATTGCCGTTGAATGCGGCAGGCTGGTATCAAAAAAGACCAAAGTTGATATAATAGTCACCCCGTTTGTAACGATATTTGTGGGCGGTGGTCTGTCCATCCTCCTTGCCCCCTACATAGGCAAGCTGGCGGGACTTATAAGCACCTTTATCGGTTGGGCGGCGCTGAAGGCTCCCTTTGTTTCGGGACTTATCATCTCCGTGGTAGTAGGCGTTGTGCTGACACTGCCGATATCCAGTGCCGCGATCTGCGCGGGGCTGACACTGACCGGCAGTATAGTAGCCCAAGGCTCATCCGAGGGGCTTGCCATTGCGGGCGGCGCGGCGGTTGCCGGCTGCTGTGCGCAGATGGTCGGCTTTGCAATCATCTCCTTTAAAGACAACGGCTGGGGCGGGCTTCTCTCCCAAGGCATCGGCACAAGCATGCTGCAAATGCCCAATATCATAAGGCACCCCGCCATCTGGCTGCCGCCCACACTTGCCTCTGCGATCACAGGCCCGCTTGCCACCTGCGTGTTTAAGATGCGCATGTACGGCGCGGCCATCAACTCCGGCATGGGCACCTGCGGCCTGCTGGGCCCCATAGGCATTGCCCTTGGTTGGTATGACAAAACAAACGGATACCCCTCCACCGTCGGCGCTTTTGACTGGATAGGGCTTATCCTTATCTGCTTCATCCTCCCCGCCCTGCTCTCCTATCTGTTCTATTTTATCCTGCACCGCATAGGCTGGATAAAGGACGGAGACATGAAGCTCTCCTGACACCTCTGTTCGTATCCATCTCCCCAAAACACAAAAAGAAAGGAAACACACGATGTTCGACGAAGACGAATACGACGAAGAAGAATATGGTCCGGAACGACCTGATACACCATTTTGGCGCGTTTGGCGCATAATAAAAAAAGCCGTAAAGATAATTGCCTTTACCATTATCTTCGGCACGATAGGACTTTTGTTTTTGAGGATGTTCTCCTCGGGCGACCCGTCATCCATGAAGGCGCTTGTGATCAACGACAGACTCGTTGAGGCGTATCGCGCAAACGGAGAACTGCGGGCTCTAACTCAGTCAGAAAACGTTATAACGCATGAAAACGACGAGGAGAAGGGTTACAACTACGGTTATTTTACGACCACAAGCTCGATCTTCTTCACGACTGCCGATCAGGTGCAGATAATCTTTCGCTACAATGACAGCACGCTTCGCCACCTGGCCGAGGATTACGGTCTTGGCTTTGAGCCGGACAAGAACCTTGACTGGTACGATGTTACCCTGCGTGTGATAGTTGACCGCACACCGGATAATCTTAAGGATAACGGTGAAACATATTGGGAGGATCGCGACGCGGTAAAGATACTGCGCATACAGCCCTCCGATGTTATTAGCGACACAAAGCCGCTTTACTCCTACCGCCGTTTTACCTTTGATGATGTGCCGTCGATAGAGGATGCAACCGTTCTTGCCGTGTATGTTGACGTTTACTACAACGGCGATATCGACTACAGCCGCCGCCCCTACGGCGCTATGCGCATATACACCGGCGGTGTGGACATTCACAAATTCAAGCTCTCGAGCCGGGATATACGCGCGTTGCGCGAGTTGGCGGAATAAAAGATCCACCGCCGCACGACAGCTCGTGACCTATCATTCCGTAACGTAATGAGGAGCATATCACATGAGATTCAGCATAAAAATAGAGTTTTCAAATTCTCCCGAGCCGCTCGACATCACGCATGACACCGAGCTCGGCGACCACGGTCGCGAGCTTTTGGAGCAGCTTGCAAAAGGCGCAAAAAAGCTTGGCTGTGCCACGGTAAAGCTGGCAGGGCGTGGCTTTGAGGCGGCAAAAAAGCAACTGCCGCAACTGCGCCGCCTTGCCGATGCCGTCAGCGATGAGATAAAAACAGATATTTCCGCCGTGCGCGCACGCGACCCCGCGGCAAGGAATGATATTGAAGTCCTTTTGCTCTACTCCGGCGTGCACGCGATACTTGCCTACCGCGTGGCACACAAGCTGTACATCGGGCGCCATTACTTCCCCGCGCGCGCCATAAGCCAGCTTGCCAAGTTTATAACAGGCATTGAGATACACCCCGGCGCAAAGATAGGCCGCGGGTTGGTGATAGACCACGGCGCAGGTGTTGTAATCGGTGAGACCGCCGAGATAGGCGACGATTGCACTCTATATCAGGGTGTTACCCTTGGCGGCACGGGCAAGGACAGCGGCAAACGCCACCCTACCCTTGGCAACAATGTTATGGTAGGCGCGGGCGCAAAGGTGCTGGGGCCGTTCCGCATTGGAGACAATGCAAAGATCGCCGCAGGTGCCGTGGTGCTTGAAGAGATACCCGCCAATGCCACGGCAGTGGGCATTCCCGCCCGCGTTGTAAGGCGTGACGGCGTTAAAGTAACCAAATGCAACGAGGATCTGGATCAGATCCACCTGCCCGACCCCGTGGCTCAACAGCTTTGCCGACTTGAGGGCAAGACCGAGCGACTTGAAGCGGAGATAGCCGAGCTTCGCCGCGAGACAGAAAAAGCCGCACTGACAGCGGATGGCGAAGATGCCGATGATACCGCAACCCCTTGCACCGACAACTGAAGCAAGCTAAACTTTTCATATTAATTCACAACATTAAAAATAATTAAAACGAAAGGATATGACCAAAAATGTCTAAAACACTTACTCCCCGCACACTTATCTGGGCGCACCGCGGTGCTTCCGCCTATGCTCCCGAAAACACCCTCCCCTCCTTTGAGCTTGCCGCCGAGCTTAAGGCCGATGGCTGCGAGACCGACGTTCATTTTTCCAAGGACGGCAAGATAATGGTCCTGCACGATGCCAAGATCGACCGCACCTCCAACGGCCAGGGGCTTGTTACCGATTACACCTATGACGAGCTCAGCGTTTTTGATTTTGGTATCAAAACAGATGCTCGCTACAAGGGTACACGCATTCCCACCATCGATGAGGTGCTTGAGGTCTGCCGCCGCAACGGCATGACACTTAACATCGAGATAAAGTCTGCCGATCCCGAAATGCCTGCGGCACTGGATGCCTGCGTTAAGGCTCACAACATGCAGGACGGCGTTCTCTACTCCTCCTTTGACCACGAGCAACTTGCACGCATGCTCCGCGTAAATCCCTCCGCTTTTGTTGCTCCCCTTTACGGCTTTAACATGGTCAAGGCTTGGGATTACTGCCGCAACATGGGCGCGCTTGCCTCCCACCCGCGCTACAATCAGATCTCTCTTTACGAGGGCTATGTTGATCGTTGCCACGAGCTGGGCATTCGCGTTCACCCCTGGACAGTGGATGACGCAGAGGTAGCAAAGATGCTGGCCGATGCGGGCTGTGATGCACTTATCACAAACCGCCCCGACTTTATTCGCGAAAATCTCGGTCTTTGATCCATCCTACATACCCAAAGCGGGTCGGCGCGTGTCGCCGACCCGCTATTAAAAACGCCGCCAAGCGGCGATAAGCCTCAAATTACGAAAGGTATAAAAGGGAAATAATGAAGATAACAAATATCACCGCCGATATCGGCGCGGGCGTGCGGCGGGATCTGCGTTTTTGTGTTATATCGGATCTGCATGCAAAGATATCCCCCAAACTTGCAGAAGCCGTGCGCGGGCTATCCCCGGATGCCGTGTTGATGCCCGGCGATATTTTTGACACGCGCGGGCGGCGTGAGGATGTTATGGCGTTTTTATCTCTCCTTGCGTGTGATCTAAAGCTACCGGTCTTCATGTCACTCGGCAATCATGACAGGCATATAGATGAGCGGGATAGGCGCGAGATTGCAGAGCTTGGGATCGTACTGCTTGACGATTCAAGCACCGAATTTTGCGGGATAAGTATTTGCGGGCTGACCTCCGGCTTTTTTAGCGAATACCGCTCGGATATTGAAAAAACACCGCCGCCAAAGCATGAGGTACTGCACCGCTTTGCCGCACTCCCCTCTCCGCGCATACTGCTGTGCCACCACCCCGAATACTACCCCGACTATATCCGCGATACCGAGATAGAGCTAACGGTAGCAGGTCACGCACACGGCGGGCAATGGGAATTTTTCGGACGCGGGGTGTTTGCGCCGGGGCAAGGGCTTTTTCCGAGATATACCGCAGGCGCATATGACGGCGGGCGACTGATAGTCAGCCGCGGGACAACCAACACCGTGCACATACCGCGCTTTTTTAACCCGACCGAAATACTTTTGATAAAGATACAGGGACATTCCGCGTGACAGCGAAATGTCCCTGTATCTTTTTGTTTTTTATTCTCTCACACTCGGCGGGTATCACTTATCCGAGCCTTTAGTATCTCCCCCGCCCTCGTGCGGCGGCTTGTAGTCGATCCTGACAACATCATCCGCGCTGAGCTTTATCTCGGGGATCATCACGGCAGGTACGCCGGATGCCGAGCTGACCATTGCGGCGAGCGCCTTGGCATATGGAAAGATGGCACGAAACGCCGCCACATGCACCGCCTCTCTTTGCGAGCCGTCGGTAACATTGAATATTCCGGATTCTGTGATCTTAAGCGAGAATTTTTCGGGTGCTTCGGCATTTTCGGCGATCAGTGTCATTTGTCCGCGCCCCGTGTCCCCGCCCGAATAAACGATATTAAAGTTGTACTTAAAACCCAGCCTTATCGTCTCGCCGGGTTCAAGCTTATTAATAAAGGATACCTCATCCGCCTTTACGGCTTTGATCTCGATATTTGGAAGTTCGTTGCTCATTTTATCATCTTCCTTTGATCTTTATTTTATATGCACACTATAAAGAGCCACGCCAGCGCCGCCAGCACAACACCATCGCGCTGGTAGCCGTGCCCATTTACTATCGACCACACAAGCGTGAACGCGCAAACCGCGAAGATTATCACGCCCATGGTTCGGCACACGCCGCGCTTTACATCCAAAAGCCCAAACAGTCCCGCAAGCAGCATTAAAATGCCCGCAGATGCCGTAAGTATGCCTATAAGATCAAGCTCAAGCGCCGAGCCGATAGCCGAGCGTATCGATGGCAGGAGGGAGTCAACGCCTATGATCAAATAGACGAGGCTTATCACTATCCTGCATGTGTTTACTTTGTTTTTTGCCATATCAGGGTCTTATCTCCGTTTTGATCTGTCTGTAATTGATGTAATTTAAAGCAATGGCGAGGGGGCTTTACCGTCCGCTATTGCGCCAAGCAAGCTATCACAAAGCATAAGGCACCGCGGCAGGTGATACGGGCCCTTCCACATAGAGCCTTTTTGCGCGTGCGATACACTGCCGTCGCGGTGAAGGTAGCCGTACCATTCGCCGCACTCTTTATCTGCAAAATGAGAGAAAGCATAGTCGGTGACCGTTTTAAAACGATCCCAATACTTTTCATTCCCTGTCAGCTGATATGCGGCAAGTGAGGCTATAAGCACCTCATTATGCACCCACCAAAGCTTCATATCCCATTCAAGCTGTTCGCAGGGGCGACCGTCAAGATCGACAAAATAAAGCATTCCGCCATGCTCGGTATCCCAGCCGCGCTCAAACGCCGCATCAAAGATATCAAACGCCGTTGCCGCCAGAGCATCATCGCCCGAATATATAGCCTCGCTCATCAAAAACCATGCATTTTCGCAGGAATGACCTGGGTTTATCGTTCTGCCGGCGGGGTTATCTATATGCCCGCCGTCCGGCAGGACATTTTCAAGAGAAGCGCGAAGCTCGGGATGATAGTGATATTTTAAAATATCCGCCACCATCTCGCGCGTGATCTTGGAATAATACTCGGCGCGTGCGGGATCACAACGGCGCAGAAGCTGTGCGGTGCTGACGAGCACCATCGGGACGGATGCAGAGCGCTCATTTCTTGTTTCGGCATAGACCTTTGGGGTTATCTTAAAGGGGTCGGAGGCAGGGTCACGGTAGATATCAAGCATCCGATCAAAGCAACGCTCGGCCGCGGCAAGCGCACCTGCATCTCCAAATGCATTTGCGTATTCCGCCATACCGGCAACATAAAAGCTCTCGGAAAAAATGTATCTGCGTTTGCGCAGTGGGCGACCGTCACGCGTTACGGTAAAAAACATCCTGCCGTCGGTATCCACACAATAGCGGTCAAGAAAATCCCGCCCAAGCTCGGCGGCCTCCCGCCATTCGGCGCGTTCGCCGTAGCGTGAGGAGAGTGCCGAAAAAGTCCAAAGGCATCTGCCCTGAAACCAAACGGATTTATCATCGTTATAGCTTCTGCCGTGACGATCGACGGAGGTTATATACCCGCCATGGCGGTGATCCAAAAGATCGCTGCTAAGCCAAAACGGTACTACGTCATTCAGCAGATATGAGCGATAAAAATCGCGGTATTCCTTTGCCTCCTCGGCGTGTGCGTGTATCATTTTTGATAGTCCTTTCATTCTTGATAATAAAAACAGTTATCCCAAAGATAATTTTACATCAAAAATGATTGTTCGTCAAGTGTAATTAAGCAAATTGAGAATTATAAAGCCCGGCATAGAAGCCGCCAGCCTGCATCAGCTCTTGGTGACTTCCCTGCTCTATCACGTTGCCGTCCCTCATAACGAGTATAACATCGGCGTTTTGGATGGTAGAGAGGCGGTGGGCTATCACAAAGCAGGTGCGCCCCTGCATAAGCTCCATCATGGCAGATTGTATCTTTTGCTCTGTTCTTGAGTCAACATTTGATGTTGCCTCGTCAAGTATCAGCATAGATGAATCGGCAAGCATAGCCCGAGCTATGGTGATGAGCTGTTTTTGCCCTTTGGATATGCCGGAACCGTTATCGGTCAGCACGGTATCATATCCATTCGGCAGTGTTTCGATAAACGTATCGATATGCGCCGCGTGTGCCGCCGCGCGTATCTCCTCGGGAGTGGCATCCTCCTTGCCGTAGGCAATATTTTCAGCCACCGTGCCGCAAAACAGCCATGTATCCTGCAACACCATCGTATACGCATGCCGCAGTGAGGCGCGGGTGAGGGATCTTATATCCTGTCCATCAACGCTCAGCACGCCGCTGTCGATATCATAAAAGCGCATCAAAAGGTTGATGACCGTTGTTTTGCCCGCGCCAGTGGGACCGACTATAGCAACTGTTGAGCCGGGCGGTGCGCGGAAGGTGAGATCCTTGATTATCACGCGGTCGGGGGTATAGCCAAAGCGCACATGCTCCATCTCAACATCCCCGCGAGAATTTGAAAGCACGGTGGCATCCTCGGCATCGGCACTCTCCGGCAGTTCGTCTATAAGCCTGAAAACACGCTCAGCCGCCGCCAGAGCCGACTGCAGATCGGCAAGGATATTGGCAAATTCATTTATCGGTCCGGCGAATTTGCGGGAATACTGGACAAAAGACGAGAGGTCGCCAAGCTCCAAAAAGATTATCGAATAGGGGGATGCAACACCCGTCAGCGACAGCATAAAGAATATGCCGCCTACCATGATAACGAGCGCGAGAGAGAGGTTGTTTATAAAGTTTACGGACGGTCCCATTGCCGCGCCGTGATAATCGGCCTTGTAATAGGCATCGCAGGCGTCGTCGTTGCGCTCATCGAACATGTGAACGATCCTGCCCTCTCTGCCGTATGCGCGTATGGTGCGCTGGCCGGATAGCATCTCCTCGGCATAGCCGTTGAGTGCGCCAAGCTTTGCCGAACGCAGCCTGAACAGCGGCCTTACGCGTTGGCTCTTGATCCTGGTCATTATAAGCGATATCGGCACGGTTACAAAGAAGATAACGATTATCACCGGGGAGATGGATATCATCATTGCAAGCGAGAACACCACCGTGACAACACTTGAGCATATCTGCAAAAGGTCGTGCGAGAGGGATGCATTGACGGTATCGACATCATAGGATATATGGCTGATGATATCACCCGTTGCGTGCGTATCAAAATAGCCGACAGGCAACTGCATCAAGCGGTCGAATATATCGCGGCGGAGGGTATAGGTTATCTTTTGCCCGAGCCTTACCAGCAAAAGTGCCAAGATCAGTGAGAGCACTGCCGACACAAGATATGTGGCGGCAAGTAGACCTACATACTTGAAGACCGAATCAAAATCCACCATACCTGTCCCAAGGTCTATGGCGTTTATTGCCTTACCCGAAAGCTTGGGACCTATCAGCGCAAAGAGGTTTGACGAAACCATAAGCACAAACGCCGCCAGTACCATCCATTTACACTGCCAAAGGTAGCGGCAAAGGCGCAATATCACGCGGTTGCGCGTGCCGCGGTCAAGCTTTTTGGGGGCTGACTGATTATTGGGGTTGCTTTGTGTGCGCGGGTTGCCAAGCATAGACATGGCACCGCTGCCTTTTCCTCCGTTATTCAAGGAAAGCACCTCCCATCTGTGATTCGCTTATCTCGCGGTAAACATCACAGCTCTCCATAAGCTCCTCGTGACGTCCCTTTGCAATTATCCTGCCCTCATCAATAACAAGGATCAGATCCGAATTCATGACCGAGCTGACTCGTTGCGCAACCACGATCACACTGCCGCCCTCTCCGGCGACCTCCTCGGCAAGCGCACGCCGCAATGCGGCATCTGTTTTATAGTCAAGCGCGGAGCTTGCATCGTCAAGCACCAAAATATCCGGTCGTGCGGCTATAGCGCGGGCTATAAGCAGTCTTTGGCGCTGTCCGCCGCTGACGTTTGTGCCCTTGGCGGTAAGCTCACGCGCATAACCCGCAGGATCGGCTGTGATAAAATCATCCGCCTGCGCTATCTTGGCGGCGCGTTTTATATCCGCCTCCGAAAGCCCGCGATAGAAATCAATATTCGCCTCCACGGTATCAGCGCAGATAAAATCATTTTGCATGGCAACACCGAACATGGCGTGCAGTTCTTCATCGGGTATCGTGCGCACGTCGCGGCCGTCTATCCTGACCGAGCCGCGGCTGACATCGTAAAAGCGCATCAAAAGCGCCAGGAGCGTGCTTTTGCCGCTGCCTGTTGCGCCTATAATACCAAGCGTTTTTCCGCGCGGTAGGCTAAAGCTTATATCATGCAACACCTCGCCCTTGCCGTTATAGGAAAAGCTGACACCGTCAAAAACAATACCCTCTTCCCTTTTCTTCGGCGGGTATTTATCGGTGCTCTCCACCGCAAGATCGCGCGGGGTGGCAAGCACCTCCTCGATACGCTCGGCCGATGCGCTTGCCTTTGAGATTATCAAAAAGATGCGAGAGACCGACATCATGGCCATAGATATGAGCGTGAAATATTGAATAAACGCTATTATTTTCCCCGGTTCCGATGCTCCGCCGTTTACGCGAAACGCGCCAACAGCCACCACTGCGGTGATGCCGAGGTTCATAAAGAGATTCATAAGGGGATTGGCGAGCGACATTGCGGCGTTGGTCTTGCCCTCGATGGATGCCAGCCCTGCATTAACACCGTCAAAGCGGCGGCGCTCGTAATCGGTCTTTGAGAGTGCCTTTATTACTCTGATGCCCTGCGCATCCTCACGCACAACGCGGGTCATAGAATCCACCGCTCCGCGCACCTTGGTGTAAAGCGGCAAGCCGCGGCTTGTGATACCGTAGACCGCCAAGAATATAAACGGCAGTACCGCCGCCATTACAAGGGTAAGAACGGGATCGAGCGTTGCGGTGATCACCAGTCCGCCTATCAAAAGGATAGGTGCGCGCACGCCCATGCGCTGTATAGTGTTTACAAAGGTATGTATGTTATAGGTATCACCGGTCAGACGGCTCTCAAGACTTTCCACCGTAAAGGCATCTATCTGCGCCGGGGAGAGCGTCATAGTGCGCTCAAAAAGATCATGCCTCACTGCGCGTGCAACATCCTTTGCCGTGCGTGCCGCCATTCGGTTGGCAGTAACATTGCCTATAACGCCAAGGAGCGCACAAAGGATCATTATCAGTGCCCAGCTGACTATCTTGCCGCTGCCCGCCGCAAGATCCGGGGCAGCCTCCCCGCCCATCGGCTTTATAACATTTTCGATTATATGGCTGAGGATATACGGCAGTGCCAGCTCCACAACAGTGCCGAGGATCTTTATCATCATCGAAACACAGATGAATCCGCGATGCTGGCTGAGATATTTAAGTATAGTCTTCATTTTATTGTCCATCGTCCTCCGCATCTATTGATAGCTTTGCATAGTCCGCCGCTCGCTCCGCCATGCGGGCAAGCATTGAGGCAAACATCTCCCGCTCATCCTCCGAAAATCCCTCGGTGATATAGCTGTTCCAGCTTCGCACAGCCTCCTGCACCTGCGGCAGCACCTCTCTTGCACGATCGGTCGGATAGACCTCGGTCACACGCTTGTCGTTTTCGCTTTGGCGGCGTTCAACGTACCCCGCCACCTCAAGCGTAGCCAGCGTGCGAGTTACATTGCTTTTGCTGATGCAGAGTCGCTTGGCAAGCTTGTCCTGCGATATGCCCGGGTGGCGGCAGACCGTCATTATATACCCCGTGTGCAGCGGTCCTATATCCGTCCCCTTTAGCTTATCGCCGCGCCAGACCGCACCGCATCGGCTTATAATATTGATATAACGCATAAGCGATGGCATTTTGATCCCGCCTTTCTGATACTGTCTGATTTTTTGGGCATCGCATCGCGGCTTTACCATAGCACGGCCGGCCGCTTGCTTGCTTCATGATTATTTATTAAGCAACAATGATAAAGCAATAAAATGCGAATGCTCCCCCGAATGTTAAATAGTTGCGTGCGCAACCGTTTGGTCTTATTATAACACAAAACGGGGAAAAAATCAATCCCCGTTTTATAATATTATCGTCGGTTTTGTAGTGTTACAATAGATGTGAGACTGGATATCAAAAAAGTATAGACAAAGT
>CAYLLA010000034.1:0-17808 GCA_964384555.1 uncultured Ruminococcus sp. | reverse complement strand
TGACGGATGAGGTGGGCTATGCACTATGAACGTGCTGTCTATATTAGGAGCACACTCGATGTGGGAGCTGTCGCGGCTTGACCGCGACTGAAGGAGAGCGCGGCACTTTATTCTGCGCTGTTCTATACCGAATGCGGATTTTTTAGATTCGCAGGCTCCTTCCGCCCTCGCAATTTGCTCGGGCACCTCCTTCTCGGAGGGAGGCTTTTTAGTTAATGCGAACATGATGCGAAGCCGTATTGATAACATGTGACAGCAAAACAATAAACTTTTGTTTTATATCTGTCTGTAGGTAAAGATCAAGCGCTCGCCAAGCCTTCTCACACATGAGAAGGCTTGGCAAAAGTTCGCTCTTTCGCCTATAGCCGTAAACGATCGCGATATGTAACGCCCTGCATACAAAAAAACAGCAAGACCATCGTCCTGCTGTTTTTGTTCTATTATATTCGTTATCAGCCCTTGCGGAGCTTTGCCTGTGCTTTAAGGCGCTGCTCGGTGTTGAGGATACGCTTGCGCAGTCTTATTGACTTGGGCGTGACCTCGATCAGCTCGTCATCGCCGATGAACTCGATAGCCTCCTCAAGGCTGAAGATCACGGGCGGGGTGAGGATGAGCTTTTCATCCGCGCCTGCCGAACGAATGGCGGTGAGCTGTTTCTTTTTGCAGGGGTTGAGGGTGATATCCTCCATCTTGGGGCACTCGCCGACGACCTCGCCCTCGTAGACCGGCATGCCGGGGGATACGAACATACGGCCGCGATCCTGAGAGTTGTAGATGCCGTAGGAGGTCGTCTCGCCCGCCTCGCTGGCGACCAGCGAGCCGGTAAAGCGCATGATGACATCGCCGCGGTAGGGCGCATAGCCATCAAAAATGGTGTTGATGATGCCCTCGCCGTGCGTGGCCGTCATAAACTCGGAGCGATAGCCAAACAGGCAGCGGGACGGAATAAGATATTCGATGCGCATACGCGAGCCGACAAGGTTCATCTCGATAAGGTCGCCCTTGCGCTGACCCAGCTTTTCAATGACCGCGCCCACATATTCCTCCGGCACGTCAAGCGTTACGCGCTCCATAGGCTCACACTTAACGCCGTCGATCTCGCGGTAGAGCACGCGCGGGTTGGAGCAGCAAAGCTCGTAGCCCTCGCGGCGCATGGTCTCGATGAGGATGGAAAGATGCATCTCGCCGCGGCCGGCAACGCAGAAGTTATCGGTGGTATCGCCATCGCTGACGCGTAGGGAAACATCCTTGAGCAGCTCGCGGTAAAGGCGATCGCGGATCTGCCTTGAGGTGACGAACTTGCCCTCACGACCTGCAAACGGGCTGTCGTTGACAGAGATGGTCATCTCGATGGTGGGCTCGCTGATCTTAACAAAGTGCAGCGGCTCGGGGCGTGCAAGAGAGGTGATGGTATCGCCGATGGTGATATCGGCGGCTCCAGAAAATGCAATTATATCGCCCATCTTGGCCTCGGCGACCGGCACGCGCTGGAGACCGTCTATCTGATAGATGGAGACGATGCGCACGCGCTTGGGTGCGCTGTCCGAATGGTAGTTGCAAACATATGCATCCTGGTTCTGCTTTATAGTTCCGCGCTCGATGCGGCCGATGCCGATGCGGCCGACATACTCGTTGTAGTCGATGGTGGAAACAAGCAGCTGGAGATCATCATCCGGGTCGCCCTCGGGCGCGGGGATGTAATCGAGGATGGTATCAAACAGCGGGGTGAGGTCGCTGCCCTTTTCAAAGGGGGAGAGCGATGCCGTGCCGTCACGTCCCGAGCAGAAGATCATGGGGCTGTCAAGCTGTTCGTCGGTAGCGTTGAGGTCCATCAACAGCTCGAGCACCTCCTCCTCTACCTCGTCAAGGCGGGCATCAGGCTTGTCTATCTTGTTTATAACAACGATCACGCGATGGTTCAGCTCAAGTGCGCGCTGAAGCACAAAGCGGGTCTGGGGCATGGGTCCCTCGGCGGCATCAACGAGCAAAAGCACGCCGTTGACCATCTTAAGGACACGCTCCACCTCGCCGCCGAAGTCGGCGTGGCCGGGGGTATCTACGATGTTGATCTTAACATCCTTGTAATGAACGGCCGTGTTTTTGGACAGTATCGTTATACCGCGCTCACGCTCGATATCACCGGAGTCCATAACGCGGGTAGCCATATCCTGATTTTCACGAAAAACGCCGCCCTGCTTCAGCATTTGGTCAACAAGCGTGGTTTTGCCGTGGTCAACGTGTGCGATGATGGCAATGTTTCTTAGATCTTCTCTTTTCATGTTCATGCGAACTGCTCCCTTGACGGTCGTTAAAGCTCCGCACGCGGCGGAAACGACTCAAAAATAACAGGCACTCACCGAGTGCCAAAAAACATACTTTATTATTATATCACTCTTTTTTATTAAATTAAAGTGGATGATTGAATAATATTTTGCCGATATAGAGCGGTTTTTTTGTATTTTTTGCCCATTCTTTTGTCGACAAGCACAATTTTGAGCCTAATAGATACAGCACCATGCCCAAAGGAAGCGCACGTGACGGAGATACCGTCAGAAATAAAGGGCCTTATGCCGCCATTTGAGGTCTTAAATTTATTTGACATGTCTCTAATCGAATTTTAGATATTTCTCAAATTTCATTTTCGGCTTGAATTCGACCGCTTTTTTTCGACCGCCGCAAGATAAGACAAAAGTCTGCAAATATCGCCACGCTTTTTAGATTCCTCTCGATCATTCGCTTCCAAAACTTTTAAGTTGCAACTAAAATCACAACGCTTCACTTCTATCAAAGTTAGATGACTATATATAATTATTAAAATATATCCGTCTTACATTAGATTAAAAAATCAAAAATACACTTGACAAATATCGGTTTATGTGATATAGTTCTAATATATGAAGTTATACGAATTTAAAAACACACTTCGAAAGGAGCGACACCATGCGAACCGAGCTCTTACGCGAACCGAATTTGATATTTGAGGCAACACTGTTGCTTTTTAACAGCAGAACTGGCGCATCCGCCCGTGAACTTAAGGAAACGATACAAAAAAAGTTTGCAATTGACCGAAATGTGCTTGACAGCTGCTTTGATGCCATAATTGAGATGTCTGAATACGTTTGCAACAACGTGCGAGCCGATGAGGAGCTTTTGGACTTTCTTTTTGGCCGCCATTCATCAATGCGGGGCTGTTTTGCCTTTTATTTGATACACGATGTATGCCGCGATCCGGATGCGGACCTCTCGCGCGGGCTTTCGGCACTGCGGGAGCAATCAAAGGCTTTGTTTTTTGTAAACTTTTCCTCCCTTTTGGTCGCGGAATTTGCACCGGAGGATTACAACGGGGTGATAACGAACTACTCCGAGCTGTTTGCGTTTATTGAGTCACTCCCCCTCCCCGCCGACGAAAAATTTGAGCTTTGCCGCCTATATAATAATTTTGAAGAATACCGCGAGCTGCTTTGCGGGATAATTGAATCTGCCGCCAAGCTCTATATGCAGCGCTACGATCTTGTAAAGCATTACATCGGCTGGTTCTCCGCTGCGGTGGCAGAGCCGCTCTCACAGCAGGGCGCCGCATACATTGAAAAAAATTACGGCATCAAGATATCCGCCTCCGCGGACGAGATATACCTGCGCCCGTCTATCGCCATGTGCAGCGGCACGCGCTATCTGATGAGCTTTACCTCCGAGCGGGTTACCGACTGCCTTTATGTTGGCGTGCTGTTTGAGCCGTTGCGCGAGATAACCGATGTTTCGACAGTGGACGACCGCATTTGCCGCGCCCTGCGCACGATGGGGGACGACCGCAAATTTGAAATAATGAAGCTGCTGGGCGAGGGCCCGAAATACGGCATGGAGCTTGCCTCCCTGCTTGAGCTGAGCACCGCCACCGTCTCGCATCACATGTCGCTTTTGCTTGAGGCGGGCTTTGTAACGATAAGGCGGGAATCCAACCGCGTTTACTACGAGCTTAACCGCAAAAAGGTGCGCGACTTTTTGGACGAGCTTCGCATATCCCTGCTCGGGCAATGATGCCGCGCAGCACGCAAAAACCAAAAGCAAGACCACAAACAGGAGACTAAAATTAAAATGGATAAGCTTCACCCCAAACTGATTATCTTTGACCTTGACGGCACACTGGCCGACACGGCCGATTCGATAAAGGAGGCCGCCGCGCTCGCACTTGCCGAGCTTGGCTTTCCCGCACGCGACGAGGCGCACATCCGCCGCTCGGTCGGCAACGGCGCACTAAAGCTTGCACTGCGCATTCTGCCTGAGGACTGCCGCGACGACGAGACGGTACGGCGCATGCTTGATGCCTACGAGCGGCACTACAGCCGCACCTACACTCACGTACGCGAGCTTTACCCCGAGATGGCCGAAACGATAGAGGAGCTGCATCGCCGCGGCTATCTTATGGCGGTGTTTTCAAACAAGCAGGACGAATATGTAAAGGAGCTTTGCCGCCGCCTGTTGCCCGAGGGGTATTTTTCCGCCGCCGAGGGACAGCTGGAGGGGCGGCCGATAAAGCCGGATCCCTACACGGCACTTGATATCTGCCGCCGTCTCGGCGTCTCCCCCGCCGATGCCGTGATGGTTGGCGACGGTGAGACGGATGCCGAGCTGGCACTGCGCGGCGGGCTGACACCCGTGAGCGTTACATGGGGCTTCCGCACCCGCGAGCAGATAGCCGCCGCCGGCGGATATATCTTTGCCACCCACCCCGCCGAGCTGCTTGAGATATTTGAATAAGAACAGACAGAACGCTTCGCGAAGTGATAGACATGCGAGCAAGTAAGATCTCCGCGCGGCGGAAATCCAAAGATCGCGATATCCACCGCCCCGAATACAAAAAATATTCAATTTGAAATTCCCCCCGCGAATTTTCCCGAGATCAGCACGAAGCGCTGTATATCATCAGCACGAAGTGCTGTATGCAATCACGCGCCAAAGGCGCTTGTATATAATCCCGCGCACAAAGTGCACCAAGGAGGTCCCCCATGCTGAGATACAAATTTATATCCTCGCTCGATAAGCCTTTTTTGGATCAATCGCCGAGCGACCACCCCACCCTCTCCGCGCTCTCGATGCTTAAAAACGAGCGCATATCCCTTCAGCTGATCATAACCGATGATTCCCCCGCCGCGCCGCACCGCCGCTTTGTGGGCATAAAGCCGGAGGGCGCACTTGCCCCCTTTGTGACCCTGCGGATGCTTGAGTCTGTCCCCTCGGCAATGCCCGCCTACCCCGGGCGGATCGACGAGGGCTACCTGCGCACGACACCGGGTCTTTACCCGGATCTTTTGGCGCCGATGCAGATGGATGGGAGCGCCCCCTGCGTGCCGGGTCAGCTTCACTCGGTATGGGTGGATATCGACCCGCGCGGCGAGCTGCCGGGCGGCAACTACACCCTGACACTGCGCCTTTGCGACGGCGCACACACAGAGCGCGCAAATCTTTCGGTAAAGGTGATAGGCGCCGACCTGCCCCAAAATGAGCTGCGCTTTACCCAGTGGTTCCACTGTGATTGCCTGGCTGATTATTATCACGTACCGATATTCTCCGAGCGGCACTGGGAGATAATTGAGAATTTTGTCCGCACGGCGGTCAAAAACGGCATCAACATGCTGCTGACCCCGGTGTTCACTCCCCCGCTTGACACACACGTGGGCGGCGAGCGCCCCACCGTTCAGCTTACAGACGTTAAATGCCTGCCGGGCGGCGGATATGAGTTTGGTTTTTCCCGCCTTGACCGCTGGATAGACATGTGCGACCGCTGCGGCGTTGAATATTTTGAGATATCCCACCTGTTTACCCAGTGGGGTGCGCTCCACGCGCCAAAGATCATGGCAGAGGGGGAGGACGGCCGCCTGTTCCGCCTGTTTGGTTGGGAGACGGATGCCACCTCCGCCGAGTACACGGCCTTTATTCGCGCGTTTCTTGCGGCCTTTATCGAGCACATGAAGCGGCGCGGGGACGACACACGCTGTTACTTCCATATATCCGATGAGCCGCACGCCGAGAATCTTGAGCAGTACCTCAGCGCCAAAGAAACGATCGCCGACCTGCTTTGCGACTATCCCATAATGGATGCCCTGTCGGATTACGAATTTTACAAGACCGGCGCGGTGACAACTCCCATCCCCTGCTCAAACAAGATAGAGCCGTTTATTGAGGGCGGAGTGCGCCCGCTTTGGACATACTATTGCTGTGGCCAGTGCCTTGGCGTGAGCAATCGCTTTTTGGCAATGCCCGGCGCACGCACGCGATTTATCGGCATGCAGTTCTACAAGTACGACATCTTCGGATTTTTGCAGTGGGGCTACAATTTTTACAACAATCAAGGCTCGTATGACCCCATCGATCCCTATCTTGACTCCACCGGCAACTATTTTGTGCCGTCCGGGGACGCATACTCTGTCTATCCCGCGCGGGACGGCACGGCGCTTGAATCGATGCGGATAGTTGAGTTCCGCGAGGCAATAGACGACCTGCGCGCCGCAAAACTTGCCGAGAGGCTGGTAGGACGCGAGCGCGTGCTTGCCGCAATTGAAGCGCTGGCCGGCGAGGTGGTATTCTCCCGCTGTGTGTGCGATACCGAGACGATGCTTGCCATACGCGAGAGCATAAACAGCATGATCGCGGAGAATATTTGATCGAATATTCGGCTCCGCTCATTCACATATTTAAATTGAAAGGTTTTTGGTATTATAGACATGGAACTTCACGGAAACATAGTAGTGGGTCAATCCGGCGGTCCGACAGCCGCGATAAACGCAACGCTCTCCGGCGTGATACGCGGCGGGCTTGAGGCTATTGCCGCCGGAACGGCCAAAAAGATATACGGCATGCGCCACGGCATTGAGGGACTCCTCTCCGAACAGCTGATAGACCTTGGCGAGCGTTTTGCAAGCGAGGATCAGCTTGAGCTGCTTGAGCACACCCCCGCCGCCGCGCTCGGCTCCTGCCGCAAAAAACTGCCGCGGCATGAGGATGACCCCGCACTTTACGAAAAACTGCTTGGAATATTCAAAAAATACGACATTCGCTACTTTTTCTATATCGGCGGCAACGACTCGATGGACACCGCCGCTAAGCTTTCCGCCTACACGCGCTCGCACGACTACGAGATGCGCGTGATCGGCGTGCCGAAAACGATAGATAACGACCTGGTAGGCACCGATCACACCCCCGGCTTCGGCTCGGCGGCAAAGTACATTGCCGTCACCATGCAGGAGATAATTCGCGATTGCTCTGTCTACACCGTCCCCGCCGTGACGATAGTTGAGATAATGGGACGTGATGCCGGCTGGCTGACTGCCGCCGCCGCCATCGGCCGCGCCGCGGGCGGCTCTGCGCCGGATCTTATCTATCTGCCGGAGCGTGCATTCGATCTTGAGGCCTTCTATGCTCGCCTGCGCGAGAGACTTGCCATCCACCCCGCCGTGGTGGTTGCCGTATCCGAGGGCATTCGCTTTGCCGATGGCAGATATGTTTGCGAGGGCGTGGACGTTGGCACAACAGACGTTTTTGGCCATAAACAGCTCTCCGGCACAGGCAAGGCGCTTGAGCTTGCAGTGCGTGCCGAGCTTGGCTGTAAGGTGCGCTCGATAGAGCTTAACCTCCCCCAGCGCTGTGCCGCGCACATAGCATCGGCACAGGATCTTTGTGAGTCGGTCTGCGTGGGTCGCGAGGCGGTGCGTGCCGCACGCGACGGCGTGAGCTGTGAGATGATGACCATCCTGCGCGAGGAGAGTGCCGACGGCTACGGCTTTAGGATATCCCACTCGGATGTTGCCGAGATCGCAAACAAGATCAAGAGCGTGCCGGACGAGTTTATAAACGAGGCAGGCGACGATGTGAGCGACAGCTGTTGCGAATATCTGCTGCCCTTGATCGCAGGCGAGGCCTACCCGCACTACACCCGCGGCATACCGGATCAGATAGTTCTTTTAAAACCTGACGAAAAGCAAACGAGGTCATAAAAATGGCAGATATAAAGAAAAAGATCGCGGTGATCACCGGGGCATCCTCCGGTATGGGTCGCGAATTTGCAAAAAGGATAGCCGAGGGAAAGCGCGGCGAGCTTGACGAGATCTGGCTTATAGCCCGCCGCCGCGAAAGGCTTGAGGAGCTTGCGGCGGAGCTGCCCGTCCCCGCAAGGATACTGGCGCTTGATCTTGCCGCCGACAGCGGCACGCGTGCCTATGCCGACGAGCTTGCCGCCGCCGGGGCGGACGTGCGCGTGATAGTAAACGCGGCGGGATACGGCAAGTTTGGCGCGTTTGAGGATATGGGGCTTGAGGAACAGCTTGGCATGATAGATCTAAACTCGCGCTCGCTTGCGGCCATGACCTACTACACCCTGCCCCACATGCAGGCGGGCGGAGAGATATATGAGCTTGGCTCTCTCTCGGCGTTTCAGCCCGTGCCGTATATTGGGGTCTACGGAGCCTCCAAAGCCTTTGTTTTAAGCTTTACCCGCGCCCTGAATGTGGAGCTTAAGACCCGTGGACGCGGCATACGCGCCATGGCGGTCTGCCCGGGCTGGGTGCGCACCGAGTTCTTTAACACGGCGGTGCGTGACGATACCATCACCTATTACAACCGCTTTTACACCGCCGAGCAGGTAGTGGCACGCGCCCTGCAGGATATGAAAAAGGGGCGGGATGTTTCTATCTGCGGCGCGGCAATACGCGGTCAGGTGCTGCTGACAAAGCTTTTGCCGCATAAGCTCGTAATGAAGATCTGGTGCCGCCAGCAAAAGTTTTGATGAGTAGATTCGCGGGGGAAATACAGATCAAATGTATTTCCCCCGTCGGGGAGACCTGCGGTCGCCTCGACGGCGAAAAAGACAGAACAAATTTATTCAATTTGAGATCCGCCCTACGGATTTCTTCCGCAATCGGCGCAACGCGCTGCATATGATCCGCGCGAAGCGCGAAACCTCCCTCGCGTCTCGCCCGCCGCTCTCTTTTTACGACAACTATCGGCAAATGGATTGACTTTTTGCCGCTTAGGTGGTATAATATCTGCATAATATAAAGATTGGAGACAATATTATGGAATCAATTCCCAGTATCATGGAAGCGCTGATGGTCTTATGCTTTGGCATATCCTGGCCTATCAACATCACAAAGGCCTGGAAGGCTCGCACAGCCCGCGGCATCAGCCTGCCCTTTTACTCACTCATTTGGATCGGCTACATATTTGCCCTGATAGGCAAGTTCGTGCTTATATCGCTTAGGCCCGATCCTTGGTACGTAACCGTTAAATGGTATGTTATGTTCTTCTACTTCCTTAACATCATCATGGTCTCGGCCGGTATCGCCATCTACTTCCGCAACCGTGCGCTCGATCGCCGTGCGGCAGCCGAAAACGAGAAAAAGTGATTTTCCCCCTCCAACGGCGCTGTTGTCTCCGTTGGAGGGCAATTTTTTTACCGTTTTTACCTCACAGCAATTTTTGTCCCCAAAAAGACCAATTTTGTCTTGAAATTCAGCATAAATTGTCTTATAATGTACTTAGTAAAAAAGACACACCGGGAGTGCGCTCCCGATCGAAAGGAACTGATATAATGAGCGAGAACAATATGCAAACAAAGCTTGGCTGTGCCGTTATCGGCTACGGCGGAATGGGCGGCTGGCACACACGCCATCTGCTTGAGAGCGATGTGGCCTATCTGACCGGTATTTATGATATAGATCCCGCCCGCGCGGCACTGGCCGAGGAGCGCGGCATTCACGCATATCCCTCCTTTGAGGCGGTGCTTGACGACCCGCAGGTGGCATTTATCACCATTGCCGTGCCCAACGAGCTGCACGCACCGCTGGCCATTCGCGCCATGCGTGCCGGCAAGCACGTTATCAGCGAAAAACCGGTAACTATCACCCTTGCGGAGCTTGACTCGGTGCTTGAGGTATCCCGCGAGACCGGCCGCCTCTTTACCGTTCACCAAAACCGCCGCTGGGATATAGATTATCTCATGATGCGTCAGGTCTACGCCTCCGGCGTGCTTGGCGAGGTGTTTGGAGTGGAGTCCCGCTATCAGGGCTCACGCGGCATCCCCGGCGACTGGAGAGGCAAAAAGGAGCACGGCGGCGGCATGCTTTATGACTGGGGCATACACCTTATCGACCAGATGCTTGGCATCGTTTATGACAGAAAGATAGAGAGCATCTTTTGCCGCCTTGAGCATATAACCAACGACGAGGTAGACGACGGCTTTAAGCTTGACCTTTACTTTGAGGGCGGGCTTGATGCACGCATTGAGGTGGGCACATCTCACTTTATCAGCCTGCCGCGCTTTTACATGACAGGCCGCCGCGGCAGTGCGGAGGTCAACGATTGGCGCGACCGCACAAAGATCGTTACCTGCCGCGAGTGGGCAGAGGCGGATGTTAAGCCCGTTGTAACCTCGGCGGGACTGACCAAGACCATGGCCCCGCGCGATGAGAAAACGGTTGACGAGAGCTGGCTTGAGCGCCCCGAATCCGATGTGCATGATTTTTATCGCAACTTCACACGCGCCATCAAGGGCGAGGAGGCACAGCTCGTTACCCACGCCCAGATGCGCCGCGACCTTAAGATCATCGAGGCCGCATTTGAATCCGACCGTCTTGGCAGGATAGTAAAGTTTGAGGACGAGATGTAAGATCAAACATAAAAATATCGGGAGATGCAATTGCATCTCCCGATATTTTTATTTGTTATTCGCACATCTTCGCCGCGGCGTGACCTGCGGCCTCGCCGATGGCCATGGCAGTGGCCTGCACGCGCAGTGTGGCGTGGGCTATCTCGTCCGCCGAGACATTTCTGCCCGCGGCGATAAGATTTTCGCACGCGTCCGTCACCATGGCGCGATATGGGACATACCCCGGCTCCTTGAACTGAATAAGCCTCTGCTCGCCGCCGTCGGTGCGGTGGATATCCACCACATGCGTGACCGCCGCCACAGAATCCTCAAACTTAACACCGCTGAAGATATCATCACCCGTCAGCGTATACCGCCCGCACAGGTGACGTCCCTCACGCACGCCCGCGTTTGCGGCGGTGGAGGATATAACGGCGTTTTTAAACTCGGGGAAGTTCTCCCGCCACAGCTCAACAATGGTAAAGATATCCCGCCGCATGCGCCGCTCCGCCGCGCCGTAGGCGCGATTATCCAGCACGCTTGCGGGGTCGCGGGTGACGTTGACTATCAGCCGCCCGCCGTTAAGCTCGGTATTGAACCAGGGTCCGCCAAAGAGCGGCGCCTTGCCCTCCTTGTGCTTTTGCACCAAAAACTCGTGCAGTGTATCATTTTGCGAGGCGGGGATCAGGCCGTTGTGGTGTATATGATCCCGCAACAGCGGGGTGGTAACATCCACTCCCACCAGCTCAAAACAATAGGAAAGCGGCTGCGGGTGGTCACTGACGACATACGGCACGCCCGCGGCGGCCATAAGGTCGCCGTCCCCGGTGGCATCGATAAAGCACTGCGCTGCTATGGCCTCGGTACCGTTTTTGTTCTCGATTGTAACATGAGTTATCCGCCCGCCGTCTGTCATCGCGCCGGAAAGATAGGAGTTGGTGTAAAGCTCCACTCCCGCCTCCTCGACCATGCGATCGATCTCACGCTTGCAATACTCGATATCAACAGACACATGCCCGCGCGGATATTCCACCTGCGCACCGCCCACAGCCTCAAGGCGCTCGATATACTCCCAAGCGATACCGCCGATACGGCGCTTGCCCCCCTTGAAAAATCCGCTGATTGGGATGACATACCCCGCGGTGCAAGCGCCGCCGAGGAAGCCCATGCGCTCGACCAGCGCCACATGTGCGCCGTCCCGCGCCGCGGCGACCGCCGCCACCCAGCCGGCAGGACCTCCGCCGCACACGCAAACATCATATTCGCCGACTACCGGCACGTTTTTTGTTATCTTTATCTCGTTCATGGCTTAGATATCCTCCGCCGCGTATTTTTCTATCATTCCGGCTATCTTTTGCATGGCGGCGGCCAGACGATACAGCCGCTGCTCGTAGTTCAGCGTTTCGTAAACATAAAATCCGCCGTCCGTCACTCGCAAAAGCGCAGGGTCGCCGGATATCGCCATGGGGGCGACAGAGCGCGCCACCTCCTCGGCGGTGAGCCCTTTCATGGTCTTAAAGGTATCCGAGCTTATCTCGGCGCATATCTTTTCGCGTGCAAAGGAGGTCCGCGCCAGCGAGCGGGCTATCTCCTCCCACGGCGCACAGCCGTCCATCGGCATTACGTGCAGATCATCCGCGCCGTTGTTATCCTGCAGGTGGAGCGCCGTGAGGATATGGCCAAAGCGACCGAGAAAATCTTCCTTTGGCGCAAACGCGTTGCGGTGGCCGCTGTCAAAGCAAAAGCCGATGCCGGGATGCCCCCACAGGCGTCCCATTACGGCGTAAAGATACTCCGGGTATACCGAATTTTCAAGAGACAGGACAAAGCCGCAACGTGCGGCGCAGTCGGCTATCCGCTCATAGCGGTGGAGCGCCGTCTCGTTTATCGGCGGCACGGCGCGGTGCCCCCAAGTGACGTGCGCAATGCCGGTCTTGACGCCAAGTGAGGAGCAATACTCGATCTCGCGGCAGTAGCGGTCGGCTATCTTCTCGCCCTCATCTGTCTCGTCCCAAATGCAGGTGGTCTTGGTGCCGGTCAGGTGGATGTTCTCCACCGGGATCCCCAGCCGCTCGCAAAGGGCTACGGTCTCGCGGGTGTCGCCGTCGGCATACGGCTTCATACCGATGCAGACAAAGTCAAAGCCCGCCGCACGCATCATGCGCAACCGCTCCTCGTCACTGTGCGCAGGATCGCGCAAAAGGTACATTCCAAGCTTGATCATAAGTATTCACTCCCTTATAAATTATTTTTTGATGGATAAATTTTTTATTTTTTCCGCGGGAGAGCGATAGTATCCCCTGCGGATATAGCTTTACACTTGATGCGAAATTCGCCAAGCGGATCTCTTTTTCAACCGCATGCAACTTCACTCGCGAAGCTTCTATCCGTTCTCCCTGACCACAAGGCAGTCGGTATATTTATAATATTTAAACGCCTCGATGGCGGCGGGGGTGATGCGCTCTCCCGGGAGGACTATCGGCACGGCGGGCGGGCAGGAGACCCCGGGGTCGGCCAGCACGCGCCCGAGGGACGCCTCGATCTCCACCCGCTCGGCGGGCGAGAAGATGGCTCGGCGCAGGGACATGACCGTCTCCCCCACCGCAACTGCGGGCGGGGCGGAGGCGATCTCCTCCCGCCGCGGCAGGGAGGCAAAGGCGGTACTGACTCTCTCCGCCGCGCCCTCTCCGTTACAGGGTGAGAACATCATTACCAAATGGTCGTCGTCATAAAATTCCGGCACGATACCACGCTCTATCAGGTGCTTTGCCGCCTCGCCGCCGGTATATCCCCATTTTTTTGTAAGCAGGGTGAGCTTGAGTGGCTCGTCCCCGACCGCCGTCATGCCCAGCTCCTCAAGCCGCGTGCGGCAAGCGGCCACTGAATCGGCAATTGCCGAAAGCTCGCGCGGCAGCTCCGCCGCCAGACGTGCATTTGCCAGATCCAGCGAGCGCAGGATGAGATAAGACGGGCTTGTTGAGCCAAACAGCGCCATGGCGCGGTGTGCGCCCTCGCAAAGCACGCGCGGTGCATCGGGTGAGATATGCAGATACGCGCCGCCGGTTAGGACCGGCAGTGTTTTGTGCGCCGAATCGCATGCCATGGTCGCGCCCAGTGCTATCGGGTGTGACGTGCCGCGGCAAAAGCCGAAATACGCGCCGTGCGCGTTATCAACGATAAACGGCACGCCCCGCTTGCGGCAAACGGCGGCAAGCCCGCCAATATCCGCCACATACCCAAGGTAATCGGGGGATGTAACATACACCGCCGCGGGGGAGCGACCCGCGCGCTCCATGGCGGCAAGCTCACATTCAAGCTCCGCGGCCGTGGGGCGGCAGGAAAGATAAGAGCTGCCCGCGCCCATGAGCCAGCGCACATCGATATCAAGGAGTGCGGCGGCGTAAACAAAGCTGCGGTGGACGTTTCTTGCGGCCAGCACGGTGGTGCGCTCCCCGCCCGCCGCAACGGTCGCCAAATAAAGCATGGCGCGGATGCAGAGGGATGAGCCCTCGGCGGAATAAAAGGTAGGGCAGGAATAAAGGGCGGATGCCGCCGTCTCACTCTCGCGAATGATACCGTGAGCCTCATAGAGGCTGTCCGCGCCGTCTATTTCGGTAATATCCAGCCGCTCAAGCTCGCCCGCGCCCTTGTGACCCGGCATATGCAAGCGAAGCGGCTCGCCCGCCGCGTATCCGCGCACAAAATCAGCTATCGGTGTTCCGATCTTCATTATTTTTAACTTTTATTATGCATTACGCATTATCGTTATCGCCGTCATCGCCGCCGTTTTCACGGAAGGTGCGATCCACCGCCACGGCAATGGCGCATTCCATACGCTTGCGGAAAAGCTCACAGCCGTATTTATAAACGCCCGTGACCTTGCCTGTGGAATGATACGCGTTTGCGGCACAGCCGCCGGAGCAGTAGAGCCGCGCCCAGCAGTTGCGGCATTCGGGATGCGCGTAAACATTACATGCGGCAAACTCGCCCTGCACCTCGTGATTTGTCACGCCCGTCCAGATATCGCCAAGGCGAAAGCGCTCCTCACCCACAAACTGGTGGCAAGGGTAGAGGTCGCCCCAAGGGGTAACGGCCATGTATTCGGTTCCCGAGCCGCACCCGGATATTCTTTTATAGATGCAAGGGCCGCCCTCAAGGTCGATCATATAATGATAGAATGTAAACGGCCGTCCCTCGCGGTCGCGGCGGAGCATAAGCTCGCCAAGCTTTTCATACTGGTCAAGCAGGATGGGCAGATCCTCCTGTGTCAGCGCGGAGGGGTCACCCTCGGCGCACACGACAGGCTCCATTGAAAGCTCTGTAAAGCCGAGATCGAGCATAGTCTCGATATCCCGCAAAAAGTCGGGGTTTGCGTGGGTAAACGTGCCGCGCATGTAATAATCCTTGCCGCCGCGAGCCTCAACGAGCTTTTGGAATTTCGGCACTATCCTATCCCAGCTGCCGCGGCCCGCGTAGTCAACACGGAAGCGGTCATGCACCTCGCGCCTGCCGTCAAGACTCAACACCACATTGCTCATCTCGCGGTTGGCAAAATCTATAACGTCATCATCTATCAGCATGCCGTTGGTGGTAAGGGTAAAACGAAAGTTCTTGCCCGCCGCCTTTTCTATTGAGCGTGCATAGGCCACGAGCTGTTTTACCACATCAAAATTCATAAGCGGCTCACCGCCGAAAAAGTCTACCTCAAGATTGCGGCGCGTGCCCGAGTTTTCGATGAGAAAATCCAAAGCTCTGCGGCCGACCTCGTAGCTCATTACCGCGCGGTCACCGTGATACTTGCCCTGGCTTGCAAAGCAATAGGAGCAATTGAGATTGCAGGTGTGCGCCACGTGCAGGCACAGCGCCTTTACAACTCCCGCCGTGCGTGCCTTAAGCTCGCCCGCCATAGGCTCAAAGGTATCCTCGGTAAACAGCTCGCCGCCGCGGCGCAGCTCCTCTATCTGCTCCAGGCACTCCTCGGCCTCGCCTGCGCAAAGCCGCCCCGCGTACTTTTCGCCGATCAACGAGAGTATCTCCTCCCGCGTGTGCGACTCATAAAGCTCGATCATATCATATGTCACATCGTCCACAACATGCACGGCACCCGAGCAAACGTCAAGAATTATGTTATATCCAAAAAGCTTATACTGATGTATCATTTAAGATCCCTTTCAAAAATAAAAAACAAGAACAAATAAACAAAAAAACATCGGGGCCGTGTCGCTTACGCGCACAAGCCCCGATCGGAAGATCATTTGCTTACCTTTGTGCCCTTTTCGCACTTCTGGTTGGCAATACCGCAGCTGGTCTTGCAAGCGGACTGACAGGAGGTCTGGCACTCGCCGCAACCACCGCGCTTTGCGCTGTCGCAAAGATTGCGGGTCTTTATGGTGATGATATGCTTCATTTTGTTATATTCCTTTCCTGACGTGCCAAAGCGGAACGCCATCGTCTTCTACAGATATGATTATATCACAAAAAAATATGCTTGTCAATAGGTGGAGTCAATTTTCGGCATTTGCCGCGGCCGCGGCAAACATAGAAAAGATATCCTCGGCGGTGACCTGCGGCATATCCTCAAATGCATCAAGCATATACTCGCCCGCCAGCGGCAAAAGCTCGTCGGATATCTCAATACCGTAGTCCGCGGCGGTCTTTTTTATATCCTCGCCAAGCTGCTCGACGGCGGCCGTTACATCCCCGTCCGCCATGGCGCGGTTAACGCTCTCCGCTATCTTTCCCGCCAGCTCCGCGGCGGCGGCACTCTCCTCGGCGGTAAGGCCAAGGCTGTCTCCGACATAGCCCACGCCCGCCATACGCGCCGCCTCCGCGGCCGAGCGCAAAAGCTCGCACTCCTCGGCGACCTCCAAAAGCTCAATGGCAAATCTGCCGGCTATTATCGAGTCCATTACATTCGCGCCGCCAAGAAAGATCGACTTGTTCTCTATCAAAAGCCTTGCGACCTTGGCAAGCGGGAGCATGTTTTCGCGCAAAAGCTTTGAGTCGCACTCGCGTAATGTCCGCATAAGTGCCTCGGCGACCGGGCGGATGCGGGCATCCATGGCGGGGCATTCAAGCCCCAAAAAGTCGCGCCCCTCAAGCCATGAGGATGACACGCCGGCAAGCGCCTCCGCTATCACTGCGGCGGCCAGCTCATCCTCCGCCACATCGGCGGCAAGCGCATCGATGGCCGCGCATTGCTCCTCGCCGTAATCGGCGGGGGCAGCATCGGTCAGCGGCAGGACATCCACCACCAAGACCGCAGTGCGCGGCAGGATATCCGACAGCGGCGTGCGCACGCCGTCCCGCTCCACGCGGCAAAGCGTATCAAACATCGCACTGCCGCCGGCCGCGCAAAGGATGCGCATATACCCGCTCTCACATAGCGGCGAGAGGACGGGCGTGACCTCGTCAAGCGCGCCGAGCATCTCGCGCATGGCGCCAAGCGAGGTAAAAGCCGAGTCCGGGTCACTGCCGTTCGCAGCAGGGGCATCATCATCCGCCTCACCGAGCACGCGGGCGGTATCGACCGCCATTGATGCGTATCCCGCAATGGGCATGAGCAGTACCGATATCACCAAAAGGCCGCTGATAAGTCCCACGCATGCGCCGCCGAGGCGGGATGCCGCGCCGCGATCCCAATCGTTGCGATGAAAGACCAAGCGGGACACCACCGCTCCGACAATTGCAAATATTATCGCAAGCACGGCAAAGAGCGCACCGAAGAGCATTGGCGCAAGCAGGGCGCGGGGCATGCTGTTGATAAGCGATGCAAGAGTGGGCATGGCCTCTGCCAGCTCTGCGTTTGACGAGCCGAGGTGCGACTCAAGCTTGCCGGCTATCGCCGTAGCAAGCGGGGCGGCAAAGGCAAAGGCAAGTGCCAGCGCCACCACCATACAAAGGAGGTTCACCACCGAGCGCCGAATGCCGCCGAGCGCGGCAAAAAGCGCGGCCACCGCCGCAAATGCCGCTACTATCAGCGGAATGATCAATTTTATCATTGATGCCGCTATATCCATTTTGTTATGCTCCTTTTCTGCCCCGATGTGCATCGGGGGTTCTTGAAAGAAATTTGCACGGAATTTAAATTAAAAAGGAAAATTTCCGCGCGGCGGAGATCTTAGTTTTACCTTCTCATCAGTCACGAAAAGGCTTGGCAAGAGTCGCATCTT
>CAYLLA010000033.1:2728-19556 GCA_964384555.1 uncultured Ruminococcus sp. | reverse complement strand
CGCATGCGAGCCGCGGCGGGGGGCTGTTTTAAATTATTTTTTTGGGGGTAACATTGCGTTACATCAAAGGTGCAAAGAGGCGCAAAAGCGGCTGCATGGCACGGTCAAACAAGCTGCCGCGGCAGCTCTCCTCCGTCATCTCCTCGCACAAATCCAGCGTGCGCAAAAAGTCCTCTTTTATCTGCGCCACCGCGGGGGTACGGCACATCCAAACGCCGCATTCAAAATGCAGGTAAAGACTGCGAAAATCAAGATTTGTCGTGCCCACCGTTGCCACCTCATCATCGGCAACAAAGGTCTTTGAATGTGTAAAGCCCGGTGTGTATTCATACACCCTGACCCCGCCGCGAATAAGATCGCGGTAATAGGAGCGCGTTGTCATATGCACAAAGCGCTTGTCCCATCGATGAGGGGTAACTATACGCACATCCACGCCGCTTTTTGCGGCCAGTGTGAGAGCGGAGACCATGCTGTCATCGATGATAAGATACGGCGTGTTGATATAAAGATAGCGCCTTGCACCTGTTATCATCTGCATGTAAACATGCTCGCCAACGTTATCGTAGTCCATTGGGCTGTCGGCATACGGCTGAACATACCCGCGTGCCTCCCGCCGTTCAAACGGATCCGGCGCGGCCTTGTATTTTTGGTAGTCCTCCACAGGCTCGTCCCGCACCGCGGACATCCGCCACATCTGCAAAAACATGACTGCAAAGCTCCACGCGGCATCCCCGCACATAACGATGCCCGCATCCTTCCAATGGCCAAAGCGCGACTTTGCGTTGATATATTCATCGGCAAGATTTATGCCACCCGTGAATGCCACCTTGCCGTCAATAACGCATATCTTGCGGTGGTCGCGGTTGTTTTGCAGAACCGTCAAAAACGGTGTAAAGGGGTTAAACACCCTGCATTTTATTCCAAAGGATTCAAGCTTTGCGCGGTAATCCTTGGGGAGCAAAAAGAAACAGCCTATATCGTCATACATCATGCGGACCTCAACACCCTCGGCCGCCTTGCGCTTGAGGATATCGAGAATCGGGTCCCACATCACTCCCTCTTCAACGATAAAGTATTCCATAAAGATATACCGCTCCGCACGCTCAAGCTCGCGCAGCAGGCATGCGTGATAATCCTCGCCCGGGGAGAGATACTCGGTATCGGTTCCGTCCCATATCGGGAAGCCCGCGTATCCATCAAGATATCTTATCGATGCCGTGTAGCTCGGCAATGCGACCGCGGCGGTATCATAGCACCCGCAACCATCAAGCGCAGGGCGCACGAGCTCTTTATCCGTCCGCTTAAGCCGTTTTCGGTAGAGCCTTGTGGAGGATTCAAAGGTTGAGAGCAGGTAAAACAGCCCGCCAAACATCGGGAATGACAGTATCAGTATTACCCACGAAAGCTTAAATGCGCCCTTTGAGCGCCGCAACACCACAACAAAAACGCATATTATGCTTAGCAGCTGAAGCGCCACATTTACATATACCGAGGAGCGGGATCGCGTTACGAGCAACCACGCCAAAAATGCTATCTGTATTACCAGCAGCACGGCCACCGCGGCGCGGCGGCGAAGCAGAGCGTTAAACCACGCGCGGCGCATTCCGGGGGCTTTTTTTCCGCGCTTTTGCGCCGACTTTTTGCCGCTGTCGGCGAGTGACGCATCGTTTTGCATTGAGCTCTCCTGCACCCTATCTGCTTTATCTTTATTTATCATTTTATCTTTTTCGGACATTATCACACCTCCCCATTGTCTTTATTATTCTCATTGTTTGACAATTTATCTTTATCTTGATCTTCTTTTTCATCCGCCGTGTTGTCGCCGTGCCGACGGTCATATATCCTTTTGCCCACTGCGGCAGCAGCAAACACCGCCAAGACCACGACCACCGTTACAATAAACACAGGGGAGGATGGATCATCCGCCGATGTACCAAGCATTGTAACGGCAATAAGCCCCGGCGCAACACCAAGCATACTGCCGACCATACAGGGGATCAGCGGCATTCCGGATGCACCGAAATAATGGCTTGTGATATCGCCGGATATGACCCCGAAAAGCCTTGCCACAAATGCGGTGGTCAGCGGGTGGCGTTCCTGCGCCGAAAAAAGCGCCGCCATTTTGGGGTATTTCCTACCAAGCCTCGCCGCGGCATCAGCCCCCGAGAGTCTGCCAAGCATCAGCTGTACCAAGCACCCAGCCGCAACGCCGATAAAGTTAACAAGCATTCCCCAAAGCGGGCCGAAGATATATCCCCCCGCGGCGTAAAGCACGGTGATGGGAAAGAAGACAGACAGGCTTTTGAGTATGTAGAATATTACGAGCAGCAGTGCCGCCGGCAGTGCATGCTGCGGAGCGTGCGAGACGATATCAGCCACCGTTATCTGCCGCCCTGTAGCGACAAAATAAACAAGATAGGCCGCCGCTGCGACTATTATCACCGCGGGGGACAGAAAGCGGATAAACCTGCGCCGTCTGCGCTCGCCCTCGGTGCTTGCATTTTCGTTTTTATTATCAAGATCTTGCTTTTTATCTTTTTTGTTTTTTGTATTGTTTTTGTTTTCGCTCAAGCTGTGGTTACCTCATAAAAGCATCAATGTTCGCGCTGTTTTGGGATGCGCATGCATCCCCATATATTTTATCACACGGCGCACGTTTCGGCAACTATATTATAACCTCAAAAATGTAAATTAACACATCAGGCGCTTTACAGAAATATTATTCACTTAAAATTCACGCAAGATCGTACTTGACAAATCCTCATACTTATGATATAATAGGCTCAATCTTTTGAAAGGTCTTAATTGCAATAAATGAGTAACAGCGACGAGGGCAGTTTATCTCCCGACCGAAGTTGCCGAGTTTAATATATAAAACCGAACCTGCATCGGATAGATCCGAGTCAGGTTCGGTTTTGTTGCTGTAAGACTAAAAAGAAATTTTTATTTTTCAAAACAGGAGAAAAAACAAAATGGAGATCCCTTTATGGCTGACGATACTGCTTCAGATATTGCTTCAGCTCGTACTAATCATGCTCAATGCGATCTTTGCCTGCGCAGAGATCGCCGTTATCGAGACCAAAGGTGCAAAGCTTGACAGCCTTGCCGACAGCGGCAACAAGCGCGCACGCCGACTGAAACGCCTGACCGACCAACCCGCAAAGTTTTTGGCAACGATACAGGTCGCCATAACCCTTTCGGGATTTTTGGGCAGTGCATTTGCATCAGATAACTTCAGCGTTTACATAGTTGAGGGTCTGCGCGGTAAAACGCCGCTCTCTGACGGAGCTGTAAAAACAATATCTGTTATCGTCATTACCATTATCCTCTCATATATCACACTTATATTCGGCGAGCTGGTGCCAAAGCGCCTTGCCATGAAGAATGCCGAATCGATATCCCTGGGACTTTCCGGCACGATAAACTTTATCGCCGTTTGCTTTAAGCCACTGGTGTGGCTGCTGACCGTCTCCACCAATGCGGTGCTGAGGATGCTCGGCATCGACCCCGACTCGGAGGAGGATGCGGTATCCGAGGAGGATATACGCCTTATGGCGGATGCGGGAAGCGAAAACGGCACGATAGATGAATCCGAAAACGAGATGATACAAAACATCTTTGAGTTTGACGATATCACCGTTGGCGAGATCTCCACCCACCGCACCGAGATGACGGTGCTTTGGCGCGAGGACACCGACGAGGACTGGGAGCGCACCATCAGGGAGGAGATGCACTCCTATTACCCGATATGCGACGAAAATATCGACACCGTTGTAGGCATTCTTAATGCCAAAAAATATCTTCGCCTTTCGGATCGTTCACGTGCGACCGTGATGGCAAGTGCAGTTGAAAAGCCTCGCTTTGCTACCGAGGTCATGAAGGCCGATGCCCTGTTCCGCGATATGAAGCGCCGCCGCTACACCGTGGCTATCATAGTTGACGAATACGGCGGAACCTCGGGTCTTGTGACTCTCAACGACCTTATCGAGCAGATAGTTGGCGATCTTGATGAGAGCGCCGACGACGGCGAGGTGAAGCGCCAAGGCGGAGGATATCTCATCTCCGGTCTTGCCGAGCGCGAATGCGTGGATGAGCTGTTTGACATTGAAACAGAGAGCGACTCCGCGACCGTGGGCGGCTGGGTGATGGAACAGCTTGAAAAGATCCCGCGTGCGGGCGACGAGCTTGAGCATGACGGCGTAAAGATAAAGGTCTCAAAAGCCGATGATAAGCGCGTTATCGAGATCTACGCCGAAAAATGCGACAGTGATAAGACCGAGGAGACCGCCGACGTTCGATAAGCGGCAACTCGAATTACTGTATTATCATATATCCCGACCGACAGGTCGATAAAACTGCCCCCGGATGAGCCGCATGGCTCATCCGGGGGCAGTTGTTTTTCTGTTGCTTTTTGGTGATCTTTTTCAGATCAATAAAGCCCAAAGGGGTCGATATCATTTACAAAGCAAGGCAGGATGAGGCAGGAGAATTCAAATTCCTTTTCTTCAAACCTGTACTCTCTGGCCAACTGAGGGCCGCAGGAGTTAGAACCGATGCCTGTATGACGGTAATCGATATTGAGGACAGTCTCACGCAGCGGAACAAGCTCAAAGTCATGCGCTGTCTCCGTCAGCTGCTTTGAATTATAGTGCGAGCAGTTAAAGGAGAGCGGACTGCCCGACATGGCAACTGCCAAGCCGTGAGCGGTCGCATTTGCCACTGTGAGCCATCTTGTATCTGTGTGAGCCGAGTTTTCCTGCGGACGGACATAATGCTCAAAGTTTTGCGTGGCGGTGGTGCTGTACACACCAAGCTTTGATGCCAAGCGCTTATCGATATAGCTCTCACACTCGCCGCGACCGAAATAGCGGATATACTCGTTGCCATTCGGCAGGGTAAGTTCAAGTCCAAAGCGTGGGAGCATGGGCAGATCATCTCCGACCGTTACATGGAAGGTGGGGCGCACACTGCCGTCGGGTGCAAAGAGATATGCAGCCTTCATTCTGAGCGCGGGACGAAGCTTTCTTGCTCCAAGCGACAGCTCGGAGACAACGCGCACGCATCCGCCCTCGGCCGCCTCAGCCGTCACGGAATAGCACTTGCTCTGCATACGGTCATAGCACACGCGGTACCAATCCGACTTGACCTTGCGGTCGTTATCTGTGGGTGCACGCCAGATAGTAGGCAACACGGGCGAGGTTATCATCTCGCATCCCGCGTGCAGGATAGAATCTATAAGTCCGCTTTGGCGATCCACACGGTACACGGTATCTGCCGTGGGAGCGGTAACGGTGAAATATCTGTCGCTTACATCAAGCACTGCAGCCTGCGCGGGTGCGCCAATGACGGCTTTTGCCGCGGATGCTGGCGCGGGGGATGCCTCGATCGTCAGCTGTTCAAAGCCGACCTCATAGCCTGCCGCCGCCCACTCGGTGCTGCTGTTTTGCCGCAGTGAGATATTAAGACAGCAATCGCCCCAAAGCTCAAGATCACAGGTGGGCAGCTTGATCCTGTGGTTCATGCGCGGCTTTATGTTCAGCGCGGGAATACAGCCATCAGCTATTACTCTGCCCTGCCGCTCAACGCTCCAATAAAGCGAAAGATCCTCAAGCGTACGGAAGTAACGCATATTTTTGATCCTTACCCAGCCCTCGCGGACATCGGCACCTGTCACGGCAAACGGCTTTATTGCCTGTTTGAGCTCAAGCAGACCTGTATGCGGGCGGCGGTCGGGGTACACAAGGCCGTCAACACAGAAGTTACCATCGTTGGGGTGATCCCCAAAGTCACCGCCGTAGGTATAATGCGGATCCGAATACACATCGTCGCCAATGGCAACAGAGTGATCGGTATATTCCCAAACACAGCCGCCAAAGAATGCATCATTTGAGTTGATAACATCCCAGTACTGCGAGAGACAGCCGGGACCGTTGCCCATTGCGTGGCTGTACTCGCACATAAAGAAGGGCTTTGTGAGGTGCTTGTTGTTAAAATACCACTCTATCTCGTCAAGGCCGGGGTACATGCGGCTCTCCACATCCACCCAGTCCACCTCAACATTCTTTGAGGCATCTGTGGCATATGCCAGATGGTGCAGGCGGCGGGAAACATCCTCACAGTGCACAAGACTGCCGGGCATACGCTTATGGATATATTCGGATGCCAAGCGCTGGTTATCACCCATTCCCGACTCGTTGCCGAGCGACCACATGATAACGCACGCATGGTTCTTATCGCGCTCAAACATACGCTGTACGCGGTCAAGGAGAGATTCGGTCCACTCCGGCTCGCGAGAGAAATAATCCCAATCCCCTACCGTTTGCGCGCCGTGCGTTTCGTAATCCGCCTCGTCACAAACAAAGAAGCCAAGCCTGTCGCAAAGACCGGGCAGGCGCGGATCGTTGGGGTAGTGGCTGGTACGTATCATGTTTACATTGTGGCGCTTGAGGATATAAAGATCGTTCAGCATGTGATCGTAGGAAACGGTAGAACCAAGCAGTGGGTGGCTATCATGGCGGTTAACGCCCTTTGCCTTGACCTTTTGACCGTTTATAAATATCACATTGCCGCGAACCGCAACATCCTTAAAGCCTACGGGCATTCTTATATGCTCGCCGCCGCAGGTGATGCAAAGGGTGTAGAGGCGCGGCTCTTCGTCGCTCCAAAGCTCGGGGCGGGAGACGAGCAGCTCAAAACGGCCGAAACCGTCAACACGGAGAGAGCCGCCGGATTCCTCACGTCCGCTCGGTGTGAGCAAGCGATAGGAGACATCGGCGCTTTCGCTGTCATTCATAGAGACCTCTACCGCCACAACGCCCTGCGTGTACTTTTGGTTAAGCTCGGGGCGGACGTATATATCTGTTATATGGTGGCTGTCGCGAGAGAGCAGGTATACCTCGCGGAAGATACCCGAGAAGCGGTATTTATCCTGGCTTTCGAGATATGAGCCATCGCACCACTTAAACACATGCACCTTGAGCGTGTTGCGACCCGCGTGGATATAGTCGGTAACATCAAACTCGCTCGTTGAGTGGCTGACCTGGCTGTAACCGACAAATTTATCATTCACCCAAAAATAAAAGCAGGAATCAACGCCCTCAAAGTTTACATACACACGGCGGCCGTCCAGCATTTCGGGGCTGACCGTGACCTCCCGCCTGTAGAGTGCGGAGGGGTTAAGATCCGGCACGTGAGGCGGATCAAAAGGATAGGGGTAATTTTTATTTGTATAGTTCGGCGTATCATAGCCGCGATCCAGCTTCATCTGCCAGCAGCCGGGAACCGTCATTTTTTCAAACTCGGTGGTGCTGTCATAATCCGGGGCGGTAACATCGGGGATGAGCGCGGGGTCGGGATAATACTTAAAATCCCATTCGCCGCAAAGTGACAAAAAGCGGTCGGATGCGGCACGGCGATCGCCTGCCGCGGCGGCAGCTTCGTCCGAGCTGAAAGGAATGTAGTACGCACGCGGCGGGGTACATCCCACGTGTAAGGTCTTTTGTGTTTTGTGAAGATCGTAGTTAAAGCTCATTTGCTCTCTCCTTTTTGATTCCAAGGATCGATCGACCCGCGCGTATATCGAGTTTGGTGGATACGACAAACTCGGGGGCGATCGTTGATGTCGTTTTTGGATCTTTACCACATATTATCGCATAAAAAAAAGAGCATGTCAAGAGAAAAAAATAAAAAGACGAAAAAAATCTTTCATAAAAATGCTTGACAAAAGCAAAGCTATCCATTAAAATAATCCTATGTATAAAATTGCCCAATATCACCCTAAAGGAGCCTGCCGTGAAAACAAAACGCCTTACAATAAAGCCGCTTGATGACCGCGCCCTTACCGCACTGCGCGACCGCACGCAGGATGCAAATATACGGCGTGCGTATGACCGCAGGCTTGCCGCGTGCATAGCCTCCCCCGCCATGCGGCATTGGCACACGCCGTGGGTGATGATAGCCACAGCGGAGGATCTGCCTGTTGGCGAGGTGAGCTTTAGAGGACCGCCGAACAAGCACGGCGAGGTTGAGATAGGCTTTGGTATATTTAAAAGATTTGAGGGGCGCGGCTACGCCACCGAGGCGATAGAGGCAATATGCCGTTGGGGCTTTTCAATGCCCGGCTGTTATTTTATCCGCGCCACGACCGCCGACGGCAACACCGCATCCGAGCGGGTGCTTGAAAAGTGCGGCTTTCACCGCGCCGCACGTATGGAGGGCGCCACACTTTGGGAGCGTGAACGCCCCGCCTCCGCCACCCTGCCCGCATTCATCTGCTTTGGCATGGCAATAGGCCTTGCCGTTGGGCTGTTGGCCTTCGGTAACATGGAGATAGGCATATGCGGCGGCTTTATAGTCGGCACGGCTGCCGGGATCACACTTGATATCATTGACCGCCGCCGTCGCAAAAGGCGCGGCAAGGAGGGCGTATAGCGCATATTACACAGCGAAATGTTGCATACACGACAAATCAATACAACGACCCCCACCACCGAGGACGGCTCGCCGTCCTCAGTGGTGGGGGTTCAGCCGCACAGCTCGCGGCGCAAAAATTCAACTATCTTTCGCTCCTCGCGGGATATCTTAACTTGCGTCAGTCCCAAGGCCTCCGCAGTGCGCTGTTGCGTTTGGCATTTAAAATACCGCAGGGTAACTATCTGTCGCCACAGCGGCGGCAACCGTCCTATCGCCTGCCCCACTGCAATGCGATCCCGCGCGGCATCAAGTTCCAAAAGGCCCGAGCCATCGCTGATCCTGTCCCCAAGCTCGATATCCGAATCCTCATCTCCCATGGTCCAGGAAAGCGATGCGGGCGGGCGGGATGCCTCAAGTGCTGCGGCGGCCTCCTCCGGCGTTGTGCCGACCAGCTCCGCAAGCTCAGAGATAGGCGGCTCACGTCCCTCGGCGGCAATAATGCGCGAGCGTGCAGCGAGCAGCTCCGCGCCCAGCCGCTTAACGCCCCGTCCTACCTTTATCATGCCGTCATCCCGCAGGTGCCTGCGTATCTCGCCTATTATCAGCGGCACGGCATAGGTGGAAAAAGCAGTACCGCGGTCAAGCTCAAATGTGCGTATGGCGCGAAGCATGCCGATAGTGCCTATCTGCACCAGATCGTCAAATTCACAGCCGCGCCCGATAAAGCGGCGGGCTATGCTTTTCACAAGCCCCATATTCTCGTCTATTAGCCGAGCCTCCGCCGCATCGGCCACTGCCGCATCCCCCTCCTGCGCCTCGCGTATGAGTTGCCTTGCGGCATCAGGATCGACCTTACATGTACACGTCATGCCATCCCCCTAATAATTGATTATGTATACAGGGGCTATGCCGCCGTCCGCCATCAGCCGCGCGAAAAGCGTTGCCGCGGCGAGAGCTTTTTTATAAGCGTCACAGTTGTTCCGCCGCCAACGGTCGAGCGCACCAGTACCCTATCGCAAAAGCTCTCCATCACGGTAAAGCCCATGCCACTGCGCTCGCCATCGGTATTTGTGGTAAAAAGCGGCGCTCGCGCGGCCGCAACATCGCGAATGCCCACACCGCGGTCGCTTACCTCTATCCTTACCGATCTGTCCGACCCCAAGCTTACATGCAAGCTTATCTTGCCCACACCATCGGGATAGGCATGCACAGCGGCATTTGTGACCGCCTCCGACAGGGCGCATTTGATATCAGACAGCTCAAGTGCCGTGGGGTCAAGCTGAGCCGCAAACGCCCCGACTGCCGCACGCGCAAAGCCCTCGTTTACCGACAGCGAGGGGAAGGACAGCTTCATATCATTCACCACCTCGGCCAGCGGCGGTCTGCCTACCCGCCGCGGAGCTTTTACCGCCCCGCCCTCATCTGATCTTTGTTTCATTTTATATATGACCTCCTTTGCCGCTTTCTCCTCGGCTCTATTCACCCGACCGTTATCGTCCGCGCCGACGATCTACCGTGGTCTCGATCCTCACACGCCGCTCAAAGCCTGTAAGCCTTAACATCCTGTCAACGCATGGCGCGGGATCGCGCACCGTAACCTCCCCGCCCAGCCGCCGCATCAGCTCGTACCTGCCCATTATCAACCCAAGACCCGAGCTGTCCATAAATTCCACCCCGGACATATCGAGATACAGGTGGTGCGGGCGGTATTCCCATATCAGCGCATCTATCCCCTCGCGAAGCGGCGCCGCTCCGTGGTGGTCTATCTCACCGCCAACCGATACAAAAAGCTCGTCCCTCTCGGCGGAAAAATCAAATCCGCATTTGTTGCGAAGCATGCCATCCTCCTTTTTTACTTCCCGGATCCGATACCCCGGCCGCGTTTCACCATCGATCGCGCCGGATATCGGTCATCCGTCCCTTTGTATATATTATAGCTCCGAGAAAGCGCAAAAAATGTCGCACCGCGTAGCCCGCGATGCGACATTTGAATTTTTATGATATTTTTAAGCTGCACAAACCGATTTTTTACCCGCGCTCACAGCTCAAAAAGCTTAAGGGGACGAATGGCACTGCCCGCCTCATATTCGCGCACCTCACCTATGGCAAAAAAGCTGCCGTCCGCGCGGCGCACGCGCACCCTCTCGCCTATGGGGTGATGGGTGGATATCTTTTTTTGATATATCTCGCACCCGGACCTGAACAGCCGCTCAAAAAACGGCGGCAGATCCACCGCAGGGTGATCCTCAAATAAAGTCTCCGTGGGGAGCAACAGTCCTGCGCGAGCCGCCTCATCCATTGCCTCTATCTCCTCCGGTGTGTGTGCGCCCTCAAGCGTAAAACCGCCTACCGACAGCCGCCGCAGATCAGACATGACCCCGCCGCACCCCAACACCGCGCCGATATCGGCGCAAAGCGTGCGGATGTAGGTCCCCGCCGAGCATTCGACCATGAGGGTATAGTCCCCTACCTCGGCACGTGGCTCGACCGAGAGCGAATGCACCGTGATCGGCCTTGGTGTGCGCTCCACCTCGCCGCCACCGCGTGCGATATCGCAAAGCTTGCGCCCGTTGACCTTGAGCGCGCTGTACATTGGGGGCGTTTGCATTATCTCCCCCACAAATCCATCAGCCGCGCGGCGCACCTCATCGGCGCTCGGCAATGCACCATCATAGCGCGAGAGCACCGCGCCGCTCGTATCCTCGGTATCGGTGGTGATGCCAAGGCGCATGCCCGCAAGGTAGGATTTATCATGCACCGCCACATATTCCGCGGCCTTTGCCGCACGCCCCACCAGCACCACGAGCACGCCTGTGGCCATTGGATCGAGCGTGCCTGTGTGGCCTATACGCCGCGTGCCGTAAAGACGGCGCAGCTTGCCTATAACATCAAATGAAGTCCAACCGCTTGGCTTGTCCACAACAAGCACGCCGCAGGGCTCGGCTCTGCCGTCATTCATGATCCGCTCCCACTGCCGCGCCGACCTCGCTTATCTTTTGGAATTTCAGGTGCGCCGAATATATCGGCATACCGCGGGAGGTGAAATTGCGCTCGTACTCGGTCATGATATTGCCCTCGGCCATGGCTGACGCATGCAGATCCCGCGTTGAGCGCAGGATCTCAAGCCCCTCCGCCTCAAACTGCTCAAGCGACCAATCAAACAGGCCCTCGTTATCTGTTTTAAACCGAAGCTCCCCGCCGGGGATGAGCAAACGGCGATATATGTTTAAAAATCCCGGCGCGGTCAGGCGGCGCTTGGCATATCCCGACTTTGGCCATGGGTCACAAAAGTTTATGTATATCCGCGAAAATGTACTCTCCGGGAACCACGCGGGAAGGTCCGCGGCGTTTCCTATGATAAAGCGCAGATTGTCCGGGCGCTCGTCTGCCGTCTTTGCGGCCTTCTCAAGCGCCGTGACCGCAACATCCGCCACGCGCTCAAGCGCAATTATACCGCTGTAGGCGCGTGCCGCGGAGAGACCAACGGCAAAATCGCCCTTGCCGCAACCGATCTCCAGCTCAAGCGGGCATTCGCTCCCAAATATTGCGCGGCTGACCTCCGCGCCACCCGCCAAACCGATATATCTCGCCCGGGGCATCGTCTCCCCTGCTTCGGGATCGTCATTTTCTATCATCGGTCGCAAAAGATATTCGGCACACGCCTCTATTCTTTCGCCCGAGTGCTTTTTTTTTCTCATTCTCATCTTGAAATCCGTCTCCGAATCTGATATAATATAAGATAGGTATATTCTGCTGTAGCAAACAAAGCAGAACACCTATACAGTATATCATATTTTGCCCTTGGATGCAAATGATTTTTGCATTTTACCGCACAAAATCGCAAAAAAGATGTTATCTTTTTGAATCATCGCACATTTTCCCGCCCCCAACACATAGCAGCATAAAAAAACTTCATTAGATATGGGACGATCCCTCAATCAAAAACCTGCGGTTTTTGACAGCTCCCTTCACACAAGGGAGCCTTGGCAAGACTTGCTTCTTTTACTTATTGGTTTTTAGATAGCAAGATCACATCGTTCACATTTTTGGGTATCTCTTGGCTGCACACTATCTTCGCAACGCCCATGCCTCCCTTGTGTAAAGGGTGGGCCCGAGCAAGTGCGAGGGCGGAGGGATCGTTCGATGACGGTCAGCATGATCTTTGATACTGCACGATAAGGGCCAAGTCGCTAAACACAAATGACCACCGAAAGGCATGGTATTTTAAATGGACAAAAGATCATTTCTCGATGCGCTCTGTCGGGAATTAAAAAGAATGGGCGCCGATGATGCCGTTGCGGCGGCACAGCGGGACAAAATGGACGGCTACCTGCGCTCCAATAATATGGAGGAGGTAGATGTTGACCCCACCCGAATGGCAGAGGGCATAATGCAAAAGCTTGGCGAGGAGGCACGCCCCGCCGCAGCTAACACAAACACAAACGCAAAAGCGGATGCCGTCACCGAGCAGGGCTTAGCAAACGACCCGCTCTCGGCGCTCGACACAAAACCTCACCGCCCCGCAACAGTGGCGCACGAGGTATTTGGAGAAGCACCCAAAAAGCCCGCGGCAGCACAGCCCAAGAGCGATGCCGCGCCCGCTCCCAAAGCGACACAGCAGACACAAAAAGCACCGCAGTCCGGACAAAGAACCGGACAACAGCCCGGACAACTGTCCGGACAACCCTCCGGACAGGCATCGGGACAGACCAAAACCGCAGAACCCACCGCAAGACCGGCACACCCCGCGCAATCGGCACAGCAAAGCAAGCCTGCCGCGGCAAGACCGCACACCGATGATCCCATTGCCGATCCGATAACAGACCCGGAATACTATCAAAGCCGCGGGCAGAAAAAGAGCGCCCCCACCGCATCCCTTAAAGAGGAGAACAAAACATTGTTTTGGATACTCTTTTGCATTGCCGTACCGCTTGGCGCGATACTTTGCATAATAGGCGCTGTTGCGTTTTTGGGGCTGATAGCACTCCTTGCCGCCGTTGCAATCGGCTTTGTGGTCGCGCTGATCGCCGTGGTGGCCGTTGGATGTTCAATAGCGCTTATCGGCGTAATATACGGCCTTTACAAGATCGTCTCGGGGGCAGTTCCGATCGGTCTTTACGAGGTGGGCCTTGGCATAACAGTTGGCTCTGCGGCCTCGTTTGTTGGAATACTTATGTACAACATTGCAATACGGCTTGTGCCTTTTCTCATGAAAAAGCTTGCCGAGCTTATAAGCTTTGGCTTTCGCAAGGCCCGCGACGGCTTTGTTGCACTGAAAGGAGCGCTTGAAGATCAATGAAACCCACATCGATCATCTTTCTTATAGTCACCGTAATGCTGGCATGCGGAGGGATACTCCTTTGCATCAGTGCCGAAAACCTTGCCACCGAGCAGGGCGTGGCACTTTTCAGGCAGGAGCAGGACGACAACAACAACTACATAGAGACCTACAATGATATCGACACCGAGACACTGCGCAAGCTGACCGTCTCCCTTAAGGATGCTGATATCAATGTGATAGGAGGCGCCGAGACCTCCCGCATAGAGCTTGTAAACTTTGGTGACAACAGCTACAATATCACCATGGGTACGACACAGCTGACCATCTCCTCGATCGACGGCATATCGGGTCTTATCGATCTTGACTCATTTAAGATCAACTTTGACGGCTTTAGAAACTACCCAAACTACCTTAAGTTCCGCAACAAAGAAAAAACGGTAAACATCTATCTTTCGGACAGCGCACCGCTGATCTTTTTGGAGCTTAAAACAGAGCTTGGCCATATCTCTATCAGCGATATCGGCATCGATTGCGACTATCGCCTCTCCTGCGGCGAGGGCAGTATAAGCCTCTCGGGTATCACGACCGGCTCTACCATCTCCATCGACTCCTCAAAAAAGCTTGAGAGCGAGATCAAAAACGTCACCGCGCGCGAGCTGATATTCAGCGCCGAGGGCAGTGCCAACGCCACCATCGACTCATGCACCTTTGAGCACAAGATAGATGCCGAGATCAAAAACGGCAGCTTTACCTACTATCGCACCGAGGGCAACTTTGCCGGCTTTAACGTTGAGCTTTACGCTCCCAACGGTAAGCTTTTGGTGTTTGGCAAGGAATACACCGCCAAATACAGCGAGCTTAATGTTGAAACGGCGCTCACACCCATCGATCCCGCCGCTACCGCGCCCACCGACACAACGGCTGACACCACCGCCACCGATACGAGCAACGGCAACACAGACGCTCCCGCGCCTGACGATGAGCTGAATGCCGTGATAATTACCGTAAAGAACGGCGATATAACCATATCCGCCTCGTCATCCGCATCATGACAGAGGCAAGCACAAAAAGGCTGTCGCCCTTCCCCGATCTTTCGGTCGGCGGCAAGGGCGAGCTTTGCTTTGGCGGGCAAAGCACTGCGGCCCTGATAGAAAAATACGGCACTCCGCTTTATCTTTTAAACGAGGACAGAGTGCGCGCTAATTGCCGCCGTTTCAGCGCCGCGGCGGCCGCCGCTTTTGGCAAGGATATTCCCGTGCGCCTGCTTTACGCCTCAAAGGCGGCATCCTTTGGGCGCATGTACAGGATAATGGCCGAGGAAGATATGTGGTGCGATGTGGTCTCCTGCGGCGAAATATACACCGCCGTGGCGGCTGGCTTTGATATTGGCCACGCGTTTTTTCATTCAAATAACAAAACGGATGCCGATATAGAATTTGCCATGTCGCAGGGCATCGGCTATATCGTTGCCGATGGCGCGGACGAGCTGTTGGCGATAAACGCCGTGGCGGCAAGGCGCTCACAAAAGCAGCGGGTGCTTTTGCGCATCACACCCGGGATCGACCCGCACACCTTTGAGGCTGTAGCCACAGGCAAGGTAGATTCAAAATTCGGCTCGGCGATAGAGACCGGCGATGCAGAGGCCAACACGCGTCTGGCGCTTGGTCTTGACGGCATACAGCTGTGCGGCTTTCACTGTCACGTCGGCTCGCAGATATTCGACCATACGGTATTTTCCCGTACTGCCGAGATAATGCTTGATTTTATGCATCAAATGCTCGCGCGCCTCGGATTCGTGACAAAAATCCTCGATCTTGGCGGCGGCTTTGGCGTGCCGTACACCGCCGCGGAGAGCTACCCCGATATTGGCGGCATATTCGGCGCGGTCGCCGAGATACTGCGCCGCGAATGCCGCGCGGGCGGCATGCCCTGCCCCACCGTGTGCTTTGAGCCGGGGCGCTCCATCGTGGCCGATGCCGGCATGACCCTTTACACCGCGGGATCCGTAAAAAGATTGCCCGGTGTGCGCTCCTACCTTTCGGTGGACGGCGGCATGACTGATAACCCGCGCTTTGCGCTCTACCGCGCGCCATACACTCTGCTTGATGCCGATGATCCTCTCTGCCCCACCGATGAATGCGAACCCTACTCGGTAGTCGGGCGGTGCTGTGAGAGCGGGGACATATTACAGCAGGATGTGCTGTTGCCGCGCACCGTTCACCGCGGAAGTCACATTGCATGCCTCACCACAGGCGCATATAATTACTCGATGGCCTCAAATTACAATCGCATACCGCGCCCGCCGATAGTCATGCTGTCGGGCGGCGAGAGCTATGTGGCGGTTCGCCGTGAGAGCTATGCGGATATCGCGGCTCTTGATGCCGATGCCGGTGTCACCGCGGAAATGCTGACACACTGATCCAAAAGAAAACGACCATCCCCTGCCGCACGCGGCAGGGGATGGCTTTTATTTACCTATTCAATCTGATATGGATTATTCGGTAACTTTCTTTTTGCCGATAAGGCAAACGCCGAGTACGGAAACGATAGCCACAGCGGCAACGATCACGATCGCGTTGTCACCGGTGGAAGGAGCAGTGGGCTCGGTCGCGGGAGCTTCGGGCTCGGTCGTGGGAGCTTCGGGCTCAGTGGTGGGAGGAGTGGTAGGCTCGGTTGTTGTGGGAACTTCAGGCTCGGCGACAGGAGGAGTGGTGGGCTCTGTAGATGCATCAGCAAATACGACCTTACCGTCCTTGACAGCAAAGGTCTTGGCACCGATAGCGGCGTTGGCCTTTTCAACGATCTCGGCAACAGTGCCGCGAGTGATAGCCTTAGCTGTATCGGAGAGATCCTTACCGTCGATAGCGGAGAACTCTATAATAGAGGTAGTACCCTCGGTAGCAGACCAAGAATAGTGGGTTAGGTTGCTGCCGTCTGCCATGAATACGTTCTGAACAGTGTACTTTGTTGAATCGGAACTGGAAAGACCGATAAATACAAGGTGCATAGCTGTGGGATCATCGCCGGTTGCATCAACTTTACCTGTACCAATAAGGTTGATGAACTTGTTGTTCATGCTGTTGCTGTAAGCAACGAACTCGGAGGCAAAGCCCTTGTTTACAAGGTGAATATTAC
>CAYLLA010000033.1:0-2718 GCA_964384555.1 uncultured Ruminococcus sp. | reverse complement strand
TTTTCGCTGGTCGTGGACTTAACAGCATGATCATCTTTAGCCCATGCATAACGTGCAATACCTGCCGCACCGCCGGTTCCGCCGCCTGTACCGGTAACGTCACCGTTGTTGATGCTGTTTTTAATGGTAAGACCAACAGCAATGTCTTTGTCGCCGGAGTAACCAACGATACCTGCGGCGATGTTATCGCCCTTAACAGTACCATTGTTTACACAAGAGTCAACATTGGCGCTCTTGCGGGCATCGCCCTGAATACCGCCTGCGCGGTAGCCGGAGGTGATGTTACCATCGTTTACGCAGTTTTTGAGGATGCTGCAACCGGTTCCGCTGTAGCCGATGATACCGCCGGCAGCAACACCGGATACATTAAATGTAGATGTGATATCACCTGCGTTGTAGCAATCGGTAAAGGAGATATCAGCATTTTGGGATTCACCAAGGATACCGCCGGTAGCCTCGGGACCGCTGATAGCACCGTAGTTTGCGCACTTTACAAAGGTTGCGGCCTTGCCGTTTTGGTTCTTACCAACGATACCGCCAACGCAAAGAGCATCTTTGTTTGCAAATGCATATGTGCTTGTGATGTCGGCCTTGTTGGTGATGTTTTCAAGTGTGCCCTGCGCCTGACGAGCGACCGCACCAAGAAATACCTTTTCGGAGGATGTGATCTCGCCAACAGTGGTGAGGTTCTTAACAGTACCGTCCATCTGCTTGAACATAGGAACGGAGACCGTTACTGTGTGACCATTACCGTCAAATGTGCCGGTAAAGGTAGGATCAAAGGTTGCTGTGATTGTGATGTCAGCATTGAGGTAGTATGTACCGTCGGCTGCCATTGTCATGAATTCATCAGCTGTGTTGATGGCTGTTCCCTCTGCGGCGTTTACGCCAATGGCAAAGAGAGAGGCTATCATAAGGAAGCTGACAAGGATGGAGAGTGTTTTGCGCATGATCTTATTACCTCTTTTTTTCTTATTTGCATCGACTCGGCGGCCGATGCTTGATGTCATATCAATTATAACCTATTTTCGCCCGTCTGTCAAGAGTTTTTGAATAAAAAAAGTCACCGGATGCGCCATTTGTATATATAAATATCACAAATTGACCTTTAAGGTCGCGATCGGTTCAGCAAGCGCCCCACGGCCGCCGAAGATCGAGATCCCCAAATACCCCTCAGGGCACGACATGCGGTTAGTACCGAAGCGGTGGATATCGCATTTGCTTACGGCTGTAGGCAAGAGTCCATTCTTTTGCCTATAGCCGTAAGCAAAATCGACATCCCTCGTTTTCGGCGGGAGCAAGCCCCCGCCCTACGGCAAAGAGATAAAATTTCATCTACGGACGGATAGAAAACAAAATTTTACCGTTTGGCTGTCTATAGTTATTTTCACGGCTTTTATGTGTGTTCGCACCGCACGATGTCAGCCTTCCCCACTGGGGAAGGCTGGCGAGAGTCCAATTTTCACCTATAGACATTTAGAACATCTATATCCATCGTTTTCGGGGGGAGCCGTGCCCCCTACGGAGCTTGTACGTAACCGTAAGCAAATGCGATATCCATCGTCACAGTTACCGGCGGATAAAAAAAGCTCGGGACGGGTGTCCCGAGCTTTAGTGATAATATTCAGTTCAGCGGATACTGTGCGCCGAAGAATGTGTGCTTAAGGAGGTAGATAGCATCATCCGAATCGACCTTGCCATCGGCGGTAAAGTCGGCGGACTGGCTGATGGGATACTGGCTGCCAAAGAAGGTGTTCTTAAGCAGGTAGAGAGCATCCTCGGAATCCACACGTCCGTCAGCGTTAAGGTCGCCGCGCAGAGTGCCTGCCGCACCGTAGCCGCAAACCGAGCAAACGCCCGCATCGTTATAGGTGTGCGCACCGCGTGTGTTTTTGACCTCGGCAGTGCAACCCTTGTATGTGCAGGTCTTCCAGTGTGCATCTGCATCATATGCATAGGTCTTGCCGCCCTTGTGTGCGCCGGGGGCAAGCTTTACGTTTTCGCTTACGAGATCGCCGCAATCAAGGCAGGTGGTAACACCGCTCTCGCCGGCCCACTGCTTTACATGGTTGGGCGCGTGGTAGCCGACTGTAACTGTGGTCTTGTGCTGGCAGGATGCACTTTCAACTGTAACATCGCAGGTAGCGGTATGGTCGCCGCACTTGGCTGTGATCTTTGCAGTACCCTCTGCAACACCGGTAACGACACCGCCAACAACGGTAGCCACGGATTCATTGTCGGAAGACCAAACAACAGTTGTATCATCGGTCGTATTTTCAGGTATCACTGTTGCCGTAAGTGTGGCAACAAAGCCGACTTTAACTGTCAGTTGGGTCTTATCAAGGTTCACACCGGTCACAGGTACGCGCTCGGTGACAGTTACGGTGCAGGTATCGGAAAGCGAGCCGCAACTTACTTTAACGGTAGTTTGGCCGGGTTTAACACCGGTAATAACACCATTCGAAACGGTAGCGACTGTTTCATCATCGGATTCCCACCTTACCGCAGAGGCAGTCCAAAGCGGATCAAAGAAAGACTTCACGGTAACGCTTTGACCCTCAACAACAGAAACAGCTGCGTGATCAACACTCAAGTCAGAGGGTGCGATATTGCCGGCACCAACGGACAGGGTTTTAAATTTGACCTTGCCGTTTGCGAGTTCAAACAGCTCGGAGCCGACAGCCGCATTCGCCTTGGCGATGAGGTCTGCATTCAGCT
>CAYLLA010000032.1:0-20435 GCA_964384555.1 uncultured Ruminococcus sp. | reverse complement strand
TCACTTTGTCTATACTTTTTTGATATCCAGTCTCACATCTATTGTAACACTACAGTAACACTACAGGTCTGTTCTGTCCCACCATTGACAAAAGCGGAGATTTGTTATATAATAATTATTACGCAAAAAAACGATACACGCATCGCGCCGCCCGCGCGGTGCAAAAACTGGAGGTCACAAAATGGCTTTTTGCAAAAAGTGCGGCGCCGAGCTTGATGCAGGCGCAAAATTCTGCCCCAAATGCGGCGAGGCCGCAAATAACGGCGGCAACAAAAACGATTTTTCAAAGATCGTTGATATGCCGGATTCCACATCCGAGTACAACGCGGAGGACATCGCGAAGAACAAGATCATCTCGCTCTTCTCCTACATATGGATACTGTTCCTCGTACCTATGTTTGCGGCAAAGGATTCAAAGTTTGCACGCTTCCATGCCAATCAGGGACTTGTGCTGTTTATTATTGAAACAGCGGCTGTCATCCTGCACAAGGTATGCGCTGTAGTGTTTGGTCCCATCTTCCTGCTCGGAACACTGCTCAGCATTCTGTTCTGGCTTGTCGATATACTGACCCTCGCACTTGCGATCATCGGTATCATCAACGCCGTTCAGGGCAAGGCAAAGCAGCTGCCCGTCATCGGCAAGATAACCATCCTCAAGTAATATCTCATAGCCAGATATATCAAAGAGGATCATCAACACCAAATAATACCCGCCGCGGCATTGCCGCGGCGGGTATTATTATTATGTTTGAGGGAAAAATAAAGGCAGATGATCGGCTTGTTTTTTTGGAGGGGCATCATGTTTGGATCGATACTGAATTTTGCATCAGGACTATCCCTGTTTTTGTTTGGTATGAACGTAATGGGGGATAGCCTGCGCGCGCTTGGCGGCGGCAGGCCGCAAAGCCTTATAAGCAAGCTGTGCCACACTCCCGTGCGCGGACTTTTGGTAGGCGCACTTGCCACGGCCCTCGTACAATCCTCAAGTGCCGTTACGGTAATGGTGGTGGGTTTTGTAAATTCAGGCATCATGACGCTCGGGCAGTCGGTCGGCGTTATTATGGGAGCTAACCTCGGCACTACCGTCACCTCATGGCTCATAGCCGTTACGCGTACCGGTGAGGGCGGGGGATCGGTCGCCTCGGCTTTGATTTCTGCACTGCCTGCGGCGGTGGGGGTGATGCTTATCATGCTGTCGCGGCGCGAGTCTCGCCGTGGGCTTGGATATGCCCTGCTTGGCTTTACCGTGCTTATGTTCGGTATGCGGATGATGAGCGATGCCGCCGCGCCTGTCGCCGAATCTAAGGCGGTGGCGGGTGTTATCGCCGCTCTCTCAAACCCCGCCATGGGGATCATCGTCGGTGCGATATTGACGGCGGTGGTGCAGTCCTCATCAGCCTCCGTCGGGATACTCCAGGCGGTCGCCGTGGGTGGTGCGCTGACGCGCGGTGCGGCATTGCCTGTAATACTCGGCCAAAATATCGGCACATGTATTACAACTCTGCTCTCGGGTATCGGTGCGGGTAAAAACGCGCGGCGGGCGGCGTTCATCCACCTTTATTTTAATATCATTGGCGCGGCGGCGGCTTTGGCCTTGGTGGCGGTCAGCGGCTCGGTGGGAGCTTTCGGGAACTATCTCTCCCGCCCGGCGGATGCGCTGTCCATCGCTGCCATGCATACGGCGTTCAACCTGTTTGCCACCCTGCTTTTGTTGCCGCTATCCCGCATGCTTGAGCGGCTGGCTGTGGCAACCGTGCCTGATGGTAAGGGGTGCGAGCATGATAAAAACGATAACAAGAAAAGGAGCAAAAAAAGAACTGATGCACTTGAAAAGCTTGAAAAAAATAAAGAGATCAAAAATACTGAAAATGCTGAAAAGCTCGCGGCAAAAGCAAAGGTGGCACCCGCGGCGGGGAGCGCATCGGCTGGCGGATTTGGGGGCTACAGTATACTTGACGAGCGTTTTCTTGCCGCTCCCGCATTTGCGTATTCGATGGCGTGTGCGGCTTTCCTCCGAATGTGCGAGCTTGCAAAAGACAGCTTTGAGCGCAGTGCGGAGCTTCTTGCCGCGGTAACAGGTGGGGAGAGCGCCGAGCCTGCGGCGTGCGAAGAGGATGCGGAGCTTATCGCGGAGTACGCAGAATCCCTGCGTGCCTATCTTACGGCCATCCCCGCGGCAGGGTTGCGCGGCAGGATATATCGGCTTTACGGTGCGGTGGGGGATGCCGCGAGCATCGGCGAATATTCACAGCGGCTCTGTTTTGTCGCCGATAGGATGCGGCGGGACGGTATCCGCATCGGCGATGCTACGCGCGATGCATTGCAGGCGGCCTTGTCTGCTGTACGTGAGCTTGTTTTTGGGACACACGGATCGACAGCGGATGCGTCAAACAGCTCCGCCGCGCATGCGCGGCGGCTGATAGACACGGCAGAGCGGCGGCTTATAGATGATATCGGCGGTGGCGCGGATGCCGGAGCCGGCGTGTATTTGGATTCCGCCCTTACCTGCCTTGATAGGATAGCTGCGCACGCCGCCGAGATATCCGCCGCCGCGGCGGATATCGGGCTTTTGAAGTAAGCTTTGATGGCTCTATGGTGCACTCGATATTTCAGGTCAACGCCGTCCACCGCGCCGCGTCCGGCGCACGGCGAATATTATTACCGCCGCGGCGGATATGCATGCGTATACGGCGGGGGCGTTATACGCCGCAGGCAAAGTCCCGCATGGGGCGAGTGCCGCCGATGCCGCATGCACACCCTCAAGTACGCGGGTGTGCATGCATATCTGCATAATGGCCGCGGCAAGCGGTGCACTGAGTGCCTTGGCGGCAAGATAGCCGTAAAGCCGCGGTCGCGGGCGGGTGGAAGATACGGTTATCGCAAATACCTGCAGGTGGATGGAAAGCCCCATCCAAGCTGCGGCCGCTGTACATATCAAAAGCCCAGCGTGCGTGTTTTGCAGTCCCGCGGCCGCATTTGCGCCAAAGGTCAGCTCAAAAAAAGAAAACACCATTGCCGCCGCGGTCGCGGGGATGTTGAGTGCCGAGAGTATTCGATCAATGCACCCCAAAATACAGGAGAAAAATATCACCACGGCGCATATCCGCATTGCCGATTCGGCGGCGGTGCTTATTGCTACGGGGATAAGCTCTATCCCGCCTCCGCCTGCCGCGCGGGCGTTTTTTTCGTTGCTTTGCCGTACAATCTCGGACGTGTGTTGCTGCTTATCTGCGCCCGCCGTTGTCTTTCGATGGCAAATCCTGAAAAGCACGCCCACGGCCAGCCCCGCCGCCAACACCGAAAGATGGATCAAAAGCCCTGCGCCGCCGTCACCGTAAAGCCCCGCGCCAATGCTTCCTACCGTAAACGCGGCGGATGGGTAGGCGCATAGTGGCAACAGCCGCTCGGTCTCCTCTCTGTCCGTCACACCGCGCTCATACAGAGCCATGGCGGAGGTAACGCCGATCGGTGCGCCGCACAGCGCACCAAGTAATATCGCTGTGCCGCATTCACGCGGCAGACAGAATATCCGTTCTGTCGGGGCGCCAAGCAGTCTTCCTATCAGCTCACCCCCGCCGCTCCGTATCAGCAGCTCGGATGTCACCAAAAACGGAAATAGCGTTGGCAGTATTCTGAATGCGCACATCCGCAGACTGTCACCTATATATTTTATCGGTATGCTTGGCGCTTTTATCATGAGCGCTGTGAAAAACAGGCATGCCACCGTCCACACCGCGGCAAAATTGCTATACTCCCCTTGCCGCGGTCGCTTTTGGCGCTCGCGGCTCTTATTTTTATTCATCTGATACGCCTCCTTGGCATAAAATAAAGCAGTGGATGCCACGGCGACACGCCGCGGGCTGGTTTATTTTATTCTTCATGCGGGCGGATTATTTCATCGGTGTGCGGTGGTATGTGTCTGCGGCGGTGATCTTAATTATTTGAAAAGCGGCAGGGAGGAAGATCAATGAAAAAAGATACGGATAAAGCTCAAAAAGGCGGCGGACGCGGACGGCGAGGCGCGGGTGCGCCGTTTTTGGAACGTCTCTCCCGCTGTCTTGATATCCCGGCCGATGTTCTCGGCGGCGGGCTGACCCTTGAGTTGCGCGGCAGGGGAGAGCTTTACATAAGCGGTTGCCGCCGCATCCTGTATTATTCCACCGAGCGCATCTCGCTTGCTCTGCGCGATTCGGTATTGACGGTGGAGGGCTGTCGCCTCTCCTGCACGACCTATTACAGCTCACAGGTCGGCATCTGCGGGCGGGTAGACAGTATTGCGTTCTCCCGCCCCGATGCGAACTGCGGGCGGAGCTGAAGCGAGGTGTTGTGAATTAAATGAAGATCAAGGATCTTATCCTCGGCATTTGCCGTGTTGAGATAACGGCCGCCGCACCGGCCGAGGTGTTGAATCTATTATTGGCGCATCGCATCGTTTATCGGGATCTTGAGGTGGCAGAGAATGAAAATGAGGACGGCTCACCTGCCGCCGCATGTCTTGTGCGGCTTTTCTGCTCGCTCCCTGCCGCGCGACGGCTCGCACGCATTTCCGCCGATGCGGGAATGCACTGCCGATATATCATCGTGGGCGGTCTGCCCGCCTACGCGGCCGCCGCCAAACGGCGACCCGCGATGGTGCTCGGCGCACTGGCGGCGATGCTTTTGCTGTGGCTCGGTGAGAGCGTTATATGGGGCGTGCGGGTGGTGGGGGCGGACGATGTTATAAGCGCCACCGAGGTGCGTGTGCTTTTTGCCGAGGCGGGCGTGTACCCCGGCGCGGTCATTGCGGGTATCCGCGGCGACTATGCGGCGGCGCGTGTGGTATCGCACAGCGACCGCTTGGCTTGGGCGGCGGTGAATATTCGCGGAACGACCGCCGTTATAGAGGTGCGCAGTCAGGTCACACCCCAAAAGGAGGATGACCCATATGCGGCCTTTGACGGCGTAAATCTTGTGGCCGCGCGGGATGGACTGGTGGTGGAGCTTGAGGTGATAGCTGGCAAGCCGGTGGTACGGCGCGGCAGTACGGTGCGGGCGGGCGAGCTGCTCGTCAGCGGCGTTATAGACAGCACCAGAATAGGCTTTAGACTCACCCGCTCGGATGGCATCGTACGCGCCGAGACACAGCGCACGGTCACCGCACGCGTGCCGTACAAATACCAAAAGCGGGTGTGTTCCGACGAGTGCGAGCGAGATCTATGGCTGGTGTTTTTCTCAAAAAAGATCGATCTTCTAAGCGGATACGGATCTGTATCGGGGGAATACAACAGCGTGGAGTCGCTGTCCCTTATCGCTCTGCCAGGGAGGGGCAAGCTGTTGCCGGTGGGGCTTGGCAGTCGCTCTCGCCGTGGGTATTATTATGTCGAGGCCGAGCGCACGCCCGCCGAGGCGGAAAGGCTTTGCGAGGTCGAGCTTTCCCGCCGCATTGCCGCCGAGCTCGGTGAGGGGGATTATATCGTCCGCCGCACAACGCGCACGCGGGACACTGGGGATGGCATACTGATGGAATGCGAGCTGGTGGTGGCCGAAAATATTGCAAAACGGCAGGGGTTTTATCTTGGGACAGGGGATAATGCCGCCGAAAGTAAACAATAAGTTGTATTTTGACAAAAAAGCGTGACAAATCGGCCGATGTGTGATATAATAAAAATGAGGAATTGTAATGTCATGCAAAAAGGCATTACGAGAGAGCTTGGCGGCGGATCACCGCGGGACGAATGGTGGCGATAAAGCATGGAAAAGAACGAAAAGAACGATAAGATCGAGAAAAACGAGAAAAAAGAAAGAAAAGAACAAAAAACAGTCTATACAGGCTCGGCGGCGGAGACCGCAAGGCTTTTTGGCGCGTTTGATGTTAATATGAAGATAATAGAGGATACCTTTGATGTCAGCGTTCACAACCGCGCATCGGCTGACGGTGATGGGGATGCGCTGACTATCAGCGGCCATACCGCCGAGGCGGTGGAATCCGCGGCAAGCGCCATCGATGTGCTTCGCCGCTCCTCTGCGGGCGGCGGGGACGTAAGTGAGCAAACGGCGCTTTATGTGGCATCCATGGTTCGGGATGGGCACGCATCCGAGCTTTCGGAGCTTGACGAGAACTGTATCTGCCTGACCTCAAAGGGCAAGCCTGTAAAGCCCAAAACGGTGGGACAGCGCAGATATGTTGATGCCATCAGGCGAAATACCATAGTCCTTGGTGTAGGTCCTGCGGGAACGGGCAAGACCTTTCTTGCCGTGGCAATGGCGGTAAAGGCACTGCGTGAAAAGCAGGTGAGCAGGATCATACTCACCCGCCCGGCAATAGAGGCTGGGGAAAAGCTCGGATTTTTGCCCGGTGACCTGCAAAGCAAGATCGATCCCTACCTGCGCCCGCTGTATGATGCGCTCTTTGAGATGATGGGAGCGGAAAATTATCAAAAATGCGTTGAAAAGCAGGTCATCGAGGTCGCGCCGCTCGCGTATATGCGCGGCCGCACGCTGGATGATTCCTTTATAATTCTTGACGAGGCGCAAAATGCAACATTTGAGCAGATGAAGATGTTCCTAACCCGCCTTGGCAACGGCTCAAAGGCGATAGTGACCGGTGACCTTACGCAAACAGACCTGCCGGACGGTCAAAAAAGCGGCCTTTTTGCCGCAGTACACATACTTGACGGCATTGAGGATATATGCATCCACCATTTTACCGAGCGTGATGTGGTGCGCCACAAGCTGGTGCAAAGGATAATACTCGCCTATGATAAATATGAGCGCGAAAGGGCTGAACGCCGCGGCGGCAACGGCAATGGCAACGGTAACGGTAACGGTAACGGTGGTGGAGCATCGGCTCCACGCAGGTATCATCGCCCGGATCACGCAAAGGCGGGCGGCAAGAACGATCGGTAACACCGTAGCCGAAATGCCCAAAGCAGGGCTATCAAAAAATATAAAAGAAAAAGTGATTATAAAAATATGAAGCTTTATGTAGATTTTTGCAACCGCCAGCGCAAGCTTGCGGTGGGGGATGAATTGCGCGGGCTTGTCACTCGCGCGCTTGAGTGCGCCTTTGAATATGAGGGCGTTTTGGGGGATGGTGAGGTCTCGGTGACCTTTGTATCCGATGCCGGCATCAGGCGCTATAACCGCGAATATCGCGGTATAGACAGAGCGACCGATGTTCTCTCCTTTCCGCAGTTTGAGGGTGGAGATATAGAGGATGCCTTTGACGGCGAGCGTTATCAGCTTGGGGATGTTGTTCTCTCGCTTGAGCGCGCGGCGGCACAGGCCGAGCTTTACGGTCACAGCTTTGAGCGCGAGGTGGCGTTCCTTTGCGTGCATTCCGCACTGCACCTCATGGGCTATGACCATGAGCTGGGCGAGCGTGAGGAGGCTGACATGCGCCGCCGCCAGCGCGACATAATGAAGCTGTTGGGGCTGGAGGTGGAGAACGACCTCCAAGGCGACGACAGCCAAAAGGATCTTAAATGATCCCCGAGGTCAACTTCATCTCGGCATACGGAACATAAAAAAGGACGGAGTATAATAAAAATGAAAAGAACAGTATTTATATCTATAGTTGGCCGACCCAACGTTGGCAAATCCACACTCATGAACCGCATTCTCGGCGAGAAGGTAGCCATCGTTTCAAATAAGCCGCAGACCACACGCGGCAGGATAGTTGGCATACACACCACAGGAGATGACCAGTATGTGTTTCTTGATACCCCGGGCATACACCGTCCCAAAAACAAGCTTGGCGATGCCATGGTAAAGAGCGCGCGCGATGCCATGCAGGATGGCGACTGCGTGCTTTTGGTGGTCGATGCGGGGCGCGAGATATCAAATGTTGAGCGCGATGTTGCGGCATATCTTAAATCAAGCGGAGTGCCGTCTGTGCTGGCGCTCAATAAGGTGGATCTTTATGACCGCGAAACGATCGCCGCCACGATCGCCGCATATTCCGAGCTGCATGATTTTGATGCCTTTGTGCCGATAAGCGCCAAGAGCGGACGAGCCGTCTCTGAACTTATAGACGAGCTTTCAAAGTTTTTGACCGAATCTGACTGGTTCTATCCGGATGATATCAGCACCGATCAGCCATCCCGCCAGTATGCCGCGGAGATAATCCGCGAAAAGCTGTTGCGCAGTCTTGACCGCGAGGTGCCGCACGGCATTGCGGTGGTGATAGAAGAATTTACCGAGGGCCGCGGGCTTATCAACATCCGTGCCGAGATCTTTTGCGAAAAGGCAACGCACAAGCGCATAATCATAGGCAAGCACGGCGAACAGCTTAAAATGGTGGGAACATACGCGCGTGAGGAGCTTGAGCGCGTGTTCGGCAAAAAAGTATTTTTGGATCTTTGGGTAAAGGTCAAAGAGAATTGGCGCGATTCCGACGGACTGGTGCGCAACTTTGGGCTGTCATCAAGAGATGACGACGAATGATCCCGCCGCGTCCGAAAGCCAAAACAGATAAAACCGAAAGAATAAAAAACAAAATTAAAAAAGATCCGCGATAAAAAATATGCGGGGAGGCGATAGGATGGAAACACGGCGGGATATAGTTACAGACGGTCTGGTCGTGCGTGAATATGATCTTGGCGAGCATGATAAGATGCTCACCCTGCTTACCCCTGCCTACGGTCGCATCCCGGTCATAGCAAAGGGCGCGAGATCTTGGCGCAACAAGTATCTTTCCCCAACCGGGCTTTTTACCTATGCAAATTACGAGCTGCATCGGCGCGGGGATATGACATGGCTGCGCTCGGCCGATGTGATAGAGCCGTTTCCACAGCTTGAGCGAGAGATAACGCGGTTGTACCTTGCCCAGTATCTTGTGGATCTTGCTTGCGAGCTCAGCGGAGAGGGCGAGCCCTGCGTGGATATTTTGCGCCTCACTCTCAACTCTCTTTACGCGCTCTGCCGCGGTCAAAAGGATACGCGGCTGATAAAAGGAACCTTTGAATGGCGTGCGGCAGGATATTCCGGATATATGCCGGAGCTTGGCGATTGCAATATCTGCGGCGCACATGATGCAAGATGTAAAAATGATGACGGTGTCGCGTACCTTGATGTAATGAACGGTGCGCTCGTTTGCGTTGATTGTGCCGCGGGCAGGCTTCGCCGCGAGGCAGAACTGCCGCCAAACGTAATACCGACTGACGGTGACGGCGTGCGCTCGCTCCTTTTGCCGCTGAATATGTCAGTCATAGCCGCAATAAAATATGTGCTCACCGCACTGCCGGAGCGTATGTTTGCATTCTCGCTCGGGCGGGATGAGGATCTTGGCAGGTTCTCAACGGTCGCCAGCACATATATCACGCACCATCTTGAGCGCGGCTTTGCATCACTTGATATTTATAACGAGATCTGCGACATTTGAGATTTTGATAACTTGGCGCAGACAGGTTCGGATCCGGCGGATCTATGGAGGTGGAGTAAATGTATTTACCCGAAAAGACCATAACAGCACTTGAATTTGATAAGATACGCGGCATGCTTGCCGAGTGCGCACAGACAGACGGCGCACGCGCGGCGGCACTCGCCCTGGAGCCTGACGACGACGAGGTGCATATCCTTGCCCGCCAGCGCATGACAACGGATGCCAAAAGGCTCGCATCATATAAGGGCTATCCCTCATTCGGCATGATAGGGGATATCTCTCCCGTTTGCGAGCGTGCGGAAAAGGGCGCTATGCTCTCGGCACGCGAGCTGCTTGATGTGGCAAATCTCTGCCGCACCTCGCGCGGCATTTTGGAATACAGCCGCACCGACCGCACATTCACCACCATCCTTGACGAGGTGTTTGAGCGGCTTATTGCCGACCGTCCGTTTGAGGATAAGATATACCGCATCATAATATCCGAGGATATGATAGCAGATGATGCATCCCCCGCGCTTGCCGATATCAGGCACAAGATACGCCGCTCGACCGAAAAGGTCAAGGATATACTTGCAAAATACACTGCGGGCGGGTATTCAAAATATCTTCAGGAGAGTATAGTTACCATCCGTAACGGCAGATATGTTGTGCCGGTACGCGCGGAATGCAAAAACGATATAAAGGGACTGGTGCATGATACCTCTGCCTCCGGCGCGACCTTGTTTATCGAGCCTATGGCGGTGGTGGATGCCAACAACGAGATACGCGAGCTTGAGATAAAGGAAAAGCATGAGATAGATCGTATTTTATTTGAGCTTTCCGCCGAGACGGCAAACAGGGCGGATGTGCTCAGATACAATGCGCAAAACATCGATGAGCTTGCGTTTTACTTTGCCTGCGCATCGCTCTCCGAAAAAATGGACGGCGCACAGCCGCGCATGACGGCGGGAGAGGGACGCGTAACAGAGCTTATCCGCGCGCGCCATCCGCTGATACCAAAGGACAGAGTCGTGCCGATAAACGTTACCCTTGGCGGCAGATACGACACGATGATAATCACAGGTCCCAATACCGGCGGCAAAACGGTAACGCTTAAAACACTTGGGCTTTTCACACTCATGGCACAGGCGGGCTTGCATATCCCTGCCGATGAGCGTTCCACCGTTGCAGTGTGCGACAGGGTATTGGTGGATATAGGCGACGACCAAAGTATTGAGCAGTCGCTCTCGACCTTCTCGGCGCACATGGTAAATATAGTGTCCATCGTGCGGGAGCTTACCCCCGGAGCGCTCGTGCTCTTTGATGAGCTTGGCGTGGGTACAGACCCGATCGAGGGCGCGGCACTTGCCATTTCGGTAATACGTGAGGTAGGGCTGTGCCACGCGCTTTGCGCCGCCACCACACACTATGCCGAGCTTAAGACCTACGCGCTGAACACTCCGGGCGTTACAAATGCATCCTGCGAGTTTGATGTTGAAACACTGCGCCCCACATATAAGCTTACCATAGGCACTCCGGGGCGCTCCAATGCCTTTGCAATATCAAAGCGGCTCGGACTGCCGGAGCATATAATCGAGCGTGCAGAGGAGGAGGTCAGCTCCAACGACCGCCGTTTTGAGGATGTTATAGATAAGCTTGAGGCGGCAAGGATGGAGATGGAGCGCAACCGCGAGGAAACAGATTGGGAGCGCGCGGAGTATGAGTCCTTTAAGCGTGAGGCGGAGGCAAAGATCCGCGCACGTGTATCCGCGGCGGAAAAACAGGCCGCCGAGGCCGAAAAAAAGGCGGCACAGCTGATAGAGGGCGCAAAGATATCCAGCGAGTATGTCCTCTCACAGCTTGAAAAGGTCAAAAAAGCGCGGGACAGCGAGCGGCTAGGCGAGGAGCTTGAGGCCGCACGGCGGCGCATACGCGAGCACCTGCGCGAAAATGAGGACAAGTTCAATCCTGTTGAAAAAGAGGAAGACGATGACTATGTGCTTCCGCGTGCTCTCCATAAGGGGGATAAGGTCTATATCAAGAATATAAAGCAGGAGGGAGTATTGCTCTCCGATCCCGACCGTTCCGGCAATGTGTCGGTGCAGGCGGGCGGCATACGCACCAAGACAAAGATAAAAAATCTAAAGCTGCTGGATGACGTTGTTATGGTCACCGACAGCGAGGGCAAACGAAAGACAGCAAAGGAATTCAGCGTGACCTCCGTCAGCCGTGATTGCACAAACGAGATCGACCTGCGCGGCATGACAGGGGATGAGGCTTGGATGGCGGTGGATCGCTATCTTGATGATGCCATGTTCTCCGGCTTCCGCACCGTAAGACTCATCCACGGCAAGGGGACCGGTGCACTCCGTCAAGCACTTTGGCGTATGCTTAAGGGTGACGGCAGGATAGCCGCCTACCGTATAGGTCAGTACGGCGAGGGGGACGGCGGCGTGACGGTGGTGGAGCTTAAATAAGCCCGCCGTGTCACACAAAGAAAAAATCCAAACTCATGATTCAAACGTTACAAGTCTTTAATGCTAAGCTTCGGGCGGGGATAAAACGAAAATGAAGACCAAACATACAAAAAACTTTCTCGGTATAGATCTCGGCGCATCGAGCGGCCGCGGGATCGTTGGCAGTTATGACGGCGAGCGGCTGGCACTTGCCGAGGTGCATAGATTTCCAAACGAGCCGCAAATGCTGTGCGGCCGCTTTACATGGGATATACTGCGCCTGTACGCCGAGACGAAAAATGCAATAAGAGCGGCGGCGGATCTTCCGCTCGTCTCCATGGGTATCGATACATGGGGCGTGGATTACGGTCTGCTGGATGCTGGCGGGCGGCTGATATCCGACCCTGTGCATTATCGTGACAGGCGCACAGAGGGCATCGTGCCCGCATTTGGTGAAAATATCATGCCCAATGACCGCCTTTACGGCATTACAGGCATACAACAGCTGGAGTTCAATACCGTTTATCAGCTTTACGCCGACATGCGAGACGGCACTCTGCGCGGGGCCAAGCGTGCGCTGTTCATTCCCGATCTTTTGGGCTATTTTTTGACAGGCCGTCAAGCGTGTGAATACACCATTGCATCGACCGGCGCACTGGTCGATGCCGCGGCGAGGGATATATCAAAAGAGATACTTTCTGCCATGGGACTTGAGCGCGGTTTTTTTGCGCCGCTCGTCACCCCGGGCACGCCTCTCGGCACGCTCCGCGATGATGTCGCGGCGGAGGTCGGCGTGCGAGGCTTGCAGGTGGTAAGCATCGCATCTCATGATACGGCATCGGCGGTTCTGGCCGTTCCGGTAAAAAAAGACGAGCGGTTCATCTATATCAGCTCCGGCACGTGGTCACTGCTCGGGACAGAACTTCCGAGCCCTGTTATCTCCCCCGAAACGCTTGCCAGCAATTTTACCAACGAGGGCGGCGTTGGCGGCAGAATAAGATTTCTTAAAAATATAATGGGGCTTTGGTTGCTTCAGGAATCCCGCAGACAGTGGAAGCGTGAGGGCAGGGCAGATACGGAGATATCCTTTGATGCACTCTCCGCGGCCGCAAAGGATATCTCCGCCTGCTTTGCGCTGATAGACCCGGACGACCCCTGCTTTGCTGTACCCGGCGACATGCCGAGCAGGATAGCCGAATTTTGCCGCCGTACCGCTCAACGCGTGCCCGAGACACCGGGCGAGATCGTGCGCGTGATATATGATAGCTTGGCGCTCTGCTATCGCCGCACGATAGAGCTGACCTCCCGCCTTTGCGGCTTTCGCCCGAGTGCCGTCAATATCGTTGGCGGCGGCTCGCGCGATGCCCTATTTAACAGCATAATTGCTGATATCTGCGAGCTGCCCGTGGTGGCGGGACCTACCGAGGCAACGGCGATCGGTAATATTTCCGTCCAGCTGATGGCGGCGGAGGGCATCTCTGCCGATGAGGCAAGGGAGCTGGTTCGGGCATCCTTCCCAACGGAGAGATATGAGCCGACCGCTCCGCGCGGCAGTTATGATGATGCATACAGCCGTTTTTGTCGGATGGTGGAGGCAAGAGAGCACGACGGCGAGAGGTAATTCTGCCGAATAAACGCAAAATAACCGCGCGCTTGACAGCGAATACGCCGAAAAAGTATTTTTGTTGCGCAATACTGTCAAAAAACCTTGCGAATACTCGATTTATATGTTATAATAAATATACATAAGGGCGTATGCGGCGCAAACGCTCAAAATATAAACTGAATACAGTTGGGGGGACGTATGAAAGACATTCTTTACGGAGAGCTTGGTATCATTGGTATGGGAGGCTGTGAGCAATTTACCGCTCAAGTCGATAATTACATCAGGGAATGGCGCGGAAGCGAGGAGAGCTTTCTGGTCGGTGCGGAATGCCCGAGATTTGGCAGTGGCGAGGCTAAGGGACTTATAAATCGCTCGGTTCGCGGACTTGACCTTTACATCATCTGCGATATGTTCAACTATGGTGTGACCTACAATATGCGCGGTGAGCAGCATCCCATGAGCCCGGATGATCATTATGCCGATCTTAAGCGCATAGTCGGCGCTGTTGAGGGCAAGGCAAGGCGTATATCCGTTATAATGCCCATGCTTTACGAGGGCAGACAGCACAAGCGCACCACGCGTGAATCTCTTGACTGCGCAATGATGCTGCGTGAGCTTGAGACCATTGGTGTGCGCAATCTTATCACCTTTGATGCACATGACGACCGCGTGCAGAATGCGGTACCCTTTATGGGCTTTGATAACTATCGCCCCACCTACCAGATGGTAAAGGCCATGGTGCGCGTTATCCCGGATATTGAATTTGAAAAGGATAAGCTCATCATCATCTCTCCCGACGAGGGCGCTATGGGCAGATGCATGTACTTCTCCTCGGTACTCGGGCTTGATGTCGGTATGTTCTATAAGCGCCGCGATTATTCTCGCGTTGTCGGCGGACGTAACCCGATAGTGGCGCATGAATACCTTGGCCGCGATCTTACAGGCATGGATGTTATCATCGTTGACGATATGATCTCCTCCGGTGAATCCTTCTTTGATGTTGCACGTCAGATCAAGAGCCGCGGTGCAAAACGCATCTTCAACTTTGCAACATTCGGCCTCTTTACCGGCGGACTTGAAAAGTTCGACCGCGCACATGAGGAGGGCGTGTTTGATAAGATCTTTACCACCAACCTTATCTATACCGACCCGGATATCAAGACCAGACCTTGGTATGTTGAGGTCAATATGAGCAAATATGTCTCCTATATTATAGATACGCTCAACCATGACGAGTCTATAAGCCTCATCCTTGACCCTGTAAAGCGCATCCATACGCTTATGGACAAGCATAAGGCAGACCTCGCGGCAAAACAGATAAGCATTTTTGAAAACTGACAGATCATTTTGATCGAATATTCGGGAACAGGCAAGACTCATTGGAGTCTTGCCTGTTCCCTTTATATTTAAATATTATTTTGATCCCGCGTCTTTTTCTTTCGCCGCGGTGTTGAAAAAATCGCAAATGTGTGATATTATAATTATAGTAATTTCAGCAGTAGATTCAATGGTATGGGATGATCTATCGGGAGGTGCGGAATGTCTCGCGTATCACTTTTGGCAAATGCAAAAATAAATCTGTTTTTGGAGGTCGGCGCGCGCCGCGCGGACGGCTACCACGATGTAGTGAGCGTTATGCAGTCGGTGTCGCTCTCCGACCGTGTAACGGTCACGGCAGGGGAGGGCACAGCGCCCGGAATATCCCTGCGGTGCGGTGATCTGCCCGGCGACCGTCAAAATATAGCCTACCGTGCCGCCGAGCTGTTTTATTCGGTTTGCGGGCAAGAGCCGCGCGCGGATATTTTTATTGAAAAAAACATTCCGGTAGCCGCAGGTCTTGCGGGCGGCAGTGCCGATGGGGCGGCCGTGCTGCGTGCGCTCAACCTGCTTGAGGGCGAGCCGCTAGGGGAGGATACACTCAGTCGTATGGCGGCGCGTATCGGCGCGGATCTGCCGTTCTGCCTCACTGGCGGCACGATGCTTGCGGGCGGTATCGGCGAGGAGCTTTCAGGGCTGCCGCCGATGCCGGATCAAACAATACTTATCGTCAAACGGAGCGAGGGCGTTTCTACCCCCGCCGCATTTGCCGAGCTTGACCGTGTTCGTGTCGAGCGCGGTGCGGCGTTTGCGGCGGATCGGCGCACGGCAGATCCCATGGTGGCGGCACTGGGGCGCGGCGACAGCCATGGCATTGGGCGGGAGCTTTACAATGCATTTTCTGACCTGCCGTATGCCATGCGGCTCGGCACGGATGCTGTGGCCGATATCTGCCGCGCACATGGCGGCGCAGCACAGCTCAGCGGTACCGGTCCCTCTGTTTTCTCGCTCTTCTCTGCGGAGGTAGAGGCCGCAGTAGCCGCCGATGCGGTGCGCGATGTCTGCCCGGATGCCGCGTGCTTCATCTGTCGCCCCGCACGCCGCGGGCTTTACATCCTCGGGTGACAGCCCGACGGTGAACACCGATAAAAAAGATCAATGAAAAAACATAAAACAAACACGGAGGCAGAAATAACATGACGGACGATAAAAATTCGGTCTACTACGGTCGCGGCAATGCCGAGATGTATGACGATTACATGGATCTTATCAACTATGTTTTCGGCTTTAACGGAAATACAAGTGATTTTAAAAAGTTGCTCCCAAAGCTTTACCGCCCGGAGGATGACCCCGCCGGCAATTCATATGTTGCCGTGGATGGCGGTCGTATCAAGGCGGCGGTGGGCGCGTTCGATCTTTCGGTATCCGTGTGCGGCGAGGTGTTGCACACGCGCGGTATCGGCAACGTGGCCGTTCATCCTTACGCACGCTCAAAGGGCTACATGCGGCGGCTGATGAACGATGCCGTGGAGGATATGATCCGCGATGGCGTGGATTATTCGACCCTCGGCGGAAGACGTCAGCGTTATAATTATTTTTCATATGATAAGCTGGGCAGTAAGATCACCCTCAGCTTTAACTCGGATAACATGCGCCACACCTTTGGATATCCGCGTGAGCATGCAATAAAGATATGCAGGATCACGGCGGCGGATACGGCGGCGCTTGACAGCATAGCGGCGCTGTATGAGGAGCTGCCGCTGCACGCACTGCGAGATCGCGCTCGCCTGTTTGATATTCTGTCCTCCTGGACGTCATCGGTGTATTGCGGCTATGACGGTGATGACTTTGTAGGCTACGCCGTTGTAAACGGTGACAGCGCAAGCGAGCTTTTGGTGCGCGATGAGGCGCGGCTTTGCGAGTTCGTCTCGGCACTTTTTGACACGCTCGGTCGGGGTAAGCTCAGTATCTGCCTGCCGCCGTTTTTGCCAAACTATACAGAAAAGCTCTATCGCATAGCCGAGGGCTACAGCATAGACCCGGATAAATCCTTTTCGGTGCTGAATTACGAGCGCACCACCCGCGCCTTTATGCGCTTGAGGTCGCAGTGCATGGGACAGCTGCCGGATGGCGAGCTGACACTTCGCATACACGGTCGCGGTGGGGAGGAGAATATCACGCTGTCGGTCACGGGCGGAGATGTGGACGTTCGCGCGACCGACAAAACCCCATTCGGCGAATATTCGCACCTTGATGCAATGAACCTGCTCTTTGCGCCGGTCTGCCCGGCGCGGGATAGTCTGCCGCCATTTGCACGGCTGTGGCTCCCTCTGCCGATCTTCATTCATTACGTAGATGCAGTATAAAACATCCCCCGCACAGTCGGTACGGTGAACCGCGACCGACTGTGCGGGGGTAAATAAAAAACGACCGACCCCGATATTTCGAAGTCGGTCTTATATGGGGTGAGTGATGGGATTTGAACCCACTGCCTTCAGGGCCACAACCTGACGCTCTAGCCGATTGAGCTACACCCACCATATGGCGCGTCTTAAGGGACTCGAACCCCCGACCTACTGCTTAGAAGGCAGTTGCTCTATCCAGCTGAGCTAAAGACGCATGACCCGCTCTGAGGGGGTTTCCTTGCGGATGGAGCGGGTGATGGGAATCGAACCCACGCGGCCAGCTTGGAAGGCTGGAATTCTACCATTGAACTACACCCGCAAAAGTGTGTAATCAAAACTGCTTTAATATAATACCACGAAAAACGGGATTTGTCAACCCCTAAAACAAAAAAAATGAAAATATTTTTTGGTTTTTCGTATTTTACTTGATATGGAGCGCAAAGTGTGATAGAATATATACGCCCGAGAGAGAAAAAATCCGAAAAAAGATCTGCGGAGGAGCAATGAAAGAGAAAAAAAGCAATACCCGAGCAACGTCGCGCGCGCGTCGCACATTGGTGCCGGATTATATGTTTGAGCGTTTTGATGACCTGACTGTTGATTTTTTGCTTGGCGAGGGGATCGGCACGCTCCTGATAGATATAGATAACACGCTGGCGCCCTATGAGGTCAGCGAGCCGGATGAGCGTATACGCGGCTGGTTTGATGCCTTGGGTGCGGCGGGAATACGCGCGGCACTGGTATCAAATAACGAGCGCGAGCGGGTAGAGCTGTTCAACCGCACATTGTCCCTCCCCGCCTATCACGATTGCAAAAAGCCATCCCGCAAAAAACTGCTTGCGGCCATGGAGAGTATCGGCGCCGAGGTCGGGTCTACCCTCTTTTTGGGTGATCAGATATTCACCGATGTGGCATCCGCCCGCCGCCTCGGCGTGCGTGCGGCAATAGTTCCGCCGATAAAGGACAAAAAGACCTTGTTTTTTAGGCTCAAGCGGCTGCTCGAGCGGCCCATCATAAAAAAATATAAAAGAAAAAACAAAAAGCGCGTCGGCAATACGGCGCGATAAAGCTGAATAAAACGGATATTGGTGTTGTTGTAATGAATGTTATGGATATCAATAAAGGTGCTAAGGCCGAGCCTAAATTCGGCCCGGGCGGCAACAGTGAATCATTTTACGCCGAGGGCAAAAAAAGCACGGTCGAAGCACCCGCATGGGTGGCTGCCCGCGGGCTGGATGCATACGAGCTGCAGGGCGGTAACGGGCTGCGCGGGAGCGATGCGACCTTTGCAAGGATAGGCGAGGCGGCAAAAAACGCCGGGGTGGCCATGTCCCTGCATACGCCGTATTTTATATCGCTCTCCGGCATCGAGACGGAAAAAAGACTTAAAAGCATAGAATATATAAAGCAGTCATTGCACGTGGCGGAGCTTATCGGGGCGGATACCATCGTCATCCATTCCGGCAGTGCGGCAAAGATCAGCCGCGCCGAGGCAATGGATCTGGCACGAGATACCCTTTCGCGCACCATGGAAGCGGTGGGGGATACAAATGTAAGGCTTGGGCTTGAGACCATGGGTAAGCGCAATCAGCTTGGCACGCTTGAGGAGGTCATAGAGCTTTGCCGCGTTGATCCGCATTATCACCCGGTGGTCGACTTTGGCCATCTCAATGCGCGCGATTGCGGCGGCGTGTTCCCTGATCGTGATGCATATCTACGCGTGTTTTACGCCATAGGCGAGGCACTGGGCGATGCCTATGCCCGCACACTGCACTGCCATTTTTCAAGGATAGAATACACATCCGCCGGCGAAAAACGCCACCTGACCTTTGCCGATGCCGTGTTTGGCCCGGATTTTGCCCCGCTTGCCGAGGCTATAGCGGCGGAGGGGCTTTCCCCGCGCATCATATGCGAGTCGGCAGGCAGCATGGCAGAGGATGCACTGGCCATGAAGCGAATGTTTGAAGCTGCCGAGGGATCAAAAGATCGAGTATAAAAGATAAATACGAAAGGAAATAAAAAAGAAATGACACATCTTCAAAGACTTAAAAACGAAATGAAAAAGCGGGGGATCGATGCCGTTGTCGTAACCTCCGAGATAAACCAGCGCTATCTTACCGGCTTTAATTATACCGATGGGCTTGTGGTGGTAACGGCCGATCGTGCAGCACTGCTTACCGATTTTAGGTATATCGAGGCGGCAAACGCCTCCCCTGCAGTAGCCGAATTTGAGATACTTATGCCGGAAAAACGCATGAGCGCGGCGGCACTTGATATCATAGCCGGCTCTGCCTGTGTGGCGGTCGAGGAGGCAACGCTCTCCCTTTCGGGCTACGAGGGCTTTGTACGCGCCTTTGAGGGTATTGAGGTCAAGGGCGGCGCATCCGCCATGCTTGACGGCCTGCGCGAGTTCAAGGATGCGGAGGAGATAGAAAAAATGCGCCGTGCGCAGGCTATCACCGATGCCGCATTTGCGCATATCATTGATTTCATCCGCCCGGATATGACCGAGCGCGAGGTGGCACTTGAGCTTGAGTTCTTTATGCGTTCCAAGGGCGCGGAGAGCGTGGCGTTTGAAACCATTGCAGTCTCCGGCAGTGCATCCTCAATGCCGCATGGCGTGCCGCGTGATGTAAAGCTTGAGCGCGGCTTCCTTACCATGGACTTTGGTGCACGCTTTGACGGCTATTGCTCGGATATGACTCGTACCGTGGTGATAGGTCGTGCCGATGCCGAGATCCGCCGCCTGTATGAAACGGTACTGCGTGCGCAGACCGAGGCCATCGCCGCCGCGGCACCCGGTGCGGGTTGTGCGCAGATGGATAAGATCGCCCGCGATATCATTGACGGCGCGGGATACGTCGGCACATTCGGCCATTCGCTCGGCCACGGCGTGGGTATGTATATACACGAAGAGCCTCGCCTCTCCGCCCGCGTTCCTGCCGATAAGCTGCTCACCCCGGGACAGGTGGTAACGTTTGAGCCGGGAATATACCTCTCCGGTAAGTACGGCTGCCGCATCGAGGATATGGTCGCCATCACCGAGGACGGCATCATGGACTTTACCAAGTCACCCAAAGAGCTTATCGAAATATGCTGAACACTGTGCTCGTCGCGCTCCGCGCGACGAGCTTTTTTGCAGACCCGCGGCCGCCCGCGGTAAAGGATGTCGCATCCGTTTTTTGGCACAAACACAAAAATATTTTTTATTACAGCAAAAAAGTATTGACAATTCCATTTTTTGCTTATAATGAATATGTAAAAATGTCGTGCGTTTGCGCATCGGCGAAATGAGATGTGATTCATTTTGC
>CAYLLA010000031.1:0-20564 GCA_964384555.1 uncultured Ruminococcus sp. | reverse complement strand
GTGACGGTCGGCTATAAGCCGGATAATCACATCAAGCAGTGGGCAGGCGAGAGCGGCGTGACCTCCTGCACCGTGTGTGGAGAGGTCTTGCGCGAGAACACCAAGATAGCCCCCTCCGCGCACCGCGGCGGCAATGAGTACGCATCAAGCGATACCGAACACTGGCAAACTTGCACCTACTACGGCTGTGATGCCGAGGTGAAGAATACCCGCGAAGCGCATACCCTTGATGATAACGGCGTTTGCACCACCTGTGGGTATAAGAAGACCGATTACCTCCGCGGAGATTTTGATGATAACAAGGTCGTTGATTCCGACGATGCGATATATCTCCTCAGGCATGTCTTCTTTGGTGATCAGTACCCCGCAAACCAACCCGCCGATCTCAATAAAGACGGCAAGGTCACATCAGACGATGCAATTTATCTCCTCCGCCATGTCTTCTTCCCGGAGACATACCCGCTGGTGTAATGTGATAGAGCTTGGGCTTTATCCGTTATCATAAATAAAAAAACGGCAAATGCCGAAACAAGGAGTCTTTTTGAAATTTAAAGCTACTAACTTGGAGACGGTTCGCTGACCGGGAGGTCGGCAAATAAAACTGTCTCGCCGATCCTCCCGGCGTTCGCAAAGGATCTTGGAGGATCAAAATGAACCGTGAAAATAAACGGAAACGATTTGAAAAGGGTTATTATAAAACACATCCGTGTGATGAGCCGTTTACCTGCCGTGTGTGCGGTCGGCTCGTCACACCCGCAGGGGCAGGGAGCGACCACCGCAACCACTGTCCGCACTGCCTTTGCAGCATGCACCTTGATATCACGCCCGGTGACCGCGCCGCCGACTGTGGCGGTACTATGGAACCGATAGCTGTGTGGGTGCGCGGCAGGGGAGAGTGGGCTATTATTCACCGTTGCAGGATATGCGGCGCACTCAGCTCTAACAGAATAGCGGCAGACGATGATCCCATGATGCTGATGAGCATTGCAATGAGACCTGTTGCCATGCCGCCGTTCCCGCTTGAGCGCATCGAGGAGATGACAGCCCGCATGGCGGAGTACGATAAAATTTAATAACACCTAAGGGGTGAGCCGTAAGGCTCACCCCTGATCGTTAAGCTCTCGCCGCAAAAAGTCAATGCGGCGGGATATGTTGTTTTTGGTCACTGCCGCCCCGCGGGCAATGTCGTAGCCGTGATACGTTCCCTGTGTGTCGTTTAGATCGACCCGGCAACCGGCGGCGGCCAGCCCGGCGGCAAAGCTTGCACCCTCATCGTGCAGGCAATCAAACTCGCAAAGCTCTATATATGTCGGTGGCATGTCGGGAGGGATGGCACATCGCGCGGGCACTGCCGCGGCGGTATCCGCATCGCCCTGCCGCCCGCCAAGGTACAGCCGCCACATTACGGTATTGTTTTTTGAGTTCCAAAGCGGCGTGTCATCAAATGCCGCCATTGATGGTGTTTTGCACGCATCGTCACAAACAGGATATACAAGCAACAAACACCGCACCGCGGCGCTTACATCCATTGCAAGTGTGGTCGCCAAGGCCGCGCCTGCGCTGTCCCCGGCAAGCCCTATCGGCGCGTGCGGGTAGTACTCACGCACCCACTCAAACGCGCGGCGGCAGTCATCTGCGGCGGCAGGGTAGGGGTGTCGGGGGAGCAGGCGGTAATCCGGGCAGATAACGCGGCAACCCGCGCCGCGGGCATAATCGGTCGCCGCCTGCTTGTGATATGGCGCGGCCATGTAGCCAAATCCGCCGCCGTGGAGATACAAAAGGCAGGGCGTGCGCTCGGTGCATCCGCTCGGCTCAAATATATCAAGGCGCACGCCGCCTGCGGTCGATCGGCGATGTTTTATGTCGCGACTGATAGTTGTCATGGCGTACATGGCTCGCATCGGCAGTCGTGCCATGCGCAGTATGACGGGGGAGAATGGCATGCCCAGGGCATAGCGGTGCAACTCTGGGTCTATTGCGTACTTTTTTGCGGCTTTCATTTTTATTTATTTCTTATTCTGCCCAAAATACGCGGCCCTCGCGCCGTTCGGCGGGTTGGGGCAGCTCGGTATCGGCAAAGCCGAGTATGCAGTTGCCTATTCCCTCGTAATCTCCGCTGATGCCGAGGGATGCCAATATCTCGCGCCCCTCGGTACTGTCAAACACCTCGCGTGCGCGGTGTATCCAACAGCTGCCAAGCCCGCATTCGTGCGCCGCAAGCATAAGATTGCCCATTGTAAGGCTGCCGTCATATACGTATGTCGGCACATTTTTGTTTGCCAGTACCACAAGCACTACCGGTGCGCCGTAAAACGGATCGGTATCTCGCCCCATCACGGCGGCGTTGAGCTGCGCTATCCTGTCGCGCAGGGCTTTGTCCGTCACCGCAACGATTATCGGTGACTGCTTGTTAAGACCGGACGGCGCGTGCAGTCCGGCGTTTATTACGCGCTCTATCAGTTCGCGCGGTACAGGCGTGTTTTTGTATTGGCGAACGCTTCGGCGTGTGATAAGATCGGTGTATGCTTCCATGATAGACTCCTTTTTGGCTGTCTTTTTTTCTATTTTATCATACCTGCGCAAAAAAATCAATAGTTGCTGCAAAAAAACGGCGTGACACGCGGTCACGCCGTTTTGAGCGCAAGAGCAGTGGCTCCTGCACTATCGGTTCACCCTCCGAGATATGCACGCTTTATGCTGTCGCTGGCGGCAAGCTCGGCGCCGGTGCCGGAAAGAACTATCCGCCCCGATTCGCAAACATAGGCACGGTCGGCGATGGCAAGAGCCATCTCGGCGTTCTGCTCAACGAGCAGTATCGTCGTGCCGGCCTTGTGAAGCTCCTTGATGATATCAAATATCTGCTGTACAAGTATCGGCGCAAGACCCATCGAGGGCTCGTCAAGCATCAAAAGCTTGGGGTGGCTCATAAGGGCGCGACCCATGGCAAGCATTTGCTGTTCGCCGCCGGAAAGTGTACCGGCTACTTGATTTTTGCGGTGCTTAAGGCGAGGGAAACGAGCAAAAACGTCGGCTATGTCTTCTTTCATTCCGTCGCGCCGGGTGTAAGCACCCATCTCAAGATTCTCCATTACCGTCATCTGCAAAAAGATGCGTCGTCCCTCCGGGACATGCGCAAGCCCCTCTGATACCAATTTATATGGCTCGGTGTGGGCAATGCTCTTGCCGTTGAAGGTTATATCTCCGGTACGCGAGCGCAAAAGCCCGGATACCGTTTTGAGGGTCGTTGATTTTCCGGCACCGTTTGCGCCTATCAGCGCAACTATCTCGCCGGTGTTTACTGTGAAGGATACATCCTTAAGGGCGTGTATGTTGCCGTAATATACATTTATGTTGCGTACATCAAGCATTTTCGGATGTCTCCTTTTTCTTTCCGAGGTAGGCTGTTATCACCTGCTCGTTATTTTGAATATCTTCGGGCGAGCCCTTGGCTATCACCTTACCGTGGTCAAGCACGCAAATGCCCTCGCAAATGTTCATAACAAGGCGCATATCGTGTTCGATGAGCATTATCGCAATGCCAAATGTATCGCGTATCCGAATTATATTTTCCATCAGCTCTTCGGTCTCGTGCGGGTTCATGCCCGCGGCGGGCTCGTCAAGCAGTAAAATGGCGGGGCGGGTAGCAAGGGCGCGGACTATCTCAAGTCTGCGCTGTGCACCGTAGGGAAGGCTGCCCGCAGGGGCGGCCGCGAGATCCGACATACCGAAAAAGTCAAGCAGCTCCATGGCTCTGGCATCGGCGCGTCGTTCCTCACCGCGATAGCCAAAGGTGTGGCTTACTGCGGCAAGCAGATTTTCTTTCATTGAGTTGTGCAGACCGACTTTAACGTTATCAAGCACGCTCATGGCGCCAAACAAACGAATGTTTTGAAATGTTCTGGCAATGCCCATCTTGTTGACCTGCGCGGTGGTCTTGCCCGCGGTGCTGTAACCGTTAAGCATTATATTTCCGCGTGTAGGCTGATAAACATTCGTAAGCAGATTAAATACCGTAGTCTTGCCCGCACCGTTGGGACCTATAAGTCCCGCTATCTCGGTACGACCGATGACCAGAGAAAAGTCATCAACTGCGTTAAGACCACCAAAGCTTACGCCAAGGTGTACGGCCTCAAGCACCGGCGCAGTCTTAAGATCGCGCTGAGGTACGAATGCATTCGTGGGGAGCGGCACCAAGGGTGATGCCGAGGGGCTTTGCTTTAAAAATCTTTTCTCATCCCTGTTCATTCTGCCGTACCTCCTTTCGCATCCGTTTGCTCCGTTTGCTCTTTTTTCTTGTTGTGCTTTAAAAATTTAATAAAGTTCTTTACCGACCATCTGCCCTTGAGTGCGGCAAATTTCGGGTTGGCGTTAAGCAGCATGATCGTGATGAGGAGCAGGGAATAGATGAGCATTCTAAAGTCATCCAGACCACGCAGTGCTTCGGGCAGAACACGAAGTATCACAGCCGCTATTATCGAGCCTGTTATATTGCCCATGCCGCCGAGAACCACGATAACGAGGATCTCTATCGACATGTTATAGTCAAATCCGGTGGGGGATACCACGGCCAGCGTGTGACCGTAAAGCACGCCGACGGCTCCTGCCAAGAACGCGGCAAGCACGAATACCATCAGCTTGTAGTATGTTACGTTGATGCCGGTGGATTCGGCGGCGATGCGGTTATCGCGTATTGCCATTATCGCGCGACCGTGACGAGACTTTTTGAGGTTCATTACCGCCACAACGGTCAGGAGCACCATCAGTGCCGCGTAGGGCAAAAGATCGTAGGCGCTTGAGTAGATCGGCTGAGTGTTAAGTCCCAGCGCGCCGCCGGTCACATCAAGGTTAAGGATAACGGTTTTGATTATCTCACCGCAGGCAAGGGTAACGATGGCAAGATAGTCGCCCTTAAGGCGCAGGGCGGGCAGTCCCACCACAAAGCCGACAGCCGCGGCGCATATGCCGCCGATCAGCATTGAGAGCGGCAGACGTATCGCCATGGGCAGAGATACTGTGGCTATCGAAAACAGGCATCCGGTAAAAATGCCTACAGCCATAAAGCCGGCGTGACCGAGGGAGAGCTCTCCCAAAAGTCCCACAACAAGGTTGAGCGATACCGCCAAAACTATATAGCAGGATACCGGGATGAGCATTGCCGCCACCTGGCGGGATACATTACCGGAGTAGAGGAGCGCGGCTATTACGATATATGCCACCACAACTCCTATCACGGTAAGCGAGTTTTGACCTAAAAGCTTTCGTCCGCACGTGCGGCGGGTGTTTTGTTTTTGGGCCTTATCTTGTGTTTGCTTTTGATTTTGATTTGTCTTCATTGCCGCACCTCCGTTACACCTTTTCGCTTATCTTTTTGCCAAGAAGTCCCGTGGGCTTTACAACGAGCACCAATACCAAAACTCCAAACACAACGGCGTTGGTCCAAAGGGTGGAAAAATAGGTTTGGGAGAGCTGTTCTATAACACCAAGCATGATACCGCCAAGCATAGCGCCGGGTATCGAGCCGATGCCGCCGAACACCGCCGCCGTAAAGGCTTTAATGCCGGGCATTGAACCGGTGGTGGGCTTGATGTAGGTGTAGGTAGCACCGTAAAAGATGCTGGCCACCGCCGCAAGGGCAGAACCTATGGCAAAGGTCATGGTGATCGTGCGGTTAACACTGATGCCCATAAGCTCGGCGGCGTCCTTATCCTCGGATACGGCACGCATTGCCTTGCCGAGCTTTGTCATGTTGATGAACAGAGAGAGCGCGATCATTATCAGCGCGGTGATGGCAAGGGTCAGCAGTGTAGTGCCGTCCACGACCACCTCGCCAAAATGAAATACCGGCAGGTCGATTATCTCGGGGAAGGGCCGCGGCTCTGATTTAAATATCAAAAGTGCCAAGCTCTGCAGCAGGTAGCTGACGCCGATGGCGGTTATCAGCACGGTAAGGGAGGGGGCGCGGCGGAGGGGGCGGTAGGCCAAAAACTCAATGGTCACACCAAGGAGCACGCAAACGACCACACTTACAATAACTCCTACCACACCGGGCATTTTTGCAAGAGATACCGTTGATATAACGGCATAAGCACCCACCATGATAATATCACCGTGGGCAAAGTTCAGCATTTTGGCAATGCCGTACACCATGGTGTAGCCCAGAGCCATCAATGCGTATATACTGCCAAGCCGCAGTCCGTTTATTAGTGTTTGAATTAATGTCGTCATAATGCTTTCCTTGATCTTGGCGGGCGGCCGTGGCCGCCCGCGGATTTTAATGGATCATAAATTATAACTTTTAATTATAAATTATAATCGGAAGTTTTTTCTGTCTGTTTCCCGTGTCAGGGCTGGTAGAGAACAGCTACGCCGTTCTTGATGACCATCGCCTTGGCGTTCTTCTGTGTATCACCGTTGGCTTCCCATGTCATCGAACCGGTAAGTCCGTCATATTTCAGGGAGGTCATAGCGGCTGCCAGACGCTCGCTTACATTTTCGCGATCCTCGGATGTGACCTTTGCGGTCTTAAGAGCCTCGGCTACAACGTATACTGCATCGTATGCATCGGCGGCAAACTGGTCGGGAACAGAGTTAAAGTTGGCTTTGTATGCGGAAACGAATGCCTGTGTGTTCTCGGCGGGGTCATCGGCTGCAAAGGGAGTAAGCAGCATAACGCCCTCGGCGTGCTTTTCATTGTTCTCCATTTTTCCGATAAGACCGTCAAGACCATCGCAACCAAAGGGGATCATGCCCTCAAAAGCGGCTGTCTGCGCGGCCTGGGTGAGGATCTTTGCTGCATCTGCGGCGTAGATGGGGAGGAATACAAGGTCAGCGCCGGATGCCTTAACGGCGGCGATCTGAGCGGAGAAGTCGGTGTTGGTGCTGCTGGTGTATGTCTGAACGGTCAGGATCTCGATGCCGAGCTTCTTGCATTCGGCAGAGAAGGTATCAAAAAGTCCCTGGCAGTAGTCAAGGCCGCTGTCGTAGATAACGGCAACCTTTGTGGCAAGGCCGTACTGGTGGATGTACTGCGCGGAGGCTGTGCCCTGGTAGGGGTCGCTGAAGCAGATACGGAAAGCGTGGTCGCTTGCTGAGATGGCGTTGATAGAGGAAGCGGAGGGAGTGAGCAGGAACATCTCATCTGCAACTGACGCCGCAACTATCGATGCGTTCTCGCCGGAAAGTGTTCCGCCAAGGCTTACCTTCATGCCAAGATCCATCTGCATGCCGTATGCAGAAACTGCAGATTCGGCACTGCCCTGTGAATCCTGGAAGTTAAGAACGAATTTAAAGCCGTTAACGCCGCCGGCGGCATTGATCTCGTTTACAGCCAGCTGTGCGCCGTTTTTAACAGAGTTACCGTAGTTTGCATGCTCGCCTGTTGTCGGACCGATACCGCCAATCAAAAACTCGGTAAGTCCGGTCTCTTTATCTACCGGCCATTCTTCCTTTGCGCCGCACGCACAAAGTCCTACGAGCATAAGTGCGGCAAGCGAGAGGGAGGTGAGCATCTTAAAGAATGCACTTGCTTTTCTTTTTGCAGAGCGTGTCTGTTTGTTGGTGGTGTGAGTTGTTTTCATGGTGGTTTTCTCCTTGAAAAAATAGTGTCGTTTTTATTAAATCGATCCCGGGGTTAGGCGGGGCCTTTTTGGCTTGCTTTTCAGGACCTGCGGTCTTTTTTTGATCTGCTTTTCGGCGGTCTCTGTACTGTGACCGCGGAGTGAAGATCAAAGAAAAAAAGCGATCCTGCCGTGGCAAGACCGCAAAGACCGTTGACCTTGATCCCTTGGGAGTAATTTCTTGTGCTTGGTATCACCAAGAGGGTATCATTGGTTTTTTATCCTGCGGTAAAGCCTGGGCTACAAAGGAGCGTATGCTAATGCCGTTAAGTCGTACAGCCGAAATAATAATTACGGCGGCAAGGCTTATAATAATGCAGCAGTGTACGACTGCCGCAAGGGTAATTCGTACAGCTACAGCTATGGCTACAAGCATAATAATTATGGCAAGAGAAAAAGACACCGCAGCGGTGGTGTCTTTCTCATTGCATATAACGGAGGCATCATTGCAGGCAGGAGTTGCATTGGCGCATGAACGCGCATCAAAAGAAGTCGCCGCTGTGGACGATGCACAATATGCTGTTTTCGCATAATTGTTTTTCATTCTTGCAAAACTCCTTTAAAATGATGCTATAAGTATACACCATTCGCCGCTTTTTTGCAATAGGCGGTGTACACTAAATATCAATAAAAATATCGGCAAAAACACAGCGATGTGCACAAAAAACGCTTAAAAGAGCCGCTTTTTCGCTATCTTTGACAGCGCTTTCACAAACTTTTGCCCATCGCACGCTCCCTCGGCGCAACTTGCAAAATCGAAATGCAAGTTGCAAAATTCAAAAAAACACTGCCGTTGTGGCCAAATGATAAAACCGCGCTTGCCGCTCCCCGCCGCGCAGATGTTGCAACACCACGGCAGGGAGATTGCATTTTTGTCCGCTTTTGGGGAGGTGTATCATTCTGCGACGGACTCGTGCTCATGCTCATGTTCATGCGCACAGCATGAGCCGCAGCCGAGGAGCGAACGGTCATAATCAAGGCCGCGGCGCTCGTAGTAGTCGCGCAGGGCAGCTCTTATGGCCTCCTCTGCCAGTACCGAGCAGTGTATCTTGTGCGCGGGCAGACCGTCAAGCGCCTCGGTCACCGCTTTGTTCGTAACGGTCAGCGCCTCTGCTATCGGCTTGCCCTTGATCATTTCCGTCGCCATCGAGCTTGATGCGATAGCCGATCCGCACCCAAAGGTCTCAAATTTTGCATCTGTTATTATGTCATCGTTTATCTTGAGATATATCTTCATTATATCGCCGCATTTGGCGTTGCCCACCTCGCCAACACCGTCGGCATCCTCTATAATGCCGACATTGCGCGGGTGCATAAAGTGATCCATTACCTTTTCGCTGTAAAGTGCCATTTTGTTTTTCCTCTTGTTATACTTGTTATAAAATAGTGTTGAACCTAATGTTATCGGTCAGTCGTTGTGTCCTTTTTTGTGACGTTATCCGCCGCGTCATATCAAAAACGGTCTTTCACCGTTGCATTTTTCGCGCCAGAGCGGGGATATGCCGCGCAGGTAGCTAACCACTTCGGGTATCACACGGAGCATGGTATCGATGTCGGCATCGGTGTTATCATCGCCGAGCGAGAGCCGCAGCGACCCGTGCGCTATCTCGTGCGGGTGACCGATCGCCAGCAGGACATGGCTCGGGTCAAGCGAGCCTGATGTACAGGCAGAGCCGGAGGAGGCGCATATTCCGTGCGCATCAAGCATCAAAAGCAAACTCTCGCCCTCTATCCCCTCAAAGCAAAAGTGAACGTTCCCAGGTAGGCGGTGTGTGCGGTCACCGTTCAGCACCGAGTGCGGTATGTTGCTAAGTCCCGCAATCAGCCTGTCGCGCATCGCGCTGATGCGTGTGGTGTTCTCGTCCATATGCTCGCATGCCTCGTCAAGTGCCGCGGCCATGCCCATGATGGCGGGCAGATTTTCCGTACCGCCGCGCTTGCCGCGCTCCTGTGCACCGCCGTCAATGAGGTTTGTAAGCGGTATCCCGCGCCGTGCGTAAAGCACGCCCGCGCCCTTCGGACCATGAAACTTGTGCGCCGACAGCGAGAGCATATCGATGTTCTGCTCACGCACATTTATCGGCAAATGCCCCGCCGCCTGCACCGCATCGGTGTGAAATATCACTCCGCGCTCGCGGCATACGCGGCCTATCTCGCCTATCGGCATTATCGAGCCTATCTCGTTGTTGGCGTACATAATGCTCACAAGGCAGGTGTCCGGCCGTATTGCCGCCGCAACATCCTTTGCGCTCACCTGACCGTTTCGCCCTACCGGCAGTAATTCTATCTCAAAACCACGGGATCTCAAGCGGTCAAGTGTGTGCAGCACGGCATGGTGTTCAAATGCCGTTGAAATGATATGCTTTTTGCCGTTCCGTTCGCCGATGGCGGCGGCACTTATCAGTGCTTGATTGTCTGCCTCACTGCCGCCGGAAGTGAATAATATCTCACGCGCGGAACATCCAAGCCTTGCGGCTATCCTCTCTCTGGTATCCGCCAGTGCCTCGGCGGCGGCTTGTCCCGCCGAGTGCAGGCTTGATGGATTGGCATATATTCCGTCCATGTACGGTAGCATAGCATCTATCGCCGTGCGACTCATTTTGGTAGTTGCGGCATTGTCTGCGTATATCTGCATGTTGTTATTCCTTTCGTTTGCATCATATGCATGCCGAGCCGTTCTCGGTCGGCATATTAACCCACCATCCTTGGGGGTTGATAACATTATACCACGTATTTCCTACCATGTCAAGGGGTTTTTACACGTTTGGTATAATTTTTTCGCGGCGGGGGATAATTATAACGGCAGATGCCGCCGCACGGCGGCTGATGATGAAAAAAGATCAAACGATAGAAAGACTTGAGGTTTTGTAATGAGTAAAATGAGCAAGATGAACAGCAAAGATGAAGAGAACCAAAGCAAAAGCACGGCAGCCGCGGGCGATAACTGCCGCGGCAATTGCCAAAAGGAAAAAGCCAAGGGCGGGGCATCCACCTTGGCCGCGGATGTCTACAAAAACACAAAGATGGGAGCGGATTCGATAATCGACCTTTTGGGGCACGCCAAGGACGAGAGGTTGAAGCTTGAGATGACCTCCGAACTTAACCGATATGAGGCACTGGCCTCCCGCGCCGCCAAGCTCTCCCGCGAGCGCGGGGAGGAACCACGTGAGGAGGGTGCGCTCACCAAGGCGGCGGTAAAGATGAGCATGGCAGTGAACACGATGACAGACTCATCCGACCCGCATATTGCCGAGATGATGATACAGGGTGCAAATATGGGCATTACCGATCTGCGCCGCTCGATATCCGCCGAGGAGGCGGGGGCATGTCCCGACCGCGAGGCGGTAACACTGGCACGTGAGACGGTAAGCTTTGAGGAGGACTCCGCCGAGCGACTCAAAGCTTTTCTTTGAGTCTGCATGTTAAAACACCTCATCAGCGGGGGGTCGATAAAGATATATAATGGATATAGGAAGCGAAAAATATAAAAAATATGCCGATGCGCATGCGCCGAAAAGCCCGATAGTGAAAAACTCGCTCAAGGCTTTTCTCGTCGGCGGGCTTATATGTGCCGTAGCGGAGGGCGCAAATCAGCTTTGGCGAGCATTGGGAATGACGGAAGATGACGGCGGTCTTCTTACCTCTGTGCTTTTGATCCTCGCGGCGGCGGTGATGACTGCCATTGGTGTGTTTGACAGGATCGCAAAGCACGCAGGGGCGGGAACGCTCGTGCCGATAACCGGCTTTGCAAATTCCGTTGTCTCCGCCGCCATCGACAGCCGAGATGAGGGGATGATACTCGGCCTTGGCGCAAAGATATTCACAGTTGCGGGTCCTGTTTTGCTTTACGGCACGCTCTCCGGTGCGGTCTGCGGAGTAATATATTGGATAGTGCGCTTGATAAGCTCCGCCGCATAAAGTAAAACTTCAAAAAAATATAAAACAAAAGCAACTATCATGCACCGAGGATGCACCCACACCCTCGGTGCATCGGTCTACATGGCAGCGGTAACGGCCGCCCGCACGCGCTCGCGGTCGGGGCAGAGCAGGGATATCACATATCTTCCGCATATAAACACCTCCCGCTCCGCGCGGCCGGTCTCCGGAAGCGCGGCCACTTGATCTGTGCGTTCAAGGCAAAGGCGTGCGACCTCGGCGGTATCGGCGGAGGATGCGACCTCTATCACGGCTATCTCAAACGCACCTCCGCGGGTGGGCAAAAAGACAGCCGCGGAGTTTATTTTATCTAATACGTCCGGCAGCCTGTCGCCGTCCCCGAAAAGCCCTGCCAGCATTTCGGCATCAAGCAGATCCGTCGCTCCCGGCTCTGCCGCTGTAGTATATAGGATCCCCGCAGGGTGACTGCGGCATTCGTCAAGCGCCGCTCGCACAAGCTCATCTGCCGTCGGCGCATCACGGCAACCTCCAAGGCAGACAGCAGTTGTTATTAGCGTTATCAATGTGATGATCCAAGGTGCGAACGGTAAACGATGCCGTCCGAGCCGCCCGCCTTTTTTAATTTTCGCATCTCTCGTGTAATTGCTCATTCGTTGTCTCCTTCCGGACACGTGATCATATCGTCCCGCCTCTTTCCCTGCCGATATTTATGCCGCAGTTCAGGCTTTTATGCCGCAAAACAGTGCCGAGGGGGTCGATTTTAGCCTCTTTGGGGCAAAAAAAGCGATAAAGCTCCAAAAACATCTTGCTTTTGTGCGAGTTTTGCATTATAATAATAAAATAAGAAAAAAGATCGCCGGGGACAGGCGACTCCACAGTCACCCGACCTGCTTTTTAACTGTTAAACGGAGGAGCTTTTTTGTGCGTACACTTATACAAAATGCGCTGATATATGACTCGGCGGCGCGTAGCTTTTTTGAGGGCGCGTTGCTTATCGGTGGCTCGGAGGGAGAGGGTAGGATAATTGAGGTGTTGCCCGAGGCGCGGCATGCTTATGCCCACTTACCTCAATCCGAGATGAGCATAGATGCGGGCGGCAGATATCTTATCCCCGGATTTGTGGATGTACATACCCACGGGCGCGCCTGTGAGGATTTTAATTTTTCTGACAGAGAGGGAATGCTTCGTGCCGCGCGTTCATATGCCGCGGCGGGAGTTACATCTCTTTTCCCAACGCTGGCCTCTGCTCCGTTTGATGAGCTTTGCACATCCGCCGCGCTTATCCGCGAGCTGTCGGGCGCCAAATCTGATGGTGCACGCTTCCTTGGTACACATCTTGAGGGCAGATATCTCAACCCATCAAAGCGGGGTGCACACGCCGCAGAGCTGCTTGCCGCGCCGAATATCGAGGAGCTTGAGCGGTTTGCGGAGAGTGCCGGAGCGCCGCTTCATATGACAGTTGCACTTGAGCTTGACGGCGGGCGCGAGTTTGCCGAGCGTGCTCGTGAACATGGTATAACTCTGGGGCTGGGCCATACCAATGCCACCTTTGATCAAGCCATGGATGCATGGCGCAAGTTTGGTGTCAGCTTTACCCATCTTTATAATGCCATGCCGCAGATCCACCACAGAGAGGGCGGAGCGGTCGCGGCGGCACTTATGAGCGGCGGGTATTGCGAGCTTATCTGCGATGGTATGCATGTCTCTCCCCATATGGTAGCATTTACGCTGAAAAATATCGGTCTTGAAAAGCTGGTTTTGATAAGTGATTCAATGGCCGCCGCGGGCGCACCCGATGGTGACTATATGATAGCCGGCACGCATGCCTGTGTTCGCGGCGGCGTGGCCAGAACGCCGGAGGGCGCGCTTGCGGGCAGTACGCTCGATCTGCACCGCGCGGTAGAAAATCTTGCCCGCTTTACCGGCATCAAGCTTTCGGATGCCATATTGGCCGCCACGCGCAATCCCGCCGCCGAGGTGGGCCTTGAGGGCGAGGTTGGTGTCATCTCCCCGGGCGCGTTTGCAGACCTTTTGTTTGCCGATGTAAATGAGGCCGCGGGGCGGATAGATATCGACCGCGTGATGATAGGCGGACGGTATACCGACTGACCGCAGAAGCAAAAAACACAGTAAAAGATAGATAAATAAGTTCAGGAAAAAGAAACCGAAAGGACTATATAAAAATGAGCGAGAATAAAAAAAGCTATTACATTACAACGGCGATAGCCTACGCCTCCGCAAAGCCGCATATCGGAAACACCTATGATGCGATCATGGCGGATGCACTGGCAAGATACCGCCGCCTTGCAGGCTATGATGTTTATTTCTGCACCGGCGCAGATGAGCACGGCCAAAAGATCCAAGACTATGCCGAGCGTGCGGGACTTGACCCCCAGCTTTACGTTGACGGAATATCCGGTCAGATACGCGGCGTGTGGGATCTTATGAATGTCAGCTACGACCGCTTCATCCGCACCACCGAGGAGTGCCACGTCACCACCGTTCAAAAGATATTTTAGCGCTTTTTGAAGCAGGGCTATTTATATAAAGGAAAGTACGAGGGTTGGTATTGCAAGCCCTGTGAGTCCTTTTATACCGAAACGCAGGTAGAGGACGGCAAATGCCCGGATTGCGGCGCACCTGTCACCCGCGCCTGTGAGGAAGCATATTTCTTTAATATGAAAAAATATGCGCCCGCACTTATCGAATATATCGAGTCGCACCCCGGATTCATCGAGCCGGAATCCCGCAAAAAGGAGATGCTCAATAACTTCCTCCTCCCGGGCTTGCAGGATCTTTGCCTCTCTCGCACATCCTTTACATGGGGCATTAAAGTCCCCTCGGACCCGCGCCATGTCGTTTACGTTTGGCTTGATGCGCTGACGAATTATATCACCGCCATCGGCTATGATCCCGATAAGTCGTATGAGGAGCAGACCGAGCGTTTTCGTGAGCTTTGGCCCGCCTCCGTTCATATAATCGGCAAGGATATCATGCGCTTCCACGGCGTGTACTGGCCGATATTCCTGATGGCACTCGGTCTGCCCCTGCCCGAAAAGATCTTCGGTCACCCCTGGTTCAATTTTGGCACCGGCAAGATGTCAAAATCAAAGGGCAATGTGGTCTATGCCGATAAGCTTTCGGAATACGTTGGCGTGGACGGTGTAAGATACTACGCACTGGCGGAGATGCCCTACGGCTCCGATGGCTCAATAACATGGGAGAGCGTGCTTGCAAGATACAACACCGATCTTGTTAACAATCTCGGCAACCTTGTAAAGCGTACTCTTGATATGCAAAAGAAGTATTTTGATAAGGTCATTGCCGCTCCCACCGCACGTGATGAGCTGGATGCGGATCTTATCTCCACCGCGGTCACGGCATTTGCCGATTATACCGCGGCCATGGAATCCTTCCGCGTTGCCGATGCCGTCGAGGCGATACTTGTGCTTTTGCGCCGCGCAAATAAATTTATTGATGAAACACAGCCTTGGGTGCTTGCACGCGATGAGGCATCAAAGGAGCGGCTCGGCACGGTGCTTTACGATCTTACCGAGGCGATAAGATGGGCGGCCGTTATGCTTGAGCCGATCATTCCCGCATCCGCCGATGAGATATTTGCAGAGCTTGCAACGGATGCGCGCGGATTTGCAAGCGTTGGCACCGCCGAGCGCTTTTGCGGCATGAAGGCGGGTGTCTGCGTTGGCGATACACGTGTTCTGTTTGCGAGAATAGATGAAAAGAAGACGCTTGAAAAGATCTATGCCGAGATAGAGGCCGCGCTTAAGGCGGCAGAGGAAAAGGAAGCCGCCGCGGCCGCTCCCGAAAAGCCTGAGGGCTGTGCCGTCATCGGTTACGAGGACTTCATGAAAGTCGAGCTTCGCACTGCGGCCATACTCACCTGCGAGCCTGTGCCGCGTGCCAAAAAGCTGTTAAAGCTTACCGTTGATCTCGGATATGAGACCCGCACCATAGTTTCGGGTATTGCTAAATTCTACACGCCCGATCAGCTCGTTGGCAAAAAGGTGATAGTGGTGGCAAACCTCGCGCCCGCCGTGCTTTGCGGCGTTCAGTCGGAGGGCATGCTGCTTGCATCCGGTGAGGATGAGGTGAGAGTTGTCTTCCTTGATCCCGCAACACCTCTCGGCGAGCGCGTAAGATAAGCGTAACCATATGCCAAAATCATCGGCGGGAACTTCGGCGAGTACAAAGCGCAGGATGACAGCGCAAAAGGGAAGTCCCATCGATATTTGCAACACGCCGCGGTCATCCGCGGCGTGTTGTGGTAATGGAGCAATGTGAGTAATAGTAACAGTAGTAATAGTAATTAAAAGATCGAAATAAGGAGACGGTTTTTTCGAGATGAGTGAAACAAAGGATACAAATAAGGCTACAAATAAAAAATCAGAAAATTCGAGACTGCTGCCGGCAGGTGTGTTTGATACGCACGCTCACTATACCGACGATCGCTTTGCCGCCGAGTTTGAGGGCGGAGCGGATGCGGCGATATCCGGTTGCTTTGCCGAGGGGATGAGCGGCATCATCAATGTCGGCACTAATATTGATAATTCAAAAAAAGCCGTGGCTCAGGCAGCAAAGTATCCCCTCATGTACGCCGCGGTGGGTATACATCCCTCTGATATCGGTATGAGCGGCGGGATCGATGCGGAGCTTGAGGCGATAGCCGAGATGATCTCGGAAAAGCAAGCCAGGCGGCAAAACAAGATAGTCGCACTGGGCGAGGTGGGGCTTGATCACCACTGGCAGCCGTATGACGATGCCCTGCAAAAGAGATATCTCGATGCACAGCTGTCAATGGCGCGGGAGCTTGATATTCCGGTTATAATACATGACCGCGAGGCACACGGCGATTGCTTTGATGCCGTACTTGCGCACCGCGGAGTGCGCGGGGTTTTCCACAGCTACTCCGGCAGTGCCGAGATGGCGCTTGAGCTCTGCCGCCGCGGCTTTTATATTTCATTCTCCGGCACTCTTACATTTAAAAACGCCAGGCATGTAAGATCGGTTGCGGAGGAACTGCCGCGGGACCGCATACTTATTGAGACCGACTGCCCATATCTCGCCCCCGAGCCGTATCGCGGGCATCTCAATTATTCCGCCTATGCCGTATATACCGCAAAAATGCTCGGCGAGCTGCTCGCGATCGATACGCGTGAGGCGGCTGAGCTGACTGCAAAGAACGCCCGCGAGCTGTTTTTGGAGAGCTTTTGATGTCAAAAAAGCAATAAACGACAACTTTGCGACAAAAAAACTTGATTTTAAGAGCAAAATGTCCAAAAAAACTCTTGCAAAACAGCCCGAGTTGTTGTATAATAGTCAATGTGGCTGTGAACCACGACCCATTTTAAAGATGATGGTACTTTATCGCGCCCAAGGGCGCGCGGAACGGAGTTAAAAGACCCGTCCAGATATAAAAATCCATATCAGAAAGAGGAACCACAATGGCGAAATTTGAAACCGGCAGCATTCGCAACATCGCTCTGCTCGGACACGGCGGATGCGGAAAGACCTCTCTTGCAGAGGCAATGCTTTATATCACTGGAGGCGTAGACCGACTTGGTAAGACCGCCGACGGAAATACCGTTTGCGACTTTGATCCCGAAGAGGTAAAGAGAAACTTCTCTATATCAACAGCAATAGCTCCCGTTATTTGGAAGGGATGCAAGATAAATGTCCTTGATACACCCGGATATCTTGATTTTGTCGGTGAGGTAAAGCAGGCTCTCCGCGTGGCGGGCAGTGCCGTTATAGTAGTTGATGCCAAATCCGGCGTTGAGGTCGGCACCGAGCTTGCATGGGACTATGCAAGCGAGATAGATGTTCCCAAGGTATTCTTTATCAATAAATATGACGACAAAGAGGCGGACTTTGACCGCGTTTTTGAACAGCTCAAGGAAAAGTTCGGCAACGCCGTTTGCCCGATAGCCGTGCCCGTAAAGAACGGCAAGGATATTGAGTATGTTGACCTTGTTGATATGAAGGCGTTCAAGTGCGATGCCAAGGGTGTGAAGGTCGAGATCCCCATGACCCCCGCGCTTCAGGCGGCCGCCGAGAGACATAAAACTGACTTTAACGACGCTATCGCCATGGTCAACGAGGACATGATGATGAAGGTCCTTGAAGAGGAGGAGATCACCCGCGAGGAAGCCGCGGCGGCGATACATGACGGTATCGTTGAGGGCTCCATCGTTCCCGTATATTGCGGTTCCTCCACCACGCTTGCCGGTATTACCGGAATGCTTGATTCCGCGGTAGGCGCGTTCCCCAAGTTCACCTCCAAGGGCAAAGCGGCTCTTGAGGGCGGCGAGACCACACCCATCGATCCCAAGGGTTCGGCCGCTATATTCGTATTCAAGACCGTTGCCGACCCGTTTGTAGGTAAGATGTCCTACTTTAAGGTCATGAACGGTACACTGAAGCGCGATGCACAGCTTAAAAACGTTACTACCGGCGCCGTTGAAAAGATGGCTCACATCTACACCCTTAAGGGCAAGAACCAGACGGAGGTCGATGAGCTTGCTTGCGGCGATATCGGTATGATCGCCAAGCTTTCCAATACCAATACAAATGATACTCTTTGCGAGAGCGGAGAGGTGAGCTACGCCAAGACGGTGTACCCCACCCCCAACATGACTCAGGCCATGATCCCCGCCACCGCAAAGGACGAGGGCAAGATCTCCCAGAGCATGGCAAGAATGACAGAGGAGGACCTCACCCTTGAATACATGACCGATCCCGATACAAAGCAGATGGTCATATCCGGCCTTGGAGACATGCATCTCTCCATCCTTGCCGCAAAGCTTAAAAACCGTTACGGTGTTACCATCAAGCTTGAGGCACCGAAGATCGCATATCGCGAAAAGATCACAAAGACGGTCGATATCCACGGCAGACATAAAAAGCAGAACGGCGGTTCCGGCCAGTTTGGTGATGTTTGGATCCGCTTCTCGCCCGGTGAGGCGGAGGGCCTTACCTTTACCGTATCCGTTGTCGGCGGTGTTGTTCCCAAAAACTTCAACCCTGCCGTTGAAAAGGGTCTGCTTGAGGCCATGAATAAGGGTGCGGCCGGCTTCCCGATGACACATCTGGCCGCCGATCTCCATGACGGCTCTTACCACCCTGTTGACTCCGATGAGATCTCCTTTAAGACCGCGGCACAGCTTGCATACAAGCAGTGCCTGCTTGAGGCAGCTCCCGTTATCCTTGAGCCTGTGGGCGACCTTGAGATAACCGTTCCCGAAGCTCTGGTCGGTGATGTTATGGGTGACCTTAACAAGAGACGCGGTAGCATCATGGGTATGGATGCCGCCAAGAAGAAGGGCTACACCGTAGTTCACGCCGTAGCTCCCAAGGCAGAGATCATGGATTACCCCATCGCTCTGCGTGCAATGTCCCAGGGGCGCGGATCCTTTACATTCACGGTAAACGATTACGCTACCGTTCCCGGCAACGTTGCGCAGAAGATAATCGACGATTATAAAAAATCTCAAAACGCCTGATGGATCGGATCAGGATCGATAGATCGCAACAGCGTAAATATCGATAAAGCTGACCGATCAAGCGGCATTTTGATACTGACTTAACATGTCGGGGCTGACGTGCATGTGCACGGCGGCTCCGACAGCTTTTTGACCGCCCCCCTCTGCGCGTGCACAGGCCGATCGGGGATGTAAGCTCTAAAAAGCATTTGTTTAGTTCAAATATAGTTGGAGTAAAAATGAAAGATCAAAAAAACAATAGCGATAAGACTCGCTCGGGACAGTTATTCGACCGCGCATATTGGCGGGATGTTATTGCAGTATCCGCCCTTGCCGCGCTTGCCGTTATTGCCGGCATGATAAATTATATAGGGGATAGCGACCGCCCGCTGTTTGCAAATGTGTTTTGGTCACTTTTGTATCTTGTGGCGTGGTGCATGTGGGGCGCGCTCGTCGTCTCCCGCCGCGATGCCCGCCACCCGGCGAGGGTGCTGTATGCGGTGTGGTCGGCGCTCTCGGCCGCGGCCGCGCTCGTGCTGCTTATGCTCTCCTGCCTGCCGTTTGGGGATGCATTCCTGCAAAGTTCTGTCGGTGGGGTGATCGGCGGAGCTATGTTTGCACTTTGCATGCCGCTTTACGGCCTATGCTTTTTCGGCAGCGCGGGCTACGTAATAAACGATATATTGCTTTTTGTCGTCTCCGCCGCGGCGGGATCATTGCCTTGGCTGGCGGAGAGGATAAGGCGAAGATCAAAAATATAGGCTGACACCCCTGCCGCTGCCCGATCTGTTTTTATAGAATATCTTTGAATGCCGCCGGTGAATAAGTTCCGCAGTGACTAAATAAAATGTATGTGGAATATATGGTCAACAGGATGCAATTTAAAAAGCATTTGTGTTTTATGAAAGGCGGATGGGTGCGATATGGAGTGTATGAATACCTGCGAGCTGCGCAAAAAGGACGTTATAAATCTTTGCGGAGGTGCAAGGCTCGGCCATGTGACGGAGCTTGAGTTTGATGTGTGCGACGGCAGGATACTTTCGGTCACCGTTACCGGCGAATGCGGCTTTTTGGGTTTTGGCGGGGAAGAACGTTTTCAGGTACCGTGGGGCAGGATCGAGTGCATCGGCGCGGATGCAGTGCTTGTAAAGCTTGCCGCGGCGGAGCTTGACGGTTGCAGGTGCTCCGGAGAGCGCGAACGCCGTCGCGAAAAACCGCGCAGATAGTGCGAGTTTGCCATTTATAGATGTAAACAAATTGTAAATTCGGCGCAAGTACTTGAAAAAAAAGAAATTGTATGATATAATTCATCTGTTTGTGCCGGAAAATATAGGTGAACCGGTGCAAATGGGTCTGCGGGGCTTATAATGCATGCCGTGACCCCTAAAACACACACGCCGTTGAGCGCGGTCGGGTGCCGCCCATGGCGGTTGTCCGCAATCGGAGCGGCGTGGTGGCAAAAAACCAGAAGGAGGACATTAAAATGTCTGTTATCACCATCAAACAGCTTCTCGAAGCAGGCGTCCATTTCGGACACCACACCAGAAGATGG
>CAYLLA010000030.1:0-20593 GCA_964384555.1 uncultured Ruminococcus sp. | reverse complement strand
AAAGGTATATTTCGCAACCGACCCCGATCGCGAGGGCGAGGCCATATCATGGCATCTTGCAACGGCGCTCGGCATTCCGGTAGAGAAAACACTGCGCGTTACCTTTAACTCGATAACCAAAAACGCCGTTAAGGACGGCATCAAAAATCCCCGCTCGATCGATATGAACATCGTCAACGCCCAGCAGTCGCGCCGTTTGCTTGATAGGATCGTCGGCTACAAGCTCAGTCCACTGCTTTGGAAAAAGATCCGCCACGGTCTTTCCGCAGGGCGTGTACAGTCGGTGGCTACAAGGATAATCGTTGAGCGCGAGGAGGAGATACGCGCATTCCGTCCCGTCGAATACTGGACGATAACAGCGCTCCTCTCCGATGGCAAAACGAGCTTCACCGTTAAATTTTTCGGCAACGGAGATGGCAAGGTAGAGCTTCACAGCGAGGCTGATGCCGCGCGTGTTACCGAGGATGTTAAAAACGGCCGCTTTACAGTTAAAAGCGTAAAGCGCGGCACAAAGCTCAAAACTCCCGCGCCGCCCTTTATCACCTCAACTCTTCAGCAGGAGGCCTCCCGCAAGCTCGGCTTCCAGGCATCCCGCACCATGAAGACTGCGCAGGAGCTTTACGAGGGTATAAACCTCGGCTCGGAGCTAGGCGGCACACAGGGTCTTATCACCTATATGAGAACAGATTCACAGCGCGTGGCCGAGGAGGCTCAAAGCGCGGCACGTGAGCTGATAGCCGCAAAGTACGGCAGCGAATACTGCCCGGAGACTCCGAGAAACTACAAGACCAATAAATCGGCGCAGGATGCGCATGAAGCCATCCGCCCCGCTCGTGTTGAGCTTGAGCCTGCCGATGTGCGCGCTCATCTTACGCCGGATCAGTATAAGCTCTATCGCTTGATATGGGAGCGCTTTGTTTCCAGCCAAATGGAGTCGGCACGCCTTGCCACCCTCAGCGTTGAGCTTGAAAACCGCGGTTGGATATTCCGCACCGGCGGCTACACAGTGACCTTCCCGGGCTACATGGCAGTGTATGAGGAATCCTCCGATGACGGAAAGCGCGGAGACGGCGATGAGGAGGATAAAGATCCCCGCATACCCGAGCTTACCGAGGGACAGTCACTCAGCACAGGGGATGTCTCGGCACAACAGCACTTTACCGAAGCACCGCCGAGATATAACGATGCTACCCTTGTTAAATTCTTGGAGGAAAAGGGGATCGGTCGCCCCAGTACTTTCGCCACCATCATATCAACCATAATCTCCCGCGGATATGTCACCCGCGAGAGTAAGGCGCTCATCCCCACACAGCTGGGCGAGATAACCACCGCTCTTATGAAGGAGAGCTTTGCTGATATAGTTGATTATCGCTTTACCGCGAATATAGAAAACGAGCTTGATGCGGTCGAGCGCGGCGAGACCACCATGCAGGCGGTGCTCTCCTCCTTCTGGGATGGCTTCTCTGTCGAGCTGAATGCGGCGGAGGAAAAGCTTAAAAACGAAAAGCTTGCGGTAGAGCCGGAACTTACCGATATAGTTTGCGAAAAGTGCGGTGCTACCATGGTCGTCCGTAACGGCCGCTTTGGAAAGTTTGCCGCTTGCCCCAACTACCCCACCTGCAAAAATACCAAGGCACTCAACCCGGATGGTACACTTAAGGTCGAGCAGGCCGAAAAGCCGGAGCCTGTACCCGGTATGGTGTGCGAGCTTTGCGGCGGACCTATGGTCCAAAGGCGGGGGCGCTACGGCAGCTTTTACGCATGCGCAAACTACCCAAAATGCAAATTCAATAAAAGGATCGAGCATGAGCTTGAGGGCATCAGCTGTCCCAAATGCGGCGGCAGGGTGCTTATAAAATACGGCAGAAATAAATCCGTCTTCTACAGCTGTGCAAATTACCCCAATTGCGATTTTTCAACATGGGATGTCCCGCTTCACGGTAAATGCCCGCAGTGCGGAGGTATGCTCTTCCGCAAAAAAGGCAGAACAGGCGAGATAGTTTGCCACACCGAGGGCTGTAATTACCGCCATATAGCGGATCTTGATACCGCCGATGCGGGGAATATCGAGGGGCAGGAGAATGGTGGCACCGCTGTGACTGCCACCGGCGCAGGAGAGAGCAAGCCGCGGACCACGCGTAAGGCAAGGACGACCTCTGCGGCCTCCGCGGCCACTGCCGGCGGTTCAAAGACCGGTGCCAAGACCACACGCGGATCGGGTGCCGCAAAGCGCGCAAAGGATCAAGCTGTCCGCGAGCCTGAGGAGGTCCTGCCGCCCGCGGAGGATGACCTGCCGGAGCTTCCCGAGGGCTTTGAGGCGGATCGCCCGCCGATGCCGGGGGACGATGACGCACCGTTTTAAGCTTTAGCCAAAGAGCGGCGATGGCTGCCTTGAATGATAGTCACCGCCGCCCGAGATGACAACTGAAAACGAACGAAAGATATAAGCAAAAATGGATCATATTAATATTTACGGTGCCGGACTTGCAGGGTGCGAGGCGGCATGGCAGGTAGCAAACCGCGGCATTAGGGTAAAGCTTTTTGAGATGAAGCCGCAAAAATACACACCGGCACATCACTCCGAAAAGTTTTGCGAGCTTGTTTGCTCAAACTCGCTCCGCTCCGACAGCCCCTCAAACGCCGTTGGCCTCCTCAAGGAGGAGATGCGCCGCTTCCGCTCGCTTATCATGGAGGCGGCGGATGCCTGCCGCGTTCCCGCCGGTTCGGCGCTGGCAGTCGATCGCGAGGCGTTTTCCTCCTATATAACCGAAAAGATCACCGCGCACACGATGATAGAGTACATTCCCGGTGAGGTGACGGCGGTACCCGAGGGCGAGATAACTATAATCGCCACAGGACCGCTGACCTCCGAGCCGATGGCGGAGTATATTCGATGTGAGCTTGGCTGTGACGGATTGCACTTTTTTGATGCGGCCGCGCCTATAGTGGACGGCGAAACGATAGATCTTGATGTGGCATTCTTTGCCTCTCGCTATGATAAGGGAGATGCGGATTATCTCAATTGCCCCATGACGCGCGAGCAATATGATGCATTCTATGATGCACTTGTGAGCGCCAGAGAGGCTGAACTGCATGATTTTGACCGTGAGGAACAGTCGGACCTTACAGTGTTTGAGGGCTGTATGCCGGTCGAGGTAATGGCTCGCCGCGGGCGCGATACACTGCGCTTCGGGCCGCTCAAGCCCGTGGGACTAAAGGACCCGCGCCACTCGGAGATACGCGACTATTATGCCGTCGTTCAGCTGCGGCGGGAGGATCGCGAGGGCTCTATGTTCAATCTTGTGGGCTTTCAAACGCATCTTGCATTCCCGGAGCAAAAGCGGGTGTTCTCAATGATACCCGGCCTTGAGCATGCGGAATTTTTGCGCTACGGCGTTATGCACCGCAACACATATCTCGATTCCCCGGGCAAGCTTTCGGAGGACTATTCGCTGATATCCCACCCCGGCGTGTACTTTGCGGGGCAGATGACAGGTGTTGAGGGTTATGTTGAATCCGCGGCATCCGGCCTTTGGGCGGGCGTCAGCGCCGCAAGACGGCTGCGCGGAATGGATGAGATCAGTCTGCCGCGCGAAACTATGATGGGAGCTATGGCATCCTATGTCGCGCACGGCGGAGAGGGCGGATCCTTTGTCCCCATGAACGCCAATTTTGGGATCATAGCACCGCTCGGTGAGCGTGTTCGCGGCGGCAAAAAGGCACGCGGCGAGGCGTACTCGGCCAGAGCCTTGGCGATAATAGATAAAATGTCCGCCGAGATAAACGAAAACGAAAAGAGCGAATAATATCCGATAGCAGATATCGGATATTGAATATCGGATCCGGAAGACAAAACCAAAACTTGAATTAAAAATATTAATGCTGAAACGGGCAGTTTATAGATAATGATTATTATAGTAGATTGTATGGGCGGCGATAATGCGCCGCGCGAGGTCGTAAAAGGTGCGTATCTCGCCTCTCTTGAATATAATGCCAGCTTTCTTTTGGTCGGCGACCGTGCCGCCATCGAGCAAACGGCCGCGGAGGAAGGGATAGACCTTCGCCGCTTTGATATCGTTAATGCCGAGAGCGTTATAGAGATGACCGACGACCCTGTATCGGTGGTAAGAGCAAAAAGCGATTCCTCAATGAGCGTGGCTCTGCGCCTGCTTGCCGAGGGCAAGGGAGATGCCGTTGTATCCACAGGCAACACAGGTGCGCTCTTTACCGGCGCTACGCTGATAGTAAGAAAGGTAAAGGGGGTCAGGCGTGCCGCAATAGCCAGCATACTGCCCATGAACCCGCCTGTTTTGCTGTTGGACTCCGGCGCGAATGTTGTCGTTACAGACGAATATATCGAGCAATTTGCCATTATGGGAAGCATCTACATGCAAAAGGTGTGTGGTCTGCCCGCGCCGCGCGTGGGACTGCTCAACAACGGTGCGGAGGAGTGCAAGGGAACAGAGCTTCAGCTTAAGAGCTACAAACGCCTCTCCGAACTGCCGAGCATCAATTTTGTAGGAAACGTTGAGGCGGATAAGCTGCCCAAGAACGCATGTGACGTGCTGGTCACCGACGGCTTTAGCGGTAATATACTGCTTAAATGTGTTGAGGGTATGGGCAGACTTATGCTCTCCACGATGAAGGAGATCTTTTACGCCGATACCAGAGCCAAGCTTTCCGGACTTTTGATAAAGGATAAGGTCGCGGGAGTGAAAAAACGCTTTGATGCCTCCGAGTACGGCGGAGCACCTCTGCTGGGTATATCCAAGCCTGTTATAAAAGCGCACGGATCCTCAAACGCAAACGCGGTTAAAAATGCAATACGTCAGGCGATAAATTACGCCAACACAGGTGTTATCGTAAATATCGCAAGAGAGATAAAAAGCTTTGGCGGCACTGCCTCTGCCGGAGTCGGCGGAGCGGCCGCGGGAGGAGGGGCAGGTCATGACGACACAGCAGGAAAATAACGCTCCGCGATGCGCGGCGGATGAGCTTTTGCTGCGGGATGTTGCAAGGCTTGAGGAACGCATAGGGCATCGATTTAAGGATCGCCGCCTACTGCTTGAGGCGCTGACCCATTCTTCATATTCAAACGAGCACCGTTCCGAGCATCTGCCCTGTAACGAGCGGCTGGAGTTTTTGGGAGACTCGGTGCTGTCCGTTATCACAAGTGAACATATATTTGCCATGTTCCCGGAGGATCCGGAGGGCGAGCTTACACGCATGCGTGCCGAGCTTGTCTGCGAGAGGGCGCTTTCTGCCTATGCCATGGATATAGACCTTGGCCATTACCTTTTGCTTGGTAACGGCGAGGAGCGCGGCGGCGGGCGTGAGAGACGTTCTATCCTTGCCGATGCATTTGAGGCGCTCTTGGCCGCAGTCTATCTTGATGCATCTGCGGGAGAAGGCGAGCGTGACGGCAGATGCGCCGTAAAAAAGTATCTTTTGCCTTTTCTTGATGATATGATGCGCGAGGTGCAAAGGCGTTGGCACGGCGCGGATTACAAGACCCTGCTCCAACAGCTGATACAGCGTTCGGAGGGCGAGGTGCTTGAGTATGTAGTGGTCGCCACCTCCGGGCCGGATCATGATAAGACCTTTTCGGTCGAGGCAAGGCTCAATTCAAATATTATCGGCGAGGGTTCGGCGCACAGCAAACGCGCCGCCGAGCAGGAGGCCGCAAAGCACGCGCTTGAGCTGTTTGGCGAGCTTTGATACAGTAACACCGCAAATAATAAACAGCCGAGGGATCGGAAAATCTAAAGATCTAAAGGTCTAAAGATCTAAAGGTCTAAAGATCTAAAGATCTAAAGATCTAAAGATCAGAAGATCATACGAACAGAACATCAAAACATAAAATATCCACCGGGCCGACCGATTCAAAACAAGGATACCGCGACGATCGGCGGTATTCGATAAGCGATGGGTCGGCCGGATCTTTTAGTATCGGAGAGATTTCAATATCAACACAAGAAAAATTGAGGTGAAGGCCATGAAAAATGATGTCCACACCCTGCCCATCGGAAGACTTGAGGCCAATTGCTATATCGTAGACTGCGGAGGCGGTGTGGCCGCAGTAATAGACCCGGGGGACGATGCAGATGTGATCATCTCCCGTATCGAGTCGCTGGGACTGCGCGCGGCAGCGGTGCTTTTAACGCACGGTCATTTTGATCATGTCGGCGCATCCGGCGAGATAGCCGCGAAGTATAGCTGTCCCGTATACATTTCGGCGGTCGAGCATAAACTCACGCCCATGCTTCGGCGAGGGCTTTGTGAGTCCACCTGCGATATATCCGACGGTGACAGCATAGAGATAGGTGAGCTTACCTTTACCGTTCTTGCCACTCCGGGGCACAGCCGCGGCTCTGTATGCTACAGCTGTGGTGAGCTTTTGTTTACCGGAGATACACTTTTTCGCTCCGCATGCGGCAGGATGGATCTTGACGGCGGGTCGATGAATGACATGATGGCAAGCCTTTGCCGCCTTGCCGCCATCCCGGGGGACCGCCGTGTTTTGCCGGGGCATGGAGATGCTGCAACGCTTGAGCGCGAGCGCCGCGAAAACGTTGCGATCCGCAGTGCGATTGCGGCAGTGCGTGACACGGAACGAAAGTGATCGTGCATGCTCATGTCGTTCGGTTGAAGAAAACGAAAATGCAGATAGCAAAGTGAAAAAATAAATTCAAAAAATGAAAAAAGAAACAAGGCATATAAACATCCCGGTGTTCATACCGCACCTCGGCTGTCCAAACAATTGCGTTTTTTGCAATCAGCGCAGGATATCCGGTACGCAGGAGTTCCATGAGGAGGATGTTCGCGGGCTGATAGAATCATCGCTTTCCACCATTCCTGCAGGATGTGATGTTGAGATAGCCTTTTTTGGCGGATCCTTTACCGGCATCGACAGAGAGCTGATGATAAGACTGCTGAATCTGGCTGATGAATATATTGAAAGCGGCAGGGTGCAGTCGCTTCGTTGCTCCACCCGCCCGGATTACATAAATGAGGAGATCCTCTCGATCCTCTCGGAGCATCATATGACCACGGTCGAGCTTGGCATACAAAGCACACGCGACTCTGTCCTTGCGGCCTGTCGCCGTGGGCACAGTGCCGACGACTCGCGCCGCGCTTGTGCATTGGTCAAGGCGGCGGGCATGCAGTTGATAGGCCAAATGATGGTCGGACTGCCGGGGGCTGATGAGGAGGGCGAGGTGCAAACGGCGCGGGACATAGTGGCCTTTGGCGCCGATGGCGCGCGTGTATATCCAACGGTAGTTTTTCATGATACCGAGCTTGAGGATATGGCACGCCGCGGGGACTATCTGCCGCTTGACTACGATACTGCGGCCAAAAGGTGCGCGTCTGTCCTTGATGTGTTTGACAGGGCATCCCTGCCGGTGATACGTGTAGGGCTTTGCTCCGGCGAGGGATTATCCTCCCCGCAGTCGGTCTACGGCGGCGCAAATCACCCCGCAATGGGGGAGCTTGCCATGGGCGAGCTGTATTTCCGTCGCATTGTCGAGGCGGCGGAAGATGAACTGTCCGAGCTGACGGCGACAGATGACTATGCCGCCGCAGATGGTGACTGCGGCCGGATCATGACAGTATATGTCAGGCGTGGAGCCAAGTCCGCCGCCATCGGCCACGGACGGCGCAATATAGACCGACTTTTGGAAAAATATTCGCGCACGGCGGGAATAAATCGCATTATAGTGCTTGAAAGTTGCGAGCTTTTCGGATATAATATAAGAATAAGCATTAGTGAGGCGGTATCGGCAGAGCGCCGTGTATCGCCCGATGATACTGATAACACAGATAATTCAAGATAACGAAACGATAGAATGCAAATAAAGGATCGGTGACCGAAAGGCACGGGTCATTAGTGATTAAAACAACAACGGAGGCATCTTTTGTATCTTAAGCAGCTGGAGCTTCAGGGCTTTAAATCCTTTCCCGACCGCACAAAGCTGACCTTTGAGGGCGGCTCAACGGTCATAGTAGGCCCCAACGGAAGCGGAAAATCAAATATAGCCGACGCAATGCGCTGGGTGCTTGGCGAGATATCCTCAAAGAGCCTGCGCGGCACCAAAATGGAGGATATAATCTTCGGTGGTGCCGATAGCCGCAAGCCTATGGGATATGCCGAGGTATCCGTAACATTTGATAACACTGCCGAGCTTGGCAGGATAGATTGCCCCTATGACGAGATAACCGTTACCAGACGTTATTATCGCAATGGGGAGAGTGAATACTTTATAAACCGCAAGGAGGTACGTCTGCGCGATGTTTACGAGATGTTCCTCAACACAGGCGTGGGACGTGACGGATATTCGATCATCGGTCAGGGGCGTATTGCCGATATAGTTTCGCGCAAGAGTGACGAGCGGCGCGGCATCTTTGAGGATGCGGCGGGCATCGCCAAATACCGCCACAAAAAGAACGAGGCGGAGCGCCGCCTTGCCGCCACGCGCGACAATATGGAGCGCGCGCAGGATATAATCGATGAGATAGGCTCTCGCCTTGGTCCGCTTGAGCGCGAGTGTGTAAAGGCTAAACGATATATCGAATATACCGAGATAAAAAAGCAGGCGGATGTTCAGCTTTGGCTGTATGATACGGACGAGCTTCGCCGCGCCATATCGGATGGTGAGGGCGCGCTCCGCATGGCCGAGCATGAGCTGGGGCGCGTCAACGAGACACTGCAAACGCTTGAGAGCCAAAACGAGCATCTTGACGAGCTTTCAAGATCGAGCAAGGCAGAATCCGAAAAGCTCCTTGGGGAGATACGCGAGCGCACACGCGAAAATTTTGCGCTTGAGAGTGAGATAAAGGTAGCCGACCGCGATCTGGCACATGCCGAGGCGGCACTCTCCGGTGCCGTGGCGGCGGAAAAGCGCGACCGCGAGCTTTCCGAGACCGAAAAAAAGACGGTTGAGTCGCATCACGCCGCGGCAATGGAGCATGCAGGGCGGCTCATGGAGCTGTCTGATGCCGAAAAGCGTGCAAGAGTGGCAGCAGATAAGGCAGAAAAACAGGCGGGCGAGCTTGATCTTGCCATTGCCGTTGCATTTGATGAGATAGTTAAAGCTCAATCCGATGACGCCGATGCGGCGGCAAGGCTTGAGCTTATAGGGCGTTCCAAAAGCGAGGGCGCGGGCAGAAAGGATGCCGCGGCTCGCGAGATAGCCGAATACGAGCGAGCGGCGGCGGCACTCTCCGCCGAATGCGCGGATACCGAGCGCACCGTGGCGGGGTATGATGCCGAGTGTGCAAAGCTTGAGGCCGCGGCAGAGGGCATTGGCCGCGAGCTTTCAGCCCTCAAGGCAAGAGCCGAGCGCGGCACGGCCGTGCTTTCCGGTCTTCGCGCCGAATGTGATGCACTTACCCGCCAAGCCGAGACCCTTCGCCGCATGGAGGAGCATTTTGAGGGCTACAACAACAGCGTGCGGCATGTCATGCAGTGCTGTGCCGATGGCAGGCTCTCCGCCGCAGGAGGCTGCGGGCGGATATACGGTCCTGTCTCAAAGCTCATAGAGGTCGGTGGGGAATATGTTACTGCTATCGAGACGGCTCTCGGCGCGGCTATACAAAATATAGTCGTGGATGACGAGGATACCGTAAAGGCGGCCATCGAGTGCCTAAAACGCGACCGCGCGGGCAGGGCGACCTTTTGCCCGGTCTCTGCCGTGCGTGGCTACGGTTCACAGCCAACGCGTGAGATGCAGGCGGCGGCAGGCTATGCGGGATATGTAGGTGTGGCCTCCGAGCTTGTGGGCTGTGACGATAAATTTAAAAATGTGATATCATCTCTGCTTGGTCGCACCGTGGTATTTGACGATCTTGACCACGCAATAGCCATGAGCCGCGCGCTCGGTTACACCGTGCGTGCCGTAACGCTTGACGGACAGCAGATAAACCGCGGCGGAACCTTCACCGGCGGCTCGGTGCGGACGGGCAGCGGTATACTTACCCGTGCCGACGAGATAAAAAAGCTCGGCGCAGAGCTGGATAGCAAGCGCCGCGAGAGCGATCGTGCGGCCGCAGAACTGGATAGGATAAACGAGGCGATCGGGGAGCGTGAGGGTCAGCTTGCAGCAAACAGTGACCAGGTACGCCTTATCGGTACTCTCAGAGCCGCCGAGGCGGCACGCCTTGAAAAACAGCGTGCTGGACTTGATGCGGATATGACGCTTATCGAACGCCTGCGTGCCGATCTTTCGGGTATTGAGGGCGAAGCGGAAAGGTGCGACGAGGAGATAGAGACCCTCCGCGCCGAGCGCCGCCGCCTTGCCGAGAAGATAAGTGAGCTTGGCGCATATCGCGCCGACCGTGATGCGGAGCGCGGACAGCGCCTTAATGAGCGGGACGAAAAACTGCGTGAGGCGAATGAGCTTGCGGTAAAGCTTTCTGAGACTCGTAAGGATATCGAGACCGCAAACGCGTTGGCAGAGCTTGCCGAGGGTAAGCTTGCATCACTCGGCGAGAGCATAGCTGCAAGCCTTGCGGCGGCAGAGCGCGCACGCGGTGAGATCCGCTTGCTTACAGACCGCAAAACAGAGGCCGCAACCAAGCTTTCGCAGGGTGAGGGAGAGCTTGAACGCCTAAATCGCGAGCGTGCAAGCGCCGAGGATTCGGGCTTTGAATTTGAACGTAAGATAAACGAGCTGCGCCGTCTTATCCGCGATAAGCAGGAGCTGCGCGACAGCGCGACCGCAAACAAGCTTAAATGCGAGTCTGCACTTGAGCGCCGCCGCGCCGACATGGAGGCGCTCTCAACCAAGCTGTGGGACGAGCATGAGCTCACTCGCAGCGAGGCCTTGGCACTCGGCTACCCAGCCATCACCGAGGAGGAGCGCCCCGCAGTGGCCGCCACACAAACAGAGTATCGCAACAAGATCCGCAACATCGGCTCTGTCAATACCGGCGCACTTGACGAGTATAACGAGGTCAGGGCGAGATATGACGATCTCAGCGCGCAAATGGCGGATCTCACGCGTGCCAAAAACGAGCTTGAGGGAATAATACAAAAGCTTGAGGTCGAAATGAAGCGGGCGTTCTCTGAGTCATTCGATAAGATAAACGAAAACTTCGGCAAGACCTTTAGCGAGCTTTTCGGCGGCGGCTCGGCACAGCTTTTGCTGACCGATCCGGATAACGTGCTTGAAAGCGGCATCGAGATCAAGGCCGCACCTCCCGGCAAGATAATTAAATCGCTCATGCAGCTCTCGGGCGGAGAGCAGGCCTTTGTGGCGATAGCGCTGTTTTTTGCAATACTTCGGGTCAATCCAACGCCGTTCTGCATACTTGACGAGATAGAGGCGGCACTGGACGAGGTGAATGTTGAGCGCCTTGCCGAGTATATCAAGAGGTATTCTGCCGAAACACAGTTTATAATGATAACCCACCGTCGCGGCACAATGAACGCCGCCGACCGCATATACGGCATCACAATGCCCGAGCACGGTATATCAAACGTGTTTGAGCTTGATGTTCGTGAGATCACAAATCAGAAGGGAAGTAAATGGGATGGGCTTTTTGAGTAAGCTTCGCGAGGGACTTAGCAAGACCCGCGGCGCACTTATGGGCGGCATCGAATCCGTGATGCGCTCATTTGTAAAGATAGATGAGGACTTTTTGGAGGAGCTTGAGGAGATACTTATAACTTCCGATGTCGGAGTCGGCGCATCTGAGGAGATAATTGACGAGCTCCGCGAGCGCATACGTGACGACCGCATTAAAACGCGGGAGGATACCATGGAGGCTCTGCGCGAGATAATCACAGGCATGATCGGCGAGAGCGCACCTCTGTCGCTTGATACCACTCCCTCCGTCATTTTGGTGATAGGAGTCAACGGAGCGGGCAAGACAACGTCTGTCGGTAAGATATCGGCAAGACTTAAGGCCGAGGGGCGGCGCGTTGTTGTCGCGGCGGCGGATACCTTCCGTGCCGCGGCGATAGATCAGCTGTCCGTTTGGTGTGACAGGGCAGGCGTTGAGCTTATAAAGCAAAGCGAGGGATCCGACCCCGCCGCCGTCGTTTACGATGCGGCAAACTACGCCCGCAATAAACATGCCGATGTACTTATCGTAGATACGGCGGGCAGATTGCACAACAAAAAGAACCTTATGAACGAGCTGGCAAAGATCAATCGCGTTATCGATCGCGAGTTGCCCGGCGCGGCGCGTGAGAATCTTTTGGTGCTTGATGCCACAACGGGGCAGAACGCAATAATCCAGGCCAAGGAGTTCGGCGAGGCGGCGAACATTACGGGTCTTGTACTCAATAAGCTTGACGGCACTGCCAAGGGCGGTATAATCCTCTCCATCCGCCGCGAGCTTGGATTGCCCGTTAAGTTTATCGGTGTTGGAGAAAAGATAGACGATATGCAGCCGTTTGACTCCGGCGAGTTCATCGATGCACTTTTTCCCGAGGACTGATAAAGGCACCGTCGCTTTAGGCCCTTTAAACGATAAGTATCAATGATAAAGATAAAAAGATAAAATGGAAAATAAAAAGCTTAAAATAGTTGTTGCTACGCGCAACCGCGGCAAGCTTTTGGAGCTGCAAAGGCTTCTCGCTTCCTGCGCGGGTGCGGAGGTTGAGCTTTTGACACTTGACGATATCGGGTTTACCGAGGAGATAGTTGAGGATGGCGAAAGCTTTGCAGAAAATGCAATGATAAAGGCAAAAACGGTGGCCGATCATTGCCGAATGATAGCGATAGGCGATGACTCCGGCCTTTGTGTTGATGCGCTGGGCGGTGCGCCGGGCGTTCATTCGGCGAGGTACGCCGTCGAGCATGATGATGCCGCCAATAACGCAAAGCTTTTGCGCGAGCTTGAGGGATGCGGTGATGGCGAACGCGGCGCGGCATTCGTTTGCAGTATGGCTTGCGTCTTTCCGCAGGGGTGCGGGATCGAGGGTGAGCCTATAGAGGTGAGCGGCAGGTGCGAGGGTGAGATCACAAAAGCCCCGCAGGGGAATGGCGGCTTTGGGTACGACCCGCTCTTTTACTGTCCCGAGTTCGGCACGACCTTTGCATCGCTCACACCGGAGCAAAAAAACAGCATAAGTCACCGCGGGCGGGCAAGCGACGGACTGTGTGCGGCACTGGCCGAAAGACTTGCCGACCGATAATACTCGGTACAAAACAAAAAAACGAACACACGAATACACGAATATAAAACACGAATAAAAAACAGGAAGCCCGCGCGTGCCGCGGGCGGTGGTGAAAACATCAATGGAGATAACATCAAAACAAAGGGCGTATCTGCGCTCACTGGCCGCGGATATTCCCACTATCATGCAGATAGGCAAGGACGGAGTAGGGGAGAACCTTATAAAAACGGTATCCGATGCGCTTGAGGCGCGCGAGCTTATAAAGCTTTCGGTGCTGGATAACTGCGGCGAGACACCGCGCTCCGCCGCCGAGGCACTTGCCACCGCGACCGGTGCTACGGTCGTTGCCACGATCGGCCGCAAGCTTATCCTTTACCGCGAGTCGGAGACAAAAAAGACGATAGAGCTATGAATGACTCGATGACGATGGCCAATCCCTTTGGGATGAGGCGGATCGGAATATACGGCGGCACTTTTGCGCCACCGCACAACGGTCATGTTGAGGCGGCAAAGGCATTTTTGTCGCAGATGCGGCTTGACTATCTTTATGTCATACCCGCATTTCTTCCGCCGCATAAAAGGCTGGATTTTATCGATGATCCGGCTGATCGGATGCGCATGTGCGAGCTGGCCTTTGGCGACATTGAGGGTGTTATCGTCAGCGATACCGAGCAAAGGCGCGGTGGGCGCAGCTATACCGTTGATACATTGCGCGAGCTCAGCGCACCAAACACAAGGCTCTTTCTGCTTTGCGGCACGGATATGATGCTCACACTTGATACATGGCATGAGGCGGAGGAGATATTTAAGCTCTGCTACCCGATATATATCAGGCGTGAGTGTGATGAGTCACTGGATGCGCGGATAGTGGCAAAGCTTGCCGAGTATCGCCGCAAGTATGACAGAGTGGTGCGGCGTATAGTAACACCGCCGATAGAGATATCCTCCACCAATGTACGCCGCGCCGCGGCGGCAGGGCGGAGCCTTGGAGGCATGGTGCCGCAGGCGGTCGAGGCATATATCCGTGCGCACGGACTTTACGGCGCACCGCCCGAGCCGACAGCCGAGGGGTGATGGGATATGGAAGCTGTAAAAAACACAGAAGAGATAAAAAAACGCCAGCAGGTGCAGTCTGGCGAGAGTGCAACGTCACCCGATGCGATAGATATCAGCGATGATGCCATTGCCATTCTGCGCGCCGAGCTGCCGTTCATACTATCCAAAAAGCGTGCCGCGCATGTTTTGGGTGTTGAGCGCATGGCGGTACGCCTTGGCGAGATATTTATGCCGAGTGCGGATGATATAAGGCTCTTGCGCGCCGCGGCATTGCTCCATGATATAACCAAGGAGCTGACGGTTGCTGAGCATTTTGAGATCCTGCAAAAGCACGGCATCACGCCAACACCCGCCGATGCCCTGTCCCCCAAAACACTGCATGCGCGCACCGCGGCGCTTTTGATTCCCGAGCGTTACCCGGGGCTTGCCGACCCGCGCGTGATCGATGCCGTGCGTTATCACACAACGGGCAGGGCGGGGATGTCAATGGCGGAAAAGATAATTTATTTTGCGGATTATATAGACGACACGCGCACATATCCCGATTGCGTGCGACTTCGGGACGAGTTTTTTGATGCTCACCCGGATAAAATGAGCGCGGCAGAGCGCGTGCGGCACCTTGACCGCCTGATGGTGATGTCATTTGATATGACCATTGGGGAGCTGATAGAGCGCGGCAGCCTTATCAGCGCGGAAACGACGGATGCGAGAAATTATTTGATATGCGAACTTACGGCGGCAGGGAACACTGCCGTGGGTCAAATGAAAGGAGAATAAAAAATGAAGGTAGAACTTAAATTTGCGCAGGACGGCACGCCCGAGCCCATCTCGCTTGCCGAGGAGATATACCATCAGCTCGATGTACATCGCGGCGAGGATATAGCTGTCCTTAAGGTAGGGGACAAGATCGATCTTACCGAATATTTTGTGCTTTGCACCGCACACGCCAACACTCACGTGCGTTCTCTTATCGATGAGGTGGAGTTCAAGCTGGGTGAGGCGGGGGTCAAGCCCTTTGCCGCCGAGGGTCGCGGCGACAAAAAATCCTGGATGGTCCTTGACTACGGCACCGTGATCCTGCACGTGTTTACCAAGGATGCCCGCGAGTTTTATAATCTTGATAAGCTTTATTCTGATACCGAGAGGGTAGAGGTGCAGCCGCGCGTCGAGTCCGACTCGGAAGAATAAAAAAGAGGCTCAAAAAACAAGTATCAAAATAATTTAAATATCTTAATTATCGGAATATTTAAATATCCGAATACGGAGACTACTATGAAATACGATTATTTGGCGGTAGAGAAAAAATGGCAGGAAAGATGGCAAGAGGCCGGTGTCTTTCATGCGCAGGACGAAAAGGATGCAGGCGGCAGACCCAAGTTTTACGGGCTTGTCGAGTTCCCCTATCCCAGCGGAGCCGGAATGCACGTTGGGCATATCAAGGCATATTCGGGTCTTGAGGTCGTCTCCCGCATGCGCCGCATGCAGGGCTATAACGTCCTCTTTCCGATGGGCTTTGATGCGTTCGGCCTTCCTACCGAAAACTATGCAATAAAGACCGGTATGCACCCGCGTGCCGTGACTGATAAGAACATAGAAAAATTCACCCAGCAACTGAAGCGTGTGGGCTTTGGCTTTGATTGGCAGCGCGTTATCGATACCACCGATGAGGATTATTACCGCTGGACGCAGTGGATCTTTCTTAAAATGTTTGAGGCGGGCCTTGCCTTCCGCGATACCGCACTCGTCAACTATTGCCCCAACTGCAAGGTCGTGCTGTCAAATGAGGATAGCCAGGGCGGCAAGTGCGATATCTGCCACAGCGATGTAGTGCAAAAGTCCAAGGATGTTTGGTATCTGCGCATCACAAAGTATGCCGACCGTCTGCTGACAGGCCTTGAGGGCGTTGACTACCTGCCCAACATCAAGCAACAGCAGGTAAACTGGATAGGCAAGAGCGAGGGCGCATTTGTCAACTTCGCCATTGCAGGCAAGCCTGATGAGCGCCTGCGCATATACACAACCCGCCCGGATACGCTCTTTGGTGTGACCTTTATGGTCATGGCGCCTGAACATCCGATGATCGATAAATATGCCGATGAGATATCCAATATGGATGCCGTTCGGACATATCGTACAGAGTGCGCCAAAAAGACGGAATTTGAGCGCACACAGCTCGTCAAGGACAAAACAGGTGTGCGCCTTGAGGGACTTGTGGCCGTCAACCCGCTTACAGGCAAGGAGATACCCATCTATATCGCCGATTACGTTATGATGGGCTACGGCACAGGCGCTATCATGGCAGTGCCGGCACATGACCCGCGCGATTTTGACTTTGCACGCAAGTTCGGCATAGATATCGTTGAGGTCATAAAGGGCGGAGATATCTCGCGCGAGGCCTATACCGGCGACGGTGAGATGATAAACTCCGGCTTCCTTAATGGCTTTACCAACAAAAAGGATTCCATCCGCCGCGCCATCGAGGAGCTTGAACGCCTCGGCGTGGGCGAGGGCGGCGTTCAGTACAAAATGAAGGACTGGGCATTCAACCGTCAGCGCTATTGGGGCGAGCCGATACCGATCGTGCATTGCCCGCATTGTGGCATGGTTCCAGTGCCGTATGACGAGCTGCCCCTGAAGCTGCCGGATATGAAGGAGTTCGCCCCCGGTCAAAACGGTGAATCTCCGCTGGCCAGGATAGATGAGTTCGTTAATTGCAAATGCCCGAAGTGCGGCGGAGATGCCAAGCGCGAAACAGATACCATGCCCCAGTGGGCGGGATCCTCTTGGTACTTTTTGAGATATGTCGATCCGCACAATACAAAGTGCGTGGCGGATCTTGAAAAGCTGAAATACTGGATGCCTGTTGATTGGTACAACGGCGGTATGGAGCATGTTACAAGACACATGATCTACTCCCGCTTCTGGCATAAGTTCCTTTACGATATAGGCGTTGTGCCGTGTGACGAGCCGTATGCAAAGCGCACCGCGCAGGGTCTTATATTGGGTCCGGACGGCGAGAAGATGTCCAAATCCAAGGGCAACGTTATCGATCCCAACACGGTCATCGATGCCTACGGTGCGGACGTTCTGCGTACCTACGTCCTCTTTATGGGCGATTATACAGCGGCCGCGCCGTGGTCGGACAGCAGTGTAAAGGGCTGCAAGCGCTTCCTTGAAAGAGTGGCAGATCTGCCGGGTATGGTGCGCGGCAGCGGTGCAACACACGAGCTTGAATCCGCTTTCCATAAGACGATCAAAAAGGTGACTGAGGACTATGAGAGCCTTAAGTTCAACACTGCCATCGCGGCGATGATGAGCCTGCTCAATGATATCTCCTCCCACGGTTCACTTACCCGCGATGAGCTTGATGTCTATATCAAACTGCTCTCGCCCGTCGCTCCTCACCTTTGCGAGGAGATAAACGAACAGCTGGGCGGCAAGGAACTGCTGGCCGTCTCACCTTGGCCGACCTATGACGAGGCCAAAACGGTAGATGCATCCGTCGTCGTTGCCGTACAGATAAACGGTAAGCTTCGCTCCACCGTAAGCCTGCCGCTTGATTGCCCGCGCGAGGAAGCACTGGCCGCCGCCAAGGCAGACGAGCGCATAGCCGCAGCGATCGAGGGCAAAACGATAGTCAAGGAGATAACCGTTCCTAACAAGATAATCAATATCGTTGTCAGATGATAACGGTCGAATGACACTCAAACGACGGTCGTAAAACAATAAAATATCGGGGCTGACGTTGTGACCAAGGTCAAACGCGCGGCCCCGTCACTTTGAGGAGTCCAATGACAGAACGATCTTATCTTAGCTTAAAAATTCAAAAATATCTGGGGGATAGGCGTTTTTGGCGTGATATAGCGCGAATTGCACTGCCGATAGCACTGCAAAACCTGCTCTCCAGCTCATTTTCACTTGTTGACACTCTGATGGTGGGTCAGCTGGGCGATACCCCGCTTGCCGCAGTCGGCATGGCAGGGCAGTTTGGCTGGTTTCTGTCTATGGTGCTGTTTGGGCTTATGTCCGCGCTTACGATGTTCGTGTCCCAATATTGGGGAGCGCAGGATCACCCCTCCATCCGCCGTGTGTACGGCATTGCATTGGTGTTGGCGCTCGGCACATCTTTGGTGTTTACATTGGCAGGGGCTATCTTCCCGCGCGGTGTGATATGGATATTCAACCGCGAGGCGGCCGTGCTGGATATAGGCGCCGAATATCTCTCCATAGCCGCGTTTTCATATCCCGCCATAGCCCTAAACTATATCTTTATGGGCGTTTTGCGCTCCACCGAGCGGGTAAGGCTGCCCCTTTACACAACGCTTGTAACCACGCTTTTGAATGCCGCACTTGACTACGCATTTATCTTTGGTTTTGGCGCTATCCCTGCCATGGGCGCACGCGGTGCGGCCATTGCTACCGTTATATCGGCGTGGCTCTCACCCATCATTACCTTTACGGTGTCGGCGTTTCAGCGCAATATGCTCATCGCCCGCCCGCGGGAGATGTTTGATTGGGGGCGTGGCTTTGTTTCCGAGTTTTTGCGCCGTGCCATGCCTGTGGTCACCAACGAAACACTGTGGGGCGCAGGCACGCTTGCATTTAACATCATATTTGCCAATCTCGGATCCGGCAACTATGCCGCCGTTACCATAATGCGTACCTTTGAGAGCATAGCCTTTGTCTTTTTTGTGGGGCTTGGCAGCGCATCAAGCGTTATAGTCGGCCGATCGGTCGGTGCGGGGGATATCGATGCCGCGGTGCGCGATTCAAAGCGTTTTTCAATACTCGTGCCGGCATTTTCTCTGCTGCTCGGCGTGGTGATAATCATATTCCGCCGTCCCATTGTCGGTATATTCGATATGGACGGTAAGATCACCGCCGAAACGCTCGGCACGGCCATGTGGATACTCTCGATCTATGCCGCCGAGATGGCAGTGAGAAATATTCCCTATATCATGATATGCGGCATCTTCAGGCCGGGTGGGGAAACAAAGGTCGGCATGCGGTACGATCTTATGTTTTTGTGGCTCGTGTCACTTCCCATAACGCTTATCACCGCATTCCTGCTTAAACTGCCTTTTCCGCTGGTGTTTGCTGTCATGTATATAGCGGAGGATTGGCCAAAGGCCGTGTGCTGTATCAGGTTTTTTAAGACCGAGCGGTGGCTGTGTCCCGTTACCGAGGAGGGCCGCCGCGGCCTTGCTCTGTATCGCGAAAAAAAGACTGCAAAATAAAACATCGCCGCTGTCCGTTGCCGACAGCGGCGCATGAAAAAATATAAAAATTTTTTCCGAATATCGCGAAAAAAACTCAAAAAGCTATTGCATTTTCTCGCAAAATGTGATATGATATACGGGTATGAAGATGCGGCGTGCGCAACCTCTCAGGCGTGCCGTTGCTTCACTATCAATGATGGAGGTGAATATCTTGGCAAACATTAAATCTGCGAAAAAGCGCGTTAAAGTTATTAAGGCTAAAACACTTCGCAACAAGATGGCGCACAATCAGCTTCGTACAGTTATAAAGAAGTTCAATGCTGCTGTTGAGTCCGGCGATAAAGAGGCCGCAAAGAGCGCATACCTGCTTGCTGTTAAGAAGGTCGACCAGGCTGCTGCACACGGTATCATTCACAAGAATGCCGCCGCGCACAAAAAGAGCCAGTTCACAAAGGCCCTCAACGCAATGGCTTGATAGGTACAGCACCACAAGGCTTATATACTGTCGATGCCCGGCAGAAAAAAGAAAAAGGAACGCAAGTCGTGCTTGCGCCTTTTTCTTTTTTCTGCCGTTTTCACTTTAAAAAACATCATTTTTTTACTGAAACCTATTGACAATGCAAGGAATATAATGTATAATTCAATTGAAAAAAATGTATATGCGATAAGTGTCTGCGCAGCATAGCTTTTTGAAGTACCGGAACAAACATGTCGTTTGGCGCTTTAGATTAGGGATTAAAAGCTGACGTCGGCGTAACGTCGTCGCAATACGACCCAAAAAGGAGGTAATTATTTATGAAAAAACACGTAACGGTATTGCTTTTCCTTGCTGCTATCGTTGCAATGCTGGTCATCCCAGCAATGGCATCGAAGGATTATACGGGGTATTTCAGCGAAGCCGAATTATTGGCAATGTCCGAGGATGAAAAAGCCGAGTTTCTTCGTGTACATGGGCGTCCGGGCGGAAGCATTCTCTCGGTTGAGACACTATCGGATAATACCGTGGTCGTAAGCATGCAAGAGGCCGACGGCACGCCGGGTTGCAGCTTGTATATGTCTCCTCCCGGATCCGATGATTGGATGTGGGAACTTTCGGATGAGGTGCTCAACTGTGATACGGGTGGGCTTTTGGAGAATTTTTTAAATACCACTTTGGTCAGAGCAAGCACGGTGTTTGGCGCAGGCATAGCCA
>CAYLLA010000029.1:0-21792 GCA_964384555.1 uncultured Ruminococcus sp. | reverse complement strand
TGCGGTCGGCTCCCGGCACAAATAGCCAAGAAAGGCATGGTAAATAAAATATGAAAAGATTTATAGCGGCACTCTTGACTGTTCTGATGCTGCTCGGTACGATGACGATAGGTATATCCGCAAAAAAGATTACCCCCGTTTATGAGATCGATGAACAGACCAAGAAGGAAACCGAAGAGATAGATTACGAGGCTACCCTCGAAAAATATCTCACAACTGAGTTTACAAATCCCGAGGAAAAGCTCGCGGAGATGGACCTCATGTATGAAAAGGACGGTTATCAGCTCTGGGTGGATCAATTCACCGGAGAGGTCGCGACCAAGAATATTGCAAGCGGCCAGATACTCTTTTCCAACCCCTACGATGTTTACAGCTCCGGTTCGGAATCGATAAAGAAGCAGCTGCTCTCTCAGGTCGTTATCAAGTACACCGATAACGATACCGAGAAGTATATGTACAGCTTTACCGAGGCAGCCCAGCGTGGACAGATCAAATTTAAAAACATCAAAAACGGTATACGTGTTGAGTACACGATAGGTCGTGAAGAAAACCGTATGCTGGTGCCGAAGCAGATACTCCTTGAAAGACTTGAAAACGACATTTTCGATGTCTTTGCAGAGGAGATCAATGCCGAAACACGCACGCTCGTTGAAAAGGCAAAGCAGAATATTGCCGATGGTGATAACACCTCGACCGTTGGTATCAACACCAACCTCTGCTTCTTCCGCGATGGCGAATGGTACGCCAAGGATACCGGCGAAAAGCTGGATGGGCCTATCTTCCTCAGCGAGGCCAACTGGCGTGACTACTACAACGAGGCTCTCTGGACAAAGCTCGTTACCGATACCGGTAACCAGACATGGTTCCTCTTTAACAAGCTTCGTTCCAACTACAACCGCAAGAACCTGAGTGAGGCTCCTACCGAGACCCTCAAGCAGGAGATGATGCTGCTCTATCCTATCACCAAGGAGCATGCCATCTACATCTTCTCGCCTGATGCAACTCTTACCGAGACCATGTATGTTGAGTCCATCATCAAGACCTATGTGCCTCAGTACACATTTGAAAACCTTGACCAGGACCACGCAGATGCCGGTTATGAGAACCAGAGCGAAAAATCCCCCGCACTCTTTAAGCTGGCGCTTGAGTACACTCTTGACGAGTGGGGCGTTACAGTAAGAGTCCCGGTCAACGGCCTCCGCTTTACCGAGTCTCTCTACCAGCTCACCTACATCAGCGTTCTGCCCTACATGGGTGCCGGCGCTAACTACTATCTTAAGGATAAGACCGATACATTTACCGGTTACAACTTCTTCCCGGATGGTGCAGGTTCGCTCTTCCGTCATGAAGATCTCAGCGATAAGGGCGCAACCATCATCAACGGTAAGGTCTATGGTCAGGACTACGCCTACCATACCGTATCCGGCGGCCACCAGGAGGTTATCAGATACCCCGTCTTCGGTATCGTCTCCAACACTCACGAAAAGCGCACCGATACAGTGCTCGTATCCGAGGCGGAGCTTGATGCGGACGGAAAGGAACTTACCCCCGCCGTATACGAGGATGTTACAACGACCTATAACGAGGACCGCGGCTTCCTTGCGATCATCGAGGAGGGCGACTCGCTGGCCACCATCGTTACAAACCACTCCAGCAACACCCACAAGTATAACTCGGTGGAGATGCAGTTCTATCCGCGTCCCCGCGATACCATGAACCTGGCAAACATCATCTCGGTCTGATCTAACGCCAACTGGACGGTCGTTTCCTCTCGTAAGTTCGTGGGTAACTACAAGATCCGTTACATCATGCTGACGGATGAGGCCATCGCCAAGGAAAAGGGCATCGATGATTACTATGCCGCCACATGGATGGGCATGGCAGATGCATATCGCGATTATCTTGTAGCCAAGGGCGACCTCACACAGCTCACAAAGGATGATATCTCCGACGATATCCCGCTCTACCTGCAAACATTCGGCGCACTGGAGACGGTTGAGAAGATACTCTCCATCCCGGTCAATGTAATGACTCCTCTGACCACCTTTGAGGACATCAAGACGATATATGATGAGCTCTCGGAGAATGGCGTCGGAAACATCAAGTTCAGGCTGACAGGCTATGCCAACGGCGGTATGTACAGCAGTATGCCGTACAAACTGAATTGGGAAAAGGCTGTCGGTGGCAAGGATGGCTACGAGGATCTCCTGGCATACGCAAACGAAAAGAATTTCGGCATCTTCCCGGACTTTGATTTCGTTTACGCTCGCGCCAGCATGGATTCTTGGTTTGACGGACTTTCCCTTAAAAAGCACGCCGCAAGGACCATCAACGACCAGTACACCTCAAAGAGATACTACAGCGCAACACAGCAGACCTACGTAGGCCGCTTTGAGCTGGCTATCTCCCCCGCATACTTCAACCACTTCTACTCCAAGCTTTCAGAGAACCTGCTCAAGTACTATCCCGAGGGATACAAGAGCGGTATCTCGGTAGCAACGCTCGGTACAGATCTTAACTCTGACTTTGACGAGGATGAGCCTTACAACCGCGATGACTCGCAGGGCTTCACCACCGATATCTTCAAGAGTCTGGATTCCGACTTCAGCGAGGTCATGACCGACGGCGCCAACGCCTTTACATGGAAGTATGTTGATTACATTCTTAATGTACCGCTGGATTCCAGCCGCTACAACCGCTCCAGCAACGCGGTGCCCTTCATCGGAGTCGTGCTTCACAGCTACGTTCAGATGGCCGGCTCGCCTATCAACATGGAGGGTAACATAGCCTACAGCTTCCTTAAGGCTATCGAAAACGGCGCATCCCTCAGCTTCACACTCTGCTACCAGAACTACGAAAAGCTTAAGGATGACCGTCAGCTCAGCCAGTACTACTCTGTACGTTATGACATCCTTAAGGATGACATCATCAAGTACTACACCAAGCTCAACGAGCTTACCCGCGACCTGCAGCTGCTCAAGATAGTGGACCATGAGTTCCTTATCGGCGAGCGTGTACCCGATGCCGACGAGATCGAGGCCGATCTTAAGGCTCTTGAGGATGCTGCCAAGGCAGAGGCAGAGGCCGCAGCAAAGAAGCTTGAAGAGGAGCTTCGTCAAAAGGCCCTCAACGGTCGTATCTACGCAGTTGAGACCACCAAGAACGCACTTGATTCCATCAAGAAGAGCTACGAGGGCACAGGCAACGTTATCGATGCAACAACAGGACGCGTAGACCGCGGTCTGTATGATCAGCTTGATTACGTAAAGCAGTATGTAAGCGATTACAAGCAGGCAACTGCCGATATCGATACCTACTCCGCACTTGTGGACAGCACCACCGAGGCCGCCAAGGCGACAGCTCTGGTACTTTCCGAAAAGCTTGCCACTCGCACCGCAGCTGATACTCAGCTCAAGAAGCATGCGGATCACATCAAGCTCATCACCTCTCTTGAGAACGCCCAGAAGAACTACGATTCCGACAAGGCAAAGCTTGATACCTACACCGCAAACTACAATGCAGCTCTTGAGGCTTCCACAGAGAACGGCAAAAAGCTTGCTGCTGATTACATCAAAGCATATGTTGATAACAATGACGCCGCAACCGCAACCGCCGCACTCACCGCCCTCAAGACAGAGGATTCCAAGCTCTACACCGCAGTTTACAACTACGGCTCGCAGACCGTAAAGGTCAACTCGAGACTTGATGCTGTAAACAAGGCTCAGGCCGCCATCGACAGCAGCGCCGATAAGGCCGCATACGAAGCCGATAAGGCGATCTTTGATGCGGCAGATGCCGAGTACCTGACCGCCAAGGAGGCAGATGATGCCGCCAAGGCCGCCAAGAACCAGGCATCCACCGACTACAGGAACGCCACCACCGCGCAGAGCACCGCCCTGCGTAAGGCATCCGGTCAGGTCAACACCATCAACAGCATCATCAAGAAGATAGCCAACCAGAGACAGTCCGCAAAGACCGCCGCAGATAACGCAGCATACGCGGCTGAGGTATTTATGAACGATCCTCAGTACTCCGCCGACTTCAAGGCCGACGTTAAGAACTCCAACGAGGAGTCCGCAAAGTACGCCGCAGAGGTCGAAACTCTCTTCCTTGGCGCACTTGATCTTGTTGGTCAGTGCTACACAGTGGCATCCGAGATAGTGGAAAAGATCCCCGAGCTTCCCTCTGTTGACGGCAGCACCTCGAGTGGCACCACTACCACGACCCCCGCAACCAAGACCGAAGAAGAGGACGAGGGCTACACCTACACCAAGTATACCGAGGACGGCGGCAACATCGTCAAGGTGGTATACGAGGACGGCACATTCTTCATCCTTAACTACAACTACTTTGACGTCAATGTAACTGTTGACGGTACCACCCACAAGATCGCCGCAAACGGCGGTGTAAAGGTGAAGGCCGGCAATGCAGTTTACTTTGATGTAAACGATTGAAAGAGAGGTGCTTCAAGTGACTAACGATATCCAACTTAAAAACACCATAAGCACCAAGGGCGGCAAGGCAAAGCCGAAAAAGCGCCGCGCCGCATCGCTGGACCGCCGCAAGGCTCGTTCGGGCTGGGTGTTCGTCCTCCCGTTCGTGATCGGATTTATTCTGATCTACCTGCCGGTCATATTTGACTCGGTCAAGTACAGCTTTGAGCGCATCAGCGTTCAGGCGGGCGGCGGACTGGTATCCGAGTTTGTCGGATGGCAGAACTACCGCGAGGCTCTCATCGATGATCCGGATTTTGCACAAACACTGGTGCTGGGTATCCAAGAGCTTATCTTTGATATCCCCGCTATCATAATCTTCTCGCTCTTTATGGCTGTACTGCTCAACCAAAAGATGGCGGGACGTGCGATCTTCCGTGCGATCTTCTTTATCCCCGTTATACTTTCCACAGGTCTTATGGAATCGATAAATGCGCAAAACATTATCGCGGAAATGGGCGAGGAAATGGAGAGTATGGACGCGTCGGGCGAAAGCACGACGGAGGATCTTGTATCGGCTATCGATATTGAATATTTGTTCGCAAATATGAAGGTCGGTACCGAGATAGTGGATTACGTTGTATCCGCTATCAACAACATCTACGATATAGTTAACCGTTCCGGCGTTCAGATGCTGGTGTTCCTTGCGGGACTTCAGTCCATCTCCCCCGCGATCTACGAGTCCTGCCAGATAGACGGCGCATCCAGTTGGGAGACCTTCTGGAAGATCACCTTCCCGATGATCAGCCCGATGATCCTGGTCAACGGCGTTTATACGATCATCGACTCGTTCACGACCGACTCCAACTCGGTTATGACCTTTATCGCAGACAAATACACACAGACCAACGGTAATGTTATCAGCTCGGCGATGTCATGGGTATACTTCCTCATCGTTATGCTGATAGTCGGACTCGTCGCCGGAATCTTCTCCAGCGTGGTCTTCTATCAAAAGAAAGATTGAGAGGAGGTAGGATAATGAACAATGTGCAGGAATCTCCGCGTATAAAAAAGGAGTCCAAAAACAAGATCAAAGTTGAGTTTGAAAGAACCCCGCTCAAGGAAAGACTTAAAGCCAAGTTTATTAACGCGGCCTTTGTCGGAAATGTTGTTTGGTACATCTTCCGTCTGGTCCTTCTTATAGGTATATCCTACATCATCCTCTACCCGTTCTTCTCGATGATAGCGGGCTCGCTCATGACACCTGAGGATTTTGTTGACGTAACGGTAAGACTTATCCCCAAGCACTTTACGCTTGATATCTACCGTGCAATACTCAACAACGGGTATTGGGAGGCGTTTGGCAACACACTGCTGCTTTCAGCTTCCACCGCCCTGATACAGACATTTATCTGTACCCTTATCGGCTACGGCTTTGCAAAGTTCAAATTCAGAGGCTCAAAGTACGTCTTCCTTTGCGTTATGCTGACCATGATCGTCCCTCACCAGACGCTCCAGCTCTCGCTGTTTATGAAGTTCCGTTTCTTTGATATCCTTGGTATTACCAAGCTTCTGTCCGGACATGCGACCGTTGGCAACATCGAATGGCTCAACAACATCCTTTCGATGATCAACATCTTCCCCGAGACCTCAAAGAATGCGTTTGTTAAGTCCATCATCGACAGTGGCGCGATGAACCTTAACAACACCTTCTGGCCGCTTATAATCATGTCCCTTTGCGGACTTGGCTTTAAGAACGGACTTTACATCTTCATGATGCGTCAGTTCTTCCGCGGCGTTCCCGACGAGCTTGAGGAGTCCGCCTATATCGACGGCTCGGGTGTTTTCCGCACCTTCTTGCAGATCATTCTGCCGCTTTCTGTGCCTATGATGATCACCGTCTTCCTGTTTGCCTTCTCATGGCAGTGGACAGACGACTTCTACACCACTCTGTTCATCACGAACTCCAAGAGCGTCAGACTTATGCCTGACATGGTTGAGATACCCAAGGTGCTTGAAACGAACTACGCCGGACAAAACATGTACTACGCGGCAATACGTAATACATGCGGTCTTGTGATAATCGCCCCGCTCGTGATAATCTACATGTTCTGCCAGAGATATCTGGTACAGGGTATCGAGCGTTCGGGTCTTACCGCAGACTAATACTCGGGCAGTTCCGTGCATGCACGGAAAAACCAAAAAACATGCCTGCCGCGCATCCGCGCGGCAGGCTTTTTAGATATAGGGAAGAAGTGCGCTGCGTGCAATTCGGAAGAAAGTCGCAGGGCGAATTTCAAATTGAATGAATTTTTCTGCAAACTTTGCCGTAGGGGCGACCTGCGGTCGCCCGCAACGATGGATGTCGTATTTATTTTAGGCTGCGTACCAACTCCTCCGTAGGGCGGGGGCTTGCTCTCGTCGAAAACGATGGATGTAGATATTCTTAATGTCTATATGTGAAAGTTGCGATTCTTGCCAAGCCTTCTCACACATGAGAAGGCTTGGCAAAAGCCTGAACCTTAATTTATAGACATATAGAAAGGGCTCTCTTGTTGAATGTATCGATGCATGATTCTAATCGAAAAATTGAGTCATTGTATTATTTGATTTTAAACGAAAGGACAAAAAATCATGAGTAAAATGAAAAGATATTTTTATCATTCTGCCTTCGGGAGAGGCGGGAAGGCCGTGTTATTGCAGTAGAAGAATAACAACCCCCCCGGTAGCTTTGGCTCCCGGGGGGGTATATAATATTATTTTATTTAGTCGCCGAGGCGAGGGCCTCATCTATTTTGGAGAGGTCGGGTGCGCCCGCCATTGCGGAGTCGGGGCGTCCGCCGCCCTTGCCGCCGGCAACCGCCGCCACTGCGGAGACTATCTTGCCCGCGTGTGCGCCGCCGCGGACTGCATCCGGTCCCGCCGCGCAAACAAAGTTAAGCTTGCCCTCAAGCGTTACCGCCAAAAGCACCACGGTATCCGGGTGAGCGGCCTTTATCTCATCCGCCAGTGTTCTTGCCGCCGCTACGTTCATATCCTCAAGCTTACCGTAAACAAGCTTGTAGCCGCCGCGGTCGCAGGATGTGCTCATAATGCCGTCAAGCTTTGATGCGGCAAGCTTGGAGTTGAGCGATTCTATCTCGCGCTTCAGCTCCTTTACCTCGCTCATTACCGCCGCGCCGCGCTTGGGCAGATCGGCAATGTTTGCCGCCTTTATTTCGCGCGCCGTGTCGGCAAGCAAACGGTCATGTGCTTCCATCAGGCGCAAAACGCCCATGCCGGTCACAGCCTCTATCCTGCGCACGCCCGCCGCTACCGATGTCTCGGCGGTGATCTTAAACAGACCTATCTGACCGGTGGTGGCGCAGTGTGTGCCGCCGCACAGCTCAGTCGAAAAATCGCCCATCTTGACCATGCGCACGACCTTGCCGTACTTTTCGCCAAACAGAGCCATAGCGCCCTCGCGCTTTGCGCTTTCAATATCCGTTTCGGTGGTCACTATCTTGTTATCCGCAAGAATAAAGGAGTTTACTATATTCTCCACCATGGCGATCTCCTTGTCGGTCAGCGCCTGGAAGTGGGTAAAGTCAAAGCGGCATACCTCGTCGGATACATAAGATCCCGCCTGCTCAACATGGTCGCCAAGCAAACGGCGCAGGGCGGCCTGCAGCAGGTGCGCCGCCGAGTGGTTGCGCATGATGGCCTGACGGCGAAGATCGGCAATATCCGCGGTAACGGTATCGCCAACGCTCAACACGCCCTCGGCAACGGTGCAAAGGTGCAGGTAAACGCCGTCCTTTTTCTTGGTATCGTAAACATTCAGCAGTACGCCGTCGCGGTAGATGGTACCGCAGTCGCCAACCTGTCCGCCGCCCTCGCCGTAAAAGGGAGTGCGGTCAAGCACTACGGTGCAGTTGCCCTCTGAGACGGTGTCGGTAAGTCCCTCATCGGCAATAATGGCAAGCACGCGCGCACCCTCGGTGCGGTAGTTGCCGTAGCCGGTAAATTCGGTCTTGGGCAGATCGGATATCAGCGAGCCCTGCTGATCCGACCAGCCGGAAATGTTGGCTCTCGCCTCGCGTGCGCGGGTCTTTTGAGCCTTCATCAGGCGCTCAAAGGTCGCCTCGTCAACATGCAGGTGAGATTCCTCGGCTATCTCCTTTGTAAGGTCAATGGGGAAGCCAAAGGTATCGTAAAGCTTAAATACCTCCTCGCCGGAGATGGTGTCGGCATTGTGGTCAAGCGCACCGTGTATGAGGTCGGAGAGGATGGAAAGCCCCGCGTCTATCGTGGCATCAAAGCGCTCCTCCTCGATGGAGAGCACCTTTTTGATGTAGTCGCGCTTGGCGGAAAGCTCGGGGTATGCGCCGCAGCTCTCTCCAATGGCTACCTCAACAACATCGGTAAGGAAGGGGTGGTCTATCCCCAGCAGCTTGCCGTGGCGGCAGGCGCGGCGGATAATGCGGCGCAAAACATAGCCGCGACCCTCGTTGGAGGGAATAACACCGTCCGCTATCATAAACATGGCGGAGCGGGTGTGGTCGGTAATAACGCGGATCGATATATCGTGGTTCTTGTCGTCGCCGTAGTGAACTCCGGCTATCTCGCCAACGGTGTCTATAACGCGGCGGATGGTATCCACCTCAAACATGTTGTCCACGCCCTGCATAACGCAGGCAAGGCGTTCAAGACCCATGCCGGTATCAATATTCTTCTGCTTCAGCTCAGAGTAATTGCCGTGGCCGTCGTTATCAAACTGGGAGAAAACGTTGTTCCATATCTCCATGTAACGGTCGCAGTCACAGCCGGGACGGCAATCGGGCTTGCCGCAGCCGTACTTTTCGCCGCGGTCAAAATAGATCTCGGAGCAGGGGCCGCAGGGGCCGGAGCCGTGCTCCCAAAAGTTATCTTCCTTGCCAAGGCGCACTATATGCTCGGCGGGAACGCCTATGCGGTCATGCCAAATGGCATAGGCCTCGTCATCGTTCTCGTAAATGGAGGGCCAAAGCAGGTCGGCGGGGATCTCCATTACCTCGGTCAAAAATTCCCATGCCCAGCTGATGGCCTGCTCCTTAAAGTAATCGCCAAAGGAGAAGTTGCCAAGCATCTCAAAAAATGTGCCGTGGCGGGCGGTGTGACCAACACGCTCAAGGTCGGGCGTGCGAATGCACTTTTGGCAGGTCGTAACTCTGCGGCGGGGAGGCTCTTCCTCACCGGTAAAAAACTTTTTCATGGGGGCCATGCCGGAGTTTATAAGCAGCAGGCTCTTGTCGTTGTGCGGTATAAGCGGGAATGACGGCAAACGCAGGTGTCCCTTTGACTCAAAAAATGAAAGGTATTTTTCGCGTATGACGTTAAGTGATGTCCATTCCATTGTTATCTGCCCTTTCGGATCGTGAATTGCGATATTTCGCCTTATAATTAATTAATTATATCACTTTTAAATATAATTGTCAAGCCGTTTGACCCTAAATGTGGGCATACTCGTGCTCAAAGCTTAATATAATGTAGCAGTAAGGCGCGCACGGCGTGCTTGGAGGTGCATTTTTTGGAATACACAGCGCTTCGCGCGCCGGGGGAGCGCGGTCTGCCCGCCGACATTTTAGAGCTTTTGCCGCCCCGCGTGCGCGGGGATATCCGCCGCACGGCGGCCGAGCTTTGCGGCATTGAGGAGCTGCGCCTGCATGTAGGCAGGCGGGCAACGCTTACCGTCCCGCGGGGTGACGGACGGCGGTGCAATGCGCCCACGCCGTCGGTGCTGACGCAAAACGAGATGGAGGGAGTGCTCCTGTCTCTTTCCGGCGGTTCGCTCTACGCCTGCCGCGAAAGCCTGCGTGCGGGGTATGTTAGCTATCGCGGCTACCGCGTGGGCGTGTGCGGCAGGGCGGCGGTGGATGGCGGCGGGATAGTAGGCATCAGCGAGCCGACCACGCTTGCCATCCGCATCCCGCATGCCGCCCCTACGCTTGAGCGAGAGACCGGCAAGCTTGCGGCACTTTTGGAATCAATGCAGAACACGCGCGGTATTCTTATTTACTCGCCGCCGGGAGTGGGCAAGACCACCCTCATCCGCGCCTTGGCGCGGCGGCTTGCACGAGGGCAGGACAGTCGCCGCGTGGCGGTGATAGATGAGCGCGGTGAGCTGGCGGCTGGGCTTGATGGCGCGGAGCTGTGCATGGATATCCTTCTTGGCTACCCAAAGGCGGTGGGCATCGAGATAGCGGCACGCACCCTCGGCGCGGAGGTGATAGTATGCGATGAGATCGGCTCGCGCGGGGAGGCGCAGGCGGTGGCGGCGGCGCAGGGCTGTGGCGTGCCGATAATTGCCACGGCGCACGCCGCAAGCCACCGTGAGCTGCTCTCCCGCCCCGGCATTGCCGAGCTTTGCCGCGGCGGCGCGTTTGGCGCGTATGTGCTGATATCCCGCGCGGCTTCCTCGAATGCCGTACTGCCCGGCGGCGCGGGCGGCTTTGGCTTTGATATGCAGGTGGACTGTCCCGCGGGCGCGGATGCGTGTGACCAACAGCGGGCGGGGGCGGTATGCTTTTAAAGCTTGCGGGCGGCGCGTGCCTGCTCCTCTCCTGCCTTGGCGGGTGCGCCGAGCTTTGGCGGCGGGATAGGCTGCGGCTTTGCCGTATCGATGGCTACCTGCACCTTTTGGCGTTCATTCGCGGCGAGGTGGATGGATATCTCACGCCGCAGGCGCGGATATTTGAAAAATGCCCGCCGCAGATACTCATCGATTGCGGCCATCGTGCCGCCGCTCCGCCGAGAGGGCTTGGCGAGCTTATCGGAGAGGGGGAATGCCGCGGCGAGCTTGACGGCGAATGCCTGCGTGCACTGCGTGAGCTGGCGGCAAGCTTTGGGCGGTCATGGCGCGGTGAGGAAGTGTGCCTGTGCGACCGCACTATTGCCGCGCTTACCGCACGCCGCGCCGCGCTGGTATCCGAGCTGCCCGCAAGGCGGCGGGCATCGATATCCGCAGTGCTTTGCGCCGCGGCCGCCATCATAGTTTTTATCTGAAAAGCTGAAGATCGATCTTAACTTAAAATGAAATGGATATAACCTTAATACTTAAAATTGCGGGAGTCGGGTTGCTCGTTGCGGCGGCATCGCAGATACTTTCAAGATCCGGGCGAGACGAGCAGGCAACACTGGTCAGCGTTGCGGGGGTGGTCGTGGTGCTTATGCTCCTCATCGGGGAGATAGGCACGCTTTTTGGCTCGGTGCGCGGAATATTCGGTTTTTAATGTTACAATAAAGAATAATACAATGGACACCTTAAGGCTTTGCGGCGGCGCGATAGCGGCGGCCTTTGCGGCCATGCTCCTGCGCGAGCTGGGCGACAGGGGCGGGGAGAGCGGCGTGCGGCTTGCGGCTACGGTGGGACTTTTTTGCACCGCCGCGGCCATGCTCTCCCCGATAATTGAATTTATAAGGTCGGGCGGCAGTGCGTTCGGTGAGAACGGTGAGGTCATCCTGCACGCCCTCGGCGTTGCGCTGTTGGTAAGGCTTGCGGCGGATATCTGCCGTGAATGCGGCGCGGGTGGCGTGGCATCCGCGCTTGAGCTTGTGGGCAGGGTGGAGCTGTTGTTGCTCTCACTGCCGCTCATATCCGAAGTTTTGGGGGCGGTCGCCGCCATGGCGGGAGGTATGTGATGCGGCCTTGGCGTGTGTTTTGCCGCATATTTTTTACCGCGGCACTTTTTTTATTCCTCGCCGTCGGACTTGCCCCCGCTATGCTTTTGCCCGCATCGGCGGAGGACGTGTATGATATCGGCGACGAGCTTCATGCTCTGCGGGACTCGTTGCCGGAGGATATTGAAAAATACCTGCCGGAGGGGTTCTTCTCGGAGGATATATCCGAGCAGGCGGCCGCCGTGCGCTCGGCGGCGGGCGGGGCGGGAATGCTCCGTGCTGCACTGCGCTCGCTTGAGGGAGGCATTTTTGATGCCGTGCGGCTTTTTGGCATGCTTTTGTCTGTCACCATGGCGGCGGCACTGCTTGGTGCGATAGCGGAGGGCGCGAGCGGGCGCGGAATGCTCCCCGCGTTGCGGTTTGTAATCAATATTTGCGCCACACTGGCCACCACGGCGGCGCAATACACGCAATTTGAGGCAGTGGCGGCGTATTTTGAACGTCAGCGACTGATAATGGCCGCGCTTTTGCCGCTAATGGGCGTGCTGTGGGGCATGGGCGGCAACAGCGGCGGCGCGGTGGTGGGGAACTCGGTCCTGCTTTTGTGGCTTGAGGTGATCGAGCTGCTGGCTACCTCCTGTCTGCTCCCCGCCTCGGCGGTAATGACGGCCATTGCCGTGGCGGGTGCGGTGTTGCCGAATATCCGCACATCCGGGCTTTCGGCGGCCATCGGTCGCGCAGTGGCGGGAGTGCTGGGGCTGGCGGCGTTTTTGCTTGGCGCGGCACTCGGCGCGCAAACGGTCATCTCCTCGGCGGCGGATAGATTCAGCTTTCGCACCGCAAAATATTTTGCGGGCAGTCTTATCCCCGTTGTTGGCTCAACGGTTGGGGATTCACTGCGCACGCTTGCCGCAAGCGTGGGGCTTTTGCGCTCCACCGTCGGCACGGCGGGGATAGTCTTGCTGATACTTTTGTTGCTCCCAACCATAGTGTCGCTTGCGCTATCCCGTTTTGCCTTTTCCTTGGCATCCGGTGTGGCGGAGACGATGGCGCAGGATAGCCTTGCGCGGTTTTTTAAGGATGCCGCCGCAGTTTTCGGGCTTTTGCTTGCCGCGGCGGTGATATCCGCCCTCGTGTTCGTCTTTGCCATGACGGTCTTTGCCCTGACATCCGCCGCCGTGGCGTAGCGCGGGCAAGAGGGATCATATAAAATATTCCGGAGGTGATAATATGGCGGCTTATATTTGCGGGGTCGTCGGCGCGGCTGCTGTGGGCGCGGTGGTGCTTTTGATCCTGCCGCAGGAGGATCGGCGCGAGGCGGGGCTTATCTGCCGCCTGGGGCTTTTGCTGGTGCTTGCCGCGCCGCTGGCAAAGCTGCCGTCACTGATAGATGATATCGGCGGCCTTTATTCCGCCCTGACCGAGCCGGAGGGTGCGGGGGAGATCGGCGGCATTCCCGATGATGTGCTTCGCGCACTTGAGGGGCAGAGCCGCGCCGAGATAGCCGAGGCGATGGGAGAGGATATCTGCCGCCGCTTTGGGCTGGCGCGGGAGGATGTTTTGGTGCGCCCGCAGCTTGAGATCTCGGAGGGCGGCGAGGTGCGCCTCCTTGCGGTGCGGCTGATATTTACCGGCCGCGCCATGTGGCAGGACCCGCATCCGGTGATAGAATACATAGAGCAGGTCTATGGTGTGACCTGCGAGATAGCGGAGGGCTGATCGATGACGGAAAAACAAAGCGCGGGCGGTGTTAAAAGCCCGCGCACAAGGATAATACTGCTTACGGCAGGGGCACTGTTGGGCATTTTGCTTATCGTTATCGGGTCGCTCGGAGGCTCGGTGGGCGGCGGGGCAGGGTCCGGCAGTGTCGGGGACGGCGGGATAGATGACGAGGCGCGACGGATGCGCGAGTATCGCGAGGAGATCGAGGCGCGCGTTCGCGCTCTTTGCGAGGCCACCGATGGCGTTGGCGGGGGCAGTGTGACGGTCAGCGTTACACTTGGCGGCGGATATGAAAATGTTTACGCCACATCAGGCGAGCGGCGGCAGTCGTCGGGCGGGGACAGCACCAAGACCGAATACCTGACCGTTGGCAGTGGCTCGTCCGAGTCGGCGATAAGGCTCAGCGTTCGCCCGCCCGCCATCGCGGGGATAGGCGTTGTCTGCCGCGGCGGCGGGGACCCCTCGGTGCGTGCCGAGCTGACCGCCCTCCTTTGCGCCGCATTCGGCATCGGCGCCAGCCGCGTCTATATCTGCGAGTCGGGGAGGTAGCATCCCCACCTTATTTTTTAAGTTCTTAAGATCCTCGGCAGATAAAATGCGTGCGGCGGAATAATCCGCCGTGTCCGCAAATATAAATATACCAAGTAAGACTTATGGGAGGTCACAAAATGAAATTTGAAAAGCAATTTAATGCCGTAAAAGACTTTTTTGCAAAGCTTGGGCGGCGCAATCTGATAATAGCGGGCGCAGTCTTGCTGGTAGGCGTGGCGGTGGCGCTCAACTGGGCGTTCTTTGGTCACAGCAAGGGAACGACCGACAGCGGCGACGGCTCGAGCAGCGGCACGGGGGAAGCTGCGGGCGATCAGGCATCTGCGAACGGAAGCGGAAGCGAGAGCTACTTTGCCGCCTCGCAGGTCAGCCGTCAGCGGGCACGTGACGAGGCACGCGAGGTGCTTCAATCGGTAATTGATGATGCATCCTCTGCCGAGGCCGCAAAAACCGAGGCGCTGGCGGGCATCACGCAGATGGCCAAGGATATGGAGGCGGAGGCGAATATCGAGACCCTTGTGGTCTCAAAGGGCTTCCGCAAATGCGTAGCGGTCATCAGCAACGGCGCGGCTAACATAGTGGTGCAAAGCAGTGGACTTACCGCGGCCGACGTGGCGCAGATCAACACCATCGTGTACGAGCAGACCGGCATCTCGCCCGATAAGATCGTTATAACCGAAAAGGCGTAAGTGCGGCGGTTCAAATGAGGTCAGAGAGAGGGGAAGAACGCGGGGACGGCAGGACCGCGGAGGTTACATACCGATATATCTATCCCGAACGCTTGCACGCGGCGGACGGCGGTGATGGTGATCACGCATTGGATATCGGTGGCGGATACTTTGCCGCCGCAAATTCTCACCGCGGGTTTTTAAGCTTTTTTGATGAGCTTATCACCCGCCGCGCGGATCGCCATATGATACTAAAGGGCGGTCCGGGAACAGGCAAATCCTATTTTATCCGCCGCGCAGCCAAGCGGGCCGCGGCACTCGGCGGGGTGGTGGAATGCTACTATTGCTCCTCCGACCCCGAGTCGCTGGACGGTATGTTGGCGTTTATGCCATCGGGCGAGGTGCTGGGCATCAGGGACGGCACCGCTCCGCACGCCGCCGAGGCGACCCTGCCGGGTGTGCGGGATGAGATATTCGATCTTGGCGCGTTTTGGAATGCCGCGGCACTGCGAGGTGAGGCGCAAAGGATAGATGCGCTCGGCGCGGCAAAGTCACGCGCGTGGGAGAGGGCGTTCCACTGCCTTGCCGCGGCGGGCAGGATAGCGGCGGCACTCCGCGGGCGGCTCTGCGTGGCTGTGGATGGCGAAAAGCTTGACCGCGCCGCCGCGCGTGCGGCGGGAGATGCCGAGCGGCGTGCGCTTGAGCGGGATGGCGGCTCGGCGTGGCTCGGGTGTGCGCTCGGCAGTTCGCCAAGCGGCTCGCCGCGGGTGTTGCATTCCCCGCATCGCTGTTGCGGCATGCGCGGCTTTGCATCACTTGCTGGCATATATGACGGCGCGCGGGAGGTCTTTTTGACCTCTGATGAGCCACTGCCCGGCATGGGTGAGCTTTTTATCACCGCAATGGCGGAGCGGCTTGAGCATTCCGCGCGTGCGGGGCGGGAGATAGAATGCCGCATCTCGCCCGACCCCATCTGCCCGGAGCTGGCGGTGGCGGTCCGTTGCGGCCGCAGTGTTTACACCTGTGAGCGCACACTGCCGCCCACCATCCCCTCAGATGTGGCGCGGCACAGGATAGGTCTGCGCCGTTTTTTGCGGCAGAGCGCGGGTGGAGATGCTTTTTCATCCGCCGCCGACAGGCTTGAGCTTTGCCGCCTTGATGAGCTTTATCTCCGCGCGGCCGTGGCGGCGGTGCGTGAGGCGGGCGCGGCGGCCGACTGCCACTTTGCGCTTGAGGCTATCTATTCCGCGGCGATGGATATTCCGTCCCTTGACGCCGCGGAGGAAAAAAGGATAGAAGAGTTTTTCGGCAAACTCTTGTAAATTTTGCGGATATGTGATAAAATAAGACCGATGCATTATGCATCGGTCTTATTTTTAGATAAAAAGCTTTTTGGGGCTTTTGTTTATTATTTTTTGAGGCCGCAAACGATACTCTCGGTATCGCGGGCGATAACAAGCTCCTCGTTTGTGGGGATAACGTATACCGGAACGCGAGAATCCTCGGCAGAGATCTTAACGATGTTGGGCTGGCGCAGTGTGCGGTCGTTGACCTCGTCACACAGCTTGATGCCGAAAAAGTCCATATCCTCGCAAACTATCTTGCGCAGGCGGGGGTTGTTCTCGCCAAGACCTGCGGTGAATACCAGCGCGTCAAGGCCGTTCATCAGTGCGGTGTACGCGCCTATGTACTCCTTAAGCTCGTGCTTGAGCATATCCACGGCAAGCTTTGACTGCTCATAGTGCGGGTCGGAGGGGCCGTTGGCAATGGCAGATTCAAGATCGCGGGAGTCGGAGGAATATCCCTCGGTAAGACCGATATATCCGCACTTTTTGTTCATAAAGGTGGATACCTCGGCGGGGGTCATGTTCTCCTTTTCCATGATATAGGGAACGATGGCGGGGTCAATGTTACCGCAACGAGTGCCCATAAGAACGCCGGCAAGCGGTGTAAAGCCCATGGAGGTGTCTATAACGCGGCCGTCCTTAACGGCAGAGATGGATGAACCGTTGCCGATGTGGCAGGTGATTATCTTTGTGCCCTCGGCCTTGCCGCCAAGCAGCTTTATCATCTCGCCCGCAACAAAGCGGTGGGAGGTTCCGTGCGCACCGTAGCGGCGGATGTGATATTTTTCGTACATGCTGTAGGGCAGGGCATACATATATGCCTCCGGCTCCATCGTCTGATGGAATGCGGTGTCAAACACCAGCACCTGCGGCACGCCCGGCATTACCGAAAGACATCCGCGAATTCCCTGCAGGTGAGCGCCTGTGTGGAGGGGTGCAAAGTCGTGGCAAAGCTCAAGCTTTGCGAGTACGTCATCATCAAGCAGCATCGACTGCGAGAAGTAAAAACCGCCGTGAACTATGCGGTGACCCACGGCCTCGATCTCTGACATATCAGAGATAACGCCTATCTCGGGGTCGGTCAGGGCATCGATAACTATGCGCACGGCATCGGTGTGTGTGGCTATCTTCATAGCCTTTTCGGTGCGAGTACCGCGAACCAGATCTTTGTGATCCAGCACACCGGCCTCATCTCCGATACGCTCGCAAATGCCCTTGGCCTTTACGGTGTAGTCGGCGGTGTCAAAAAGCTGATACTTAAGTGAGCTTGAACCGGCGTTAACAACTAAAACTTTCATGTTTAATTTATCCTTTCCGGGGGATAGATTTTGTTTGTTCCAATTATATTAATTATACAACTTTATTCGCGGGATTGCAAGAGCAAACGGCAAAAAAACCGATATAATCGGAAGAAAACCGCAAGCGGGGCTTAATATCAATGTATTACCGGGCTCCCGCGTGCAACCGTGGCGATCCCCCGAAAACAACTAAAACAGATCCCAAACGAGGTGGCAATGATATGACACAGGGTGTTATATGCGAATACAATCCCATGCATCGCGGGCATGAATACATGATAGGCGAGCTTCGCCGCGGCGGGGCTGATACCGTTGTGTGCGTGATGAGCGGCAACTTTGTCCAGCGCGGGGATGTGGCTATACTTGAAAAATACTCTCGCGCCGAGGCGGCTGTGCGCTCCGGGGCGGATCTGGTGTTTGAATTGCCCTTCCCATGGTCATCGGCAAGTGCGGGCTATTTTGCCCGCGCCGGTGTCAGCATACTGCACGCACTGGGTGTCGGCAGTATCGCCTTTGGATCCGAAACGGCATCCCTGCCGCTTTTGCGCCGCGCCGCCGAGGCGGCCACGAATGCCGATATCGAGGCCGCGGGAGGCGTGCCGCTGTCACCCGCGCCTGCGCCCGCACCCGCCGCCGAAGCACCGCGCGCGCATACCGAGATCACCGAATCCGATTGCGTTGTGGCAGCCTACGAGGTGGCAAACTACAAAGCGCCCGCGTGCGGTCTGCGCTACAGCGATAATGATATCTCCCGCGGATATGCCGCCGAGTATTACGCAAAGATTGCAAAACAGCTCGGTGAGGACGTCCCGCGCCTCTCCCCCAACGATATCCTCGGCATAGAGTATATCCGCGCCGCCGCCGAGCTTGGGCTTGGGGATGAGATGGAATTTATGACCATCCACCGCGAGGGGGCGGGGTTTTATGATGACGATCCCACTGCCAAAATGCCGTCTGCCACCGCCATGCGCGCGGCGATCTTTCGCGGTGAGTATCCTGCGGGACTTACCGACCCCTCGGTGCATGTCTGCAAACGCGCCGCCGAGGTGGGAGTAGCTCCCGCATCTCTTGATAATATCTCCACAGCCGTCCTATATCGCTTCCGCCGCGGCGGCAAGGAGCTTGGCAAGTGGGCGGAATGCGGCGGCGGAGTATCCGGCAGGCTTATGCACGCCGCAATGTCGGCGGGCAGCATACCCGAGATGCTGAGCCTTGCCGCCACCAAAAAATATACCACATCCCGCCTGCGCCGCGCCATAATATTTGCCATGTGCGGCGTGCTGCGTGAGGATCTTAACATGCTGCCCGCATACACCACCCTTTTGGCATCAAGCGAGCGCGGCCGCGCCTATCTCGGCGAAACGCGCAAAACCAGGACCATCCCGGTTTTGGTCCGCCCGGCCGATGCCATGGCGCTGGAGGGCGCGGGCGAGATACGCCAGCTTGAGCTTTCCCGCGCCGCCGAGGCGCTGTATTCCCTCACACTGCCGCGCCCCCGCGCCGCCGAGGATTTTATGCGGCATTCCCCTTTTTGCATGTGATGGCGGCAGTACGGCAGGACGATCACTCAAAAAGCCGATAAAAAACGGCTAAAATTGCCCGCGTGCTGTCATGTTTACAAAATAGTGATTGACTTATGCCTTTTTATATGGTACAATATACTGATTAGAAATATATAAACATCAAATAAAGGAGGTCGCAAAATGGCCGATATCAACGAGACACGCGCAGAGGTCAGCGGAAAGTATATAAGATACATGAACGCTCCACTGGTGCGCGAGGGAAACACTATATGCTACGGCGATATGAACGAGAGATGCTTTTTGATACTTGAGATCATGTCCTACAAGACCGAAAACGGCAGGGAACTGCCGGATAAGATATTTATTCAGGTGGTCGAATCAAAGGATCCCTCAAAGATCGTAAAGCAGGGCGAAAAGTCAGGCCTTTCCGCCGCGCTCAATATGGGAATGATCTGGCTCTCCCGCGCCAACAAGCCTGCGTAAGGTGGGGGCATCCCCCCCGCCCGCGCTGAGTCAAATAAAAGATCAAGATCAAAAAAATGATTAAAAAAAGCTCAAAACAAACAAAAAGTAACGTCATCGTCGCTTGCCTTTTGCTTTTGTGCCTTGTGCTTACCGCGTGCTCGGTCATGGGCAACGGTGAGGACAGCACCACAGCAGGCGAGACGACAGGCGTCTCCACACTGCCATACGGTCCGCAGACCGGCGGAGATACCACCGCCGTGCCCCCTCAGGTGACCGACCCCGCCACGACCCCGGACGAGACTACAGCGCCGGATCCGGATACCACGGCGGATGTTACCGATACCGAGGCAGAGACCACCGCTCCCGAGCCTGTGCCGATGTATATCGACCCGCTGACGGGACTTGCCACCGCAAATGATCTTACCCACGTCCTGCCCATCGCCATCACGCTGGATAACCTCAGCGCGGCCGCGCCGCAAAGCGGCATATCCCGCGCGGATATCCTCATGGAGGTGCTGGTGGAGGGCGGTATAACCCGACTTATCATGCTTACCAACGATTACGGCGGCAGTGAGGTCTACGGCCCGGTGCGGTCGGTCCGCCATTATACCGTAAGCCTTGGGCAGGCCTTTGGCTCGCTCACGGTAGGCGCCGGCGGCAGTCCGCTGGGATATACAATGGTAAAATCACTCGGCATCCCCTTTTTTGACGGCGTAAATGATGCGTATTCCGGCCTTGGCTTTTATCGCGATAAAAACAGAATGGCCGCGGCGGGCGCGACTCACTCGCTTATGACCACGGGGGAGAGACTGCAAAAGCTTGCCTCCCGCCATTCATGGAGCATGAACTCGGAGGCAGCCGTGCGCCCGGTGTTCAATTTTGCCGATGACGAGTTTGTGTTTACCGGAGAGGGCGATGCCACGCATGTGTGCATTCCCTATTCATCCTCCCAGTATGTACAGCTTATATACAGCCGCACCACAAATACATATTATCGCTATCAGCTCGGCGACCGCGCGCATATCGATGCCGCAAACGGCGAACAGCTGAACTTTACAAATGTTTTTATTCTCTTTGCACCGACTGAGGCGATCCCCGGTGATACCGAGGGCAGACTTGATGTCACGGTGACGGGAGAGGGCAGCGGCTACTATATCAGCGGCGGCAGATATCTGCCCATCAAGTGGTCGCGCATCGGCGATACATCGCCGTTTATCTTTACCGATGCGGCGGGGAACGTTATCTCGGTCGAGCGCGGTAAGACCTTTATCTCGGTGGCACAAAAGGCTATCGAGGATCAGGTGGATCTTAATTATCACGCTTGGTAACGATCGGTAATAAAAAATGAACGCTCGGCGGGGCAGGGTATACCGCCCGCCGAGCGGCAAACCAAGAATAACGCGAAAAAAAGCTTAAAAAAGTTGCAAATATCAAAAAAAATCGCCGAAAAGACTTGACTTTATGCTAAAAGCGTGATATAATATTTAGGCATTCGGAAATAGTGCCGCGGGACCCCAAAGACCGCCGCGCATTGAGTGCAGTATCTGGGTGTGGCGCAGTTGGTAGCGCGCTACCTTGGGGTGGTAGAGGCCGCACGTTCAAGTCGTGTCACTCAGACCAGAAAAAGCAGGATAAGCCGTAGGCTTGTCCTGCTTTTTCTTATTTTATCCACATCACAAATCTATTATTTTTCACCCTTGACCACATGTTTGACCACAATGCGGAAAACTACGGCTTTCGGAACTCTCATTTGAATGATCCGAAAGCCTTTTCCTTTGTCTACCGCATATTATTTTTTAACCCGTGATGCCAAACTCCGCTTTCATCTCTTGTATCAGTTCTGCGAGCTTTTGCTCGCACTCTTTTTCGGTGTAGGCATAGACATTCCGTGCGACACGCTTGCCGTTCACGGTCGGAGTATATCTGCCCTCCCAAGTGTTTTCGCTGATCTGATGGACCGAGCCTGTGCCGCGGCGACGGTATTTCGGTTTATACGGCTCAAATACCGTTCGTGTGGCTTGCTCGGCTTCTTTGTCGCACAGTTGCTCACCGCTTTTTTCATCGCCATACAAGGCGAATTTCTCGCCTGTTGCCATGCCGATTGTGCTTTCTATCTGCTTTGCCGCATCCTGCTTCATCCTCTCGGAGGT
>CAYLLA010000028.1:0-21825 GCA_964384555.1 uncultured Ruminococcus sp. | reverse complement strand
CACGCGGGCGAGGCGGTGCTTGATGTTGCGGGGGAGGAAAAAAGCCGCCGCACCGTCCCCGATCTTGTAGGTCTTTTTACCGATATCAGCATAGAGTGTGGAAACTGACAGGGGTGATCGCGGAATAACGCAAGATACGCTATCCTAAAAAAATGTACCATTTTAAACTTTGCAAAGCAGCAACGACAATCCCTCCGACATCGCCTGCGGGATCGTAAGATCTGATATTCTTCTCATCCATAGGCAAAAGAGCGGAATCTTGCCAAGCCTTCTCATGTGTGAGAAGCGACTCGCCCCGCTTTGCGGGTCGAGTCATCAAAAACGACTCGGCGAGTGAGACTCGCCGTTTTGCAAGCAAAAACGTCGTTTTTGTGGGTCGTCCCATGATCCATGACGGATGAGGAGGTAAAAACAAGATTTCCGCCGCAGCGGGAGCTTTCCTATCAAATTTTGCTTTCTCTCCGTCTATAGGTGAAGTTCGAACGCTTGCCAAGCCTTCTCATGTGTGAGAAGGCTTTCTGCGCGCGGTGCGAACATACAGCAAAGCCGTGTGATAACTATAGATATCAAAACTTTAAAATCTTGCTTTCTATATGTCTATATAATAAAACTGCCAAGACCGCAGGGATCATATCCCTGCGGTCTTGCATTTATCCTATTTTATTTAATTATATTTATATTATAAATAGGAAGCTTTAGGTCTCACTCCCGCGCGCGGGATGAGCGGCCTGTTATTTTCTCTTTTTTGCAACTACAGCTGCGCCGAATACGGCGGTGAGAGCTACAGCGGCAACTGCCACGGAGGATCCGCATCCGCCGGAGGTGGCGGCGGCGGCAGTGGTCACGGGTGCAGTATCCTGTATGGGTGCCTTGGTCGTGTCGTCCGCGGGAGCGGCAGTTGTATCCTCGACCTTAGGCTCGGCAGTGGTCTCTGCGGGCTTTTCGGTCACAACGGGAGCTGCAGTGGTCTCCTCGATCTTAAGTCTTGCGGCGATGTTCTTTACATACTCCTCAACGATCGGACGGCCGATGTCGGTCAGGGGAGCCATAAAGATCTGGTCATAGCCCTCGCTGCACTGGTCGCCTACATAGAGGACATCGTTAGCAACGTAAAGGTTAACAAGAGAGTTAACGCCGCCAAAATCAAATGCATCGCAGGTGGCGTCAACATTGGCGGTGGTCAGCTCGATGGTCTTGATAAGGTTGAGTGTCAGCTTATCGTAAACGCAGATGCAGGTGGGACCCGACTGGCTGGTAACGAGAACATAATCCTCCCACAGCTCAACGCCGTAGCCCTTCTTCTGGGAAACGGTCTTTTGTACGCTCTTGCCATCGGCGGAGATGACCATAAGTCCGCTGCCGAACTCGGCGGTGCAGCCAAGGTAGATGGTGCCGTCATCGTCAACATCAAGATAGTTGGCATCGCTCATGCTGAAGGGAGCCTTGGAAAGGTCTATACGGCCGCCATCCGCAAATGTGGTATCAACCACGGGGTTGGCGGGATCGGTAACGTCAAGTCTGTAGATGTAGTCAACATCATAGTTGGTAACAACATAGAGATAGTAATTGTTGCCTATCTGCTGGACCGCAACACCGTTAACGCCGATCTTAACGCCGGATTCAACAGTGATGAATACATTGCGGGAGACTTCCTTAAGCCAACCGTCGCTGCCCTTTTCGTCATACTTTACAACAGCAATGGAGGCAAAGTCCTTGTTGGTACGGCTGGCAAGACCGCAATAGAGATATCCGCGGTCATCGCAAACGATTCCCTTGGGGTAGGATATCGAGCTGCCGTCAGCCTCGGTGTGTACGTATGTACCCGCAAGCTTACCGGTCTTGCCGTCAAACATCTCAACAGCAGATGATCCGGCCGGATGGAGGTAGCCGCCAAATACATATGCGCCATCGGGGGACACGGCAAAGCCGCGCATGCTCTTGGAGGCGTTGCCAAGAGTGCCGTTGGTATCATACTCGGCAAAGTTAAAGCCAAGCTGAGTCTGGGTAAAGATGCTGAACTTTACATCGTTCCACACCTCGGGGCCTACGATAGCGCCGGTGGGAATGGCCATAAGCGCGGCGATCATCAAACAAACAAGTGTACATGCGAAGATTCTTTTTTTCATGAGTTTTCTCCTTTTGCTATATTGTTGCGATGGATTATATATGTACAGCCCCGCGACATCTGCCCGCGTGGGATCAATACCAAAAGTCTCGGGTCAGGGTGCCAGGCGGTCGGGCCCGCGGAAGATGAACTGTGCCTCTTTGATGCCGATGTTGAGGAAGAGCATGGTCATGCGGTCAACACCAATGCCAAAGCCGCCGTGAGGCGGGCAGCCGTAACGGAAGAATTCGGTGTAGAACTTAACATCCTCGCCAAGTCCCTTTTCGGCGGCGTTGGCGCAAAGCTCGGCATAGCGGTGCTCACGCTGTGCGCCGGAGGTGATCTCCACTCCGCGCCAGATAAGATCGTAGCCCTGCGGGATGCCATCCTTGCGCATGTGATAGAAGGGACGTTTATCAAGTGCAAAGTCGGTCACAAACAAAAATTCATGGCCAAACATATCCTGCGCAAGCTTATATGTCATACGCTCGGCATCGGTGGTGAGGTCGCCCTTTTCGGAATCCGGCACGGTGTAGCCGTACCTTGCCTCAAGCTCGCGGTAGATATCCGCAACACTCATGACAGGGAAGGGCTTTGTTGGAACGACTGTATCAAGCCCGAACAGGCGCTTGATATCATCCGCATATTTGGGAACGATATGCTCCATCATATCGGTGATCATATCCTCCTCAAACTTCATAACGTCGCGGAAGGAATCGATATAGGAGAATTCAAGGTCAAAGCCGGTAAACTCGGTAGCGTGCTTGCTGGTGTGCGATTTTTCGGCACGGAAGACGGGCGCTACCTCAAAAACGCGCTCAAAGCCGGCGGCCATGGCCATCTGCTTGTAGAACTGCGGGGACTGCGCAAGATACGCATCGCGGTCAAAATAGTTGAGCTTGAATACCTCGGATCCGCTCTCGGAGGCCGCGCCTATGATCTTGGGTGAGTGGAACTCAAGGAAGTTACGCTCAAGCAGGAAGTTGCGCATTGCGGCGACCATGTCTGTTTGAAGCTTAAAGATAAGCGTGTTGCGCTCGGTGCGAAGATCCACCCAGCGGAAATCAAGACGGGAATCGATGGCCGAATCCGGCTTGATGGGAAGCGCATCGGCAATAGAATCTATGCTGATGGATGTGGGCAGTATCTCGATACCGCCAAGCTTTACATAGTCGTTGGCAACAGCCTCGCCCTCTATCGTTACAACAGAGTCAAGGGTCATGCGATCGACCTCGGCGGACATCTCCGCGCTTTTTTCCTTTTCAAGCGTCACCTGGATCTTGCCGGTGATATCGCGAATGACCAAAAAGGCCATAGTGCGCTTGTTGCGCAGATTTTCAACGAATCCGCGGATCTTTACCTTACTGCCGGGAGTAACGGCATTTATATATGTACGCTCCATGTTAAACCATGCCTTTCAAGATAAAGTGTCGTAAATTTGATATTAATATTTTAACACAGATAGGCGGCACTGTCAAGTCTTTTTGGCATATCCGAACAAATAACCGCCGAACGCAGGCACAAAAATATAAAAAATTTTATTTTTTTGCTTTTTGCTATTGCAAACGGAGCAAATGTGTGGTATAATATTATCCGCGGCTTGGAGACAGCTCCGAAGCACGGGGGTGTAGCTCAGTTGGGAGAGCGCTGCGTTCGCAACGCAGAGGTCATGGGTTCGAGCCCCACCATCTCCACCAATAATAAAAGGGACGGCTTCAGCCGTCCCTTTTATTATTGGTGAAGACGAACCCGTTCGGACCCACTACAAGGCCGCAAGGCCTTGTATAGGATCGGCGCTAAAGTGAAGTTTGACTTAGCATTTCAGACGCGCCAATCGGGGTTCAGAACCCCACCGCTTACCTTTAACAAAAGGACGGTCAACGACCGTCCCTTTTATTATTGCTGAAGACGAACCCGTTCGGACCCACTACAAGGCCGCATGGCCTTGTATAGGATCGGCGCCAAGGTGAAGCTTGATTTAGCAGTCCAGACGCGCCGGTCAGGATTCAGAACCCCACCATATCACCGGGACGACTTACTTTCCCACAGATGCAGTTACAATACCGGAACGCCGCGGAAATGTAGGATCATTTCGTGTCATGGACAACAAACGGCAAGCTGCGCCCTCCGGGTGATTACGCCCCGCTTCCCAAGCTTCCACCGTCTTGACCGATACACCCATATATTTGGCAAACAATATTTGAGTGAGTCCTGTTTCCATGCGAATGGAACGTATCTCCTCCGGTTTGAAGTTCTCGACAGGCTCGACCGTCAAGGTCGTCGTTTTTGCCTTTAAGTTACCCTTTTCGTATTCAATTGCCTGACCGAGTCCGGTCTTGATGTCGTCAAACAGGTTCATATGCGTACCCTCCTTTACTTCGCGTTTTCTTTCAACTGATCCTCCAGCGCGCGGATCATCTGACGTATCTCGTTCCGTTCGCTGTCGGACAGATCATCCTTTTCATTTTTAGGATATGCGGTTATCAAAAATATTTTCTCATAGACCTCAAAATCTACATAAATGACACGAACACTTCCGCTCTTGCCTCTTTGTTCAAAAGCAAATCGCATCTTTCGCACCCCTCCCGTTCCGCGCATGACAGCACCGACCCCGGGGTCTGCCAGCAGTTCCTCCTGCAAGCGTTTCAGATCATCGTCGCCAAGGCCCATGCTCTTCCACCTGGAACGGAATGTCGGGAGCTCTACAAATGTTCTGGTCATATTGTCTCTCCAATCTCTTGTCTGTATCTATATTATACCCTATTTAATAGGGTGTGTCAACCCCCCGGTGAGAAAAATCGCACAAAGATCCCTCCGCTCAGCGCTTGCTTATTGCCGTGACTCTGTCACATACTCGCGCGCTCCTCTTTTTGTAAATTCAAGCAATATTTTAATTCAAATCGCATTATTCGTCGTAAAAAGTGTAGTCACACGCACAAAACTCGTTGCATTTTTTGTGATCATGTGGTATACTATACTTGTATTACATTTACGGAGGTGCAAACATGTACCGAATTGCTATTGAAACCACTTTTGTCAAGGGTAAAGTGTGTATGTTTACAGAATCTTAACAAAATGTTATGTGTTCTTTATAATAAGAGCTATAGCGACACATTTCGACAATCTGTTCAAAAAGAATTTTCATTTTTTGTTTTAAACACACTTGAAAAATATTCCAAGATATGATATAATAAACTCACAATTTAATAGCCGTAAGAAATCAAACACAAAACCCGACAACAATGTGCGAAGATTGATTTATTGTAGCCGAGTTGTTCTCGTCAAGAAACGAGGTATCTATACGGGAATTATTAGGCATAACATAAAGAATTACAGCGCATAAGAGTTATGGATTGATGTCCCGATCTTCTTATGCGCTGTTTTAATTGAGACATTTTATACAAGGAGGGATTGCTTTATGAGCATATGCAATCACATTATCTTACCTTCCTCATGTACATGTATATTCATACAATGACGCTGGGCAGCCCAACGGTCATAAAGTGTATAATATATTTGGTGAAATTATTAGTGAGTGAGGTTTAATATGAGTGCATTTCTTATCGTTTCATTTTCAAAGGAAGTAATTAGTTGTAATGATCTATTAGAAGAAATATATAACCAATCAAAGAAAATGCAATTTGGTATATTCACAAACAATAGATTTATAGAGCCTTTTGAGCATGAACACAAAGCGTGTTTCTCGTTCAGCATTTCTGATTCATATGATTTTGACAATTGTGAATTACTCGTTAAGCCATGGTGGTATATCAATAGTTCTAAAATACAATTTATCAATAATATGAATAAACTAAAATCTGTTATTGACATATGCTTAAAATATTCCGATAGTGTTGATATGTGGATTGGCACCTCTGGCGATACATTGTTGGACTTTGATAATTATGAGATTGTCGTTGACGAATTCATTTCTGATATTGATAATAGATATGAACAAAACAGTAGTTTGCCGCCGCCACCATCCATACATTATCACATAGTTAAATAAAATAACATCAGGCGGAAAGTCCTCGGACTTTCCGCCTTTCCCATTAACGCTCCTCTCTATTATCTTTCTTCTTCCTACCTCTGAGCCAACTCGGTGTAGGAACGGTCTGTATATTGGATTCTTGCTTTTCAACATCCGCAGGCTGTTCACCAAGCCGCTTGGCAACCGCATTTTTGCTTGCACGGAAGAAATTATCTTGGCAATAGCCGTAAAGATTGGATATACGCTTTTGCGCTTCTTCTTCCTTCTTGGGTCGAATGCTCATACGCTTTTCATTAAGCTTTTCTTGGTCAAGATCTGCCGCTGTATGCGATAGACCTCATCACTAAGATATGATCGTATAAACAGGGCATTGCATTTTGAAGCAAGGCACGCCCCGCCGTCAGCCTCCATCCCCCGCAAAAAAGCTATTGCTTTTTGTCACATATAATGGTATAATGTAGACAAACGGCAAGGATCGTCGATAACGGCCCGGAAATGTCGCGCATTACCGCCGGCCGCAGATCCGCGAGAAAGGAAGCCTTTGCAGATGCAAAAGCAAAAAACAGCAATGACAGCAAAAACCAAAAAGATCTTGACCGCATCCCTTTCCCTATTTATGACACTGTGGCTTGCCGCGGCACTGATGGCCGCACCCGCCGCCGCACTGCCGGATGGCTACACCGCAAGCGAGGGGTATCTCTCCAGCCCTTACTACGCCGCGCTTGAAGCCTACAAGCCGAGCGGTGACGAGCGCCGCGATACGGTGGCTCTTGCCTTAACACAGCTTGGCTATCACGAGGGTGACAGCGACCTTGACTTTGACGGACTTAACACCTCCGGCAGCAAGAATTTTGTTGAATACAACCGCCTTTACGGCAAGCTTGACAACGGCGAGGGCAACGGCACGAGCTACGGCTACGCCTGGTGCGCCGCATTCGTCTCCTTTTGCCTGCGCAGTGCGCATGTTCCCACCACCGCCGCGATATCCGAGGTGAGCTGCCCCCGCATGGTAAACTGGTATAGATCGATAAAGGACCGCACCGCGTGGCAGGGCAGTGACTACATACCTATGACCGGTGACGTGATATTCTTTAAGACCGGCTCGTCAAACGCCGTATCCACCCACGTGGGACTGGTAGTAGGAACGACCGATGATGCCATCTACACAGTTGAGGGCAACAGCGGCGGCGTGGTCGGCATGCACCGCTATGAGCGCGGCGACAAAACGATAGTAGGCTACGGCATACCCGCCTATTCCGGCACACCCGAGGGCGCGGTTTATGATTTTGAATTGCGCGCCGACAACGAGCGCACCGGCGTTTTCTTTACCACCGCATCGGACGGTCTTAACTTCCGTGCCGAGCCGACCTCATCCTCCGCAAAGCTTACGGATGCCCTGCCCATGGGCACGCGCGTTGAGGTCACCGAGACCAAAAACGGCTGGGGCAGGATAGAATACAGCGGCAAGAGCGGCTGGGTATCCATGTCCTACCTCATGCATGAGGATGATGTTATCTACTCCGTATATTATAAGTCCTCCAAGGCCAAAGTCCCCAACCCCGTGCGCAAAAGACCGGGCGAGAGCGTGACCATTGCCGAGGGTGTGAACGGTGACGAGGGCTACCGCTTTGTGGGCTGGGAGGACAGAACCACCAAGACCATCTATCAGCCCGGCGACGTCTACACCGCCGATGCCACTATCACACTAAACGCAAAATACGAGCTTTTACAGTACACGGTAAAATTCATGTCCGGCGACACGGTAGTACAGGAGGAGACATATTTTTGGGGCGATAAGCTTACCCCGCCTGCCGATCCCGAAATGCCCGCCGACGATGCCTACACATATAAATTTACCGGATGGGATACGACCGTACCCGGCTTTGTGACGGAGGATCTGACTATCAACGCCGTTTACGAAAAGACAGCCGTGGAGACCACCGCCGCCGCGGGCGGTAACGGCGGCTGCGGCTCGCTCATCTCCCTGCCCGCCGCGGGATGCGCCGTGGTGTTTGCGCTCGGCACGTGCCTGCTCCCCCGCCGACGCAAGTAAGGCAGTACCGCAAAGTTGGCACTTTGCGGAGTGATGCACGCTTCGCGTGTGATGTTGCACGCGCGGCGTGCAGATAAGGAAGCTTGCCGCTGCGGCAAAAAGTTCATATTAAAATGTGATCATTATTTAAAAGACCAATAACCGCCGAGCGCAAAAGCATCACCATCATATTGCGGCAGCTTGGTCGAGGAGCGCAAGTTTCGTCTTTTTCGTATCTTTTTGCAAAAAAATCAGGATAGTCCGCATTTTTTGTGCGGTTCGCTATTGATTTTTTTGCTCAAATAGAGTAAAATATACTATGTATGAATATCTGTCGCGGGGGCGGGAGCCGATCGGCATACGATCGCGCTTCAAATACAAACCACCGCCAAAGAAAGGCATTTAAAATGGCACTTGTTACCACAAAAGAAATGTTTAAAAAGGCATACGAGGGCGGTTACGCCGTTGGCGCCTTTAACATCAACAACATGGAGATAATCCAGGCTATCACCGAGGCGGCCGCCGAGGAAAAGTCCCCTGTTATCCTTCAGGTCTCCGCAGGCGCACGCAAGTACGCAAAGCCCGCATATCTGCTGGGTCTTGCCGAGGCTGCATCCAAGGACAGCGGCGTTGATTTTGCCCTTCACCTTGACCACGGCGCAGATTTTGAGATCTGCAAGTCCTGCATTGACGGCGGCTTTACCTCCGTTATGATAGACGGCTCCAAGCACTCCTTTGAGGACAACATCGCCCTCACCAAAAAGGTAGTTGAATATGCTCACGCTCACGGCGTTGTTGTTGAGGGTGAGCTTGGTAAGCTTGCCGGCATCGAGGACGATGTAAACGTAAGCGCCGAGGATTCCACCTACACCCGCCCCGAGGAGGTCGAGGAGTTCGTTACCCGCACAGGTGTTGACTCCCTTGCCATCGCCATCGGCACCTCCCACGGCGCATACAAGTTCACACCCGAGCAGTGCACCCGCAATGCCGATGGCGTGCTTGTTCCCCCGCCGCTCCGCTTTGATATCCTCAAGGAGATCGAGGAGCGCCTCCCCGGCTTCCCGATCGTTCTGCACGGTGCATCCTCCGTGCCCCAAGAATTCGTCCGCACCATCAATGAGCTGGGCGGCAAGCTCCCCGATGCCATAGGCATTCCCGAGAGCGAGCTTCGCCAGGCCGCGCAGATGGCAGTTTGCAAGATCAATATCGACTCTGATATCCGCCTTGCCATGACCGCCGCCATCCGCCGCGTATTTGCGGAAAATCCCGCCGCTTTCGACCCGCGCGAGTACCTTGGCGCAGGCCGCGTAGCCGTCAAGGAGATGGTCATCCACAAGATCCGCGACGTGCTGGGTTCTTTCGGCAGAGCCTGATAGAATAATACCCCATCGGGCTGTCCGCACATAGTCGGCGGCCCGATGTTTTTTTGCACATCACAGTGCGCCCCCTCACCCCAAAACATTATAACGAATAACGGAGGTCACAAATGACACGCTACGGAATTCACCTTGGTGTTATAAACACCGCACCCACCCGCGCACTGGCGGCTGTAAAGGCGGCGGGCTTTCACTCGGTGCTTTTACACCTTGACGGCAAATACCCCAACACACAGCTGGCCGCCGACATAGCCGCGGCGGGACTTGAGATAGAAAACGTCCACGCTCCGTGGGACGGCATAAACGAGATGTGGCTCCCGGGAGATGCGGGGGACGCAAGGTGCGCGGCATATCTTGCGCACATGGAAAGATGCGCCGAGATAGGTGTGCGCCGCATAGTTTACCATGTATCACACTCGATAAACTATCCGCCGATAACCGAGGTAGGCATCGGCCGCTTCTCCCGCCTGACGGAGGCCGCCGAGCGGCTGGGGATAGACCTGTGCCTTGAAAACCAGCGTTATTTTCATTTTATAGACTATCTTTTCTACGCCATTGATTCCGACCGCTTGAGATTTTGCTTTGACAGCGGGCATGAGGCCTGTTTTTCGCAGACCAAGGTGGCGCTGGCCAAGTACCGCCCCAGACTCTCCGCCCTGCACCTGCATGATAACGACGGCGCCTATCAACATGACGAGCATCTGCTGCCCGGGCAGTCGCACGGCGTGGATTGGGAGTATGTACGGCATTATCTTGCCGACTATGACGGCACGATATCGCTTGAAACGAAATACATACAGGGCATGCCGCCGGAGGAATACTACGCTCTGGCCATAAAAGCCGCTCACTTTGTAAAAGAATGACCAAAACTGCCCCCGCAAACGGACAATGTCCGTTTGCGGGGGCATATTAATATTTTAATGCTTAATGCTCAAAGGCCGTATCACGCTCAAGCGTTGCAAGTGCGTTTTTTGAGAGATATTCAAGCGGGTCTACACCCACATCGTCTATCTTTATTTCAAAATGCAGGTGCGGCTCCTCCGCCAGCTCTATCATCGCGCCGTCACCCACGGCGCCTATCACGTCACCCGCCCTCACACTGCTGCCGACCTCAAGAGCGGCGGACGGCTCGTCCGCAAGATTTTTATAGATGCTGACCGCACCTCCCGTGTGACCGATGCTCACCGAATGTCCGTAAAGCGGGTCATCCCATATCTTTGTCACCCTGCCGTCGGCGGAGGCGTAGACCGCATCCCCAAGGCTTGCCATGATATCGATGCCGAGATGCACGCGCCAGTCCTTCATGGTGTCCGAAAATACCTGCGTGGTGGGATCGTGAGATGCGCCGAGCATGCCCTCGACCGGCAGAATAAAGGTCGGTATCACGTCCGCCACCTCGCGATCCGGCTCTTTTGTGGTCTCGGGCGGCGGCAATGTGGTTATCGGTGCTATCGTGTGCGGCGGGATGGGCGCGGCAAGGCTTGATGTCTCGGCGGGTGCTGATGTCCCCTCCCCTGCCGCTGTGGTATCCTCCCCGCCGCGCCTTGCGCGGTTTGCGGCGGATGTCAGCGCCACCGCCACCGCAAGTATCATAAGAAGCGTCGCCACCGTAAGATACACGGTGCGATCGACCCTGTCCCCCGCGGCCGCGCGGGTCTTACCTCGGCCGCCTCCTGTTCCGTCCGAACGCTTTTCGGGATCGGATTGCTTTTTGATCTTCATTTGTTGCTCCTTTTTTTAAATGTACTAACAAAGCCGTGTGGCTCTTCACCTATATTTTTGCCATAGGAGAAAAAAATATTCAACTTTGTAGTGCAAAATTTGCCCGAGTATGCTATAATAAATACAGAAAGATCAGCATAATACGCGCGCACGCGAAACGGCGCGGCGGAAAGGAGGCAGGAGACCATCCCCAAAAATGACCGAGATGAATGTAACCAGCAATGATATAAGGCTTGCACTACCCGCGGCGGTAGAGAGGGTACTATCCGTCCTTGAGGATGCGGCGATACCCGCATACGTGGTTGGCGGCGCAGTGCGGGACAGCATAATGGGGCGAGAGGTACACGACTGGGATGTTGCCGCGGCCGCCCCGCCCGAGACAAGCGCCGAGCTTTTTACCGCCCGCGGCTTTCGCGTGATACCGACAGGCATTCGCCACGGCACCATAACGGTGCTCTCGGACGGCGAGCCGATAGAGATAACCGCCTTTCGCGTTGACGGCAGTTACAGCGACGGCCGCCACCCGGACAGCGTAAGCTTTACATCAAATATTGAAGAAGATCTGGCGCGGCGGGATCTTACCGTTAACGCCATGGCCTACTCGCCGAGCCGCGGCCTTTGCGATCCCTTTGACGGGCGCGGGGATATAGCGCGGCGGCGGATACGCTGTGTTGGCGACCCGCGGCGGCGCTTTACCGAGGATGCGCTGAGGATAATGCGCAGCTTTAGATTTGCCGCGGTGCTTGATTATGAGATAGACCCCGCCACCCTCTCCGCCGCGGCGGAGCTTGCGGGCAAACTTTGTGCGGTCTCCGCCGAGCGTATAGCCGCGGAGGGGGAGCGCCTGCTCTCTGCCGCGCACCCGGCAAAACAGCTGTGCATGGCGGCAAAGGCGGGACTCCCCGCGGTGGTGCTGTGCGGGATATCTCCGCCGCACGCGGAGCTTGAAGCAGTTGACCGCCTGCCCGCCGACCCTGCCCTGCGGCTTGGGGCCATCCTGCGGCATGTGGGACTCAAGGACCCGGAGCCTGTCCGCGCGGCAACAGCATACCTGCGCCTATCCAACAAAGGCGCCGCACGCGCACTTGCCGCGGCAACGGTAAAGCTGCCACCGCCTGACATCACCTCGGTGCGCCGCTTTATGCGAGAGGTTGGCAATGCCGATGCCGCCATCCTTGCCGCCGCCGCACGCGGAGAGGATGACAGCGGTGAGATATTACGTCTTTTTGATCAGATAATCCGCGAGGGCGGGCCGGTGACCATGCGCACATTGGCCGTTGGCGGGAGAGATCTGCACGCCGCGGGCGTTCCCTACGGCCGCGATATGGGGCAGGTGCTTGACTTTTTGCTTGAGGCCGCCACAGCCGACCCGACTCTCAACTCACGCGAGGTACTGCTCACAATGGCCGCGGCACGCTACCGCGAGATGAGCGCCCCGCCGCCGAGCGGATGCTCCGAAATCAAAGATAACGACTGATAACGATCAAACGATCATAACGAAAGGAATGATAATGACCCATGAACGACAAAAAGGATAAAACGGCCGCCGAGGCGACGATGCCCTACCGATCCACTTTTATATCCTCCGACGGCTCGACCGCCATCGCCTACGAGATATACTCGCCCGCCGAGGGGGATGTGCGCGCGGTATTGCAGGTATCGCACGGCATGTGCGAATATATAGGCCGCTATGCCGACTTTGCGGGCTATCTTTGCAGTAACGGCATAGCCTTGGCCGGCAACTGCCACCGCGGACACGGCGAGAGCGCGGCAGATGACGACGATCTTGGCTATTTCGGTGGCGAGGAGGGCGACCGCCGCACGTTGGTGGACGACCTGCACATAATGAACGGCGTTATAAAAACGCGCTTTCCCGGTGTGCCGGTGATACTGATGGGTCACAGCATGGGCTCGTTTGTGGCGCGGCTGTTTTTGACGCACTACGCCGAGGATATCAATGCAGCGATAATTATGGGAACAGCCGGGCGCGGCGCTCCTACAGGCATTGCCATCACACTGGCGAACATAATTTGCAGTTTGCGCGGGCCGCACCACCGCAGTCGCATGCTGGCGCGGATGGCGTTTTCCGGCTATCTTTCCCACTGTGAGCGCGGATGCGACAAAAACGCGTGGCTGACGCGTGACGAGGAGATAGTTAAAAAGTACAATGCCGATAAGTATTGCACCTTTACATTCACCGCCTCCGCCTACCGCGAGCTGTTTTTGATGCTTGACGAGGTCAATGCGGACGACTGGGCGCCCCAGCTCCCAACGGACATGCCGCTTTTGCTGATAAGCGGTGATGAAGACCCCGTGGGCGGCTTTGGCAAGGGCGTGCGCGAGGTCTCGGCAAGACTGACGGCGGCAGGGCTATCCCGCCTGACTACAAAGCTCATCCCCGGCGGGCGGCATGAGATACTCAACGAGATCGACCGAGCCGAAACCTACCTTTATGTATTAAACTGGATCAACGCTGTGCTTGAGGGCGGCGCGAGCGACGGCGAAGCGGACGATGCCGCCGAGGGCGAAAAAGTCAAATGACGGGCAGGTATGAGATATCCGTCTCCTTTGACGGCTTTTATTCCTTTGCCCTTTGCGTTGGCACGCGCGTGTTGCTTGAGGGCGGTGACCACACCACCCTGCCGCTCTGCCGCAAGGGGATAGCATCGGTGCGGATAAATGCCGATGCACCTCTTGCCGCCATGGGCGAGGAGGCGGCGCAAAAATGCCCCAAGTTTTGCGTGCTTGCAGACGGAGAGGGCAGATTCAGGCTTTATCTTTACGCCAAAAACGGCCGCACGGTAGCCGCCTCCCCGCCGCACGCCACCGCCGAATCCGCCGCGGAGCTTTGGGAGGACATTCGCCGCGTGGCCGCCACAGCCCCCAGCAGCGTAAAAAGCCGATAAGTCTCGCCGCGGCGGCACGCATTACCGCCAAAAATGCAATTTTTGCTTGTTTTGCGGCTGTTTTTTTCAATTTACCCCTTGTAAAGCGACGAAAAATGTGGTATATTATATAATGTATAAAATTGCGAAAGGCAGGTTCATTTAAATGACCTACAATAAAAAAACCATTGAGGATATCAACGTATCCGGCAAAAAGGTTCTTGTTCGTTGCGACTTTAACGTACCGCTCAAGGACGGCGTTATCACCTCTGACAAGAGAATAGTCGAGGCCATTCCCACCATCAAGTATCTTCTCAGCCACGGCGCGGCCGTGATCCTTTGCTCTCACATGGGCAAGCCCAAGGGACAGGTCAACCCCAAGTTCACACTGGCTCCCGTTGCGGCAAGACTCACCGAGCTGCTTGGCCAAAACGTTCCCCTCGCTCCCGACACCATCGGTCCCGAGACCCGCAAGATGGCCGCAGAGCTTAAGGGCGGCGAGGCTATGCTGCTTGAGAACACCCGCTTTGATCCCCGCGAGGAAAAGAACGATCCCGAATTTGCCAAAGAGCTTGCCTCTATGGCCGAGATCTTTGTAAACGATGCGTTTGGCGCAGCTCACCGCGCACACGCCTCCACAGCCGGCGTTGCAATGTACGGCGGTCTGCCCGCAGTTTGCGGCTACCTGATCCAGAAAGAGATCTCCGTTATGGGTAAGGCTCTTGAGGATCCCGCCCGTCCCTTTGTTGCCATCCTCGGCGGCGCAAAGGTATCCGATAAGATCGGCGTTATCAACAACCTCATCGACAAGGTCGATACTCTTATCATCGGCGGCGGCATGGCCTACACCTTCTTTAAGGCAGAGGGCAAGTCTGTCGGTACTTCCATCTGCGAGTACGACAAGCTCGATCTTGCACGCCAGATGATGGATAAGGCTCGCGAGCGCAAGGTAAACTTCCTGCTGCCCGTTGATAACATCATCGGTCGTGAGTATGACGAGAACACCACCTTTATGCGCATATATTCCGATTCCATCCCCGATGGCTGGATGGGACTTGACATCGGCGACAAGACCCAGGAGCTTTTTGCAAAGTCTCTGGTAGGTGCGGGAACCGTTGTTTGGAACGGCCCCATGGGCGTTTCCGAGTGGCCTAACTTTGCCTCCGGTACAAACTCTGTTGCCAAGGCAGTTGCAGAGAGCGGCGCTATCTCCATCATCGGCGGCGGCGACTCCGCGGCGGCTGTTGAAAAGCTCGGCTTTGCCGATAAGATGACCCACGTTTCCACCGGCGGCGGCGCATCCCTTGAATTCCTTGAGGGACTTGAGCTTCCCGGCATCGCCTGCCTGCAGGATAAGGAATAATTGCATAATTGCATTATCGCATATAAATAAAGAGGTACAATGATATGAATCCCCAGAAGAGAAGGACCGTTATCGCCGGCAACTGGAAGATGAACTTCACCCCTGCCGAGGCGACAGCGTTTATAAACGAGATAAAGCCCATGGTAGCGGGCAAGAATAACTGCGACATCGTATTTTGCGCTCCCTATGTTACCATCACCGCCGCTATGGAGGCCGCAGCCGGCTCCAACATCAAGATAGGCGCCGAGAACGTTCACTTTGCCCCCAAGGGTGCATATACAGGTGAGGTCTCTGCCGAGATGCTTCGCGCCATCGGCGTAGAGTATGTCATCATCGGCCACAGCGAAAGACGTCAGTATTTTGCCGAGACAGACGAGACTGTAAACCTCCGCACCAAGGCCGCACTTGCCGCAGGCATGAAGGTCATCCTCTGCCTTGGCGAGGTCAAGGAGCAGAGACTTGCCGGCATTACCAACGAGGTCGTCGGCATGCAGACAAAGCTTGATCTTGCAGGCATCAGCGCCGAGGATATGAAGAACATCATCATCGCCTACGAGCCTGTATGGGCTATCGGCACAGGTCTTACCGCAACTCCCGACCAGGCCGAGGAGACCTGCGCGGCCATCCGCCGCGTGCTTGTTGAGCTTTACGGCGAGGAGGTTGCCGAGGCGACCACCATCCAGTACGGCGGATCTATGAACGATGCCAACGCGGCCGAGCTCCTTGCAAAGCCGAATGTGGACGGCGGCCTTATCGGCGGCGCATCCCTGGTTGCAAAGAAGTTCACCGCTATCGTTGATGCGGCTCAATAACCTAACACAGATCTAATATAATTATCCCCACGGGGCTGCTACAGCCCCGTGGGGATCTTTTTATGCCGTCAACATCACGGCATACGCTTACATTTTTTATTTTTGGATTCAATACAGCCCTTTATGGTCATTCCCCAAGGCTTTCGATGATCGCGCGTGCGGCGTGCTTGCCCGCTCCCATGGCGGAGATAACGGTAGCCGCGCCGGTCACGGCATCGCCGCCGGCGTAAACACCGTCACGCGACGTCCTGCCGTTTGCCTCATCGATCACGATACAGCCGCGCCGGTTGACCTCAAGCCCCTCGGTCGTTGAGCGTATCAGCGGGTTGGGCGTTGTGCCGAGAGCCATTATAACGGTGTCGGCCTCAAGCTCAAACTCGCTCCCCTCCACCGCACACGGACGGCGACGGCCGCGCTCGTCAGGCTCGCCAAGCTCCATTTTAACGCAACGGAGCGCACGTACAAAACCGTATTTGGGGTCGCGCCTATCCTCGGTCACATGACCCAGCACCTCGGTGGGGTTGCAAAGGAAGTGGAACTCCACCCCCTCCTCCATTGCGTGCTCTACCTCCTCGCGGCGTGCGGGAAGCTCAGCCTCAGAGCGGCGATAAACTATCATAACGCGCTCTGCGCCGAGACGGAGAGCGGTGCGAGCCGCATCCATGGCGACATTGCCGCCGCCGACTACCGCCACGCGGCCGCCGCGCATGATGGGCGTTTTGGAATCCGCCTTGTACGCGCCCATGAGATTGGCGCGAGTGAGGTATTCGTTAGCCGAATAAACGCCGCAAAGCCCCTCGCCGGGTATGCCCATGAACATGGGAAGCCCCGCGCCCGAGCCGATATAAACGGCACGATAGCCGTCGGCAAAAAGATCATCCACCGTCAGCGTTTTGCCGATGACGGTATTTGTCATAAATTCAACACCAAGCGCGCGGAGCTGATCCACCTCCCGCTGAACTATCGATTTGGGCAGGCGGAACTCCGGGATGCCGTACATCAAAACACCGCCTGGCGTATGCAGTGCCTCAAACACGGTGACCGCAAAGCCGGCGCGTGCAAGATCACCCGCACAGGTAAGCCCGGAGGGGCCGGAGCCGACTACCGCCACGCGCACCCCGTTTGATGCGGGACGTTCGACCTTGCCACCCGCGGCGGCATGACGATCCGCCACGTATCGCTCAAGTCTGCCTATGCCTACAGGCTCGCCCTTGATACCGCGCACGCAACGCGCCTCGCACTGCGATTCCTGCGGGCAAACGCGACCGCAAACGGCGGGCAAGCTTGAATCCTTACTGATAACGGCAAACGCGCCGTCAATATCTCCATCGCGAAGCTTTGCGATAAAGTTGGGTATCTTAACGCCTACGGGACATCCCCCAACACATGCGGGATTTTTGCAATTGAGGCAACGCGCCGCCTCGTTTTGCGCCTCCTCGTCTGAATATCCGAGCGCGACCTCCTCAAAGCAGTGCGCGCGCACCTCCGGCGCGAGCTGCGGCATGGGAGTTTTTTTGAGATCCATATTGGGCTTTGACATCTCAAACACCCGCCTTTCCCAAAAGATTGCAACGGCTCTCGTACGCATGCCGCTCTGCGGTGCGATAGATGCCGCCACGGCACATCGCCTCATCAAAATCCACGGCATAGCCGTCAAAATCAGGTCCGTCAACACAGGCAAAGCGCACCACGCGCTGCCCGTCCTCAATAAGCGTAAGTCGGCAACCGCCGCACATGCCGGTGCCGTCTATCATTATCGGGTTCATTGAGACGGTAACGGGCACGCCGTAGGGGCGAGCCGAGGCCACGGCAAATTTCATCATGATCAGCGGACCGATGGCAAATATCATGTCAAAACGCTCGCCGGATGCCAAAAGCTCGTCAAGCGGCATGCAAACATTGCCGCGCCGCCCCACACTGCCGTCATCACTGACCAGTTCAAAGCGGTCGGAGGCCGCACGAAATTCATCCTCAAGTATCACCAGATCCTTTGAGCGGAAGCCGACGATAGAGGTCACATGACATCCCGCGGCGTGCAGCTTTTCGGCTATCGGCAGTGCGATGGCACACCCCACGCCGCCGCCGATAACGCAGACCCTCTGCAGGCCGTCCGTCTCGGTTGCGCGACCGAGCGGACCTACAAAATCCGCGATACAGTCGCCCTCGCTAAGCTCGGCAAGCGCCGCAGTGGTTGCGCCTACTGTTTGAAAGATTATCCGCACCCATCCCGCCGCGCGGTCAAAGCCCGCGATGGTCAGGGGAATGCGCTCGCCATCCTCGTCCACACGCAATATTATAAACTGCCCGGCCTCTGCACGGCGGGCGACAAGCGGCGCTTCTATCTCCATCAGCGTGACGGTGGGGTTCAGCACCTCTTTTTTTAGTATCTTGTACACTGTTTTGTTCTCCGTTTTGGGTTTATTTCGGTTTTATCGATTTAGTCGATCCGAGTCGGATCGTTTGTTTGTAAATTTGTTTTATTATTCGTTTTTGTTATCGTCTGCGGGGGATCCGCCAACATCGGCACCGGCGACACTTTGCGCTTTTCCGTCCCCGGGGCGCTCGCCCTGGCAGGAGGCATGCATGCAAGCGGAGCAATCGCCCATACAGCCGCCGCAACCGTAGTCGCCGCGCCGCCGCTTTTTGATCGTATGACCGATAGCCGCGACAAGCGCCGCCGCCACCGCGCCGATCAATATATAATCGCCAATGCCCATAGGCTGACCTCCATCAAATCAATATGCGGGCGCAGAATCGGCAGATCTGCATCCCGCACATTATTATAGCACATTTTTGCGCATATTTCAATCAGAAAATGCAATTTAGAAGATTGTAAATTGCAAAACTTACTATCCAAGCCACGCCGCACTGCATTATGACCACTCCGATAGTCGCCAGCCGCGAGCCAAGCTCGCGTTTTATGGCCGCCACTGCCGCAACGCAGGGGGTATAGAGCAGTGTGAATGCCAAAAAGCTGATGGCGGATATGGGGGTGAACAGTCCGCCAAGCACGCCGCCGAGGTTTGCGGTATTTGTGCCGAGCAGAACGGTCATGGTGCTGACCACTGCCTCCTTGGCCGAGAAGCCGGAGATGAGCGAGGTCACCACGCGCCAATCGCCAAAGCCGAGCGGGCGGAAAGCGGGCGCGATAAACCGACCGATGAGCGCCAAAAGGCTATCCGAGCTGTCGGCGGCAACATTCAGGCGGGTATCAAAGGTGGTAAGGAACCATATTATCACCGTTGCCGCAAAGATAACGGTAAAGGCACGCTCAAGAAAATCCTTTGCCTTTTCCCAAAGCAACATGAATACACTGCGCGGCGACGGGAAACGATAATTCGGCAGCTCCATAACGAAGGGCACAGGCTGACCGCGGAAGACGGTGTGCTTTAGTATCACCGCCACCAGGATGGACAGCACGATGCCGCCAAGGTAAAGCCCCACCATCACCAGTGCGCGATAGTTCTTGAAAAACGCGTTGACAAAGACGGAATATATCGCTATCTTTGCCGAACAGCTCATATATGGGGTCAAAAGGATGGTCATTTTGCGGTCGCGATCGGATGACAGCGTGCGCGTTGCCATGATGGCGGGCACGGTACATCCAAAGCCGATGAGCATAGGCACAAAGCTGCGCCCCGACAGCCCGAGCTTACGAAGCGGCTTATCCATAACAAAGGCGATACGCGCCATATATCCCGTATCCTCCAAGATCGAAAGGAAGAAGAACAGGGTAACGATTATGGGCAGGAAGCTGAGCACACTGCCCACTCCCGCAAACACGCCGTCGATAACCAAACTGTACACCACATCGTTGATGCCGTATGCGGTGAGTGCACGCCCGACCAGCATGGTGAGCGCATCTATCCCCGACGAGAGCAGATCAGATAGATTTTGCCCGATAATATCAAATGTGAGCCAAAATACCAACAGCATTATGCCGATAAACACCGGGATCGCCGTGTATTTGCCGGTAAGGACGCGGTCAAGCGCCTCACTGCGCCGCCGCTCGCGACTTTCGTGCGGCTTAACGACAGATGCCTCCACCACACGCTCGATAAACGCGTAGCGCATATCGGCCAGCGCCGCATTGCGGTCAAAGCCGGTCTCGGTCTCCATCTCCACCACCGAATGCTCTATCATCTCAAGCTCGTTTTGGTGAAGCTCAAGCCGCCGCTCCATATCATGGTCGCCCTCAATGAGCTTGGTGGCGCAAAAGCGCGGTGATATTCCCGCGGCCTTGGCATGATCCTCCACCACGTGCGCGGTGGCATGTATACAGCGATGCACGGGGCCATCCCCGCAAAAATCATATACCGCGGGCAGGTGGCGCGCCTTGGCTGTTTCCACCATTCGATCGGCCAGTTCGGAGACGCCCTCTCCCTTTGCCGCGCTGATGGGGACTACCGGCACGCCCAGCATCTCGCTCATCTTTTTGATATCCACCGAGCCGCCGCCGGAGCGCACCTCATCCATCATATTGAGCGCTATAACGGTGGGAATGCGCAGCTCAAGCAGCTGCAGGGTAAGATAAAGATTGCGCTCTATATTTGTTGCATCAACTATGTTTATTATACCGTCAGGCTTGCCGTCGATTATAAAATCGCGGGAGACTATCTCCTCCTGCGTATAGGGGCGGATGGAATATATACCCGGCAGATCGACCACGCTCGTGCCGCGGTGGCCGCGTATCTCGCCGGATTTTTGATCTACCGTAACGCCGGGAAAGTTGCCAACATGCTGATTTGAGCCTGTGAGCGCGTTAAAAAGAGTGGTCTTGCCGCAGTTTTGGTTGCCCGCCAATGCAAAGGTCATTGCAGTGTACCCCCATCCAGCTCTATCTTTGCCGCATCCTCGCGGCGGAGGGTCAAAACATAGCCGCGTACCGAGATCTCCTTGGGATCTCCAAGCGGCGCTACCTTTATAAGACCAACGCGGGTGCGCGGGATAAGCCCCATATCAAGCAGGCGCAGGCGCAAAGCCCCCTCGCCGCCAACGCTCTTTATTACCGCGCTTTGCCCAACGGACAGATCATCCAGTGTCATATTACAACTCCCGACCACCGCAGGATACAGCCCGCCGGCAGTCTATTGCATCCCGCCCGCACAGAGAGCGGACTTTGATGCGTCGATTTTAATTGTTGCGAGGCACCTGCGTCATGCAAATACCTACGGAATAATTATAGCATACACGGCCGTCGGTGTCAATCGGATATGAGAAAAAAAGAAAAAATGCGAAAAAAAGCGTAAAAACTGCCCCGATAACGAAAAAAATCGCCGCGAAGTTCAAAAAAGGTATTGCAAAATTCCAAAAAATATTATACAATATAGTGTAACTATCTGCCGCCCAGGCGGCGAATCACAACGGAGGTATATATTATGGTAATTGCCGGTGATTTTAAAAACGGCATCACCTTTGAAATGGACGGCAGCGTCTACCAGGTGATCGAGTTTCAGCACGTAAAACCCGGCAAGGGCGCGGCGTTTGTCCGCGCCAAACTTAAAAACGTTATCACAGGCGGCGTGGTTGAAAAGACCTTT